>NZ_VMLC01000010.1:0-5162 GCF_013276505.1 Streptococcus sp. 5905
TTTTCACGGCGGTAACACGGGTTCGAATCCCGTACGGACTATGAGTGTATCGCAGGGACGAAAAAAGTAAAAAAAGTTTCAAAAAAGTGTTGACATAGGTCAACAGCTGTGATATACTAATATAGTTGTCGCTTGAGAGAGATTGAGTGACAAAGACCTTTGAAAACTGAACAAGACGAACCAATGTGCAGGGCACTATAACTGAGGTTATAGTACTGAACAATGAAAAAACAATAAATCTGTCAGTGACAGAAATGAGTGAGAACTCAAACTTTTAATGAGAGTTTGATCCTGGCTCAGGACGAACGCTGGCGGCGTGCCTAATACATGCAAGTAGAACGCTGAAGGAGGAGCTTGCTTCTCTGGATGAGTTGCGAACGGGTGAGTAACGCGTAGGTAACCTGCCTGGTAGCGGGGGATAACTATTGGAAACGATAGCTAATACCGCATAATAGCAGTTATTGCATGATAACTGTTTGAAAGGTGCAATTGCACCACTACCAGATGGACCTGCGTTGTATTAGCTAGTTGGTGGGGTAACGGCTCACCAAGGCGACGATACATAGCCGACCTGAGAGGGTGATCGGCCACACTGGGACTGAGACACGGCCCAGACTCCTACGGGAGGCAGCAGTAGGGAATCTTCGGCAATGGACGGAAGTCTGACCGAGCAACGCCGCGTGAGTGAAGAAGGTTTTCGGATCGTAAAGCTCTGTTGTAAGAGAAGAACGAGTGTGAGAGTGGAAAGTTCACACTGTGACGGTATCTTACCAGAAAGGGACGGCTAACTACGTGCCAGCAGCCGCGGTAATACGTAGGTCCCGAGCGTTGTCCGGATTTATTGGGCGTAAAGCGAGCGCAGGCGGTTAGATAAGTCTGAAGTTAAAGGCTGTGGCTTAACCATAGTACGCTTTGGAAACTGTTTAACTTGAGTGCAAGAGGGGAGAGTGGAATTCCATGTGTAGCGGTGAAATGCGTAGATATATGGAGGAACACCGGTGGCGAAAGCGGCTCTCTGGCTTGTAACTGACGCTGAGGCTCGAAAGCGTGGGGAGCAAACAGGATTAGATACCCTGGTAGTCCACGCCGTAAACGATGAGTGCTAGGTGTTAGACCCTTTCCGGGGTTTAGTGCCGCAGCTAACGCATTAAGCACTCCGCCTGGGGAGTACGACCGCAAGGTTGAAACTCAAAGGAATTGACGGGGGCCCGCACAAGCGGTGGAGCATGTGGTTTAATTCGAAGCAACGCGAAGAACCTTACCAGGTCTTGACATCCCTCTGACCGCTCTAGAGATAGAGTTTTCCTTCGGGACAGAGGTGACAGGTGGTGCATGGTTGTCGTCAGCTCGTGTCGTGAGATGTTGGGTTAAGTCCCGCAACGAGCGCAACCCCTATTGTTAGTTGCCATCATTCAGTTGGGCACTCTAGCGAGACTGCCGGTAATAAACCGGAGGAAGGTGGGGATGACGTCAAATCATCATGCCCCTTATGACCTGGGCTACACACGTGCTACAATGGCTGGTACAACGAGTCGCAAGTCGGTGACGGCAAGCTAATCTCTTAAAGCCAGTCTCAGTTCGGATTGTAGGCTGCAACTCGCCTACATGAAGTCGGAATCGCTAGTAATCGCGGATCAGCACGCCGCGGTGAATACGTTCCCGGGCCTTGTACACACCGCCCGTCACACCACGAGAGTTTGTAACACCCGAAGTCGGTGAGGTAACCTTTTAGGAGCCAGCCGCCTAAGGTGGGATAGATGATTGGGGTGAAGTCGTAACAAGGTAGCCGTATCGGAAGGTGCGGCTGGATCACCTCCTTTCTAAGGACAAGGAATGCACATTGGTCTTGTTTAGTCTTGAGAGGTCTTGTGGGGCCTTAGCTCAGCTGGGAGAGCGCCTGCTTTGCACGCAGGAGGTCAGCGGTTCGATCCCGCTAGGCTCCATTGGTGAGAGATCACCAAGTAATGCACATTGAAAATTGAATATCTATATCAAATAGTAACAAGAAAATAAACCGAAACGCTGTAGTATTAAAAGAGTTACTGACTGAAAGGTCAGAAAATAAGGTTAAGTTAATAAGGGCGCACGGTGGATGCCTTGGCACTAGGAGCCGAAGAAGGACGTGACAAACGACGATATGCCTTGGGTAGCTGTAAGTAAGCTATGATCCAGGGATTTCCGAATGGGGGAACCCAACAGGTACTACCTGTTACCCATATCTGTTAAGGATATGAGGAGGAAGACGCAGTGAACTGAAACATCTAAGTAGCTGCAGGAAGAGAAAGCAAAAGCGATTGCCTTAGTAGCGGCGAGCGAAACGGCAGGAGGGCAAACCGAAGAGTTTACTCTTCGGGGTTGTAGGACTGCAATGTGGACTCAAAGATTATAGAAGAATGATTTGGGAAGATCAGCCAAAGAGAGTAAAAGCCTCGTATTTAAAATAGTCTTTGTACCTAGCAGTATCCTGAGTACGGCGGGACACGAGAAATCCCGTCGGAATCTGGGAGGACCATCTCCCAACCCTAAATACTCCCTAGTGACCGATAGTGAACCAGTACCGTGAGGGAAAGGTGAAAAGCACCCCGGGAGGGGAGTGAAATAGAACCTGAAACCGTGTGCCTACAACAAGTTCGAGCCCGTTAATGGGTGAGAGCGTGCCTTTTGTAGAATGAACCGGCGAGTTACGATATGATGCGAGGTTAAGTTGAAGAGACGGAGCCGCAGGGAAACCGAGTCTGAATAGGGCGCATTAGTATCATGTCGTAGACCCGAAACCATGTGACCTACCCATGAGCAGGTTGAAGGTGCGGTAAGACGCACTGGAGGACCGAACCAGGGCACGTTGAAAAGTGCTTGGATGACTTGTGGGTAGCGGAGAAATTCCAAACGAACTTGGAGATAGCTGGTTCTCTCCGAAATAGCTTTAGGGCTAGCGTCGACATTAGAGATTCTTGGAGGTAGAGCACTGTTTGGGTGAGGGGTCCATCCCGGATTACCAATCTCAGATAAACTCCGAATGCCAAAGAATTATGGTCGGCAGTCAGACTGCGAGTGCTAAGATCCGTAGTCGAAAGGGAAACAGCCCAGACCACCAGCTAAGGTCCCAAAATAATTGTTAAGTGGAAAAGGATGTGGGGTTGCACAGACAACTAGGATGTTAGCTTAGAAGCAGCTATTCATTCAAAGAGTGCGTAATAGCTCACTAGTCGAGTGACCCTGCGCCGAAAATGTACCGGGGCTAAAACAATTTACCGAAGCTGTGGATACCTTTATAGGTATGGTAGGAGAGCGTTCTATGTGTGATGAAGGTGTACCGTGAGGAGTGCTGGAACGCATAGAAGTGAGAATGCCGGTATGAGTAGCGAAAGACAGGTGAGAATCCTGTCCACCGTAAGACTAAGGTTTCCAGGGGAAGGCTCGTCCGCCCTGGGTTAGTCGGGACCTAAGGAGAGACCGAAAGGTGTATCCGATGGACAACAGGTTGATATTCCTGTACTAGAGTATGTAGTGATGGAGGGACGCAGTAGGCTAACTAAAGCAGACGATTGGAAGTGTCTGTCTAAGCAGTGAGGTGTGAATTGAGTCAAATGCTTAATTCTATAACATTGAGCTGTGATGGGGAGCGAAGTTTAGTAGCGAAGTTAGTGACGTCACACTGCCAAGAAAAGCTTCTAGCGTTTAAACATACTCTACCCGTACCGCAAACCGACACAGGTAGTCGAGGCGAGTAGCCTCAGGTGAGCGAGAGAACTCTCGTTAAGGAACTCGGCAAAATGACCCCGTAACTTCGGGAGAAGGGGTGCTGATTTAGGTCAGCCGCAGTGAATAGGCCCAAGCAACTGTTTATCAAAAACACAGCTCTCTGCTAAATCGTAAGATGATGTATAGGGGGTGACGCCTGCCCGGTGCTGGAAGGTTAAGAGGAGTGCTTAGAGGTAACTCGAAGGTATGAATTGAAGCCCCAGTAAACGGCGGCCGTAACTATAACGGTCCTAAGGTAGCGAAATTCCTTGTCGGGTAAGTTCCGACCCGCACGAAAGGCGTAATGATTTGGGCACTGTCTCAACGAGAGACTCGGTGAAATTTTAGTACCTGTGAAGATGCAGGTTACCCGCGACAGGACGGAAAGACCCCATGGAGCTTTACTGCAGTTTGATATTGAGTGTCTGTACCACATGTACAGGATAGGTAGGAGTCTATGAGATCGGGACGCCAGTTTCGAAGGAGACGTTGTTGGGATACTACCCTTGTGTTATGGCCACTCTAACCCGGATAGGTTATCCCTATCGGAGACAGTGTCTGACGGGCAGTTTGACTGGGGCGGTCGCCTCCTAAAAGGTAACGGAGGCGCCCAAAGGTTCCCTCAGAATGGTTGGAAATCATTCGCAGAGTGTAAAGGTATAAGGGAGCTTGACTGCGAGAGCTACAACTCGAGCAGGGACGAAAGTCGGGCTTAGTGATCCGGTGGTTCCGCATGGAAGGGCCATCGCTCAACGGATAAAAGCTACCCTGGGGATAACAGGCTTATCTCCCCCAAGAGTTCACATCGACGGGGAGGTTTGGCACCTCGATGTCGGCTCGTCGCATCCTGGGGCTGTAGTCGGTCCCAAGGGTTGGGCTGTTCGCCCATTAAAGCGGCACGCGAGCTGGGTTCAGAACGTCGTGAGACAGTTCGGTCCCTATCCGTCGCGGGCGTAGGAAATTTGAGAGGATCTGCTCCTAGTACGAGAGGACCAGAGTGGACTTACCGCTGGTGTACCAGTTGTCTTGCCAAAGGCATCGCTGGGTAGCTATGTAGGGAAGGGATAAACGCTGAAAGCATCTAAGTGTGAAACCCACCTCAAGATGAGATTTCCCATGATTATATATCAGTAAGAGCCCTGAGAGATGATCAGGTAGATAGGTTAGAAGTGGAAGTGTGGTGACACATGTAGCGGACTAATACTAATAGCTCGAGGACTTATCCAAAGTAACTGAGAAAACTTAGCGTATGGTTTTTCTAATTATTTGATAGATATTCAATTTTGAGTAGGTATTACTCAGAGTTAAGTGACGATAGCCTAGGAGATACACCTGTACCCATGCCGAACACAGCAGTTAAGCCCTAGAACGCCGGAAGTAGTTGGGGGTTGCCCCCTGTGAGATATGGAAGTCGCTTAGCT
>NZ_VMLC01000011.1:0-8222 GCF_013276505.1 Streptococcus sp. 5905
CCTAAGCCAGAGCGAGTGGGAATCTGTTTCAGACTCCCAAAGTCACTCAGAATCAGAACAAGCGAGCCAGAGTGTCTCCGAGTCTGAGTTCTATAGTCTGAGCCAGAGTGAATGGGAATCGCTTTCTGAATCTCAAAGCTCTTCAGAATCAGAGTGGTGGAGTTTTTCCGAATCAGAACAAGCGAGTCAGAGTGTCTCCGAGTCCGAGTTCTATAGCCTAAGCCAGAGTGAGTGGGAATCGATTTCTGAGTCTCTTTCCTTGAGTGAGATGATTTCTCATCTGCTTTCAGAGTCCGAGTCGTTAAGTTTGAGCGAAAACCTCTATCTCAGCGAGTCTGAATCCTTAAGTCAAAGCCAACAAATATCTGAATCCTTAAGTCAAAGTCAGAGTGTAGCTGATTCGGTGAGTTTAAGGAAAGCATCCCTATCTCAATCCTATAGTATGTTAGAATCAGAATTTGGTTCCTATAGACAGAGTGTAGCGGAGACAGAAGTATTAGCGCATGACTTGCATACTTCGGAACGTCTGTATAAGAGCCTCTCTGAACTGGATATGAGCCCTCTAACTCACCAGCAAAAAGTGCAAGAAGTGATAACACCTGAAATTTCTGAAGAAGGATCGTCTCAAGCACATATTGCTGAGGAGCAACAGGAGTCTGAAAATAGAGAAGAATTGATAAAGAATGTAGATTTGCAAGCCTCTCTGAAACATCTGTCTCACTATTCAGAATCAAATGGAACAAATTTAAGGATGACGGAACGCCAACTCTATCACCTACTCAGACCAGGTTCGCAGCCCCTAGCACGTGACTTAAGAAATGTTGCAAGTGAATTGTCTGGTTTGGCTGCTATTACTCAAAAAAAGGAAGATGCTAAATCATCCTAAAAATATCAGAACTTGCAATCATTAAATAGAAATAATAAAAATTAAAAGGAGCCACTATGATTAGAAATATGATGTCAAATAGTAACAAAGGTTTGGGTACTACAGATGTATTACCAGTTGACCAATCTCGGATAGAAGTTCTGAATGGAACAGTTGACTACAAAAATGTACCTTTAGGATCTTATGATATCCTAGGGAGATTTGCTTCAGTAGGTCAGAGAGATTATACGGAAGAGCTGAATTTAATTCAATCAATGGGTTTTAATGCCTATAGAATCTCGATTTCTTGGGCACGCATCTTTCCAAATGGTGAAGAGCTGCAACCGAGTGAAGAGGGGTTGAAATATTATGAAGCAATCATCGATGACGTATTAGAAAAAGATATCGAACCGATTGTGACCTTGAGTCACTTTGACCTTCCGCTGAATCTATACGAAAAATATGGAGCTTGGAAAAGCCGCAAGATGATTGAACTCTTTGAGCGTTATGCAGAAGCTGTCTTTCAGTACTTTAAGGACAAAGTGAAGTATTGGATTACCTTCAATGAGTTCAACGTTTTGCACCATTTGCCGTTTCTTGGTGGAGGATTGTCTTTTGGAGCAGATGACAATCAAGAACAGGTGATTTGGCAAGCAGCTCATTATCAATTAGTTGCTTCTGCACGTGCAATCAAGCTCGGAAAAACAATCAACCCAGAGTTTCAGTTTGGTGGGATGATGGTTGTTAGTAAAAACTACAGTCAGCAAACTGAAAATGCTATTGATGTAATGGAAGCAGAAGTCAAAGATAGGGAAAATTATTTGTTTACAGACGTGCAAGTTCGTGGATACTACCCAAATCACTTTTTGCGTCGTTTAGAACGTGATCAAATCGCCTTGGATATTGAAAACGACGACCTCTTTGTCCTAAGAGATGGGAAAATTGACTTTGTCAGCTTCAGTTATTATGCATCAAGCAATTCCCAAGAAGTTTTTATCAACAAATATGCAAATAATGGTCAAAATCAAAATCGCATTGATTCTGTGGGACTTCGTCTCGTGATGAACAATCTTTATGATCGTTACCAAAAACCACTCTTCGTCGTGGAAGATGATGTGGTCTTGGATGATTCAAATAGTGTAGCAACTGAAGAATTGAAAACAAACATCCAAGAGATCGTGAAAACAGTCGAGTATGATGGTGTGGAATTACTTGGCTATACACCACTTACTTGGACGGAACTAAATTTTTAAAATAGGAAGTAATAACTGAATTTCTTCTACCCTAGAAGTAGTGTTCGTATTTTTACTTTTGAAAATGTCTGATCTATCAATCAGACATTTTTTTAGAAATAGATGGACTTTAAGCTAAGTTCGGGTTTTGCTTGATAGCAGCTTAGGATATTTTCCTTGTTTGGAGCTTAGAAAAGAATAGCAATTTGCGCTATTTTATGCTACAATGGGGAGTAGTGGTGTAAATCAGAATAAGTAAGGAATAGAGGGAGCAAAATGAGACTGAAGAAAACATTGTTCGGTAACTACCGTGCTAAGGAAGTCGAAGATTGTATCGAAGCATTAGAGGAAGGATTCGATCGTGAAATTCAAAAGAAGAATGAAAAAATCGAATCTCTACGTAAAAAAATCGACTCTATGAAGAATCAAGAAAAAGAGATCGGTGAAGCAGTCATTTATGCCAAATCTCTTGTCATTGAAGCTCATGATAGGGCTGAAAAAGAAGCTAAAGAAGTTTTAGAAAAGGCACAAAAAGACTACTTGGATACGAGAGAATCTATTCTCGAAGAAATCGATACTCTGACTAAAAAACGGGCAGAGGCTGAGAGATTGTATAATTTACAAAAAGAAAAAATTAAAAATATTATCAGTCGAATTGATGATTTTCTAGAACTGGACGATATCGATGGTAAACCAAAAGATATCAAAAAAATTCAAGAATTGCGTAAAGAACTTGATAGACCAGAAGAAGTTGCTAAGGAGAAAGAAGAGGTGGTGCCTGAGAGAGAGAAAGTCCATCTCGAACAACCCCTTGCAAAAACAGGAACAGATAGTACCATCTCTGTCAGCTACATCACTTCACGTCGCGCAAAACCTAAAAAGAAAGACGAAGATAAGCTAGATGATGATAAGGGTAAGAGAATCAAACGTCTTTCAAGAATTAAACGAGATAACTTTTTGTAAGAGGATAATCAAATATGACAATTTATAACATCAATTTGGGGATTGGCTGGGCGAGTAGCGGTGTAGAATATGCGCAGATCTACCGTGCAAAATTGCTTCGTAGTGTTGGCTTAGAAGCGAAGTTCATCTTTATGGATTTCATATCTGCTGATAACATTGAACATTTGACAAAGAATATCGGCTTTGAAGATTCTGAGGTTATCTGGCTTTATCAGCATTTTACAGATGTCAAAATTGCACCGACGACCTATACGTTAGCGCAGGTCTTAGCGAGTTTCGATAAAGAGCCCCTCGAAATTATCCGCGACACCGATATGAAGACGATCCGACTTGTATTTGGTGATGGTGATTTTGTGACTTGTTATGCCTGTGATATGGACAAAGAGTTGATTGAGCGCGCTGAAATTGTTTCGCGTGGTTGCCTGATTCAAAAAGAGTACTATACTTATACGAAGAATTTTGTCGAGTATTTTAGTCCGATGAATGGTCATGCGCAATTATATCAACGTACCTGGCTCAATGAAGATGGCAGTGTGGCTTATGAAGAAATCATCAATGAAGTCGATGGTAGACAGGAAACGCAAGTCTATCGTTTTCCAAATCATGTTTTCTATTCTAAGCAAGAGTTTGTCGCGCATTTTATGAGAAGTTTGTCTCTGACGGACAAAGATTTGTTAATCTTAGACCGAGAGACAGATATTGGTCAAGCTATTTTTGCTAATAAGGGCGATGCAAAGCTAGTCGTAATCGTTCATGCAGACCACTTTAGTGAAAATCCTGCTGAGAAAGACTATATTTTGTGGAATAACTATTATGAGTATCAGTTTGAACATGCCGAAGAAGTGGACTATATCATCAACTCGACCGATGCGCAAACGAACCTACTCAAGGAACAATTTGCTCAATATACGAACATCAAACCAAAGGAAATCTTGACTATTCCGGTAGGAAGTTTGGATCAATTGCGTCATCCAGAAGGAGAGCGCAAGCCGTTTGGATTGATTACAGCTTCGCGCTTGGCCAGTGAAAAGCATATCGATTGGTTGATTCACTCTGTAGTGAAGGCACATGAGCAATTACCTGAAATTACTTTTGATATCTATGGTACGGGTGGCGAAAGAGCCATGTTGGAGCAGTTGATTCATGAGTTAAATGCAGAAGACTATATCCGTTTGATGGGGCATCACCACATGGCAGATGTGTATCGAAATTACTCTGCTTACCTCTCTGCCTCCACAAGTGAAGGATTTGGTTTGACCTTGTTAGAGGCAGTTGGCTCTGGTCTGCCAATTATTGGTTTTGATGTACGTTATGGAAATCCAACCTTTATCCGTGATGGGGAAAACGGCTACTTGATTCCTGAGGTGCGTCCAGATGATCTGGATGCAATGACAACGGAATACGCAGAAAAGATTGTCCAGCTATTTACTCAACATTCCCAAGAAGATCTATCCCGTGTATCCTACGAGGTGGCAGAACCATATCTTGATGAACATATTGCCCAGCGTTGGTATGATCTTGTTCAATCTGCACAGCATCAGTAGGGATTCGAAAAGAAAGGCATAAACACTATGATTTGTTTATTTGAACGCTATGATCAAGCGAGTTTTGATTTACTACGTTCACTTAAGGCAGCTGGGCTAGACTGCCCTGTTGTCGTGATCCGAGACGATGGCTACCTCGCACCTGATGTCGAGTCGCCTTACAGTTACTTTACTGGAGATGTGGCTTCAGAGGACGATCTACCTCTTTATTTTAACCTTGTTCCGAAACCTCATTTGTGGGAAATCCGCTCGAGCAATGTTAATGGTGAAATCTTGGATATGGGTAAGAAACGTGCCAATATCTTTTACCGTCAACCAACACACGAACGTCGCGTGCGTGCAGTCGAGTGGTTGGATGATCAAGGTCGTGTGCGCGCTGCAGACATTTACAATCGCAAGGGACGTCTCTTTGCACAGATTACCTATGATGATGCCCAACGTCCAACTCATACACGCTACTTTAATCAAGATAATGTAACGGTGATTATGGAAAATCATCTAACAGAGGATATTGTCTTAACTCTTGATGGAAAACGCCATATTTTCAATTCTAAGCAAGAGTTTGTAATCTTTTACTTGCGATATCGTGGGTATGATACAGATCGCATTATCTACAATTCTCTAGCGACACCATTTTTAGTAGTCGTTGGTCTGACTCCGAAAGAAGGACGAGCAGAGGATATTCTCTTCTGGCAGGAGCCGATTGGAGAGGAGTTGCCGGGTAACATGAAGGCAGCGATGCAGTTGCCTCATCGCAACATCCGTATCGCAGTACAGGACAAGCAAGTTTATGATAAAATCCTCAAACTTGCGACACCAAAAGAGAAGAGTTACTTCCGCAATGTTGGTTATCTCTATCAATACCATCGCCTCAATAATATGAATCCAGAAGCTTTGATCTTGACGAATAGTGACCAAATCGAGCAAATTGAGTCACTTTTGACTCAATTACCAAATGTTCATTTCCATATTGGAGCGATTACTGAGATGTCAAGTCGTTTAATGGAATTAAATCGCTATCCGAATATTTCCCTCTACCCTAATATTCGTCCAGCTAAGGTGAATGAGCTCTTTGCTCGCTGTGACTTGTATCTGGATATCAATATCAGTGATGAAATTCTCAATGGTAGTCGAACAGCTTTTGAGAATAATATGCTGATTCTCAGTTTTGAGACGACTTGTCACAATCATCGTTTCGTTGCAGAAAGCCACATTTATCCGGTGGAAAATGTATCAGCCATGGTAGGTAAGATTCAGGGAGTTCTCTCTCTTCCATCTGAGATGGAGGCTGCTCTTGCTAAGCAAAAACAGGCGGCGAATCAGGCTGATCTGGAAGCCTACAAGGCAATTTTATAAGCTAATAAGACAAGGGCTTGCTTTCGATGAAAGCAAGTTCCTTTCTATCAACAGAAAAGGAGGAGCACATGTCTAACAAGGACAATGGCATTTTACAAGAACATATACGAGAACAGCTAGATAATCGAAAGAAACCCCTAAAAAGGGAGAAGCAAGATTTTAGCATGATTGCCGTGCTGGGCGGAGTTCTCTTTCTCGTAACTCTTTTGGTCACACTACTCATGCAGTTGGGACGCTTTTTCTAGGATTTTTTTCTGGACGGAGGAGTTCTCTAGAACAGATGAACCTTGACGATTTGCTCGTCAAGGTTTTTTGTCTCTGTCTAATTGAACTAGTGTGAAAAGGGGGGGGGAGGGATTTCGAAAGATGATAAAACGCTTCCAACAATTTGAAACTTAAAAGCGAATTTTAGGTAAAAATTAGGCGTTTTCATTGGTCATTTCGAGTATAAATACTTGAAAAGGAGGAGCCGTTTTGGTAAAATGATAAATGGTATATACTAGATAAAAGCAACTGGTATATCCCAGATGGAATCTGCTTTTTCTGAGTCAAAGGGATAAAAACTGAGACTGACTGTGGCTTTTGTTAGCTTTGGTTTTGAGAGGGCAGCGCAACTACGCTTTGTTAATGATCATGAGGTTAACAAAGGGTCGCATTTGGATAAAAGAAAGGAATCAAATGTTTCGAAGTAAAAAATTTAACAAAGATTTCGAGATCGTAGATGAGAAAAAGCGTTATAAGCTTTACAAGTCGGGTAAAAACTGGGTAAAAGCCTCGAACTCTCAATTGGATCTCTTCCGTATCGGTGGGATGGGTGAAGTTGTCTCTAGTACCCTGTCAGACACTGAAGAACTTGATCACGCACACCTTAGTTTTAACACGCTAGCGGGTATAGGGGGAATCCTGGCCGCGGGGGCTGCAGGCTTTGTGGTGACTCAAGAGCAAACTGTTTATGCGGATGAAACATCTGAGTATGCAGAAAAGGATAAAACAGTCATCGCTGCTGAACCAAAAGCAGCTGAAACAACTGAAACAAGTACTAACTCAATCATCGCTCAAGCGCAAGCAGAAGTAAAGAAAGCTCAAGCAGAACAAGCATCTGCTTCAGCTTCTGTATCAGTCAGTCAATCTGTTGAGGCTCAAGCGAGTGCGAGTCAGTCAGCTTCAGTCAGTCAATCTGCCTCAGCGAGTCAGTCAGCATCTGCAAGTGCTTCAACATCAGCAAGTGCTTCAACATCAGCAAGTCAGTCAACTGTTCCAGCATCTGAGTCAGCGAGTCAATCAACATCAGCTCCTGTATCAGCTTCAGCAAGTGCCAAAGCATCTGCCTCAGCAAGCTCTACACCATCAGAGTCAACGAGCGCTCAAGCACCTGCCTCTGTAGTTGAGAGTGCCTCAGCTGTTAGCGAACCATCAGCTCAGGCTTCTGTGTCTACCTCAGCTTCTGCATCGCTCAACCTTAAGGTCAACCCTGCGGCAAGTCTTGTATCAGGCAGTGCTAACCAAAGTTTGGCAAGTGCAGCTCTTAGTACAAGTCAAGCAGTAACAACAAGCAACAATATCGCAGCTGGAGTTGTAGCAGACAAGAACCAAGCCCAAGGTAAGGATACAACCAAGCAAGCCGAGAAAGACCAAAAAGCAGATAAGGCTGTAAATAATTCACCAAAAGAAGCAGGTCAGTCAGGTTTCCGTAGTGCTGGTTATTCAGGTTTCCGTAAGTTGCCACAACCAGGTGATGAAGGATTTGATTGGGCTCCGAGACTTCAGGTCATAGATGGACCTGGGAATGTTGTTCTCCAACCTGGTCAAAAGTTCAATTTCACTGTAACTATCCATCACAGAAACTCTACAAACCAATTTGTACATCCAGCTAAACTAACTCTGATAGATAACTACAGACGGATTAAACCAAATGGTGACTGGATAACATATAAATTTACTTCTAGTGGCCCTGATGTTAAGATGAGAGTTTATGGTACTGTTCCAGAGAATCCTCAATCACTTACATATTTTGCAGCACTGCAAAATGAGGGAACAAATCAAAGGAGATTCCCGATAAGAGGCTTCTCAATGACTATTGATGGTAATGGTAGCATCTCTAAGTCGACATCAGCAAGCCAATCAGTAAGCTCAAGTCAAAGAGCTTCAGCGAGTGCATCGCTTAGCGCACATCAATCCCACTCAGCATCTGTATCAGCAAGCATCAGTGCGAGCCAATCAGCATCAAGCTCAGCAAATGCTAGTCAAAGTGCTTCAGCAAGT
>NZ_VMLC01000012.1:0-728 GCF_013276505.1 Streptococcus sp. 5905
ATCAATCGGGAAGACAGGATTCGAACCTGCGACACCTTGGTCCCAAACCAAGTACTCTACCAAGCTGAGCTACTTCCCGAGTTAAATAGAAAAAATGCACCCTAGAGGATTCGAACCTCTAACCGCCTGATTCGTAGTCAGGTACTCTATCCAGTTGAGCTAAGGGTGCTCATTATTATATGCCGAGGACCGGGATCGAACCGGTACGATCGTTTCCAATCGCAGGATTTTAAGTCCTGTGCGTCTGCCAGTTCCGCCACCCCGGCCTCTCTAAGCGAACGACGGGATTCGAACCCGCGACCCCCACCTTGGCAAGGTGGTGTTCTACCACTGAACTACGTTCGCATCGACCTCTTCTAGTTTTAATGCCGGCTACATGACTTGAACACGCGACCCTCTGATTACAAATCAGATGCTCTACCAACTGAGCTAAGCCGGCTAATTTCTACTATGCGGGTTAAGGGACTTGAACCCCCACGCCGTTAAGCGCCAGATCCTAAATCTGGTGCGTCTGCCAATTCCGCCAAACCCGCAAATATGACCCGTACTGGGCTCGAACCAGTGACCCATTGATTAAAAGTCAATTGCTCTACCAACTGAGCTAACGAGTCTAAAATAACTTCCGTTATCTTACGGTCCCGACGGGAATCGAACCCGCGATCTTCGCCGTGACAGGGCGACGTGATAACCGCTACACTACGGGACCTATATGGGAGTTAACGGGATCG
>NZ_VMLC01000013.1:0-779 GCF_013276505.1 Streptococcus sp. 5905
ATAACCGCAGAGAGGCCATGCCTCTCTTTTTGTATGCAGTTGAGGTGGCGAGAAGTACAGAAGAGGAGAAGTAGATCAAAGGCTTGATGCTTTCTGCTAGACTAAAGGTAGAAAGGAGAGGTCTATGAATCTAAAAGAACTATACGAAGAAAGTAAGGGTATTGTCCATAAGTGCCGCAAAGAATACCATTTACATCTGTGGGAGAAAGAGGACTGGGACCAGGAGGGGATGATGTGCCTGTATGAGCTGGTCAGTCACCATCCAGAGTTGCTAGTGGGTGAACGACACCGACTATATGTCTGCTTTAAAACCAAATTCCGCAATCGCATCCTAGACTACATCCGTAAACAGGAAAGTCACAAGCGCCGTTTCGACAAAGAGCCTTATGAGGAGGTGAGCGAAATCAGTCATCGCCTAGGAGAAAGAGGACTCAGACTGGATGATTATTATCTCTTTCATGAGCTTCTAAAGAATTACAAGGCAAGTCAGAGTAAAGAAAAACAAGAACAACTTGACCGTCTGATGGGAGGAGAATGCTTCAAAGGTAGAAAGAACCTTCTGAGAGAATTAAGAGTGGTATTGAGTGATTTTAGATAAACTGAAAATAGGCAAAAAAGTCCTTGACAAAGAGGAAAAAGTAGGTATAATAGAAAGAGTTGAAAAGCTCAGGTCCGTTGGTCAAGGGGTTAAGACACCGCCTTTTCACGGCGGTAACACGGGTTCGAATCCCGTACGGACTATGAGTGTATCACAGGGAGGAAAAAAGTAAAAAAAGTTT
>NZ_VMLC01000002.1:0-168265 GCF_013276505.1 Streptococcus sp. 5905
AATCAGTGCTAGCCAATCAGCAAGCACAAGCTTGAGCAACAGCGTATCTGCATCAATCAGTGCATCTGAATCAGCAAGCAACAACTCAAGTAGTACTTCAGTTTCAACAAGTACTTCAGTAAGCTTGAGCAATAGCGTTTCAAGCAGCTTGAGTACAAGTGCGTCACAACAATCTAACTCATTCAGCTATAGTAAGGGTGAACCAGAAAGCCAGTCTAAGCCAGAGTTTAACCTTCCTAGCTACCTTGAATCTGTAAGTGCAAGTGAGTCAGTTTCACTCAGCAAATCAGTAAGTGTATCATTGAGCGATAGTACTTCTACTTCAATCAGCGCAAGTGAGTCAGTCTCAACAAGCGCAAGCTTGAGTGACAGCATTTCTGCATCAATCAGTGCAAGCAACAACTCAGGTAGTGGTTCAGGTTCAACAAGCACAAGCAATGACTCAGCTAGTCAATCAGCTAGCGCATCAGTATCTGCAAGTCAAAGCACTTCAGCATCTGTATCAGCTAGTCAATCAGCTTCAGCCTCAATCAGCGCAAGCAATAACTCAGGTAGCGGTTCAGGTTCAACAAGCACAAGCAATGACTCAGCTAGTCAATCAGCTAGCGCATCAGTATCTGCAAGTCAAAGCACTTCAGCATCTGTATCAGCTAGCCAATCAGCTTCAGCTTCAATCAGTGCAAGCAACAACTCAGGTAGCGGTTCAGGTTCAACAAGCACAAGCAATGGTTCAGGTGATGCCTCAACTTCAGCAAGTACTTCAGTAAGCTTGAGCAACAGCGTAAGTGCTTCAATCAGCACAAGTGAATCAGTTTCAACAAGCACAAGCTTGAGCGATAGCGCAAGTACCTCAGCTAGCTTGTCTGACAGTGCTTCAATCTCAAGTGCATTGAACCACTCACAAGCTCCTGCCCAACAACCTGCTGGACCAGGACGTTCAAACGGTAGAAAACTTCCAAATACAGGAACTGCAAGTAACCAATTTGCTGGTCTTGGATTAGGAGTAGCTGCCTTGGCAACTGCCTCTCTTCTTGGCAAGAAGAAGAAATCAGCAGCTTCTGAAATGGATTTAGAAGACTAAGTCCCAAAAATCGACTAAAATGAAATTGTTGATATCATTTTAGCGATGAAAACAAGAACCCCGGATAGCTCAAGGCTATCTGGGGTTTTTGGCTCTTTGTCAACTGTGGAGAGTGACATCTAATTAAGCATGAGAGAGAATCAGATTGGTTCTCTTTTTTCTAACATTCAAAGTAACGAGAATTATCACTCTAAATGTTCTAAAGAACTTAATGATGTCTTACTGGTTATTAATCACTATCAAAGAGAATATCCGAATTACAAGACAGCTTTTAAAGCACTTAGGAATAAGAGGTAAAAATATTACACTACTCATTGCATATACCTAACGAAATAGATAAAAATCTAAAATTTGTAGAGAAAATAATATAATTTCGACCTTTTGTGACAGGAATTGCTTGACTAAATAAAACTAAAGCTGTATAATAAGGCAAATATCTAAAACAGGAGGTTCTGGAAATGAAAAAGTCTAAGGCCAAGTATCTGACACTGGCAGGTGTCGTGTTAAGCGCAGGTATCCTATTGAGCGCATGTGGGAACTCAGCAAGTTCATCTAAAACATATAACTATGTCTATTCTAGTGATCCATCTAGTTTGAACTATCTAGCAGAGAACCGTGCAACAACCAATGATATTGTTACCAATTTGGTTGATGGCCTGATGGAAAATGACCAATATGGTAACTATGTTCCATCTTTGGCAGAGGATTGGACCGTTTCCAAGGACGGTTTGACTTATACCTACAAACTTCGTAAAGATGCCAAGTGGTATACATACGAAGGTGAAGAATACGCACCTGTAACTGCTCAAGACTTTGTGACAGGTTTGAAATATGCGGCAGATAAAAAATCTGAAGCCTTGTACTTGGTTCAAGACTCTGTAGCAGGTTTGGATGACTATATCAACGGTAAAACAACAGACTTTTCAACTGTCGGTGTGAAGGCGATTGATGACCAAACAGTTCAGTACACTTTGACACGTCCAGAATCTTATTGGAACTCTAAAACAACTTCAACTATTCTCTTCCCTGTCAATGCGGATTTCTTGAAATCAAAAGGGGATGATTTTGGTAAGGTAGACCCTTCTAGCATTTTGTACAATGGACCTTTCTTGATGAAGTCCTTTGTTTCAAAATCTGTTATCGAATACAAGAAAAATCCGAACTACTGGGATGCTAAAAATGTCTTTGTGGACGATGTGAAATTGACCTACTATGATGGTAGTGACCAAGATGCCCTAGCTCGTAACTTTGTAGAAGGAGTCTACAGCTACGCGCGTCTCTATCCAAATAGCTCAAGCTTTGAAGGAATTAAAGAGAAGAACAAGGATAACATCATCTATAGTATGCAAACCGCAACTTCTTATTACTTGAACTTCAACTTGGACAGAAAATCTTATAACTTCACTTCTAAGTCCTCAGATATCGAAAAGAAATCAACACAAGAAGCAGTTCTGAATAAAAACTTCCGTCAAGCCTTCAACTATGCTTATAACCGTACAGCCTATGGAGCTCAATCTCAAGGGGAAGATGGAGCAACGAAGATTATTCGTAACCTAGTGGTACCTCCTACATTTGTAAGTATCAACGGAAAAGACTTTGGCGATGTTGTCTCAGAAAAGATGGTCAACTATGGTCAAGAATGGCAAGGAATCAACTTTGCAGACGCGCAAGATCCATACTACAATCCTGACAAGGCTAAAGCTAAATTTGCAGAAGCTAAGAAAGAATTGGAAGCTAAGGGTGTGCAATTCCCAATTCACTTGGATGTATCAGTTGACCAATCAGCTAAAAAAGGTGTACTTGAAGCAAGTTCTTTAAAACAATCCATCGAATCTGTTCTAGGAGCTGAGAATGTGGTTATTGATATCCAACAATTATCAACAGATGACTTCGATAATTCTAGCTACCTCGCTCAAACGGCAGCTCAAAAAGACTTTGATATCTATAATGGCGGTTGGAGTGCTGACTACTTGGATCCATCAAGCTATCTAGATATCCTAAATGTCAATAACGGCGGTATGTTGCAAAACCTTGGTCTAGAGCCAGGTGAAGTTAATGACAAGGCTAAGGCAGTTGGACTTGATACCTATACTCAAATGTTGGAAGAGGCCAATAAAGAGCAAGATCCTGCAAAACGTTATGAAAAGTATGCTGAAATTCAAGCTTGGCTCGTTGATAGTGCTCTTGCTATTCCAAACGTTTCCCTTGGTGGAACACCTAGCTTGAGAAAGACAGTTCCATTCTCAGCGCCATTCTCACAAGCAGGAAATAAGGGTGTCGAATCATACAAGTATCTCAAGTTGCAAGATAAGACTGTAACGACTGATGAGTATGAAAAAGCGAAAGAAAAATGGCTGAAAGAAAAAGAAGAATCAAATAAGAAAGCCCAAGAAGAATTGGCAAAACACGTTAAATAACCAGTCTATTCAACAGGAAAAGCGATAGTTTCTCAAGGAACTATCGTTTTTATATAGTTTGAAACTATAACTAGCTCTTGAAAAGAAGAAAATGAGTTAGTGAAAATAAGTGGTACAATAGTTACTATAGATTTGGAGGTATTGTATGAGCAAAGAACTACACATCAACACAATTTTGGCCCAGGCGGGAATCAAGTCAGATAAGGCAACAGGTGCCTTGGTAACGCCGCTTCATTTTTCAACAACTTATCAGCATCCAGAGTTCGGTCAGTCTACTGGATTTGACTATACCCGTACTAAAAACCCAACTCGCAGTAAGGCGGAGGAAGTCTTGGCGGCAATCGAATCAGCAGACTATGCCCTAGCGACGAGCTCAGGTATGGCTGCGATTGTACTGGCTTTTAGTGTTTTTCCAGTAGGAAGTAAAGTCTTGGCTGTGCGAGATCTTTATGGGGGTTCTTTCCGATGGTTCAACCAAGTGGAGCAAGAAGGCCGTTTCCATTTTACCTATGCCAATACGGAAGCAGAGTTGATTGCTGAGCTGGAAAATGATGTGGATGTTCTCTACATCGAAACGCCAACCAATCCTTTGATGTTGGAATTTGATATTGCAAAACTAGCCAAACTAGCTCATGCCAAGGGTGCCAAGGTAGTGGTGGACAATACCTTTTACAGTCCGATTTACCAACGTCCGATTGAAGAAGGTGCGGATATCGTTCTTCATTCTGCCACCAAGTATTTAGCAGGGCACAATGATGTCTTAGCTGGGGTGGTTGTGACTAATAGTTTAGAACTATATGAGCAACTTTTCTACAATTTGAATACGACTGGTGCAGTCTTGTCACCGTTTGATAGTTATCAATTGATTCGTGGTCTTAAAACTCTACCTCTTCGTATGGAACGTTCTACAGCCAATGCCCAAGAAGTGGTTGCCTTTTTGAAGGATTCACCTGCTGTCAAGGAAGTGCTCTATACTGGACGTGGGGGTATGATTTCCTTTAAAGTAGTGGATGAAAAACGTATTCCTCATATTTTAAATAGCTTGAAGGTCTTCTCTTTTGCGGAAAGTTTGGGTGGGGTGGAGAGTCTGATCACCTATCCGACGACTCAAACCCATGCGGATATTCCAGCAGAAGTGCGCCATTCCTATGGCTTAACAGATGACCTCTTGCGCTTGTCAATTGGGATTGAAGATGCTAGAGATTTGATTGCGGACTTGCGCCAAGCTTTGAAAGGATAAGATAGATATGGGAAAATATGATTTTACAAGCCTGCCCAATCGTTTTGGGCACCATACCTATAAATGGAAAGAGGCAGAAGCTGATCGAGAAGTTCTACCAGCCTGGATAGCGGATATGGACTTTGTAGTCTTACCTGAGATTCGACAAGCCGTACAAACCTATGCGGATCAGTTGGTCTATGGTTATACTTATGCAAGCGACGCTTTGATTGAGTCGGTTCAAGAATGGGAAGCCAGCCAACACGGTTATCACTTTGACAAAGATGCCCTCGTCTTTATCGAGGGAGTGGTACCAGCTATTTCAACAGCCATTCAAGCCTTTACAAAAGAGGGAGAGGCTGTTCTGATTAACACACCAGTCTAT
Organism: Streptococcus sp. 5905; assembly: GCF_013276505.1. NCBI lineage: Bacteria > Bacillati > Bacillota > Bacilli > Lactobacillales > Streptococcaceae > Streptococcus > Streptococcus sp. 5905. The sequence continues at coordinate 5,103 of NZ_VMLC01000002.1, forward strand.
CCACCTTTTGCTCGCAGTGTCAAACTGAACAATCGCAGATTGATTAGCAATTCTTTGGTAGAAAAGGATGGGCTGTTTGAGATTGACTTTGACCAGTTGGAGAAGGAATTGGTAGAAGAGGATGTGAAGCTTTATATCCTTTGCAATCCCCACAATCCTAGTGGACGTGTTTGGGAAAAGGAAGTGTTAGAAAAGATTGGCCATCTCTGCCAAAAACATGGTGTTTTGTTGGTTTCAGATGAGATCCACCAAGATTTGGCCCTCTTTGGTCACACACACCAGTCATTCAACACCATTGATCCTGCTTTTAAAGACTTTGCCCTTATCTTGAGCAGTGCCACTAAAACCTTTAATATTGCTGGAACCAAGAATTCCTATGCAGTTATTGAAAATCCCAAGCTTCGTCTGGCTTTCCAAAAACGCCAGTTGGCCAATAACCAACATGAAATCTCAGGCTTGGGGTATTTGGCGACAGAAGCTGCCTACCGTTATGGTAAGGACTGGTTAGGAGAACTAAAAGAAGTCATCGAGGACCACATTAACTATGTAGTGGATGTTTTGGGCAACGAAACCAAGATTAAGGTCATGAAACCGCAAGGTACCTACTTAATTTGGCTTGATTTTTCAGCCTATGACCTAACGGATGACCGCTTGCAAGAGCTTTTGAAGAATCAAGCCAAGGTTATCTTGAACCGAGGTTTGGACTTTGGGGAGGAGGGAGCTCTTCATGCCCGCCTCAATGTGGCTATGCCGAAGTCAGTACTAGAAGAGGTTTGTCAACGCATCGTGACCACTTTTGCTACACTTTAAAAATCCAGCCTTCTAGGAGAAAAGTCTTCCTAGAAGGCTATTTTCGTAGGGGAAAATGTGGTATAATGAAAAGATAAGATAAAGGGGTAACTATGGCTAAATTGATTCCAGGAAAGTTGCGCATGGAGGGTGTTACTCTCTATGAGACAGGCAACATTGAGATTATCAAGGAAAAAGGGAATCTCCTCTATACTCGTGTGGTGGGAGAAGACTTGCGCTACAGTTTAGAGGATGATCTGGTTTTTTGTGCTTGCGATTTTTTCCAAAAAAGAGGTTACTGTGTTCACCTCGCGGCGCTCGAGCATTATCTGAAAAATGATGAAGAAGGCCAGGTAATTTTACAAGCCTTAGAAAAAGGATATGAAGAGCAAGAAGAGGTCGAAACCAAGGTTAGTTTTGGTGGTAGTTTTTTGGAGCGTATCCAACTTCAGAAGCGAGATAAAATCTACACTTTGTCGGCTCAAGGTCAGGTAGAAGCTGGAACCAATCGCCTCCTTTGGACTCTCCGAATTGGTTTAATTGATAGTCAAAAATATTATGTCATTCGTGACATCCCTCTCTTTTTGAAGGTCCTAGTCCATCGAAAGCCATATATGATTGGGAAACACTATGAAAACGACTTGTCTTGGGATGCTTTTGATACAGCTAGTCAAGAAGTTCTTACTTTTTTATGTGGCTTGATTGAGGAGGGACTGAGTCAAGACCTCTTTTTCCCCAATCAAGGTCGTCACCTCTTTTTCCCTCTGACCTTTTTTGAGCAGGGAGTGGAGTTGCTGATGAACTTGGAGGATTTTCATTTTGAACATCAGATTACTAGTTATGAAAATCTTCTCTTTCATGATTTAGAACCTGATGCAGAACTTTTCTCTTTTTCTGTGAAGGAGTATCCCGATTATTTTGAGATGGAAATCTCTGAGACTGAGCGAGTCAACGTATTCTATGGAGGAGCGGTTCTCTTTCGTAAGGGGAATCTTTATCTCTTAAACACTAAACAAATCAGCTTACTAAAGGAAATCAAGGAGCTCCCTCAGGAAGAAAGAGGGAGAAAATGCCTCCAGTTTGACAACAGTGATCGTGATCGCCTAGCCGCCTGCCTGCCTTTGTTTGGACAGCTGGGCACAGTTTCTGCTCCTGAGCGCTTGCAAATCAGAGCCTTTTCACCAATCTTTTACTTTGATAGGGAGGATGACGACCGCATCCGCTTGGATATTCAGTTTGACTATGGAGATGTTAAGGTGACTAGTCGTCAACAGCTGGAACAATTACCATTTTCAAGCGATGCCGTCTTGGAAAACCAGCTATTTCAAGTCTGTTTAGGGGCTGGATTTGAGGCTGATTTTCAGTCTTGGAGACAGACTTTGAAGCCAGAGGCAGTTTATTCTTTCTTTCACCATACGATTCCAGCTTTTGAGAAATTGGGTCAGGTTTTCTTGTCTGATGAAATCAATCAGCTCTACAGCGTCCAAGCTCCTCAGGTTCAGATTGAGTCCAAGGGAGGACTGCTGGAAATTCAGTTTGACTTCCAAGGGATTGGTCAAGAAGAGATTGATAAAGCTCTTAAAGCCCTGACCAGTAATCAGGATTTCTATATCAGTTCTTCTGACCAAGTGTACTTTTTTGATGAGGAAACTAAGCAGATTCGTCAAAATTTGCAGGAACTGGGGGTTGAGCTAAAAGATGGTTCTTTTCAAGCGCGAAAATCTCTGGCTTACAGTCTGTCTCAGTTGTTTGAAGGTCGAGACAGGATTTCCTTCTCGGAAGAATTTCAGCATTTAGCTCATGATTTGACCCATCCAGAGGACTTTCCTTTGGGAGATATACGGGTGCAAGCGAGTTTGAGAGACTACCAGGAAAAAGGTGTCCGTTGGCTCCAGATGCTTCATCACTATGGCTTTGGTGGCATCCTAGCCGATGATATGGGACTGGGAAAAACACTGCAAACTATTGCTTTTTTGACCAGTCAGGTGACAGAAGACAGTCGGGTCTTGATTTTAGCGCCGTCAGGTTTGATCTACAACTGGGCAGATGAATTTAGAAAATTTGCCCCACAGTTGGATTTGGCTGTCGTTCATGGTTTGAAAGCGAATCGAGAAGCGATTCTTTCTGAAAATCACCAAATCTATGTGACTAGCTATGCCACCTTTCGTCAAGACAGCGAGCTTTATCAAGAGATGGCTTTTGATTTTCTCTTCTTAGATGAAGCCCAGGTCATGAAAAATGCCCAAACCAAGATTGCTCAGAGTTTGCGCCAGTTTGTGGTGCCAGCAGTTTTTGCTTTGTCAGGTACGCCCATTGAAAATCATTTAGGAGAGTTGTGGTCTATCTTTCAAATTGTGCTTCCGGGGCTCTTGCCAAGTAAAAAGGAGTTTATGAAATTACCAGCTGACCGAGTCGCGCAGTTTATCAAGCCCTTCGTCATGAGGCGTAAGAAAGAAGAAGTCCTGACAGAACTACCTGATCTAATCGAAGTCGTCTATAAAAATGAACTGGAAGACCAGCAGAAGGCCATCTATCTAGCCCAGTTGCAACAGATGCGAGACCGCCTAGCGCAAGTGACAGATCAAGAATTCCAGAGAAGTCGGGTAGAAATCTTATCTGGACTCATGCGTTTGCGTCAAATCTGTGATACGCCAGCCCTCTTCATGGACGATTACCAGGGAGCCAGCGGTAAATTGGATAGTCTCCGAGATTTATTGCTACAAGTGGCTGATGGTGGGCATCGGGTCTTGATTTTCTCCCAGTTCAAAGGAATGTTGGAAAAAATCGAGCAAGAACTCCCAGACTTGGGCTTGAACTCCTTCAAAATCACAGGTTCAACTCCTGCTCATGACAGACAGGAGATGACCAAGGCCTTTAACCAAGGGGAGAGAGATGCCTTTCTCATCTCCCTTAAGGCGGGTGGTGTTGGTCTTAATCTAACGGGAGCTGATACGGTTATTTTGGTTGACCTTTGGTGGAATCCCGCTGTCGAAGCCCAGGCCATCGGACGAGCCCACCGAATGGGGCAGGAGCAGATGGTCGAGGTCTATCGTTTGATTACCAAGGGGACTATTGAAGAAAAAATTCAAGAACTTCAAGAGCAGAAAAAACATTTGGTTTCCCAAGTTTTAGATGGTACGGAGTCGCGTGCGAGTCTCAGTCTGGCAGAAATTCGTGAAATTTTGGGAATTTCTGAAGCCAGCACTTGAAAAATCAAGACAATACGCTATAATGAAGTGTTGAAAGGAAATACAAAATGAAACAAGATCGATTTCCATTGGTGTCAGATGATGAGATCATGCTGACCGAAATGCCAGTCATGGACTTGTACGATGAGTCAGACTTTATTAGCAATATCAAAGGTGATTACCGCGATAAGAACTATTTGGAATGGTCTCCTATCAATGAGGAAGAAACCGTAGTTTCTCCAGTAGTTAGCAAGGAGCCAAAGCCAAGTCCAGAACCTAAAAAAGTTGAAAAAACGTATGCTGAATTGGCTCGAGAAGAGGCGCGTGCGGATTTGAAGAAGAAACGTTCAGCCAAGTATTTGACTCAGGATGTTAGTCATACCAGACGACACAATGGTTCAACACTTGTTCGTCAAGGAAACCAACCAACAGCACCATTTCAAAAGGAAAATCCAGGTGAGTTTGCCAAATTTAGTAAAAACTTGAGCCAGTCTCACTATATCTTAGCTGAGGATGTTGGGCAAGTGGCGACTCCAACTCCGAAAACCCAAACGGGAAAAGCTAAAAAGAACAACTATGATTTTCTAAAGAAGAGTCAAATCTATAATAAAAAGAATAAGCAAACAGAACAGGAACGTCAGGTTGCCCAAGAGTTGAATCTGACAAGAATTACTGAGTAGGGGAGAAAAGCATGTCAAAAACATATCATTTTATTGGAATCAAGGGATCAGGTATGAGTGCCCTAGCCTTGATGTTGCACCAAATGGGGCATAAGGTTCAAGGGTCAGACGTTGAAAAGTACTACTTTACTCAACGTGGACTAGAGCAGGCAGGGATTGCGATTCTTCCTTTTGATGAAAAGAACTTACAAGGTGATGTGGAGATTATCGCGGGGAATGCCTTCCGTCCAGATAACAACGTTGAAATCGCCTATGCAGATCAAAATGGTATTAGCTACAAACGTTACCACGAATTCCTAGGTAGCTTTATGCGCGACTTTGTCAGCATGGGAGTGGCAGGAGCTCATGGAAAAACTTCAACAACAGGTATGTTGTCACATGTCTTGTCTCACATCACAGACACCAGCTTCTTGATTGGTGACGGGACAGGTCGTGGTTCAGCCAATGCCAAATATTTTGTCTTTGAATCTGACGAATATGAGCGTCACTTCATGCCTTACCACCCAGAATACTCTATCATCACCAACATTGACTTTGACCATCCAGACTACTTTACAAGCCTAGAGGATGTTTTCAATGCCTTTAACGACTATGCCAAACAAATTACCAAAGGTTTGTTTGTATACGGTGAGGATGCTGAGTTGCGTAAAATCACAGCCAATGCGCCAATCTATTACTATGGTTTTGAAGCTGAGGGCAATGACTTTGTAGCTAGCGATCTCCTACGTTCTACGACTGGTTCGACCTTTACAGTTCACTTCCGTGGTCAAGAATTAGGACAATTCCACATTCCAACCTTTGGTCGTCACAATATCATGAATGCGACAGCTGTTATCGGATTGCTTTACACAGCAGGATTTGATTTGGACTTGGTGCGTGAACACTTGAAAACTTTTGCAGGTGTTAAGCGTCGTTTCACTGAAAAAATTGTCAATGATACAGTGATTATTGATGACTTTGCCCACCATCCAACAGAAATCATTGCAACCTTGGATGCGGCTCGTCAGAAATACCCAAGCAAGGAAATCGTAGCAATCTTCCAACCTCATACCTTTACTAGAACCATCGCCTTGTTGGACGAATTTGCCCACGCTTTGAATCAGGCAGACGCCGTTTACCTAGCGCAAATCTATGGATCAGCACGTGAGGTAGATCACGGAGATGTCAAGGTAGAAGACCTAGCAAGCAAGATCACTAAGAAAAACCAAGTCATCACAGTTGAAAATGTTTCTCCACTCCTAGACCATGACAATGCTGTCTATGTCTTTATGGGGGCGGGAGACATCCAAACCTATGAATATTCATTTGAACGTCTCTTGTCTAACTTGACAAGCAACGTCCAATAAGAAAAACAGATGGAAATTCCAATCACTATAAGGCAAGCCACCTTATCAGATTTAGAAGAAATGTTGGCGAATGAAGAAGCCAATCCTTCGTTAGAAGAGGCACTTAGCCGCCAATCCTTAGAAGAGAGTATCCGCAAGACTGCGGGTACCTTTCTTGTAGCTGGGGATGAAAATCAGCTCGTGGGCTATATTTTAGGAGAAGCTCAGTCTATTCATCCCAAATGGATAGAAATAAAATCATTGACTATTCATCCGAACCATTGGGGACAGGGGCTGGGAACTCTTCTTCTTGCAGCCTTGAAACAGGTGACTGTCGAGCTAGATTACCAAGGTATTCTTTTGCAAAGTCCTGATGAGTTACTATCATATTTTGAAATGAATGGCTTTGTTGAGGAAGAAGTGACAGGGAGTCATTATGGCAGTGGTTCTGAATGGTATCTGACTTGGGCTAATCCTTTTTATCAGGAGGAAGTATGAAAATCAGACAAGCAAGATTTTCGGATTTAGATCGAATCTTAGAGATAGAGATAGAAAATTTTTCTCTTGAGGAAGCGATTCCTCGATCGGTCTTTGAGGCGCATTTGCGGGAAATTCAGACCAGTTTTCTTGTAGCTGAAAGGGAGGGACGTATCCTTGGGTACATTGAAGGTCCGGTCGTCCCACATCGTCATCTACAAGATCAGTCCTTTACAGAAGAAGTAGAAGACTATAGCCATCGACCTGGAGGTTATATTTCTGTGATCTGTCTCTCCATAGCTAAGGAAGCGCAAGCTTTGGGAGTGGGGAAAAAACTACTGACAGCTCTAAAAGAAGTCGCTTTGGAACACGAAAGAGAAGGCATTAACCTGACTTGTCATGATTATCTTATCTCATATTATGAGAAACATGGTTTTGTTAATGAAGGAATATCCCAGTCAAGCTTTGCTGGGGAAACATGGTATGATATGGTTTGGAAGCCTTGAAAACAAGAAATATAGTTGGAGAAAGGTATCTTTTGTTGCTTTTCTGCGACTTTTAGGATATAATACTATGGATTGCCAACAAGGAGGTAAAGCTTTTGAGCGAGAAATCAAGAGAAGAAACGTTAAGCTTTAAAGAACAGATTTTACGCGATTTAGAGAGAGTCAGAGAGAGAGAAAGAAGAGGGAAAGAAGAGGAAAGTCCTACCACCCCAACTCCATCTTCTCAAGTAACTCCACCCGCTCCTTCTGAACAAGAATCCAATCTTGCCACAGAAGATTTAATGGTAGACTCTCTGTCAACTGTGGATGAAATCCTTAAAAATGCCCCAAGTGTGCCACCACGCCCAAGTTTTGAATCAAGCGAAGTGACAGTACCAGAACCAGAAGAGTCAAAACTAGAAGAGCCCGCACCAGCCAAGATTGATGCTGTAGAGCCTAAAAAGGAAGACAAAGAGTTTAATACTACTCCGACTAAAGTGGCTGTTTCCTATAAAACGGATGTCAAAAAAGAAGAATCAGTCCCTCCTGTTGTGGAGAATGTAGTCCCTGCTCCAGTTGAGAAAGTTGATAACCTAACAGATGCTCCAAGTCGTAGTCGTCGTGAAGGAGTAAAACCAGCTAAGAAAAAGAAGAAATCAAAAGCCAAAGGTTGCTTGCTAACTTTCCTAGTTCTCCTAGTGCTCGTAGGTATTGGTGGATTCTTTGGTTATGGATACGTTCAAGAATCCTTGAAACCAGTTGATGCAAGTTCTAAGGACTATGTGACGGTTCAAATCCCAGACGGTGCAAATGTTCAAGAAATTGGAAGCACTTTGGAAAAATCTGGTTTGGTTAAACATGGACTTATCTTTAGCCTTTATGCTAAATACTATAGCCATGCCAACTTGAAATCAGGTTATTACAACTTGAAGAAGAGTATGAGTACGGATGAGTTGATTCAAGAATTGGAAAAAGGTGGGACACCTGAACCTCAAGAACCATCTCTTGCAAGTCTGACAATTCCAGAAGGCTATACATTGGAGCAAATCGCTCAAACAGTAGGACAACTTCAAGGTGAATTTAAAGAACCTCTTACTGCGGATGCTTTCTTGGCAAAAGCTCAAGATGAGACCTTTATCTCGCAATTAGTAGCTAAGTATCCAAACTTACTTGGAAGTCTACCAACAAAAGATAGTGGGGTTCGTTATCGCCTAGAAGGTTATCTTTTCCCAGCAACTTATACCATCAAAGAAAGCACTACAGTTGAAAGTTTGATTGATGAGATGGTAGCTGCTATGGATAAGGCTATGTCACCATATTACGCTACGATCAAAGAAAAGAATCTGACTGTCAATGAATTGCTCAGTATCGCTTCTCTTGTTGAAAAAGAAGGTGCCAAGACGGAAGACCGCAAGAAGATTGCTGGTGTCTTCTATAACCGCCTAAATCTCGGTATGCCGCTTCAAAGTAATATCGCTATCCTGTATGCCCAAGGCAAGCTTGGTCAAAAGATTAGTCTAGCAGATGACGCTGGAATTGATACAACGATTGATTCACCATACAATGTTTATACACACCTTGGCCTCATGCCTGGACCAGTAGACAGTCCAAGTCTGGATGCCATCGAAGCAAGTGTAAATCAGACAAAGAGTGACTACTTGTACTTTGTAGCCAATGTCGAAGATGGTAAAGTGTACTTTGCAACGTCCAAAGAAGAACATGATCAAAACGTTGCAGAACACATCAATAGCAAACTGACACAATCAAGTAGTTCAAACTAAAATTATGTGGTTTTCCACATAATTTTGTTTTAAAAACAAATTAAGAAAAGAAAGTTGAGAAAAATGGCAGAAAAAACTTACCCAATGACCCTTGAAGAAAAGGAAAAACTAGAAAAAGAATTAGAGGAGTTGAAACTCGTTCGTCGTCCTGAAGTGGTAGAACGTATCAAAATTGCTCGTTCATATGGAGATCTTTCAGAAAACAGCGAGTACGAAGCAGCTAAGGATGAGCAAGCTTTTGTTGAAGGACAAATTTCAAGTCTAGAAACAAAAATCCGCTATGCTGAAATCGTTAATAGCGATGCAGTTGCCCAAGATGAAGTGGCTATCGGTAAGACTGTAACGATCCAAGAAATCGGTGAAGATGACGAAGAGATCTATATCATCGTCGGTTCTGCAGGTGCAGATGCTTTTGCTGGTAAGGTTTCAAATGAGAGCCCAATTGGACAAGCCTTGATCGGCAAGAAGACTGGTGATACAGCGACCATTGAAACACCAGTTGGTAGCTATGATGTCAAAATCTTAAAGGTTGAAAAAACAGCCTAAATAGAATGAAAAAGGAGTAGTAGAGGCTTTGCCTTGCTCAACTCCTTTTTGGTTTTTTGAATAAAATAGGAGACTATATGAGTGAAAATAAGAAAAAAAATAAGATGGATCGTGGATTAACCAATCGTCATGTTCAGGTGATGGCTATTGCGGGAACAATCGGAACAGGTCTTTTCCTAGGTGCTGGTCGTTCTATCAGCCTTACTGGACCTTCTATCATCCTGATTTACATGATTACAGGAGCCTTTATGTTTTTGATGATGAGGGCTGTTGGAGAGATGCTGTATCAGGATCCAGAACAGCATACCTTTATCAACTTTATCACCCGTCATTTGGGGAAAGGCTGGGGTTATTTCTCAGTTTGGTCTTATTGGTTGTCTGTCGTCTTTATCGGTATGGCAGAAATCACCGCGATTTCGCATTATGTTCAGTTTTGGTTTCCTAGCTGGCCTAGTTGGCTGATTCAGATTGTCTTTTTAACGATTTTGGCCTTGGTCAATCTGATTGCGGTTAAGCTCTTTGGAGAAGTCGAGTTTTGGTTTGCTATGGTTAAAATTGTGGCTATTTTAGCTATGATTGCAACGGGAGCCTTTATGGTTTTAACTGGATTTGAGACACCGCATGGTACTGCAAGTTTGGCAAATATCAGCGATCAGTTCTCTCTTTTCCCAAACGGTGTTATGAACTTTGTCATGGCCTTTCAAATGGTATTTTTTGCCTATCTGATGATTGAATTTATCGGAGTGACAACTTCTGAAACGAAGAATCCTCGTCAGGTTTTGCCAAAAGCAGTTAAGGAAATTCCCCTCCGAATTGTCTTCTTCTATGGTGGAGCCCTATTAGCCATTATGTCTATCATTCCCTGGAGAGAACTTGCTTCTTCAGATTCACCATTTGTAACGGTTTTTGAGCTAGCAGGTATCAAGTGGGCGGCAGCTCTGATTAACTTCGTTGTTTTGACGTCGGCAGCATCTGCTCTTAATTCAACCCTCTATTCAACAGGGCGACACCTTTACCAGATTGCCCATGATTCACCCAATCGCTTCTTAAAAGCAATCAAGGCAGATACTCTTTCTCGCCATAATGTTCCACAAAATGCCATTATTGCTTCAGCAATCTTGATTGCTCTGGCTGCCTTTATCAATGTGTTGCCAGGCGTTTCCGATGCTTTTGCTTTGATTACGGCGTCTTCATCAGGTGTTTACATCGCGATTTATATCTTGATCATGGTGGCTCATCTCAAATACCGCAAGTCACAAGACTTCATGGCGGATGGCTACCTCATGCCTCAGTATCGTTTCTTAAATCCTTTAACCATGCTCTTCTTTATCTTTGTCTTTGTAACCCTCTTTTTACAAGAATCTACCTTCATGGGGGCAGTTGGTTCTGCCATCTGGATTCTTGTTTTTGGGATTTATAGTCAGTGGAAATTTAGAAAATAAATCATGAACTCATCAACTCTATTTGGTGAGTTTTTCTAGTTTGACAGTCCATCGAAATAAGACTATAATCAAGCTGTAGTAGTTTATTAGGAGGTTTGGATGCACATTAGATTGGAAAATAAGGAGTTGCATAAAGCGCAGGAAATAGGGGATTTGATTCGTGCTTATAATCGTTCCAAAAGAGAAGAGGCTGAGAGCGAGCCACTGAATCTTTATCTCGAAGACGAAAAGGGCAAACTCATGGCGGGCTTAGTAGCTGAGACTTTCGGAAATTGGCTGGAAATCGAATATTTGTTTGTGAAAGAGGAATTAAGGGGACAAGGAATCGGTTCGAAACTATTGCAGCAAGCAGAAAGTGAAGCTAAGAATCGAAACTGTCGTTTTGCTTTTGTCAATACTTACCAGTTTCAAGCGCCAGATTTTTATAAAAGGCATGGCTACAAGGAGGTCTTTACCTTGCAAGACTATCCCTACACAGGGCAAAGATACTATTACCAAAAAGGTTTGTAAGGTGAAAATGGAGAAATATATATAGAGAGTAATTCTTCACATAACCAAGGAGGTGGGCTAATGGACATCATACTAGATATGGGCAACGTCTTATTAGAATGGAACAAGGATAAGATTTTACAAGGCGTTTCGGAGCTGAAGAAAGATTATCTGATTTTAGATAAGACCATTTTTCAGTCGGGGCTTTGGGAAAGATTAGATCTTGGGACTATGACGAGAGAAGAATTAGTGCTTAAAGTTGTGTCGATGATTGGAAGTATCTATCAAAAGAAGGTCGAGGAAGTTATCTGGAACTGGCCTAGCTACATTGATATTTATAGGGAAGTATTCCCTGTTTTGTCAGAACTAAAGAAAAAGGGGGATCGCATCTTTGTCTTGTCCAATACCTCAAAGGTATTTTATGACTTACTGGAAGAACAACTATCTCCCTTAAAGGATCTTTTGGATGGCTTTGTTTTATCCTGTGATATAAAAGCTATAAAGCCTGATTTGGCAATGTTTAAGGAGATTCTTGACAAATACCAGCTAGATCCCGCAAATTGTGTCTTTCTTGACGATATTGAGGACAATACAATCGCAGCTGAGAAATTGGGCATCAGGGCTTATCAGATCAAGAAAAGAAGTGATGTCGTCGATATTTTGAAATCCTATGTTTAAAGGTAACACTCTCTATTTTTTACGATAGAGAGTTTTTTGTTAATAAAACATTACAAAATGACATTTATATATTGCATTAAGTTAGATATATGGTATAATGTTTTTAAAAGAAGCGCAACTTTTTAAAAATTTGAAGGAGGACGCTTGTGGCTAAAAATTTAAAATTAAAATTAGCTCGGGTGGAGCTTGATTTAACACAAGGCGATTTGGCAGAGGCTGTAGGGGTTACTAGGCAAACTATAGGCTTGATTGAAGCTGGGAAATATAATCCCAGTCTCTCGCTTTGTCAGTCCATTTGCAGATGCTTGGGCAAAACATTAGACCAACTATTTTGGGAGGAAGAAGATGAAAAATAGAAAAAAACTTGTGATCAAAGATGAACGTACGGAAAAATTGGATGAAAAGATTTCAGGAGAAATTCTCTTGGGAATGTGCCTATTTTTGGCACTGGGAATTTTTGCCAAACTTTATATTTTCAATTTAACACTTCTGTCCTATTTACCAGAATTACTTTTATTGATTGGAGTCGGTTTGTATGCCATTATTCGCCGCATGTATGTTGGAATTGACATTCGAGATATTGTTGAGAATACTGGAAAAGAAAGAATTTTATCTGCTTTGGGATTTTCTATAGTGGTTTTATTGATTGATATCATAGGAAATCGCGAGGAACTGGTCAGTCTATTGACTTGGAAGTACTCCCTAAAAGTGGTTCTAGCAGTTATCATCTATCTCGTTGGGAGTTATTCTATGGATAGAGTTATCCTATACTTGAATCGCAGAAATCAGCAAGTTTGGGAGGAAGAAGATGAAGAATAGATTTTTTTATTATCAATTACTAGACGAAAGAGAAGAGCAACTGATCAACAAAGCTGGGACAGAGTCTTTTCATGTGTTTATCGGGCTCATTCTGCTAAGTTATTTGGTGGCAGTATTAGCACCTGCTCTTTTTAATTCTAATATTCTTCTGGTTACCCTTCTTTTAGGAATTTTCTTCTTTTTCAATCGTGCACGAAAACTTGGAGTGACCTACTACAGTCGTTTTCATTTTACGATTTTGGGATGCTTAGTAGTGACTCTTGCAATTACAGCCATCTTGATGCTACAGAACTACCAGTTCAATATTGAGATTTATCAGCATAATCCTTTGAATTTTAAATATCTGTCTGCTTGGATCCTTACTTATCTTCTCTATCTTCCATGGGTTTTTATTGGAAACCTTACTTTAAGAAATTTTGGAGAATGGGCTCAAAAAAAGTTTGAGCAAGATATGGATGAACTGGAGAACGGAGAATAGCTTGTTATCTTTTTATCAATCTCGGTAAAATGTGTTATAATAGTACTAATTTATCGGACGGTGTGAAAGTGGTAGAATACGTTCATACCTTTGTAAAGTAGGAAGAAGGAAAACAGATGTATCCAGATGATAGTTTGACATTGCACACGGACTTGTACCAGATTAACATGATGCAAGTTTACTTTGACCAAGGAATTCACAATAAGAAGGCGGTTTTTGAGGTTTACTTCCGCCAGCAACCTTTTCAGAACGGCTATGCAGTTTTTGCTGGTTTGGAAAGAATTGTGAACTATCTTGAAGACTTGCGCTTTTCAGATAGCGATATTGCCTACTTGGAGTCGCTTGGTTATCATGGGGCGTTCTTAGATTACCTCCGCAACTTCAAGTTGGAGTTGACGGTTCGTTCTGCCCAGGAAGGGGACTTGGTCTTTGCTAATGAACCGATTGTGCAGGTGGAAGGCCCTCTAGCCCAATGTCAATTAGTCGAAACGGCTCTCTTAAACATTGTTAACTTTCAAACCTTGATAGCGACTAAGGCAGCACGTATTCGTTCGGTCATTGAGGATGAACCCTTGATGGAGTTCGGGACACGTCGTGCGCAAGAAATGGATGCAGCTATCTGGGGAACACGCGCAGCCGTGATTGGTGGAGCCAACGGAACTAGCAACGTGCGAGCAGGGAAGCTCTTTGGTATCCCTGTCTTGGGGACTCATGCCCATGCCTTGGTACAAGTTTATGGAAACGACTATGAAGCCTTCAAGGCTTATGCGGCGACCCATCGTGACTGTGTCTTTCTTGTGGATACCTATGACACTCTTCGTATCGGTGTGCCAGCTGCTATTCAGGTGGCACGTGAGCTGGGTGATAAAATCAATTTTAAAGGCGTTCGTATCGACTCAGGGGATATTGCCTACATTTCCAAGAAAGTCCGTCAACAGTTGGATGAGGCTGGATATCCAGATGCTAAGATTTACGCTTCCAATGATCTTGATGAAAATACTATTCTCAACCTCAAGATGCAACACGCTAAAATTGATGTCTGGGGTGTTGGGACCAAGCTGATTACGGCTTATGACCAGCCTGCTCTTGGCGCAGTTTATAAGATTGTTGCTATTGAAGATGAAAATGGTAAGATGCGCAACACCATCAAGCTTTCAAGCAATGCTGAAAAAGTGTCGACGCCAGGTAAGAAGCAGGTATGGCGCATTACCAGTCGTGAAAAAGGCAAGTCAGAAGGTGACTACATCACCTATGATGGTGTGGATGTGAGTGGCATGACAGAAATCAAGATGTTCCATCCAACTTATACCTACATCAAAAAGACCGTTCGTAATTTTGATGCCGTTCCTCTCTTGGTGGATATCTTTAAAGAAGGGAAATTGGTTTACGATTTGCCTAGTTTGACTGAGATTCAGTCCTATGCTCGCAAAGAATTTGACAAGCTTTGGGATGAGTATAAACGGGTACTCAATCCGCAACATTATCCAGTGGACTTGGCGCGTGATATTTGGCAAGACAAGATGGACTTGATTGATAAGATGCGCAAGGAAGCCCTTGGTGAAGGAGAGGAAGAATGAGTTTGCAAGAGACCATTATCCAGCAATTGGGCGTCAAACCAGTGATTGATGCCCAGGAAGAAATTCGTCTTTCGATTGATTTCTTAAAAAGATACTTGAAAAAACACCCCTTCCTTAAAACCTTTGTACTAGGGATTTCTGGGGGTCAGGATTCAACATTGGCAGGGCGTTTGGCGCAATTAGCTATGGAAGAAATGCGAGCAGAGACAGGAGATGACAGCTACCATTTTATCGCTGTCCGCCTGCCATATGGCGTGCAAGCTGATGAAGCAGATGCTCAAAAAGCTCTTGCTTTCATCCAGTCAGATGTCAGCTTGGTTGTGAATATCAAGGAATCAGCTGATGCCATGACAGCAGCAGTTGAAGCGACAGGAAGCACTGTTTCAGACTTCAACAAGGGAAATATCAAGGCGCGTAGCCGTATGATTGCCCAATATGCCCTTGCGGGTGCCCATAGCGGAGCGGTTATTGGAACAGACCATGCTGCGGAAAATATCACAGGATTTTTTACCAAGTTTGGTGATGGTGGTGCAGACATTCTCCCTCTTTACCGCCTCAATAAACGTCAAGGAAAACAACTCTTGAAGGAGCTTGGTGCAGACCCAACCCTTTATGAAAAAATCCCAACAGCAGATTTGGAAGAAGAAAAACCAGGGCTGGCTGATGAAGTCGCCCTTGGAGTCACTTATGAAGAGATTGATGACTACCTAGAAGGCAAAACAATCAGCCCAGAAGCCCAAGCGACTATCGAAAACTGGTGGCATAAAGGACAACACAAACGCCACCTACCAATCACCGTATTTGATGACTTTTGGGAGTAAAAAGGTCCGGGGGACCTTTTTACCCTGAGCCTAGAAATGAGAAAGCGAAGAAGATCCAGTGGAGGTTTTTACTCTGAATCTAGAAATAAGTAAGCGAAGAAGGTTCTATTGAACCTTTTCAGCGTCTTGCCTTAAGCTGAGAAAGCGAGGTAACATTATGAAAGCAATCGGTACGCAAATATTACAGACAGAACGTTTGATTTTGAGAAGATTTGTGGAGAGTGATGCGGAAGCCATGTTTCAAAATTGGGCTTCGTCTGCTGAGAATCTGACCTATGTCAGCTGGGATCCCCATCCTGATGTCGAGGTGACTCGAAACTCGATTCGAAATTGGGTTGCCTCCTATACCAATCCCAACTATTACAAATGGGCCATTTGTCTAAAGGAAAAACCAGAGCAAGTGATTGGAGATATCAGCATCGTTGCAATGGATGAGAATGATTCTTGTTGTGAAATTGGCTATGTGCTAGGCAAGGCATATTGGGGTCGTGGTATGATGACGGAGTCCTTGAAAGCCGTGCTAGACTTCTGTTTTACTCAAGCAGGCTTTCAAAAGGTCAGAGCTCGTTATGCAAGTCTCAATCCAGCTTCAGGCCGTGTTATGGAAAAGGCTGGAATGTCCTATCTAAAGACTATTACCAATGGTGTGGAGAGAAAAGACTACGTTGCGGAACTTATTTATTATCAGATTAAAAAGAACTAAGAAATGACCTGAGCTTCAAAAGTTAGAGTTTGAAGCTCAGGTCATTTTTTTCTGCTCTTTTATTTTAACTCATAAAGCCAGTCGTCACCGTCTTTGTAGTAAAAGAATTCACTTAAATCGTCTTCTAAAAAAACACGCAGCATGTCTGACATATCCTCAGTTGCAAGTTTCAGATGAGACAGATTTTCAAATTCTTCCCACCAAACAGGACCTTCATCTGAAGATTGGAGTTCACCAGTAAAGTGTTCTGTCTTGTAAAAAAGGACGATATAGCGGTAATCCTCGTCATCGTACCAGTCTTTGATACCACAAAGTTGAGGTTTGGATATGGTTAGTCCAGTTTCTTCTTTGACTTCTCTGATAACTGCATCGGTAAAAGATTCCCCACGCTCTACATGACCACCAGGAAAAGTGATGCCGGGCCAGTCGGGACTAACTCGATCTTGGACCAGAACCTTGTCACCGTTTTTAATCATGCACATGTTGACAAATTCGACTAATTCTCGTCTGTTCATATTGTTTTTCCTATTTTGTTAGTAACTTTTCCACGACGTTTAACTTTCGCATGGTCAAATCCACGCCAAAAAGTTTTTCAAGATAGTTGGTATTGAGCTTTTTTCGTTTTGCAGCTCTAGGGAGATAGAGGTAGAGACAGTGATCGCCTACACAAATTTCTTCCTCACCGTAGTCAGCTTTCAAATTTTCTAATGGCAGACTTTGGATAAATCCCTGATAAAGAATCACATGTACACGATCATGAAGATAGTCTTCTCTAAATGGGTTCTCTTGAACAATCTTTTCAAAATCGTCCTTATTCTTGATAACCATTTTTAAGTCAGCTCCAATTTTTTCCTTTATCAGAGTATGAACGCGTTCTCGTATTTCTTCCAAATCCAAGTCACTTTCAAGAATGATATTCCCACTTTGAATATAGGTTCGAACGTGTTGAAACCCAGCTTCTGTCAAAATATCTGCCAAATAAGACATTTTCGGGATAGCATTTTTTCCATTAGGAGTAACGCCTCTTAGTAAAACAATATGTTCCAAAGGACTTCCTTTCTTATTTGGTATTTATTGGATTTGAGCCTGCCACCCAGCCGGTACAGAGGGCAGAAGTGATGTTAAACCCACCCGTGTGGGCATTGATATCCAGTACCTCGCCAGCAAAGTGGAGGCCGGGAACGAGTTTGCTTTCCAGAGTTTTAGGATTGATTTCTTTGAGACTGACGCCACCTTTAGTAACAAAGGACTTGGCAAGGGACATTTTTCCAATCACAGGGATTTTGAGTGCTTTGATGGACTGGAGAAGTTGCTCCCGTTCTTTCTCAGTCAGCTGTTTGACTTTGTCAGGATAGCCTTGCACAAGAAATTCTGCCAAGCGTTCTGGAAGTAAAGTTTTTAAAGCATTTTTCAAGGATTTTTCCCGATTTTCTTCTAGAAATGCAGCTAAGTCCTTCTCAGAAAGTTGAGGCAAGACATCCAGTGAGAGGATTTCACCACTCTTGACAAAGCTGGACATGCGTAGGGCAGCAGGGCCAGATAAACCAAAGTGGGTAAAGAGCAAATCATGAGTGATGACATGTTTGCCATAGCTTAGGGTCACATCGTCAAGCGAAATCCCTTGCAAAGCTTTATGTGGAAAATCTGTCAACAATGGACTTTCAGCAGCTTCAAGCTCGGTAATGGTATGTTTAAAATGACGGGCAATATCGTGGCCAAATCCAGTCGATCCAGTGGAAGGATAGGATTTACCACCAGTTGTGACGATCAGTTTGTCACAAGTGAAGGTTTGATCTGCAGACTTCAGGACAAACTGGTTATCCACTTTTTTAACTGAAACAACCTCCGTTTGAGTGGCAATTTGCCCACCAAGTTCAGTGATTTTCTTCTCCAAAGCTTCAATAATGGTTCGAGACTTGTCGCTAGCAGGAAAGACGCGTCCGTGGTCCTCAACCTTGAGTTTAACTCCATTTTCCGTAAAAAAGTTGATGATATCATGGTTATCAAACTGGGAGAAGACACTGTAAAGAAAGCGCCCATTCCCAGGGATGCCAGCCAGTAGGTCGTCTAGAGTTCCATTGTTGGTTACATTACAACGACCACCACCAGTTCCAGCTAATTTTTTACCAAGTTTGCGATTTTTTTCGATGAGAAGAGTTTTCTGACCATAAAAGCTACTGGAAATCGTAGCCATCATGCCAGCAGGTCCACCACCGATGACAATAGTATCAAAATGTTTCATAGCTCTATTGTACCACAAAAAACAAGAGATGCTTGGCATCTCTTGTTACGGATGATCTTAGTTAATTTCATATCCCATTAACAAACCGCCATCTTCTGCATAAAAACTGCAGAGACCAGACGTTGGGAGGATTTTGATATTGGCTTGTGGAAATGTTTCCAGCAAGCGTTCTGACAATTGCTGACAGAATTTTTCATTGCTGCGATGGGCCATGACGATACGACCACCAGCATAGCCAGCCTTGATGAGTTCTTCATAAGCTGCTTGAAGGGACTTTTTAGCACCACGAGCCTTTTGAAGAAGCTCTAGGGTTCCAGTTTCACTTGCTTCTCCAACCATACGGATGTTGAGAAGGCCAACGACCGTACCGATAAGCTTACTCAAACGACCATTTTTGACCAAGTTATCAACTTTAGCAAGAACAAAGAGCAACTTCGTTTTTTCTTGGTAGGCTGTAATAGCTTCAACAACTTCCTCATGAGAAAGTCCTTGGTCAATCAAGTCATTGATTTTTTCGACAATCAAGTCAACCTCCCCACCTGCAGATAAACTATCAATCACATGAATCTGAGTGTCAGGGTGTTCTTCGAGGTAGATGTTTTTAGCGAGCTGTGCACTGTTATGGCTACCAGAAAGAGTACCAGTGATGGTAACGACAAAGATATGCTTAGCACCTTCAAATGCACGCAAGTAATCATCAGGGCTAGGGCAAGCTGATTTTGAAGCCTCAGAAGTCGCATACATGGTTTTCATCATGTAGTCAATGTCGAGATTGGCATCATCAATAAAGACCTGATCAGCCACTTGAATAGTTAAAGGAACACTGACAAATTCAGTATCGATAGCGGGAGTTACCAATTGACGATAATCACAACCAGAGTCAGCTACAATCTTCCAAGTCATAGAAATTCTCCATCTTTGTCACTTATACATTGACAAAGGTTCTGTCTTTTTTTACAATTATATCATGAAAGCCCTTGAAACAAAAGTACCACCTCTCTGTTGTCACAAGTAGAAAGAAATTGTTATGTCTGAACGTAAAATATCTGAAAAATCTCTTGAAAATCTCAGAAAATCCAATCAAGAATCCAATTTTTTAACCAGAGAAGCAATTGAGACGGCTCTTTTGCAACTTCTGGAGAAAAAAGACTTGGCTAAGATTAGTATCTCAGAGTTGGTCAAGCGGGCGGGTGTCTCACGCGCTGCCTTTTATCGCAATTATGATTCTAAAGAAGCAATTTTAGAAAGTGTTTTTAAACGCAGTGTTCATAATATAATGGAACAGTTGAGCCACTACGATGTCAAAACCGACCTTTATCTAGTCTGGGTTCACCTTTTCCGCGCAGCAAAAAAAGAAGCCAAGGTTATCCAACTCGCTCTGGACTACCACTTGGAAAAGATTTTTGTCCAAGCTATGCAGGAATTTCTGGAAAAATACCACGGAAAATCAAAAGGTGTTAGCAGCTACCTTCATTCCTTTTGGAGTTCTGCCATCGTATCGGTTCTGCTCAAATGGATCAAGGATGGCATGAAGGTTCCAGCTGAAAAGATTGCAGATTTACGCTTGCCATTTTTCAAAAAATAGGGGATAAGGAGAAGAATTATGACAGAAAAAAGACTGGCTTGGGATGAGTACTTTGCAGCCCAGGCTTTACTGATTGCCAATCGTTCAACCTGTAAACGTGCCAAAGTAGGAGCTGTCCTCGTTAAGGATAATAAGGTCATTTCAACAGGTTACAATGGTTCTGTATCAGGAACGGAGCACTGTATCGACCACGAATGTCTGGTCATTGAAGGTCACTGTGTCCGAACCCTTCACGCCGAGGTCAATGCCATCTTGCAAGGAGCTGAACGAGGGGTTCCAAGAGGATTTACAGCCTATGTGACCCATTTTCCTTGTCTGAACTGTACCAAACAACTGCTACAAGTTGGTTGCAAGCGCGTGGTTTATATCAACCAGTACCGAATGGATGACTATGCCCAGTATCTTTATCAAGAAAAAGGCACCGAGTTGACCCATTTACCATTAGAGACTGTTCAGACGGCTCTTCAAGAGGCAGATTTGATTTAGAAATTAATAAAAATAAATGGTTTAGAAAGCTTTTTAAACCGTTTTTTGATATAATAAGAAGAATAAATTGAAAGAAGGAATTCAGAAAATGGGAAAACTTGAAGTCATTAATCATCCACTGATTCAGCATAAATTGTCAATCTTGCGTCGTACAGACACTTCTACAAAAGCTTTTCGTGAGCTAGTAGATGAGATTGCAATGTTGATGGGATATGAAGTACTTCGTGATCTTCCACTTGAAGACGTGGAAATCGAAACACCTATCACAAAGACCGTTCAAAAACAATTGGCTGGTAAAAAATTGGCGATTGTCCCAATCTTGCGTGCAGGTATCGGGATGGTAGATGGACTCTTGAGCTTGGTTCCAGCAGCAAAAGTTGGTCATATTGGTATGTACCGTGATGAAGAAACCCTTCAACCAGTTGAATACTTGGTGAAATTGCCTGAGGATATTGACCAACGTCAAATCTTTGTCGTCGATCCAATGCTTGCAACAGGTGGATCAGCTATCTTGGCTGTTGACTCGCTTAAAAAACGTGGGGCATCAAACATCAAGTTTGTCTGCCTAGTAGCTGCTCCAGAAGGAGTGAAAGCTCTTCAAGCAGCTCACCCAGATGTCGAAATCTTTACAGCAGCTCTGGACGAACACTTGAATGAACATGGCTATATTGTTCCAGGTCTCGGAGATGCTGGAGACCGCTTGTTCGGTACGAAATAAGACTCAGATAGAGTCTTAAAGATGAAATTGGAGGATGTTTCTAATTTCGCGAGGAGGTTGAATTTTTGATTCTGTCGATAGTATAGAGCAAAAATTTGACCTTTTTTGACCAAAAAGATATAATAGTTCTGTATTGAGTCGCATGACTAAGAAAATTCAACATTAAAAGGAGAAATGAATGATTCCTGTAGTTATTGAACAAACAAGCCGTGGAGAACGTTCCTATGACATTTACTCTCGTCTTCTGAAAGACCGCATCATCATGCTAACTGGGCCAGTCGAAGACAACATGGCCAACTCCGTTATCGCCCAATTACTTTTCTTGGATGCCCAAGATAGTACAAAGGATATTTACCTTTATGTCAATACACCTGGAGGTTCTGTGTCAGCTGGTTTGGCAATCGTTGATACCATGAACTTTATCAAGGCAGATGTCCAAACCATCGTGATGGGAATGGCTGCATCTATGGGGACTGTTATTGCATCAAGTGGAGCAAAAGGCAAACGCTTCATGCTTCCAAATGCAGAGTACATGATTCACCAACCAATGGGTGGTACAGGTGGTGGTACCCAACAAACAGATATGGCAATCGCTGCAGAACACTTGCTCAAAACTCGTAAGACTTTGGAGCAAATCCTTGCGACTAACTCAGGTAAATCAGTTGAGCAAATTCATGCAGATGCTGAACGTGATTACTGGATGAGTGCCCAAGAAACGCTCGAATATGGCTTCATTGATGAAATCATGGCCAACAATTCTTTGAGCTAAGCAACCTAGAAAGCAAACTCGACGGAGTTTGCTTTTTTTGGTATAATAGGGGAAGATTTCTTAGAAAGAGGATCCCTCATGCTTGAAAAAACAAATCGATCAGGATTAATCATCTATCTTTACTATAATCGTGATGCAAAAAAACTTCAGGAATACGGTGATATCTGTTACCATTCCAAAAAACATCGTTACTTGCAGCTCTATGTTCCAACTGAGGAGCTAGATGACTTAGTTGAGAGATTAGGTAAGGAAAGATTTATCAAAAAAATAAGACGTTGCCACATTCAAGAGTTAGAAACTCCCTTTGTTGGCAATCTCTATCGCACTGAGGAAAACGTTATCATTTAAAAAATGAGATAAATGTGTTGACAATTTTCTGATAATTCGGTATATTCTTAACATACTATTTTTGAAACAACTATAAGGAGATTAAAAATGAAGAAAAAATTTGCCCTATCTTTTGTGGCTCTTGCTAGCGTAGCTCTTCTCGCTGCTTGTGGAGAGGTCAAGTCAGGAGCGTCAAATACAACTGGTAACCCAGTAGACGAAAAGACTATCAAAATCGGTTTTAACTTTGAAGAAACAGGTGCTGTAGCTGCCTATGGTACTTCTGAACAAAAAGGTGCTCAACTTGCTGTTGATGAAATCAATGCTGCAGGTGGTATCGATGGAAAACAAATAGAAGTTGTGGATAAAGATAACAAATCTGAAACTGCTGAGGCTGCCTCTGTTACAACTAACCTAGTTACCCAATCAAAAGTTACAGCTATCGTAGGACCTGCGACATCTGGTGCAACTGCTGCAGCTGTAGCCAACGCTACTCAAGCAGGAGTGCCATTGATCTCACCAAGTGCGACTCAAGATGGATTGACCAAAGGTCAAGAATATCTATTTATCGGAACTTTCCAAGATAGCTTCCAAGGGAAGATTATTTCAAACTATGTGACAAATAAATTGAATGCTAAGAAGGTTGTTCTTTATACGGACAATGCAAGTGACTATGCTAAAGGTATTGCCAAATCTTTCCGCGAAGCCTACAAGGGTGAGATTGTAGCAGATGAAACTTTTGTGGCAGGTGATACAGACTTCCAAGCAGCCCTTACTAAAATGAAAGGGAAAGAGTTTGACGCTATCGTTGTTCCAGGTTACTACACAGAAGCAGGTAAAATCGTAAACCAAGCGCGTGGTATGGGAATTGATAAACCTATCGTTGGTGGTGACGGCTTTAACGGTGAAGAATTTGTTCAACAAGCAACTGCTGAAAGAGCATCAAACATTTACTTCATCTCAGGATTCTCAACTACAGTTGATGTTTCTGCAAAAGCTAAAGCTTTCCTTGAAGCCTACCGTGCTAAATACAATGAAGAACCTTCAACATTCTCAGCTTTGGCCTATGACTCAGTTTACCTAGTAGCTAATGCTGCAAAAGGTGCTAAAAACTCAGGTGAAATCAAGGACAACCTTGCTAAAACCAAAGACTTTGATGGTGTGACTGGTCAAACGAGCTTTGATGCAGATCACAACACAGTGAAAACTGCTTACATGATGACCATGAACAATGGTAAAGTGGAAGCAGCAGAAGTTGTAAAACCATAACATTAGAATAGTAGCTGAAATAGGGAATGAGCCTTTGACTCACTCCCTGTTTCGGTGTTTATGAACTTGTGAAAATTGAGAAATTTTCTAAAAATAACGATAGAAAAGAGTGAATGCTATGCTCCAACAACTTGTGAATGGTTTAATTCTGGGTAGTGTTTATGCACTTTTGGCCCTGGGTTATACCATGGTTTATGGAATTATCAAACTCATCAACTTCGCCCACGGTGATATTTATATGATGGGTGCCTTTATTGGTTACTTTTTGATTAATTCTTTCCAAATGAATTTCTTTTTAGCTTTGATTATTTCAATGGTAGGAACCGCACTGCTTGGTGTTGTGATTGAATTTCTTGCCTACCGTCCTTTGCGACACTCTACACGTATTGCTGTATTGATTACTGCCATCGGAGTGTCTTTCCTACTGGAATACGGGATGGTTTACTTGGTCGGTGCCAATACTCGCGCCTTTCCTCAAGCCATTCAAACAGTTCGCTATGATTTGGGGCCAATCAGCTTGACAAACGTCCAGTTAATGATTTTAGCAGTTTCCTTACTCCTGATGATTTTATTGCAAGTGATTGTTCAAAAAACAAAAATGGGGAAAGCCATGCGTGCGGTATCAGTTGATAGTGACGCTGCTCAATTGATGGGAATTAATGTAAATCGTACAATCAGCTTTACCTTTGCTTTGGGTTCAGCTCTTGCTGGTGCAGCAGGTGTCCTCATTGCCCTTTACTACAACTCTCTTGAACCGTTGATGGGTGTGACTCCAGGTCTAAAATCATTCGTTGCGGCCGTTCTTGGTGGTATCGGGATTATTCCTGGTGCAGCTCTAGGGGGATTTGTTATTGGTTTGTTGGAAACATTTGCAACTGCCTTTGGTATGTCTGATTTCCGTGATGCTATCGTATATGGAATCTTACTTTTGATTCTGATTGTTCGTCCTGCAGGTATCCTCGGCAAGAATGTGAAAGAGAAGGTGTAAACAATGAAGACAAATCTTAAAGTAAATATTCTCTGGTTATTCCTTCTGTTAGCGGGTTATGGATTGATTAGCGTATTGGTTTCTGCTGGTGTTCTCAATCTATTCCATGTCCAAATTTTAGAACAAATTGGGATTAATATCATCCTTGCAGTAGGTTTGAACCTAATTGTTGGTTTTTCAGGACAATTCTCACTCGGTCATGCAGGTTTTATGGCGATTGGGGCTTATGCAGCAGCGATTATTGGCTCAAAATCACCAACCTATGGTGCCTTCTTTGGAGCAATGGTCTTGGGTGCCTTGATTTCTGGTGCAGTCGCTTTGCTCGTTGGGATTCCGACACTCCGTTTGAAGGGTGACTACCTGGCTGTTGCGACACTAGGTGTTTCAGAAATCATTCGTATCTTTATCATTAACGGTGGAAGTTTGACCAACGGTGCTGCTGGTATCTTGGGTATTCCAAACTTTACCAACTGGCAGATGGTTTATCTTTTTGTAATTATCACAACTATTGCAACCCTCAACTTCTTACGTAGTCCAATTGGACGCTCTACTCTATCTGTTCGTGAGGATGAGATTGCTGCAGAGTCCGTTGGGGTAAACACTACAAAGATCAAGATTATCGCTTTTGTCTTTGGTGCTATTACAGCAAGTATTGCTGGTTCACTTCAGGCTGGTTTTATCGGATCTGTTGTCCCAAAAGATTACACCTTTATTAATTCCATCAACGTATTGATTATCGTTGTATTTGGTGGACTTGGGTCTATTACTGGTACCATCGTTTCAGCGATTGTTTTAGGAATTTTAAATATGCTCCTTCAAGATGTAGCTAGCGTACGTATGATCATCTACGCTTTGGCTCTTGTATTGGTGATGATTTTCAGACCAGGTGGACTTCTTGGGACATGGGAATTGAGTCTATCACGTTTCTTTAAAAAATCTAAGAAGGAGGGACAAAACTAATGGCATTACTTGAAGTTAAACAGTTAACCAAACATTTTGGCGGTCTAACAGCTGTTGGAGATGTCACTCTTGAATTGAACGAGGGAGAGTTGGTTGGTCTGATTGGACCAAACGGGGCAGGTAAAACAACCCTTTTCAATCTCCTGACTGGCGTTTATGAACCAAGCGAAGGTACGGTGACACTAGATGGTCACCTCCTAAATGGGAAAACTCCCTATAAGATTGCTTCACTTGGTCTCAGTCGTACTTTCCAAAATATTCGTTTGTTCAAGGACTTGACAGTTTTGGAAAATGTTTTGATTGCATTTAGCAATCATCATAAACAGCATGTCCTTGCGAGCTTTCTACGTCTGCCAGCTTTTTATAAGAATGAGGAAGAATTAAAAAGCAAAGCTTTGGACTTGCTGAAGATCTTTGATTTGGATAGTGACGCAGATACTCTTGCTAAGAATCTTGCCTATGGTCAACAACGTCGATTAGAAATCGTTCGTGCTCTGGCAACTGAACCTAAAATCCTCTTTTTGGATGAGCCTGCAGCTGGGATGAATCCACAAGAAACAGCTGAATTGACAGAATTGATCCGTCGTATCAAAGATGAATTTAAAATTACCATCATGCTTATCGAACATGACATGAATTTGGTTATGGAAGTCACTGAGCGTATCTATGTTCTTGAATATGGTCGTTTGATCGCTCATGGGACTCCAGATGAGATCAAGAACAACAAACGCGTTATCGAAGCTTATCTAGGAGGTGAAGCCTAATGTCTATGTTAAAAGTTGAAAACCTCTCTGTGCATTACGGTATGATCCAAGCAGTTCGTGATGTAAGTTTCGAGGTTAATGAAGGTGAAGTTGTTTCCTTGATTGGTGCCAATGGTGCTGGTAAAACAACCATTCTTCGTACCCTTTCAGGTTTGGTTCGTCCAAGTGCTGGTAAAATTCAGTTTTTAGGAAAAGAAATTCAAAAGATGCCAGCGCAAAAAATCGTGGCAGGTGGCCTTTCACAAGTTCCTGAGGGACGCCATGTTTTTCCAGGCTTGACTGTTATGGAAAATCTAGAAATGGGAGCTTTCTTGAAGAAAAATCGTGAAGAAAATCAAGCTAACTTGAAAAAAGTTTTCTCACGCTTCCCACGTCTTGAAGAACGCAAAAACCAAGATGCGGCGACCCTTTCAGGTGGTGAACAGCAGATGCTGGCTATGGGACGCGCTCTCATGTCTACGCCTAAGCTTCTTCTCTTGGACGAACCATCAATGGGACTTGCTCCTATCTTTATCCAAGAAATTTTTGATATCATTCAAGATATTCAGAAGCAAGGAACAACGGTTCTCCTAATTGAACAGAACGCTAACAAGGCCCTTGCTATCTCTGACCGAGGTTATGTGCTTGAAACAGGTAAGATTGTCCTATCAGGAACAGGAAAAGAACTCGCAGCATCAGACGAAGTCAGAAAAGCATATCTAGGTGGCTAAAAAGGTCCGGGGGACCTTTTTAGTCGGCAGATAGAGATTGCGTAGCAATCATCAGATCCAGTGGATTGTTTTAGTCGGTGGATGAGAGTTGCGAAAGCAATTCCCCTATAAACCGGGGGACCTTTTTAGTCGGCAGATAAGGATTACGTAAGCAATCATCCAATCCACTGGATTGTTTTAGCCGGTGGATGAGAGTTGCGGAAGCAATTTTCATATAGTCTGGGAGACTAGTTTAGGTCACAGATGGAGATTGTGCAAGCAATCGTCAAATCCAGTGGATTGTTTTAGTTGGCGTATAAGTTTGGAGAGCTCCAATTTGGGGCTCTTTTTTCGTTTGCTTACTATTTTGATGGGCCTGATTTGAGCATCCGTTTTCTTAATATAGAATCTAACTTGACAAAAGCACGTGTTCATTATATAATTAAATAAACAAAAATATTGAACAAAGAGGCTGAAGATATGCTATCAGAAAAACAATTTAAACTTTTACGTTTTTTGTTGACTCACAAAGACGAAAACTTTACGCAGAGACAATTGGCTGAACAGCTAGACATCGCTTTGGGGACGGTAAATAATCTTCTCAAGGAATGTAAAGAAGAGAAGTGGATCAGTGAGGAAAATCACTTAACTGACTTAGGTGAGGAGGCTTTGGCTCCGTATCAGGTGAAGAATGCCATTATCATGGCTGCAGGTATGAGTAGCCGCTTTGCTCCTTTGTCTTATGAGCTACCTAAAGGATTGCTTCAAGTTAAAGGTGAGCGTTTGATTGAGAGAGAAATCAAGCAATTGCAAGAAGCTGGGATAGAGGACATTACAGTTATTGTAGGATATCTGCAAGAAAAAATGTTCTATCTGGCAGAAAAATTTGGTGTTAAAATCGTTGTAAATAATGATTACTACAAGTACAACAACTGTTCTTCTCTCATGCTAGTCAGAGATCAACTTTCTAACACTTATATTTGCTCTTCGGATAATTATTTTGTGGAAAATCCGTTTGAGCGATACATTTACAGAGGTTATTATTCGACTATATTTGCAGAAGGGGACACAGACGAATACTGCTCTAAGGAAGACTCCAATCACACGATTATCGATATTCAAATCGGTGGGACGAATACTTGGGCTATGGTGGGGCACGTTTATTTTGATCGTGCATTTAGTGAAAAGTTCGTAGATATTTTAGAAACTGAATTTAAGCACGAACCATATCGCGAACAGCTCTGGGAAGATTATTATAGTCGTCACGTCAAGGAACTTCCTTTGGAAGCTCGGCATTATTCAGCAGACATTGTTAAGGAGTTTGATTCACTAGATGAGTTGCGTCAGTTTGATGAACACTATTTGGTGAATACTAATTCGGAAATCATTGATAACATCTGTAAGACATTGGGATGTGTAGCTTCAGATATTGTCAATATCAAACCTCTAAAAGACGGTTTAACCAACACTTCGTTTTCATTTGACTGCCTAGGGAAGAAATATGTTTACCGTCATCCAGGTAGAGGAACGGAGAATTATATTGATCGTGCTAGTGAAGCGGCTTCCATGGAAATTGCTGCAAAATTGAAGATTGACCGTACCTTTGTTGCCATGAACAAGGATGAGGGCTGGAAAATTTCAGAATTTATCCCTAACGCCAAGCAACTAGATTATGATAATTGGGATGATGTAGCAAAAGCAATGGAACTCTTGAGACGCTTGCACCAATCTGGAGAAAAAACGGGACATTCCTTTGACCAATTTGAGGGAATTGATGATTTTAGACAAAAATTAAAGGCTAGCAATCGTTTTGAATTTGATGGACTTGAAGAGTTGGATCAGAATGTCTCAGTTCTCGAGAAGCTTTTACAAGAAGATCAAGCGAAAAAGGTTCTCTGCCACGGAGATTCTTATAGCCCGAATTTCTTGTTGAATGAAGCTGGCGAAATGAGCCTGATTGATTGGGAATATTCTGGTATGGGAGATCCAGCAGGAGATTTAGGGACCTTTATTGGATGTTCAAATTATACAGTAGAAGAAGCCGAAAAGGTACTTGAAATCTATCTACAAGAGGTTCCAGATAAGAAAACCAAACGTCACTATTTTGCCTATGTATCAGTAACTTCATATTATTGGTTCTTGTGGGCCCTATTCCAAGAAAGCGTTGGAAAACCAGTAGGCGAATTTCTTTATATCTGGTATCGTTATACCAAGCAGTATGGAAAACTTGCATTAGATTTATACTTAGAGGAGAATTGAGATGAAACCGACATCAGAAATTGAAGAATTAATAGCAAATGAAACGAAAAGAAGGCTAGAAGAAATGGAATCTCCAAACTATGTGTTTGCTCAGCCATTTCTAAAAAGTGATTTTACTATAGTCATCGTCTTAGTTCTAATTAACCTTATTCTGATTATTCTAGCCATGACAGGAGGTATTCAATAAAATGTCTAAGATGAATGACTTTATTCAACAGGAGACGATAACGGGAATTGTTCCCATGACCAATAAGGATCGTCAGTATTCTTTCTGGGATCTCTTTCTGTCAACAAGTGGTTTTGCCATTGCTACTTGGTGTTATACCCAAGGGGCTTATGTGGCTCAATATTTGACTTTTAATCAGATGTTGATTAATATTTTTAGTTTTAACATTATCTGGGTCTTTATTGAATGTCTCCCAATTCTGTTTGCGGTTAAATATGGAA
Source organism: Streptococcus sp. 5905 (assembly GCF_013276505.1). NCBI lineage: Bacteria > Bacillati > Bacillota > Bacilli > Lactobacillales > Streptococcaceae > Streptococcus > Streptococcus sp. 5905. The sequence goes on from NZ_VMLC01000002.1 coordinate 34,884, forward strand.
TTGATTTGTGGATTTGGTTGAGAGCTGTCCTCGGAAAAAAAGGAGTAGCCTTGCTGTCAACTATTATTAGCTTGGCTAACTTTGGCTGGTACGCCGTTGCGGCTAACCTTTTTGCCAATTCTATGATCCATTTGGGAAATAATTTTGGACTTGGTTTAGACAAGGGAGTATGGGCACCGATTCTTGGTACACTCTGTGTTCTTCTTGGAACGCTAATTGCCCTTGGAGGTCCAGAAGTGATTAAATGGACCAATCGATTCTTGGTAATCGCCCTGTTGATTGTCGGTCTGATTATCGTTGGAATCTGCTTTGTCGCCGTTCCTATAACGGATATTATGAATATCCAACCAGCCACTCAAGGAGATTTAACGCCATTAGAACGCTTCATGCTCTCTGGAGAAGGAAATGTTGCTTTTGCCTTCTCTTGGTCTACACAGGCATTGGTTTTACCACGTTTAGCAAAATCAGAACGCAGTGGTTATTGGGCTACAGCCTTATCATACGGAGTTGTGGCTCCATTCTTCGTTGCGACAGGTGGAGTCATGGCTCTAGCCATGTTTGTCAAAACAGGTGTTTATGAAAGTGATCCAACAACCATGCTATCAACTCTAAGCACACCAGCCTTTGCCCTCTTAAGTCTACTACTAGTAGCCTTTGCCAATATTGGAACCCAGGGGACAGGATCGTACGTGAACTGTATGATTGTAAAAAGCGGGATGCCAAAAGTAAGCTATAAACTAATGGTTTGGATTGCTATGGTTTACGTGAGTCTACTCACTATCTGGGGAGGGGTAGAAGAGTACTTCGGTTCCTTCATTTCACTAGCCGCTTATATTCAGGGACCAATTATTGGTATGATCGTTGTTGACTACTTTATCTTAAGAAAACGAAAACTCGATTTGCGTTCAGCTTATTTCCTTGAAGGACACGATGCTTACGAGTTTACTAAAGGATTTAACTTGGTTGGCTTGTCTTGCGTATTTATTTCCTTATTGGTAGCGGTACTATTTGTTTATAACCCTGTAACAGCACAGATTCAAAGCCCAATCTTTTTAATCACAACGGGTAGTGGCTTTACTGCGATTTTTGGAGGTTTATTGTACTGGCTAGCTAGCTTAACTCCATTAAAACGCTATATGATCAAGGATCGAGATTCCGTTACGATTTAAGGATAGAGGATTGATTAGAAACGTCCCCCTTACTAGAGAATTTATAAAATCTTTATTGATAAGGTAGAATAGGCTGAACAGGTATTTGAAATTTCTGTAGAAGAAATTCCAAACGTGAAAACGAAATACAGCTATCTAGCTCAGGTGTTTGGAACATCATACTATCACTCTTTTGTGAGGGTTATTTTAAGTAAATCTATTAGGAAAGTTTCTCTATATTTAGTACAACTATAGTGGGCAGTATGGTCAACTAAAATTAATTTTTAGTCGGAGGACTGACAAAATGAGAATTGGTATTGAACTTGAACAATTAGTTGTAGGTGAAACTAAAAAATGACTAGAAAAATGAAAGCCTTAATCTATGTGTATTTATCTCCCCTTTCTTAAAAGTTTATTTTACATAAGTAATTGATATGATTCTAGTTAATCATATTCTGATTATCCTAGCCATGACAGGAGGTATTCAATAAAATGTCCAAGATGAATGACTTCATTCAACAGGAGACCATAACGGGAATCGTTCCCATGACCAACAAGGATCGTCAGTATTCTTTCTGGGATCTCTTCTTATCGACAAGTGGTTTTGCCATCGCAACTTGGTGTTATACCCAAGGAGCTTATGTGGCTCAATATTTGACCTTTAATCAAATGTTGATTAATATTTTTAGTTTCAACATTATCTGGGTCTTTATTGAATGTCTCCCAATCTTGTTTGCGGTTAAATATGGAATTGATTTATGGATTTGGTTGAGAGCCGTTCTAGGTAGAAAAGGGGTGGCCGTTCTATCAACCGTGATTAGTCTGGCAAATTTTGGTTGGTACGCTGTTACCGCTAATCTTTTTGCCAGCTCCATGATTCATTTGGCAAATAATTTTGGGCTTGGTTTAGACAAGGGAGTATGGGCACCGATTCTAGGTACCCTCTGTGTTCTCCTTGGAACGCTGATTGCTCTTGGGGGGCCAGAGGTAATTAAAGGCACTAATCGCTTTCTGGTGGTTGCCTTGTTATTTGTTGGGCTAATCATCGTTGGAATCTGCTTTGTCGCCGTTCCTATAACGGATATTATGAATGTCCAACCTGCCATCCAAGAAAATTTGACACCGATTGAACGTTTTATGATGTCAGGGGAAGGAAATGTGGCCGTAGCCTTTTCTTGGTCTACACAAGCCTTTGTCTTACCACGTTTGGCAAAATCAGAACGCAGTGGCTATTGGGCTACAGCCTTGTCATACGGGGTTGTTGCGCCATTCTTTGCTGCGACAGGTGGAGTCATGGCTTTGGCTATGTTTGTCAAAACAGGTGTCTATGAAAGTGACCCAACAACCATGCTTTCAACTCTAAGCACACCAGCCTTTGCGCTTTTAAGTTTACTATTAGTAGCCTTTGCCAATATTGGAACTCAGGGTACAGGATCGTATGTGAACTGTATGATTGTAAAAAGCGGGATGCCCAAAGTAAGTTATAAACTAATGGTTTGGATTGCCATGGTTTATGTGAGCCTACTTACGATTTGGGGAGGAGTGGATGAATACTTCGGTTCCTTCATCTCGCTGGCGGCCTATATTCAAGGACCCATTATCGGAATGATCGTTGTTGACTATTTTATCTTAAGAAAACGAAAACTCGATTTGCGTTCAGCCTATTTCCTTGAAGGACATGACGCCTATGAGTTTACCAAAGGATTTAATCTGGTAGGATTATCTTGTGTAATCATTTCCTTGTTAGTTGCAGTACTATTTGTTTACAACCCTATAACAAAGCATATCCAGAGTCCTATGTTCTTGCTCACAACTGGTAGTGGCTTTACTGCGATCTTTGGTGGTCTATTGTACTGGCTAGCTAGCTTAACTCCTTTAAAATGCTATATGATTAAGGATAAAGATTCCGTTACGATTTAAGTTTAAGAGAGAAGGCTGTTTCTCTCTTTTTTTGTGATTGAATGTTACAAAATCTTGAAAAAGAGATGAAAGCGTTTGATAGTTTTTGTAAGAAAGTGTATAATTATAGTAGCAATAAAGAAGGAGAAGTCTCATGGCAGTTAAAGATTTTATGACCCGCAAGGTAGTTTATATCAGTCCAGATACGACTGTAGCACATGCAGCAGATTTGATGCGCGAGCAAGGCTTGCACCGTTTACCTGTTATCGAAAATGATCAATTGGTTGGTCTTGTAACAGAAGGAACCATTGCGGAAGCCAGCCCATCTAAAGCAACCAGCCTCTCTATCTATGAGATGAATTATCTTCTCAATAAGACCAAAGTCAAAGACGTCATGATTCGGGATGTCATCACAGTGTCAGGTTATGCAAGTCTAGAAGATGCGACCTATCTCATGTTGAAGAATAAGATCGGTATTCTTCCAGTTGTGGACAACCAGCAGGTTTACGGTGTGATTACAGATCGTGATGTTTTTCAAGCCTTTCTAGAAATTGCTGGCTACGGCGAGGAAGGAATTCGTGTTCGGTTTATTACGGAAAATGAAGTCGGGGTTTTGGGCAAGATTGTGACCTTGATTGTAGAAGAAAATCTGAATATTTCACACACAGTCAATATTCCACGCAAGGATGGCAAGGTCGTGATTGAGGTTCAAATTGATGGGACGATTGATTTAACCTTCCTGAAGGAGAAATTTGAAGCGCAAGGTATCCAAGTAGAGGAGATTGCTCGAACCTCTGCTAAAAAGTTATAAAATGGAGGGTGAAAGCCCTCTTTTTTGTATACAAATTGAAATAACAAGCAAAATATGGAAAGAAATGAGAGAATGTGGTATAATAAAACGATGTGAATAAAGGAGTATTTATGGACATTTCAGAAATTCGTCAAAAAATTGACGCAAATCGTGAAAAATTAGCTTCTTTCAGGGGGTCTCTTTGACCTCGAAGGACTAGAGGAAGAGATTGCCATCTTGGAAAACAAGATGACGGAACCTGATTTTTGGAACGATAATATCGCGGCCCAAAAAACGTCGCAAGAATTAAATGAATTAAAAAACACCTACAACACCTTCCGTAAAATGGAAGAGTTGCAGGATGAAGTTGAAATTTTATTGGACTTTTTAGCAGAAGACGAGTCAGTCCATGATGAACTGGTCGAACAGTTGACAGAACTGGATAAGATAATGACCAGCTACGAGATGACGCTTCTCTTGTCAGAACCTTATGACCATAATAATGCCATCTTGGAAATCCATCCAGGATCTGGTGGTACAGAGGCTCAGGACTGGGGTGATATGTTGCTCCGTATGTATACTCGCTATGGAAATGCCAAAGGCTTTAAAGTAGAGGTCTTGGATTACCAAGCAGGTGATGAAGCGGGCATCAAGTCTGTGACCTTGTCCTTTGAAGGTCCAAATGCCTACGGTCTTCTCAAGTCGGAAATGGGTGTTCACCGTCTGGTACGTATTTCACCATTTGACTCTGCCAAACGTCGTCATACTTCATTTACATCCGTGGAAGTCATGCCCGAGTTGGATGATACCATCGAAGTGGAAATCCGTGAGGATGATATTAAGATGGATACCTTCCGTTCAGGTGGTGCTGGTGGACAAAACGTCAATAAAGTTTCAACAGGTGTGCGTTTGACACACATTCCTACGGGGACAGTCGTTCAATCGACAGTCGATCGTACCCAGTATGGAAATAGAGATCGTGCTATGAAGATGTTGCAAGCTAAGCTCTATCAGATGGAGCAAGAAAAGAAAGCTGCGGAAGTCGATTCCCTCAAAGGTGAGAAAAAAGAAATCACTTGGGGAAGTCAGATTCGTTCTTATGTCTTCACACCTTATACCATGGTAAAAGATCACCGTACGAGCTTTGAAGTCGCTCAGGTAGATAAGGTTATGGATGGAGATCTTGATGGTTTCATCGACGCTTATCTCAAGTGGCGAATCAGCTAAGAATAGAAAGGAACTCACATGTCAATCATTGAAATGCGAGATGTTGTCAAAAAATACGATAACGGAACGACTGCTCTTCGTGGAGTCTCTCTTAGTATTGAACCAGGAGAATTTGCCTATATCGTTGGGCCTTCTGGAGCAGGGAAGTCAACCTTTATTCGAGCTTTATATCGGGAAGTAAAGATTGAAAAAGGGAGCCTAACAGTTGCAGGCTTTAATTTGGTTAAAATCAAGAAGAAAGATATCCCTCTACTCCGTCGCAGTGTTGGGGTAGTCTTCCAAGATTATAAACTCTTGCCAAAGAAAACCGTTTATGAAAATATTGCTTACGCAATGGAAGTTATCGGAGAGAACCGCCGCAATATTAAGAAACGGGTTATGGAAGTGTTGGACCTGGTTGGTTTGAAACATAAGGTTCGCTCTTTCCCTAACGAACTCTCAGGTGGAGAGCAGCAACGGATTGCCATTGCCCGTGCGATTGTGAACAATCCTAAGGTCTTGATTGCCGATGAGCCGACAGGAAACTTGGACCCAGATAATTCATGGGAAATTATGAATCTGTTGGAACGCATCAATCTCCAAGGTACGACTGTCTTGATGGCGACCCACAATAGCCAGATTGTAAATACCTTGCGCCACCGTGTCATTGCCATTGAAAATGGCCGTGTCGTTCGTGACGAAGCAAAAGGAGAATATGGATACGATGATTAGTAGATTTTTTCGCCATTTATTTGAATCACTCAAAAGTTTAAAACGAAATGGCTGGATGACAGTGGCAGCAGTGAGTTCGGTTATGATTACCTTGACACTCGTTGCCCTGTTTGCATCTGTAATTTTTAATACAGCGAAACTGGCTACCGATATTGAAAACAACGTTCGTGTCATGGTTTACATTCGTAAGGATGTAGCAGATAATAGTGAAACGATTGAAAAAGAAGGTCAGACAGTTACCAATAATGACTATCACAAGGTTTATGATGCCTTAAAAGCCATGCAAGGTGTTAAGAATGTCACTTTTTCAAGCAAGGAAGAGCAGTATCAAAAATTGACTGAAACGATGGGGGATGACTGGAAGGTCTTTGAAGGGGATGCCAATCCTCTCTATGATGCCTATATCGTTGATACCAATACTCCGAGTGATGTTCCTAAAGTAGCAGAAGAGGCCAAGAAAATTGAAGGGGTATCTGAGGTTCAAGACGGTGGTGCCAACACTCAACGACTTTTCGAACTGGCTTCCTTTATCCGTGTTTGGGGATTGGTTATTGCAGGGCTCTTGATTTTTATTGCAGTCTTTCTGATTTCCAATACCATTCGTATTACCATTATTTCTCGGAGCCGTGAAATTCAAATTATGCGTCTAGTAGGAGCGAGAAATGGCTATATCCGTGGCCCATTCTTGCTGGAAGGTGCTTTTATCGGTTTATTTGGTGCAGCGATTCCTTCAGTCCTTGTATTCTTTGTTTACAATATGGTTTATCAATCTGTCAATAAATCCTTGGTAGGTCAAAACTTGTCAATGATTACACCAGATGTGTTTATCCCTGTGATGACAGTCCTATTGTTTGTGATTGGTATTTTCATTGGGGCAATTGGATCAGGCATTTCAATGCGTCGATTCTTAAAGATCTAGTTGGATATAAATGCAACTTGCAGACCAAATCAGAAATAATACAATTTTAAAAGAGAAGTTTTCTTGAGCTTCTCTTTTTTCTTTTAGCGCTTGTATAAAAATTTAAGAAAAACGGAAAATTTTTTTATAAAAGCCTTTACAAAAAAAAATAAAGTGGTATAATTGAATTATAAACAAGTGCAAACGTTTTCGTAAAACGTTTGCCTAAATAAAATAAAGGAGATTTGAATGATGAAAGCTACATTCAAAAATGTCTTGTCTTTCGAATTTTGGCAAAAATTCGGTAAGGCTCTAATGGTGGTTATCGCCGTTATGCCAGCGGCTGGATTGATGATCTCAATCGGTAAATCAATCGTGATGATCGACCCAAATCTTGCTCCTCTAGTGATTACAGGTGGAATCCTTGAGCAAATTGGTTGGGGGGTTATCGGTAACCTTCATATTTTGTTTGCCCTTGCTATTGGGGGAAGTTGGGCAAAAGAACGTGCAGGTGGTGCATTTGCAGCCGGGCTTGCCTTCATCTTGATTAACCGTATCACAGGTACTATCTTTGGAGTTACAAGTGATATGCTGAAAAACCCTGAGGCTATGGTCACTACTCTCTTTGGTGGCTCAATCAAGGTTGCTGACTACTTTATCAGCGTTCTTGAGGCTCCAGCGCTTAACATGGGGGTTTTCGTAGGGATTATCTCTGGTTTTGTTGGGGCAACAGCTTATAACAAATACTACAACTACCGTAAACTTCCTGATGCCCTTTCATTCTTCAATGGTAAACGTTTTGTACCATTCGTCGTTATTCTTCGATCAACTATTGCAGCGATTGCACTTGCTGCTTTCTGGCCAGTAGTTCAAACAGGTATCAACAACTTCGGTATCTGGATTGCCAACTCACAAGAAACTGCGCCAGTTCTCGCACCATTCTTGTATGGTACCTTGGAACGTTTGCTCTTGCCATTTGGTCTTCACCACATGCTCACTATCCCAATGAACTATACAGCTCTTGGTGGAACATACGAAATCCTTACTGGAGCAGCTAAAGGCACTCAAGTATTTGGTCAAGACCCACTATGGCTTGCATGGGTAACAGACCTTGTTAACCTTAAAGGTACAGATGCAAGTCACTACCAACAATTGTTAGATACTGTTCACCCAGCTCGTTTCAAAGTTGGACAAATGATCGGTTCATTCGGTATCTTGATGGGTGTGATTGTGGCTATCTACCGTAATGTTGATGCTGACAAGAAACACCAATACAAAGGTATGATGATTGCGACAGCTCTTGCAACATTCTTGACAGGGGTTACTGAACCAATCGAGTACATGTTCATGTTCATCGCAACACCTATGTATCTTGTTTACTCACTTGTTCAAGGTGCTGCCTTCGCTATGGCTGACGTCGTGAACCTTCGTGTGCACTCATTCGGTTCAATTGAATTCTTGACTCGTACACCGCTAGCAATTAATGCTGGTATTGGTATGGATATCGTTAACTTTATCTGGGTAACTGTCCTCTTTGCGGTTATCATGTACTTCATTGCCAACTTCATGATCAAGAAATTCAACTACGCAACTCCAGGACGTAACGGAAACTACGAAACTGCTGAAGGAGCATCAGAAGAAGTTGCTTCAGGTGAACCAAAAGTTGCAGCTGCTTCTCAAGCTGTAAATATCATTAACCTTCTTGGTGGTCGTGCAAATATCGTAGATGTGGATGCATGTATGACTCGTCTTCGTGTAACTGTTAAAGATGCAGATCGTGTTGGTACAGAAGAAGAGTGGAAAGCTGAAGGAGCTATGGGGCTTGTCATGAAAGGACAAGGTGTCCAAGCTATCTACGGACCAAAAGCTGACGTGTTGAAATCTGATATCCAAGATATCCTTGACTCAGGTGAGGTTATTCCTGAAACTCTTCCAAGTCAAATGACAGAAACTCAACAGAATACTGTACATTTCAAGGGTGTAACTGAGGAAGTTTACTCAGTAGCTGACGGTCAAGTCATTGCCTTGGAACAAGTGAAAGACCCAGTTTTTGCTCAAAAAATGATGGGTGATGGATTTGCGGTAGAACCAGCCAATGGAAATATCGTATCTCCAGTTTCTGGGACTGTATCAAGTATCTTCCCAACAAAACACGCTCTTGGTCTTGTGACTGAAGCAGGTCTTGAAGTACTCGTTCACATCGGTTTGGATACTGTAAGCCTTGAAGGTAAACCATTCACAGTTCACGTTTCTGAAGGACAAAAGGTTGCTGCTGGTGATCTTCTTGTCACAGCTGACTTGGATGCTATCCGTGCAGCAGGTCGTGAAACTTCAACAGTGGTTGTCTTCACAAATGGAGATGTTCTTAAATCTGTTAAATTAGAACAAACTGGTTCTCTTGCAGCTAAAACAGCAGTTGCTAAAGTAGAATTGTAATATACTTGAGGTTGGAAGCTGTTTTCCAACCTCTTGTTTTAGGAGAAAAGCATGAAATTTTTAACACTCAATACCCACAGTTGGATGGAGAAGGAAGCAGAAGAAAAATTCCAGCTCTTGCTCCAGGATATTCTTGAAAAAGACTATGATTTGATTTGTTTCCAAGAAATCAATCAAGAAATTACTTCTCCAGAAGTGGAGGTTGATGATCTTTATCAAGCTTTACCAGCGGCAGAACCCATTCATCAAGACCACTATGTGAGACTTTTGGTTGAAAAATTGGCTGAGAAAGGGAAAAACTACTACTGGACTTGGGCTTACAACCATATCGGCTATGACCGCTACCATGAAGGCGTAGCTATATTATCCAAAACACCTATTAAGGCGCGTGAAATTTTAGTGTCTGATGTAGATGACCCAACGGACTACCATACTCGCCGTGTCGCCTTGGCTGAAACAGAGGTTGAAGGCAAGGAACTTGCTCTTGCAAGTGTTCATCTCTCTTGGTGGGATAAAGGTTTCAAAGAAGAATGGGCACGATTTGAGGCTGTACTAAAAGAGTTGAACAAACCTCTGATTTTAGCAGGTGATTTTAATAATCCAGCTGGTCAGGAAGGCTACCAAGCGATTTTAGCTAGTCCTCTAGAGTTACAAGATGCTTTTGAAGTTGCTAAAGAGAGAAGCGGTAGCTATACCGTTCCACCAGAAATTGATGGTTGGAAAGGAAATACCGAACCGCTTCGAATTGACTATGTCTTTACAACGAAAGAGTTAGAAGTAGAAAGTTTGCATGTAGTTTTTGATGGTCAGAATAGTCCACAAGTCAGTGACCACTATGGTTTGAACGCGGTATTAAATTGGAAATAAAAGAAAAAAATGAAAGGGAGCGATTCCTTTCATTTTTTTACAAAAATTCCTATAATTACTATTTTGGAGAAGGAGTTATTTGTTTATTTGTATATTTGTATATTATGAGGGAATATCCACAAATAAGTTTTTAAAAATTTACGGTCAAAAAATAGATAATATTAACTATTTATGATAGAATAAAAATTATGAAATAAAAGGAGGACTGGAATGTTTTTTCAGGATAGAAAGATAAAATATTCAATCCGCAAATTGTCAGTTGCTACTGTGTCACTTGCGATTGGATTTTTGTTTGCGCCTGCGGCGCTTGGAGCCGCTCAAGTAGCTCAAGCTGATGAGCTTGCAACTACTGAACAAGTGGAGAATAAAGCAGAGAATCAGGTCTCGGTGGTCTCTTCTGCAACAGAGCAAGCAGAATCCCAGAAAGAAAGCCAAGTTACTTTGAAGTCTGCTGCACCTGCTGCGACAGAGACAAGTCAAGCAACAGATTCGACTGTTTTCAAAAATGCTCAGCCAGCTACAGGTACAAGTCAGCCAGCTGCAGCCACTGCTCAAGCAACTCCAGCAAATGCTAGTCTCAATAAGAGCACTTTGGAGAACTACCTCAAAGAGTTGCGTAGCAAGGACTTTTCAAGTAAGACAGACGATAGTCTAGAAATCTTGAATGGCGTGATGACGGCTGCCGATGGTGTGCTTCAAACTGCGACAAAGCAAGAAGAAATTGATAAAGTTTATCGCAATCTCGTGACTTTTGTCAATTCAGGCCTTCGTGATAAAAATCCGAAGTTCATCCCAGACAAGGATAAGACTCCTCACACAGCACTTTATGAGTTTGAAAGTGCTACACCAGGAAAATCAGCTCCGTGGGGACTGAGCTACTTAAAGCCAGAAGACACAAAAATCTACAAAAAGGGCGATAAAGTAAAGGCCATCCAGCCAACTGAAACAACTTATGTAGAGAATGATGGAAGTGGCAGATGGACCTTTAAGGGCTATGACTATGATAGTCAGGTGATTGACAAAGATGATGTCTTCTTCACAGGTAAGTGGGAATTTACACCGACACCATATAAGGCAACCTATAGAGCGGTTAATGGCTCACCTGGAAAAACTTTGCCATCTTATGTTGCAAATTGGAGCCCAGAAGATAAAAGAAGATTTGCTGAGGGTGAAGTAGTAAAAGCACAAGAATTTCACTATGTTTTTTATACTTCAGAAGAATATCCTAACCGAAAAGGCTATTGGGCTTTGACTGGCTTTGATGCTCCAAGTAAAGTGGCAAACAATGGCGATGTAGAGTTCGTAGGAACTTGGAAATACTTTGAGGATGTCACTGTATCCTACAAACCTATGAACCAGCACGATTTTGAGAATTTTTATCATTTACCAAGTAGTCCTAAGACCTCACGTGACGAATATAAATTACCTCTTCCTAAGGAGATAAAGGATCTAGAAAGTAAGCTATACGATTACAAGCTTTCTCTCAATCAGTTTGATAAACGTGATGAGTATTTACCTAAAGATATACTGGATACGCGAGCAGCCTTGCTTCGCTACGATGAAGTTCAAGGTGTCTACAAACCCTTTTATGATGCGGAAAATGAAGGAAATTGGACCTTTGAGGAAGATGTAGTAGATTTAACCTTCAGTCGTGAACTAGAGCGGGCGGCTACATATGGGGAAATACCAAAAGTTACAATACCATTGATGTTTAAATTTACACCAGTTCCTCGGAAACCGACTTATGAGTTTGTCAGTGGAACGGCTGGCAAAGAACTACCTGCTGAGATTAATAATCTGAAGCCTGTTTATATGGATGAGTGGGCGTATGCAGATAGAAAGAAATACCCGAAAGGCAAGGATATAGTTCAGTCTGTTAGACCAATTCAAGAAACCTATGAAGATAAGGATAAGAAGGGGACTTGGCATTTTAAAGGCTACGATTTTACTAAAAAACCAGTGAGCGACTGGGAGCACGATGGATGGAATCTCAAGTTCACAGGTACTTGGACATTTGAAGAGAAAAAGTACCCAGAAAACTATGAGTATGTCAGCAAAGACCCTAGCCTAGCTCTACCAGATGGACTCAGAACCTTCCCGCCAATCAGCACAGAGACATATGTTGATGGTGCTACTGTTCAGGCAAAAAAACCTGAGAAGACGACTTACATGGACTTTGAGAATAAAGGTACTTGGAAATTTGAAGGCTATGACAAGGATAAAAAGGTAGTCAATAAAGCTGGCGTCCTCTTTACAGGTAGTTGGTCCTTCACACCACACAGAGATAAGACAGTTTCCTTTGACTTTGTCAGTGATACTCCAGGGAAGACCATTCCTGATGATTTGAAGGCCCAAATCCCTGCTCCTATCACGACTTCTCCATCAGATTATTCTGCCAATGTCTTTAATGAAATTCAATATCTCAGTTCATACGTCGATAATGAAAATGATGGTACATGGGTTGCTCAGCAGATTCCTCAGCAAAAGGAGGAAGTTGAGAAGCCAGCTGACGATGAGGATTCTACCTACACTGTTCATTGGAAATTTTTACCGACCAAGCATAGTGTTTACTATGACTTCTATACAGATTCAAAAGATGATTCTGGTCAAACGATCTATCCGCCATCAACTTTGTATAATCTAATCACTTACGAAAGAGAATTTGTCAAGGGTGAAAAAGCTCGCGTTAAAATGCCATCTAAAACAAGATTTGAGGATCCTGATGGCAGAGGAACTTGGGTCTTTGATGACTACTATGAAGATGATAATACGACTATTTCTCCACGTGTGAAAACAGTCGAGGCAGGAGACGTTATCTTTAGAGGGAAATGGATTTTGGTTCCTACCAATCAGTCTGATACGATCTACAGAGTGGAGTATAAATTTACTAACTCGACTCCTGCCTACCCTCTTCCAAATAAGATTCGCGAGATGCTTCCAGCTGGCACTGATTTCGTTGCACGAGCTGATGATTACAAAGATGCAAGCAAACTTGACACCACCACAGTAACTGTTCCGACAGGTACATGGACCTTCCATGGTTTTGATGCAGATAAATACGGAAAAGCTATTGCAGGTACGAAAGTGAAGACCATCACAGGAACTTGGAGCTTTACGCCAAATGGTATAGACTATCAGTTCCAATCAACCAATCCTGATTTCGTATTACCAGATCATATCACCAAGTTGACTCCGAAAAACCCAATTGATTATAAGATGGGCGGTCTGTTCCTTACAGAAGTAGATGCTGAGCAACCAAGTGAGACGACTTATGTTGATACAGCAAACAAGGTAACTTGGACATTTGCAGGATACGATAAAGAAAAAATCGTTGTAGGAAAAGGCAGACAGACTTTCCTTGGAAGCTGGGTACCTACTCCAAATCCAGAATATGTATTCAAATCATCTAAAGCAGGTGTTCCATTGCCACAAAGTGTTTTGGGAATGCTTCCAAATGATGAGGCTTCTTATAAGGTTGGAGACACCATTGTAGCCAAACAACCTGCTAAAGAATCGGTAGTTGACGAAGAAAAAGATTATGTCTGGACCTTCAAAGGTTATGATCAGAAGAATGCGACGTATAATGGCAAGCGTGTGACATTTACGGGTATCTGGGAAGTAACGCCTAGACCGCATCATGTAAGCTATACTTTTGTAAGTGTTACGGCTGGTGTTGATTTGCCTGAATTTATCCAGAAGAAAGCACCAAAAGATAGCTCAAGCTATTACAACATGCAAAAAGTTGTACCAGAAGAGTTGACTAAAACGACTTACAAAGATGATATGAACGATGGTACATGGACTTTCGTTGGTTACGATGCCAAAAGTAAGATTGTGAAAAAAGCTGATTTGACTTTCACAGGTAAGTGGACCTTTGAAGCTAACAAGTACCAAACTACTTATCGCTTCGAGAGTGAGACAGCAGGAAAAGCTCTTCCAGCAGCTATCGCAGCCTTGACTCCAAGTGACAGTGCAAGATATGTGAATGGTGCCTCTGTTTCCACTCAACAACCATCCCAAACTACATACACAGATACTGTCAACGACGGCACTTGGACCTTCAAGGGCTATGACGCAGTTAGCGCTGTGGTCAACAAGTCAAATGTAGAGTTTGTAGGGAAATGGGCCTTTGAAGCTAACAAGTATCAAGCTACTTACCGCTTCGAGAGCGCAACATCAGGTAAAGCTCTTCCAGCAGCTATCGCAGCCTTGACTCCAAGTGACAGTGCAACTTATGTGAATGGTGCCTCTGTTTCCGCTCAACAACCATCCCAAACTACATACACAGATACTGTCAACGACGGCACTTGGACCTTCAAGGGTTACGACGCAGCTAGCGCTGTGGTCAACAAGTCAAATGTAGAGTTTGTAGGTAAATGGGCTTTTGAAGCTAACAAGTATCAAGCAAGTTACCGCTTCGAGAGCGCAACATCAGGAAAAGCTCTTCCAGCAGCCATCGCAGCCTTGACTCCAAGCGACAGTGCAACTTATGTGAATGGTGCCTCTGTTTCCGCTCAGCAACCATCCCAAACCACTTACACAGACGCAGTGAACGACGGCACATGGACCTTCAAGGGTTACGATGCAACTAGCGCCGTTGTCAACAAATCCAATGTAGAGTTTGTAGGTAAATGGGCTTTTGAAGCTAACAAGTATCAAGCAAGTTACCGCTTCGAGAGCGCAACATCAGGAAAAGCTCTTCCAGCAGCCATCGCAGCCTTGACTCCAAGCGACAGTGCAAGATATGTGAATGGTGCCTCTGTTTCCGCTCAGCAACCATCCCAAACCACTTACACAGACGCAGTGAACGACGGCACATGGACCTTCAAGGGTTACGACGCAGCTAGCGCCGTTGTCAACAAGGCTGATGTATCCTTCGTCGGTAAATGGACCTTTGAAGCTAACAAGTACCAAGCAAGTTACCGCTTCGAGAGCGAGACAGCAGGAAAAGCTCTTCCAGCAGCCATCGCAGCATTAACCCCAAGCGACAGTGCAAGATATGTGAATGGTGCCTCTGTTTCCGCTCAGCAACCATCTCAAACTACTTACACCGACGCAGTGAACGACGGCACTTGGACCTTCAAGGGTTACGACGCAGCCAATGCAGTCGTGAACAAGGCAAATGTGGAGTTTGTAGGAAAATGGACCTTTGAAGCTAACAAGTACCAAGCAAGTTACCGCTTCGAGAGTGAGACAGCAGGTAAGACTCTTCCAGCAGCCATCGCAGCCTTGACTCCAAGTGACAGTGCAACTTATGTGAATGGTGCCTCTGTTTCCGCTCAACAACCATCCCAAACCACTTACACCGACGCAGTGAACGACGGCACATGGACCTTCAAGGGTTACGACGCAGTTAGCGCTGTGGTCAACAAGTCAAATGTAGAGTTTGTAGGGAAATGGGCCTTTGAAGCTAAGAAGTACCAAGCTACTTATCGCTTCGAGAGTGAGACAGCAGGAAAAGCACTTCCAGCAGCCATCGCAGCCTTGACTCCAAGCGACAGTGCAACTTATGTGAATGGTGCCTCTGTTTCCGCTCAACAGCCATCCCAAACCACTTACACCGACGCAGTGAACGACGGCACATGGACCTTCAAGGGCTATGACGCAGCTAGCGCCGTTGTCAACAAGGCAAATGTAGAGTTTGTAGGTAAATGGACCTTTGAAGCTAACAAGTACCAAGCTACTTATCGCTTCGAGAGCGAGACAGCAGGTAAGTCTCTTCCAGCAGCCATCACAGCCTTGACTCCAAGTGACAGTGCAACATATGAGAATGGTGACACTGTTTCTGCTCAGCAACCATCCCAAACCACTTATACAGATAGTGTGAACGATGGTACTTGGACCTTCAAGGGCTATGACGCAGCTAGCGCCGTTGTCAACAAGGCAAATGTAGAGTTTGTAGGGAAATGGGCCTTTGAAGCTAAGAAGTACCAAGCTACTTATCGCTTCGAGAGTGAGACAGCAGGAAAAGCACTTCCAGCAGCCATCGCAGCCTTGACTCCAAGTGACAGTGCAAGATATGTGAATGGTGATACTGTTTCCGCTCAACAACCATCCCAAACTACATACACAGATACTGTCAACGACGGCACTTGGACCTTCAAGGGTTATGACGCAGCTAGCGCTGTAGTCAATAAGTCCGATGTTGAGTTTGTAGGGAAATGGGCCTTTGAAGCTAACAAGTACCAAGCAAGTTACCGCTTCGAGAGCGAGACATCAGGTAAGGCTCTTCCAGCAGCCATTGCAGCATTGACCCCAAGCGACAGTGATTCGTATGTGAATGGTGCCTCTGTTTCCGCTAAGCAACCATCCCAAACTACATACACCGACGCAGTGAACGACGGCACATGGACCTTCAAGGGTTACGACGCAGCTAGCGCCGTTGTCAACAAGGCTAATGTAGTCTTCGTCGGTAAGTGGGAATTCAAGGCGAATCCGACAAATGCTGAAACTTATACGCCTCAAGTAACGGAAGAAACTATCAAGGTTGGACAAACACCTGACTTGACCGATAATGTGACGAACTTGTCAAGCCTTCCAGCTGGCACTAAAGTAGTGGATATTACACCTGCAGGTCAAATTGACACAACAAAACCAGGAACTTACACAGGTAAGGTACGAGTTGACTATCCAGATGGTTCTTCTACTGAAGTTCCTGTACCAGTTAATGTTTTACCTGCACCGGTAACTGAAACCTATCAAGTGACTTATCGTTTCGAAAGTGCAACCGCAGACAACAACTTGCCAGCAGAAGTATTGAGCTTACTTCCACAAAGTGGAACATATACTACAAGTTCTTCTGCAGCGATTGCTTTCGTTCCAGAAGCACCGATGCCTGTAGGAGTTGCTGTTGCAAATGGTACTTGGAAATTCGTGGGCTACGAAAAAGTGGAAGAGGGGGCAACTCTAACCTTCGTCGGTAAGTGGGTCTTTGAAGCTAAGCAAGATCCTAGTCCACAACCACAGCCGGCACCAACGTCACAACCAGCACCAACGCCACAACCAGCACCTCAACCAAATCCAGTTCCACCAGTGAATCCAGGGGGAGAGCAGGGGGCTGATAATAATCAGGCAGATAGACATCAACCAGAACAACCAAGAAAACCTGAAGAGAATCCACCAGCTCAAAGTCCAGCAGGAGAAAAGGAAAAACAAGCTACATTGCCAAATACAGGTAGCACTGCACCACTTTCACTCACTGGTCTAATGACTAGCTCTCTTCTTGCAGGTCTAGCAGCGTTGCTTCTTGGTCGCAAGCGTGAAGATGATTAAGTACTAATTTTATCTAGAAGCTTTCGACTTTTACAACAACTGTTTGACTGTTCGACAAATCTATCTGAGTCGCAAGCTAAAGGCTGAGAGAAGACCAATTTGGTCTTCTCTTTTTGCATTTTGGATAGAAAGCAAATGTGTGATCTCAAGTCTAAGATTGGTATTTGGAGAAGTTGAGAGCCTTATGATCGGTCAGATAAGTGTGGCTACAGAAAAAGAACAAAATATGGTATAATGGTTGGAAGAATAGAATTGAGGATAATATGTCATTTACGAAATTTCAGTTTAAAAACTACATAGAAAAGGCTTTGGAGGAGTTGAAATTTACAACTCCGACAGAGGTTCAAGATAAGTTAATTCCTATTGTCTTGGCAGGTCGTGACTTGGTCGGTGAGTCAAAAACAGGTTCAGGGAAGACCCACACTTTCTTGCTACCCATTTTCCAGCAATTGGATGAAACTAGCGATAGTGTGCAAGCTGTAATCACTGCTCCAAGTCGTGAGTTAGCTACTCAGATTTATCAAGCAGCTCGTCAGATTGCAGCTCACTCAGATGTCGAAGTCCGTGTGGTTAATTATGTGGGTGGTACGGATAAGGCGCGTCAGATTGAAAAACTTGCCAGTAGCCAACCCCATATTGTCATCGGGACTCCAGGGCGTATCTATGACTTGGTCAAATCTGGCGATTTAGCCATTCACAAGGCCAAGACCTTTGTTGTCGATGAAGCCGATATGACCTTAGATATGGGATTCTTGGAAACCGTTGATAAGATTGCTGGAAGTCTTCCAAAAGACTTGCAATTCATGGTCTTTTCAGCAACTATTCCACAGAAGTTGCAGCCCTTCTTGAAAAAATATTTGTCAAATCCTGTCATGGAGAAAATCAAAACAAAAACAGTCATCTCTGATACCATTGAAAACTGGTTGGTTTCGACCAAGGGCCGTGACAAGAACGCTCAAATTTATCAGTTGACTCAGTTGATGCAGCCTTATTTGGCAATGATCTTTGTTAACACAAAAACGCGTGCTGATGAATTGCATGCCTACTTGACTGCCCAAGGATTGAAGGTAGCAAAGATTCATGGAGATATTGCCCCTCGTGAACGCAAGCGGATCATGAACCAGGTGAAAAATCTGGATTTTGAGTACATTGTCGCAACGGACTTGGCAGCGCGTGGAATTGACATTGAAGGTGTTAGTCATGTCATCAATGATGCCATTCCTCAAGACTTGTCCTTCTTTGTACACCGTGTTGGACGAACTGGACGCAACGGTCTACCTGGTACAGCTATTACCCTTTACCAGCCAAGTGATGACTCGGATATCCGTGAGTTGGAAAAATTAGGCATCAAGTTTACTCCTAAGATGGTCAAAGACGGAGAGTTTCAAGATACCTATGACCGTGATCGTCGTGCCAATCGTGAAAAGAAGCAGGATAAGCTTGATATTGAAATGATTGGCTTGGTTAAAAAGAAAAAGAAAAAAGTCAAACCGGGCTATAAGAAGAAGATTCAATGGGCGGTGGATGAAAAACGCCGCAAAACCAAGCGTGCTGAAAATCGTGCACGTGGCCGTGCCGAGCGTAAAGCCAAACGCCAAACATTTTAAGGATAAAATTGGAGCTGAATGGCTCCTTTTTCTAACTTCGTTTTATGAATTTTCAAAAATACTGCAAAAAAAAGTAAAAAGTGGTATAATGATAAGGTTATATAGTCCCGATAAGATGGTAGAAATTTCTATCAGTACTTTGTAACTCTATAACAATATTTTTTAAGGGGGGACATTTTTATGTCAGAACGTAAATTATTCACGTCTGAATCTGTATCTGAGGGGCATCCGGATAAGATTGCAGACCAAATTTCAGATGCGATTTTGGATGCTATTTTAACAGAGGATCCAGAAGCGCACGTTGCTGCTGAGACAGCTGTATACACTGGTTCTGTCCACGTTTTTGGTGAAATTTCTACAAATGCCTATGTGGATATTAACCGTGTGGTTCGTAATACCATTGCAGAGATTGGTTACACCAATACAGAGTATGGTTTTTCTGCGGAAACAGTTGGAGTTCATCCATCGCTTGTTGAGCAGTCACCGGATATCGCCCAAGGGGTCAACGAAGCCTTGGAGGTTCGTGGAAATGCAGATCAAGATCCACTTGACTTGATTGGAGCAGGTGACCAGGGTCTTATGTTTGGATTCGCAGTGGATGAAACAGAAGAACTCATGCCATTGCCAATTTCACTCAGCCACAAACTGGTTCGTCGCTTGGCAGAACTTCGTAAGTCTGGTGAAATCAGCTATCTTCGCCCAGATGCTAAATCACAAGTTACTGTTGAGTATGATGAAAATGACCGTCCAGTACGTGTGGACACAGTCGTTATTTCAACTCAGCACGACCCAGAAGTCAGCAATGGACAAATTCACAATGATGTGATTAACAAGGTTATCAAAGAGGTGATTCCAGCCTCTTACTTGGATGAACAAACCAAATTCTTCATCAATCCAACTGGTCGCTTTGTCATCGGTGGACCTCAAGGAGACTCCGGTTTGACTGGTCGTAAGATCATCGTGGATACTTATGGTGGCTACTCTCGTCACGGTGGTGGTGCCTTCTCTGGTAAGGATGCGACGAAGGTGGACCGCTCAGCCTCATATGCGGCACGTTATATTGCTAAAAATATCGTTGCAGCGGGTCTTGCCAAGAAAGCAGAAGTTCAATTGGCCTATGCTATTGGTGTTGCGCAGCCTGTTTCTGTCCGTATCGATACCTTCGGTACAGGAACAGTAGCTGAAAGCAAACTTGAAAAAGCAGCCCGTCAAATCTTTGACCTTCGCCCAGCAGGAATTATCCAAATGCTGGACCTCAAACGTCCAATTTACCGTCAAACAGCGGCTTATGGACACATGGGACGTACAGATATTGACCTTCCGTGGGAACGTTTGGATAAGGTAGATGCTTTGAAAGAAGCTGTGAAATAAAATGAAAAAGCTTGGTAATATTACCAAGCTTTTTGCAAAAGAAAACCAGCTCTAGGCTGGCTTTCTTATTTTGTAGGAATAGAAATTTCAATCAGTTTATCTGAATAAAGTGTCTTGATATTAGCTTCATCAATTTTTTGTTTATCAATCTTGCGTTTCATGAAGAAATCTTGAATGGTTTCGATTTCTGGTTCACGAATAGCGCGGTGTTTGTTGGAAATGAGGATTTCATAGTGAAGCGGAGCTTGTGTGAAAATCACATCTGTGTTTCCAGCAGAATAGACCTCAACAAGAGTTGCGTCAGTACTTTCTAATTGGCTTTTAACAAGTTGCGAGTGTGAATTAGTCGTGTTGATAAGCTTCATAATAGTTCCTCCGATTTTCTAACTCTATTATAGCACTTTTTGGATAAAATCGTGTATTTTAGTCAATTCCATGCTGTATTTTCCAGGATTTAATTCCCCATTTATGGCTACCACGTTTGAGTTTTTCAATTGCTTCATCAATAGGAAACCAAGCAAT
This sequence comes from Streptococcus sp. 5905, assembly GCF_013276505.1. Lineage (NCBI taxonomy): Bacteria > Bacillati > Bacillota > Bacilli > Lactobacillales > Streptococcaceae > Streptococcus > Streptococcus sp. 5905. The sequence goes on from NZ_VMLC01000002.1 coordinate 55,632, forward strand.
ATGATTAAAATCTTCCAATGGTTTTTGTACTTCTTGGAAAGAAGTGGCTTCGTAGAGGTAGGCTGGGTTGTAGTAGTAGGTGTCACGGTGGCGAGAGTAAAAATACTCATCAGCTTGTCCGTAATAGGTTCCGATTTCAGCTGTAAAGCCAAGTTCTTCGATTAGTTCTCTCTTCAGTGCTTCTTGATGGTCTTCACCCGCTTCAATCTCTCCACCTGGCAAGAACCAAGCCCCATTGGGAGCTTGAACTAAGACAATTTGTTTTTTTTCTGGATCAGGAATAACTACGTAAACGCCGTAGCGGGGCAGGTAGGTCACATTCTCTCTTTTTTCACCAAAAGTTGGGTTTGCCATCGCATTTTCCTCATTCTCTAGTATCTTTATTATTATCATAATGGACGAGGGGCGAGCTGTCAAGAATAAACAGTTATTTTAGTAAAAAAAGGTGCAGAAATTGATGGACTTCCTGCACCTGTTAGATCGTTTTATTCTTCTTTTTCAGAAGCAATCTCTTCTGTTTTTTCAGTTTTTTTGGCAGATTTGATTTGAATCTTACCATTGCTTGTCATGACTGCTTTGAGGGCTTTCTCGCTTGGATTTTCAAGGTAGTAGTCAGTGATGGCGTCCTCGATATGGTCTTGAATGGTACGACGGAGTGGGCGTGCTCCCATTTTTGGATCGTATCCCAAATCAACTAACTTTTCCTTGACCTTGTCTGTCACATCGAGATGGATGTTGTTGCTAGAGAGGCGTTTGTTGACATCCGCTAGCATGAGTTCGACGATTTGGAGAAGGTTGTCCTTGCTGAGAGGTTTAAATTCGATGATGCCGTCAAAACGGTTCATAAACTCAGGACTAAAGAAGTTGCCGAGTTCACCGAGAACAGAGTTCGTTCGACCTTCACGAGCAGCTCCAAAACCAACGCTGGCTTCGGCCTTACCAGTACCCGCATTTGAGGTCATGATAATGATGGCATCCTTAAAGCTAACTGTTCGTCCTTGCCCATCAGTCAAACGACCATCGTCCAAGACTTGGAGGAACATGTGCATCACATCTGGGTGGGCTTTTTCAACTTCATCGAGAAGGATGAGAGAGTAGGGATTGCGACGAACTTTTTCCGTTAACTGACCAGCTTCATCGTAGCCGACATAGCCTGGAGGGGCTCCGACTAACTTAGCCACGCTGTGTTTTTCCATGTATTCACTCATATCAAAGCGAATCATGCTCTCAGCAGAACCAAAAAGTTCAATGGCTAGTTGTTTGGAAAGTTCTGTCTTACCGACACCAGTTGGTCCGACAAAGAGGAAACTTCCGATTGGGCGGTTGGGAGTACCAAGTCCAACACGATTACGACGGATGGCTTTGGCAATCTTATCGACAGCTTCATCTTGACCAATGACATGAGCTTTGAGGTCGTCTGCTAGATGGATAAGCTGAGATTGTTCCTTTTCTTTGAGCTCACCAACAGGGATATTGGTTTTCTGCTCAATGATATGTTCAATGGTTTTCTCGCTGATGATTGGAGTATCCTGATCGGTCACCTTGTTCTTTTGCATTTCCTTGTACTTGGCAATCTGGTCACGGAAGTAGGCAGCTTTTTCAAAGTCTTCCTCTCGTGTAGCCTGAGCCTTGAGATTCTCAGCTTCAATTAAACGTTGATCAATCACTTTAGGATCAACAAAGTTCAGCGTCAAATTCATCTTTGAACCGGCTTCGTCTAAAAGGTCAATAGCCTTGTCAGGTAAGAAACGGTCTTGGATGTAGCGGTTGGAAAGATTTGCAGCAGCTTCAATAGCAGCGTCTGTGTACTTGACGTGATGGTAGTCTTCGTATTTCTTTTGAATCCCTTTGAGGATGGTAATGGTTTCTTCGACAGTTGGTTCATCTACCTTGACAGGCTGCATACGGCGCTCTAGAGCAGCATCTTTTTCAATGATACGGTATTCATTGAGAGTAGTAGCGCCAACCAATTGCAATTCACCACGGGCAAGGGCAGGTTTGAGGATATTGCCTGCATCCATATTTCCATCGCCAGCAGATCCTGCACCAACAATTTCATGGATTTCATCGATAAAGAGGATGATGTCCTCGCGTTTGCGGATTTCTTCCATGAGCTTTTGCATACGTTCTTCAAATTGGCCTCGGATACCTGTTCCTTGAACTAGACTGACCACATCCAAACGGATAACTTGCTTGCCTTGGAGTTTATGGGGAACATCGCCATCGACAATCTTCTGAGCTAAACCTTCGACAACGGCTGTTTTACCAACACCTGGTTCTCCGATAAGGACAGGGTTGTTCTTGGTTCGACGGTTGAGGATTTCGATAACGCGAATAATCTCTTCGTCTCGACCGATAACAGGGTCAATATCCCCACGACGGGCAATCTCAGTAATGTTGATACCATATTCCTCTAGGAGCCCTCTTTCTTGGCTAGAGGGTGTTTGAAGTGGACCACGATTTTGAGGTCCGTAGCCCCCATTTCCACCGTGACCATCACCTGATTGAGTCGGAGGGATGTTATTAGAAGAAGGTCTGAAATTGTTCAAATCATTGAAAAAGTCTCCGAAAGGATCAAAGTCACGATTGTTTAGGTCAGTCATTCCTTTAAAGAGGGTATTGTTTGGGTCCGTTTTGATAATTTTATAGCAATTTTGACAGAGATCAATTTGCTTTTGCTGTCCATTGATATTGGTATAAAGATGAATTGTTGAGTCGTTTATTTTACAGTTTTGACAGAGCATACATCTACCTCATTTCATTCTTATCCTTGACCTGATAAATGGTCAAAAATAGTCAAAGTTTTATACTCTCATTATAGCATGATTAAGGTGTAAAGCAAGTAAAAAGATTGAGAAGTGGTCGTTTTTAAAAGAGGGATTCATGGAGAATCAAGCGACATTAAAGGTAAGAAAAAATCCCATTTGTGGTGACAAAAAGGATTCTCATTCATCGGGCCTTACTACCCGTTGTTTTTATATTAGTAAAGGAGTTCGTAGATCTCCATTGCAATCAAGTCAATGCTATCAAAGGTATAGGTTTCACGAGCCTCTACGTCGCGAAGGGTGAAGAGTGATCCATTTTCTTCGTCATAGCTGTATGCAACTTCAGCAACAACAACTCCTTCACGTTCAAAATTACGTTTTAGATTTCCGCCATCTTTTGTCATAGCTTCTAGGCGGTTGATGATTCTAACCAAATGTGATTCCATTATGATTCTCCTCCATTTCTTATCGTTACTATTTTACCATAAACAAGAGGTAGTTGACTAGAAAAAAACTATGATTTCTCTCTATTTCTCTATTCTATCAAGTTAATTGTTAAAATTAGAGAAAAGGATTGCATTTTAATTCAATTCATGTTATAATCATACAACCTAATGCATAGAAAGTTGATTGAATATGAATTTTTCCTTTTTACCAAAGTATTTACCTTATTTTAATTATGGTGCTCTTATCACGGTAGTGATTTCAATTCTGGTGGTCTTTTTCGGTACCATTCTAGGTGTCTTATTGGCCTTTGCCCAACGTTCACGTTTTAAACCTCTTGTCTGGTTTGCAAATGTTTATGTATGGATTTTCCGAGGAACACCGATGATGGTGCAAATTATGATTGCTTTTGCCCTCATGCATATCGATGCGCCCACTATTCAAGTAGGGATTTTAGGTGTGGACCTTTCTCGTTTAATTCCAGGTATTCTGATTATTTCGATGAATAGTGGTGCCTATGTGTCTGAAACCGTTCGTGCAGGAATTAATGCAGTTCCTAAAGGGCAGTTGGAGGCAGCTTATTCCTTGGGTATTCGTCCTAAAAATGCTATGCGTTATGTTATTTTGCCACAGGCAATCAAGAATATTTTACCAGCATTGGGAAATGAATTTATCACCATTATCAAGGATAGTTCGCTTTTGTCAACAATCGGAGTCATGGAACTTTGGAATGGAGCTACAACGGTAGCAACAACGACCTATCTACCTCTAACGCCTCTCTTATTTGCAGCCTTTTATTACTTGATTATGACTTCTGTTTTGACAGTGGCTTTGAAGGCATTTGAAAATTACATTGGACAAGGAGACAAAAAATAATGACAGAAACCTTGATAAAAATCGAAGGCTTGCATAAGTCTTTTGGGAAGAATGAAGTCTTGAAAGGGATTGACCTTGAGATCAAAAGAGGAGAAGTTGTGGTCATTATCGGTCCGTCAGGGAGCGGGAAATCAACTCTCCTTCGTTCGATGAATCTCCTTGAAGAAGCAAGTAAAGGCAAGGTTATCTTTGAAGGAGTTGATATCACAGATAAGAAAAATGACCTTTTTGCTATGCGTGAAAAGATGGGCATGGTATTCCAACAATTCAACCTCTTTCCCAATATGACGGTGATGGAAAATATCACCTTGTCACCAATAAAAACCAAAGGAGAAAGCAAGGAAGTAGCGGAGAAAAGAGCCCAAGAACTGCTAGAAAAAGTTGGTCTACCAGATAAGGCAAAGGCCTATCCACAGAGTTTGTCAGGTGGGCAGCAACAACGGATTGCCATTGCACGTGGTTTGGCTATGGAACCAGATGTTTTGCTCTTTGATGAACCGACTTCAGCCCTAGACCCTGAGATGGTTGGGGAAGTTCTAGTTGTTATGCAAGACCTTGCTAAGTCGGGGATGACCATGGTGATTGTGACTCATGAAATGGGCTTTGCGCGTGAGGTAGCAGACCGTGTTATCTTTATGGCGGATGGAGTTGTTGTCGAAGATGGAAGGCCAGAGGAAATTTTTGACCAGACCCAAGAACAACGGACCAAGGAATTTTTGAGTAAGGTTTTGTAAGACCTCATTTTTAGAAGAAATGGAGTAGGCATCATGGCTTCCAGTAAAGAATATTTAGATTTTATTCTTGAACAGCTATCGGAACTAGGGGAGATAAGTTATCGTCCAATGATGGGAGAGTATATCCTTTATTATCGTGGGAAGATTATTGGGGAAATCTATGATAATCGTTTGTTACTGAAGCCTGTGAAGGTGGTTTTGGATCAACTGGGACAGACTAGGCTTGAACCTCCTTATGAAGGAGCTAAGGAGATGATTTTAATAGAAGATCTTGAAGACAAGTTATTTCTAGCGAGACTAATCAAGGATATGTACGAAGTTTTACCTGCTCCCAAGGTCAAAAAGAAAGCATGATAGACTTGCCTAAGATAAATAGGCACTAAAAGCTCGATAAGAGCTTTTTCTTATAGTTTCAAACTATAAGGTCTATTAGTCAAGAAGTGTTAGAATGCCAAGTCATTTTTTGATATAATAGAAGATATTTGATAGAAAAGAGAAGAAATATGGCACAGATTATTGATGGGAAGGCTCTTGCAGCTAAGTTACAAGGACAGTTGGCTGAAAAGACGGCTAAACTAAAAGAAGAAACAGGTCTAGTTCCAGGATTGGTGGTGATTTTGGTGGGGGACAATCCAGCCAGCCAAGTCTACGTTCGCAACAAGGAACGGTCAGCTCTCGCTGCTGGCTTCCGTAGTGAAGTTGTGCGAGTTCCAGAGACCATTACCCAAGCGGAATTGTTGGACTTGATTGCTAAATACAATCAAGATTCAGCTTGGCATGGGATATTGGTCCAGTTACCTTTACCCAAACATATCGATGAAGAGGCAGTTTTATTAGCCATTGACCCCGAAAAAGATGTGGATGGTTTCCATCCGCTAAACATGGGGCGCCTCTGGTCTGGTCATCCAGTTATGATTCCTTCGACACCTGCAGGAATCATGGAAATGTTTCATGAGTATGGAATTGAGTTGGAAGGTAAAAATGCGGTTGTTATCGGTCGCTCAAATATTGTTGGGAAGCCCATGGCTCAGCTACTTTTGGCTAAGAATGCAACAGTGACCTTGACCCACTCACGCACCCATCATCTTGCTAAGGTGGCTGCTAAGGCAGATATTCTTGTCGTTGCTATCGGTCGTGCTAAGTTTGTGACTCCAGACTTTGTGAAACCAGGTGCGGTTGTCATTGATGTAGGGATGAACCGTGATGAAAATGGCAAGCTTTGTGGAGATGTTGACTATGATGCTGTTGCACCACTTGCTAGTCACATCACACCTGTACCGGGTGGAGTTGGACCTATGACCATTACTATGCTGATGGAGCAAACCTATCAGGCAGCGCTTCGAACACTAAACAAGGACTAGGAAGATGAAATTCGTATTTGACCTTGATGGAACACTGTCTTTTGACTATATGACCATAGATGAGGAGATTAAGCAGGTTCTTTTAAAGGCTGAAGATTATGGTCACGAGCTTGTGTTTGCCTCAGCACGCTCTTATCGGGACTGCTTGGGTTTATTAGGTCCTGAACTCAGTCAGCGCTTGGTTATAGGTTTGAATGGAGGCGTAGCCTACCATCTGGGACAGGCTATCTATGAAAGGAATCTCGATGCTAGAGTTTATCAGGCGCTAGTGGATTATTGCCAGACCTATAATCTCCCTTTCTTTGCAGATGATTGCTTTGACTATAGTGGTCAGATTGTGGAGAAGATTCCATTTATCTCTAGTGTGGATCCCCTAAAGGTCGCTCGTCATCAGAAACTCGAGGACTTGGGTACTCCGATTAAGGTAGTCGTTTATATGGGTGACCATGAGGATTTGCTTGATGACCTGCTTCGTCAGTTAGAAAGACTGGGGCAGGCTCATCTGTCCTATCATGCACATGAAAAGTGCCTTTATGTTAATCCCTTGGATACTCATAAGGCTACAACAGTTGAAACGTTATGTGGGGAAAATTTCATCGCCTTTGGAAATGACCAAAACGATATTGAACTGTTTAAAACGTCTCTCTATTCAGTCCAGATAGGCGATTTCACAGGCCTTACTCCATATGCAGATGAAACGTTAGAGCTAAAAGGAGCTCCTTCTCCAGCTGTTGCTGCTAAAATCATACAGACCTTTGCAGAATTTAAGGGGAAATAGTGTAGAAGGAGGTCTGAACCTCCTTTTGTAGTATAATGGAGTGAGGTGATTAGATGATTTTAAAAATTTATAATGGAGAATATAGTTTACAATGGGATGGAATATACTACTTAGCACTAATTGATTATCCAAATATTCAAGAGTGGGAATTAGAAAAAATTGCTAAATTTATAGCTTACGAAAAACTTCATAAACGTCAAACAAGTATCGAGTGTGTCGATTCTTGTTTGAAAAAAGAGATTTTAGATTACATCTGTCAGCATCCCTTTCTTCCACCATTTACCCCTACAGATAAAAGAGTAGCTTCGATTTATGATCTACATAAGAGGCTAGTGACTTCAGACTACTGTAGCCATACTACGACTATAGATGCAGCGATTTCTATTTTTAAAACAGGTCAGCTCTTATCTGCTGTGAAAGCCTTTAGGCGAGATGCTGAGGAGTTGGTTTTGGATAGTCGAAATGCTGCATCTGATCCGAAAGATTATTTTGACTATGTCATGTTAGGATGGTCAAATACAAGTTCTGGTTATCGATTGGCGATGGAGCGCTTATTAGGTCGAGCTCCTTCAGAGGAAGAATTACAAGACAAGTTTATTCCTGGAGTAAGTTTTCATTTTATCTATACAGATTTGATTAAAGTTCCTGGTTATATTTTTGATGGTTACCATGTTGTAAAAATTAAGAACATGCTGAATTTATTAAGTGAGTTGTATATTTGCATTATTCCAACCCAAATACAAGATAGGGTGTATTATCTTGACTATGCTGGAGAAGACTTAGAAGAGTGGACTAAGAAAGTCTATCAAGTTGTTTTAAAACAATCAGATAAAGGATAGTTGAGGAAAAAACGATGAAAGTGATTGATCAAGCTTTATTAGAAAAAGTCATTGTTGAACGTTGTTGTCACAGTCATAAGGGAGATTACGGTCGCCTGCTCTTGCTGGGAGGGACCTATCCTTATGGGGGAGCTATCATCATGTCAGCCATTGCAGCTGTCAAAAGTGGTGCAGGTTTAGTGACCGTTGGTACAGATAAGGAGAATATCCCAGCTCTGCATAGCCATTTACCTGAAGCCATGGCTTTTTCTCTAAAGGATAAAGGATTACTAAAGGAACAGATAGAGAAGGCAGAAGCTGTCTTGCTAGGTCCGGGTTTGCGAGAGGAAGCATTCGGAGAAGAACTCGTAAAACAGGTCTTTGACAGCCTCAGAGAAGACCAGATTTTGATTGTAGATGGCGGTGCTTTGGGCATCTTAGCAAACGGCCAGTTACCATTTCCTTCCAGTCAGCTCATCCTAACTCCCCACCAAAAGGAATGGGAAAGATTGTCTGGTATAGCTCTTGGACATCAAAATACAGAGACGACTGCTAGAGCTCTTTCAGCTTTTCCTAAAGGAACGATTCTAGTCGAGAAAGGTCCGGCAACTCGTATCTGGCAAGCCGGTCAGCCTGAATATTATCAATTAGAAGTCGGAGGCCCCTATCAAGCAACTGGTGGGATGGGAGATACACTTGCTGGGATGATTGCAGGTTTTGCAGGTCAGTTTCACCAAGTCAGTCTCTATGAGAGAGTGGTGGTAGCGACTCATCTTCATTCAGCTATTGCGCGAGAACTAGCTCAAGAAAACTATCTTGTCTTGCCAACAGAAATTAGCAAGGTACTTCCGAAAACAATGAAAAAAATATCTCAAAAAGGCAGCTAATACCCTGGTTGTCTTTTTATGTTGATGTAGCTTTGTTGATAAGGTTTTCAAATACCTCAAAACCAGCGACCAACTGCTGAACTTGCGTGAAATTCTCACTTTTAAGGTCTTGATTTTTACTCAAACTCAAAAGGAAAGTGAGATTGTTATCAAAGTTGAGGGGTGTCAAATCATGCTTTTTTTGATATAATTTTTAATGATGAATGCGAGAAATGATCGGTATGTGGTCGTTGATTTAGAGGCGACCAGCACCGGAAGCAAGGCAAAAATTATTCAAGTAGGCATTGTGGTGATTGAGGATGGTGACATCATCGATCAGTATGCGACCGATGTCAATCCCCACGAACCCTTGGATTCTCATATCAAAGAATTAACAGGTCTGACCGATCAGCGTTTGGCTACGGCACCAGAATTTTCTCAGGTGGCCGGGAAAATTTTTGAATTGGTTAAGGACGGTATTTTTGTTGCGCACAATGTACAGTTTGATGCTAACCTTCTTGCAGAATTTCTCTTTTTTGAAGGATATGAATTGCGCACACCGCGAGTGGATACAGTTGAGCTTGCCCAAGTTCTGTATCCTCAGTTTGAAAAGTATAACTTAGGTATCCTTTGTCAAGAGTTGGGCATTGAGCTGGAACATGCCCATACTGCCCTGTCAGATGCTCAGGCAACAGCTGAACTCTTGCTTTACATGCGTCAAAAACTTTTTGAGCTACCTAAAGGGCTTTTAGAGAGCTTGTTAGACCTTGCAGACAACCTTCTCTATGAAAGTTATCTGGTGATTGAGGAGGTCTATCAGCAACAATCTCTCTTATCTTCGCCAGACTTAATGGAACTTCATGGGCTTTTCCTCAGAAAGGAAAGCAAAGGCTTAGTCCCACGAAAGTTATCCAAAGACTTTGCTAAAAATATTTCTTTATTGGGGCTGGAGGAGCGTCCACAACAGATGGAATTTGCGGAGAAGATTGAGCACTTATTGGAAGAACACCAGACTTCCTTTATTCAAGCACAAACGGGACTGGGCAAGACTTATGGTTATCTCCTCCCAGCTTTGAACTTGGAGAGTCAAGCAGGTATCCTAGTGAGTGTTCCGACCAAAATTCTTCAAAATCAAATCATGCAAGAAGAAGGTCAACGCTTAAAAGAGGTCTTCCATCTGGAAATTCATAGTCTCAAGGGGCCTCAAAATTACTTGAAATTGGATGCCTTTCATCAAACTCTCTATCGATCGGAGTCCAATCGCCTCTTCACACGCTTTAAAATGCAACTGCTCATCTGGCTAACAGAGACAGAGACAGGCGACTTGGACGAAATCGGGCAACTTTATCGCTACCAGCATTTTCTGCCAGAACTAGTCCACGATGGCAAGCTTTCAAAGAAAAGTTTATTTGCCACAGAGGATTTTTGGAAACGAGGGCAGGAAAAGGCCAAGACCAGTCGTGTTCTTCTGACCAATCATGCCTATCTGGTCACTCGTTTGGAAGACAATCCAGAGTTTGTCGACAACCGTTTGGTGATTTTGGATGAAGCTCAAAAAATGCTGCTAGCTCTCGAAAATCTAGCCCAGCAGGCTTATCGCCTTGAGGAACTTGTAATCCAAATTGAAAAGTCCTTAGAGACAGAGGAAGATTTGGTTCAGAAACGCTTGCTTGAGAGTATCGGCTTTGAATGTCGTTACTTGATGGAGCACTATCAGTCAGGCCTTAAGAATGGAAAGTGGTTGGATTCTCTCGAAGAGTTGCGCCAGCATTTCTCGGAGTTAGCTCTCCCAGAGTATCGAGAGATTGCAAACTTTTTCACGTCGGACCGTGAATTTTTGCTTGCTACAGCAGAGAAATCGAGCAAGGATGTTTTGATTTGTTCAAGCAAAAAAGGCCGTTTTATATTAGCAGATTTATTGCCAGAAGATTGTAGGCTCCTAGGAGTATCGGCCACTCTTGAAATCAGCAATCGGGTTTCCCTAGCAGATTTATTGGGATTTCCTGATGCTCCACTTGTTAGGCTTGATGTATCAAAGCAGGAGCAACAAGAAGTCTTTCTAGTCGATGACTTTCCTCTTGTAACAGAAGTTCCGCCTTTTGACTATGCTAGTGAAGTGGCTTCTGTCATTCGAAGCTTACAGGCCTTTCAAGAACCCATATTGGTTTTGTTTACTTCAAAAGAGATGTTGCTGGCAGTTTCGGACCTGCTCGACCAACCGCATCTGGCTCAGTATAAAAATGGGGAACCAAGTCAACTGAAAAAACGTTTTGAAAAAGGTGAACGCCAGATCTTGCTCGGAACAGGTAGTTTCTGGGAAGGGGTTGATTTTTCAACCCATCCTTGTGTGATTCAAGTGATTCCGAGATTGCCTTTCCAAAATCCCCAAGAGCCTTTAACTAAAAAATTAAACCAAGAACTGCGTCAAGAAGGGAAAAATCCTTTTTATGATTATCAGTTGCCGATGGCTATCATTCGGCTAAAACAAGCCCTTGGTCGTACTGTTAGACGATCTGACCAAGGTTCGATTGCTGTAATCTTAGACAGTCGTGTCGTCAGCAAGCGTTACGGCAAACAAATCGCTCAGGCCTTGTCAAAAGAAAGAACTGTTCAGGTTCTTTCTAGAGACCAGCTAGAGCCTGCAGTAGCTGATTTTCTCCAATCTCGTCGCAATAGAATGAAAGAAAAATCCCAGAAAGAGAAAAGGTAAAAAAATATGAAACGTTCCTTCGACTCTCGAGTCGATTATAGCCTCCTCCTACCAGTGTTTTGTTTACTGGTGATTGGAGTAGTGGCCATTTATATAGCAGTTAGCCATGACTATCCCAATAATGTACTTCCGATTCTAGGTCAGCAAATCGCTTGGATTGCTCTAGGGCTTGTCATTGGGCTTGTCGTCATGTTCTTCAATACCGAGTTTTTATGGAAGGTGACTCCCTATCTTTATGGCTTAGGCTTGGCCTTGATGGTTCTACCTCTTGTTTTTTACAATCCGAGTTTGGTAGCTTCTACAGGTGCCAAGAACTGGGTATCAATCGGGGGAACCACGCTCTTTCAACCATCTGAGTTCATGAAGATTTCCTACATCTTGATATTGGCTCGAGTCATTGTACAATTCACTCAAAAACACAAGGAATGGCGACGGACTATTCCCTTGGATTTCCTATTGATTGGTTGGATGATTGCCTTTACCATCCCAGTGCTGGTCCTTTTAGCCCTACAAAGTGACTTAGGGACTGCCTTGGTTTTTGTAGCTATTTTTGCAGGCATGGTTCTCCTTTCAGGGGTTTCATGGAAGATTATCATTCCTGTTTTTGTGACAGGAGTGACTGCAGTTGCAGGCTTCATGGCCATCTTTATAAGCAAGGATGGGCGTGCCTTCTTGCATCAGATTGGGATGCCAACTTACCAGATCAACCGTATTTTGGCCTGGCTCAATCCCTTTGATTTTGCGCAAACAACGACTTACCAGCAGGCGCAGGGACAAATTGCTATTGGAAGTGGTGGCTTGTTTGGGCAAGGTTTCAATGTGTCCAATCTCCTTATTCCAGTACGCGAGAGCGATATGATTTTCACAGTGATTGCTGAAGATTTTGGCTTCATTGGTTCAGTCTTTGTCATTGCTTTGTACTTGCTTCTTATCTATCGTATGTTGAAAATTACGCTCAGATCAAACAACCAGTTCTACACCTATATTTCGACTGGCTTTATCATGATGTTACTCTTCCATATTTTTGAAAATATTGGCGCAGTGACAGGCTTACTTCCTTTGACAGGGATTCCTCTGCCTTTCATCTCCCAAGGGGGATCCGCAATTATTAGTAACCTCATCGGAGTCGGTCTCCTCTTGTCTATGAGTTACCAGACCAATCTAGCAGAAGAGAAAAGTGGAAAAGTTCCATTCAAACGAAAGAAAGTCGTCCTAAAACAAATCAAATAAGGAGGCCACTATGGCAAAAGTTGCAGTTATCTTAGCAAATGGCTTTGAAGAAATCGAAGCCTTGACAGTAGTCGATGTTTTGCGTCGAGCAAACATTTCCTGTGATATGGTAGGATTTGAAGAGCAGGTGACAGGATCCCATGGCATTCAGGTAAAAGCCGATCGTGTCTTTGATGGTGATTTGTCCGACTATGATTTGGTAGTTCTTCCAGGCGGCATGCCTGGATCGGCAAATCTACGAGATAATCAAGCCCTCATTTCACAGATTAAAGCGTTTTGCCAAGCAGGAAAGAAAATTGCTGCCATCTGTGCAGCTCCAATCGCCCTCCATCAAGCAGGTGTCCTGAAAGACAAGCACTTCACCTGTTATGACGGTGTTCAGGAGAACATCAGTGACGGAATTTACCAAAAGGAAACAGTGGTTGTAGATGGCAATCTAACAACCAGCCGAGGACCGTCAACTGCCCTTGCCTTTGCCTATGAGTTGGTAGAGCAATTGGGAGGAGATGCCGAAAGTTTACGAGTCGGTATGCTCTATCGAGATGTCTTTGAAAATCAACAGTAAAACGAGGGTTAAACTCTCGTTTTTGCTTGGAAAAATCTAGGAAATCATCGCTTTTTTCATAAAAAAATGCTATAATGAAGAGTATGAAATATCACGACTACATATGGGATTTAGGCGGTACCCTATTGGATAATTATGAGACTTCTACAGCAGCTTTTGTAGAAACCTTAGCCCAATACGGAATTGAGCAAGAGCATGACCGTGTTTACGAAGCCTTGAAGGTTTCGACAGCTTTTGCCATCGAGAAGTTTGCCCCAAACATCGAGGATTTTTTAGAAAACTACAAAGAAAATGAAGCGCGTGAGCTAGAGCACCCAGTCTTGTTTGAGGGAGTTCCAGAATTACTCAAAGACATTTCTGACAAGGGCGGTCGTCATTTCTTAGTTTCTCATCGAAATGACCAAGTGCTAGAACTTCTTGCTAAGACCCAGATAGCGAACTACTTCACAGAAGCAGTGACTGCCAGTTCTGGTTTTAAACGAAAACCAGATCCTGAGTCCATGATTTATTTACGTGATAAATATCATATTACATCCGGTTTGGTCATTGGTGACAGAAATATTGATGTAGAAGCAGGTAAAGCTGCGGGCTTAGATGCCTATCTTTTTAATAACGTTGCGACATTGAGACAAGCAATAGACATGTAAGAAAAGGGAAAAAATGACAGAAGAAATCAAAAATCAACAGGCACAGGATTATGATGCCAGTCAAATTCAAGTTTTGGAGGGGCTAGAAGCCGTTCGTATGCGTCCAGGTATGTATATTGGATCGACTTCAAAAGAAGGTCTTCACCACCTAGTATGGGAAATCGTTGATAACTCAATTGACGAAGCCTTAGCTGGATTTGCAAGTCATATCCAAGTCTTTATTGAGCCAGATAATTCCATCACTGTTGTGGATGATGGTCGTGGAATTCCTGTTGACATTCAGGAAAAGACAGGACGTCCTGCTGTTGAGACAGTTTTTACGGTTCTTCACGCTGGAGGAAAATTCGGCGGTGGCGGATACAAGGTCTCAGGTGGTCTCCATGGAGTAGGTTCTTCCGTAGTAAATGCCCTCTCAACGCAACTAGATGTTCATGTTCACAAAAACGGTAAGATTCATTACCAAGAATACCGTCGTGGTCATGTTGTCGCTGATCTTGAAGTGGTTGGAGATACGGATAAAACTGGAACAACAGTTCACTTCACACCAGATCCAGAGATTTTTACAGAAACAACAACTTTTGATTTTGACAAATTAAACAAACGTATTCAAGAGCTAGCCTTTTTGAACCGAGGCCTTCGAATCTCAATAACAGATAAGCGCGAAGGTCTAGAACAAAGCAAACATTACCACTATGAGGGTGGGATTGCTAGCTACGTTGAATATATCAACGAGAACAAGGATGTTATCTTTGATACGCCAATCTACACAGACGGTGAGATGGATGATATTACAGTTGAAGTAGCCATGCAGTACACAACTGGTTATCACGAAAACGTCATGAGTTTCGCCAATAACATTCACACCCATGAAGGTGGTACGCATGAGCAAGGTTTCCGTACAGCGCTGACACGTGTTATCAATGATTATGCCCGCAAAAATAAGCTACTAAAAGACAATGAAGATAACCTGACAGGGGAAGATGTCCGTGAAGGTTTGACTGCTGTTATCTCTGTTAAGCATCCAAACCCGCAGTTTGAAGGACAAACCAAGACCAAACTGGGGAACAGTGAAGTGATTAAGATTACCAATCGCCTCTTCAGCGATGCCTTTTCTGATTTTCTCATGGAAAATCCACAGATTGCTAAGCGCATCGTGGAAAAAGGGATTTTGGCTGCCAAGGCTCGTGTAGCTGCCAAGCGTGCGCGTGAAGTCACTCGTAAGAAATCTGGCTTGGAAATTTCCAATCTGCCAGGAAAACTAGCGGATTGTTCTTCGAACAACCCTGCGGAAACCGAACTCTTTATCGTTGAGGGAGACTCAGCTGGTGGGTCAGCTAAATCTGGTCGTAACCGTGAATTCCAAGCTATCTTGCCAATTCGTGGTAAGATCTTAAACGTTGAAAAAGCTAGCATGGATAAAATCCTTGCCAACGAAGAAATTCGGAGTCTCTTCACAGCCATGGGAACAGGATTTGGTGCAGAATTTGATGTCACTAAGGCTCGTTACCAAAAACTCGTTTTGATGACCGATGCCGATGTTGATGGAGCCCACATTCGAACCCTCTTGTTAACCTTGATTTACCGCTACATGAAACCAATCTTAGAAGCTGGTTATGTTTATATTGCCCAGCCACCGATTTATGGGGTTAAAGTCGGAAGTGAGATTAAAGAATACATCCAGCCAGGTGCAGATCAAGAAATTAAACTCCAAGAAGCTTTAGCACGTCATAGTGAAGGGCGTTCAAAACCAACCATCCAACGTTATAAAGGTCTGGGAGAAATGGATGACCACCAATTGTGGGAAACAACCATGGATCCAGAACATCGCTTGATGGCGCGTGTTTCGGTAGATGATGCTGCCGAAGCAGATAAAATCTTTGATATGTTGATGGGTGACCGAGTTGAACCTCGCCGTGAATTTATCGAAGAAAATGCCGTTTACAGTACCCTTGACGTCTAAAAAATGTGGGAAATAGTTCCCATGACCTAAAAAATATGATATAATCAATACGATTGTTTCTAGTATAAAAGGAGTTTGATATGTCTAATGGACAACTAATTTATCTAATGGTTGCGATTGCAGTCATTTTGATTCTGGCTTATGTAGCGGCAATCTTCCTACGTAAGCGTAATGTAAGCAGATTGACGGCCCTCGAAGAAAGAAAAGAAGAACTCTACAACCTTCCTGTAAATGATGAGGTTGAAGCCGTTAAAAACATGCACTTGATTGGTCAAAGTCAGGTAACCTTCCGTGAATGGAATCAAAAATGGGTTGATTTATCCCTTAACTCATTTGCTGATATTGAAAATAACCTGTTTGAGGCTGAAGGCTATAATAATTCTTTTCGCTTTTTCAAAGCGACTCACCAAATCGATCAAATCGAAAGTCAAATTGATTTAATTGAAGAAGACATTGCGGCGATTCGCAATGCGCTTTCAGAGCTTGAAAAACAAGAGTCTAAGAATAGCGGACGTGTTCTGCATGCTTTGGACTTATTTGAAAATCTGCAACATACCGTAGCAGAAAATTCGGAACAGTATGGTAAAGCCCTTCCTGAAATTGAGAAACAATTGGAAAATATCCAGTCAGAGTTTTCTCAATTTGTAACCTTGAACTCTTCAGGTGATCCAGTTGAAGCTGCAGCAATTCTTGATTCAACTGAAAATCATATTCTCGCTTTGACACATATCGTTGATCGTGTTCCATCTCTCGTGAAGACTTTGTCAACAGAACTTCCAGAACAATTGGAAGATTTGGAGGAAGGCTACCGTAAACTCTTGGATGCTAATTATCACTTCACTGAAACGGACATCGAGTCACGCTTCCAACTTTTACATGAATCCTTGAAAAATAATCAAGAAAACATCCGCCAGTTGGAATTGGATAATGCAGAGTATGAAAATACACAAATCCAAGAAGAGATTAATGCGCTCTACGATATCTTCACGCGTGAAATAGCTGCCCAAAAAGTCGTTGAAAGTCTCCTTTCAACGCTTCCAACCTACCTCAATCACTTGAAAGAAAATAATCAGGTTTTGGTTCAAGACCTTGAACGCTTGAATAAAACTTATCTTCTCCCAGAAAGTGATGGGAACCATGTCCGCCGTCTTCAAGCTGAATTGTCAGGGCTTGATACAGCGATCACAGAGGTAACTGAAGATCAGACAGAACCTACTCAAGCCTACTCTGTTTTAGAGGAGCAGCTTAGTTCACTTCAAAGTAATCTAAAAGACATTGAAGACGAACAAGTTTCTGTTAGTGAACGCCTAGCTCAAATCGAAAAAGATGACATCAATGCTCGTCAAAAAGCAAATGTCTATGTGAACCGTTTGCATACTATCAAACGTTACATGGAGAAGAGAAACTTGCCGGGTATTCCTCAAAGTTTCTTGAAACTTTTCTTCACTGCAAGCCATAACACAGAAGATCTGATGGCAGAGTTAGAACAAGCACAAGTTAATATTGAATCAGTTAAACGAATTCTTGAAATTGCGACCCATGACATGGAGGCTCTTGAAACAGAAACCTACAATATTGTTCAATACGCGACCTTGACGGAGCAACTCTTGCAGTATTCAAACCGTTACCGTTCATTTGATGAGCGTATCCAGCAAGCTTTCAATGAAGCACTTGAAATTTTTGAAAAAGAATTTGACTACAAGGCATCATTTGAGAAAATTTCTCAGGCCTTGGAAGTTGCAGAACCAGGAGTCACAAATCGCTTTGTTTCTTCTTATGAAAAAACACGTGAAGCGATTCGCTTCTAATACCTGAAAAGCTTAGATCATCTAGGCTTTTTATTATTTATTTCAAAAATAGAAGAATATCGATTTATCATTGAAATTATAGTTCTGATTTGATATGATGGAGGTATGAAGAAAAATAGAGAGAAGCGTGTTTCCCACGATAAAAAGAGAAATGTATTACTGGTTTTAGTAGGTATTTTAAGTCTTGCTATGCTCTGCCTAGGTGGCGTGATTGGTTACAAGATTTTGCAGAAACAGTCCTATGAACAGAAAATTGAAACCTTAAAAAATGAAAAAGATCAACAATTCAACGTAGGCAGTCAGAGAGACCATTTCCGAAAAGGTCAAGCTGAAGTGATTGTCTACTATCCTCTTCAAGGAGAGGAAGTCATTGAGCCTGTGAGAGAAAAAATCAACCAGGATATTAAAGAAAAGCTGGAAGATAAAGAAGATTTGGTCTTTTATTATACCGAGCAATTGGATTCTGTTTTAAAGGGAGTTGTGGCTCGTAATATTAGTAAGCAAGTTTACGATTTGTCTGCAGCAAAGGTTGAAGAAAAAGAAAAGACGTCTTTAGGAAAAATTTTCTTGACAGAAGATGGAAAAATTTTTACTCTTAGTCAACTTTTCAAAGATGCGACCAAGGCTAAGGAACTCTTGCTGAGTCAAATCAAATCAACTATAGAAGATAAGAAACTTGACCAGACAAAAATGGATCAGGTCCTAAAAAACTTTACAGACCAAGATTTGTCGTCATGGAGCTTTGATTATAAAGATAGTCAAATCATCCTTTATCCTGCTGACCCAGGGGAGACTCTGGAGGAAATTGCTTTACCAATATCCAGTTTCTTTGATGTGTTGGAGTCCTCTTATCTATTAGAAAAGGATGCTGAACTTTACCAAGCTTACTTTGCTCAGAAAAATAAAAAAGTTGTAGCTTTGACCTTTGATGATGGCCCAAATCCATCTACAACTACACAAGCTTTGGATACATTAGCTAAGTATAATGTAAAGGCGACTTTCTTTGTACTTGGTAAAAACATTGCTGGCAATGAAGATCTTCTGAAACGAATGAAATCAGAAGGACATGTTGTGGGAAACCATAGCTGGGATCATCCCGTTCTTTCCAAATTGTCTCTGGAAGATGCTAAAAAACAAATCACGGATACGGAAGATGCCTTGACCAAAGTTTTAGGTTCGAGTTCTAAACTTATGCGACCTCCTTACGGAGCGATTACAGATGATATTCGTAATAGTCTGGATTTGAGTTTTATCATGTGGAATGTAGATAGTTTGGACTGGAAGAGCAAGAATGAATCTGCTATTTTAACAGAGATTCAGCATCAGGTTCGTAATGGATCGATTGTTCTTATGCATGATATTCACGGCGCTACAGTTAATGCTCTTCCAAAGATTATAGAATATCTGAAAGAGCAAGGTTATACATTTGTGACTATTCCGGAAATGCTTAATTCTCGCTTGAAAGCTCACGAAATGTATTACGATCGTGATCAATGATTTTAAAATCTAAAGGAGCAAGTGTGCTGATAATCAGGACTTTGTTTCTTTAGATTTTCTTCACATAGAAAGGAAAAAATATGAAATCATATACGCTAAATAATGGAGTTTCAATTCCTGTACTAGGATTTGGAACATGGAAGGCTGAAAATGGAGAGGTGGCCTACCAAGCCGTTTTAGAAGCCTTAAAGGCTGGTTATCGACATATCGATACTGCAGCTATCTATAAAAATGAGGAAAGTGTTGGTCGTGCTATTCGAGATAGCGGTATTCCACGTCAAGAAATCTTTGTAACGACCAAACTCTGGAATACCAATCACAGCTATGATGAAGCTCGCCAAGCATTTGAAGAATCAATGGAAAAACTGGGATTGGATTATCTAGATTTGTACCTTATCCATTGGCCAAATCCAAAACCATTAAGAAAAAATGACGAATGGAAAACTCGTAATGCTGAAGTCTGGAGAGCGATGGAGGATCTTTACAAAGAAGGCAAAATCCGTGCTATCGGCGTTAGTAATTTTCTCCCTCATCATCTGGATGCTTTGCTTGAGACAGCAAGAGTCATTCCAGCGGTTAATCAGGTGCGCTTAGCGCCAGGGGTTTATCAAGAGGAAGTAGTTGCCTACTATAGAGAGAAGGGAATTCTCCTAGAGGCTTGGGGACCTTTTGGTCAAGGAGAGTTGTTTGATAAGAAAGAAGTCCAAGAAATTGCTGATAAGCATGGAAAATCAGTCGCCCAAATCGCCTTGGCTTGGAGCTTGGCAGAAGAGTTTTTACCGTTACCCAAGTCAGTAACAGCCTCTCGCATCCAGAGCAATCTTGACTGTTTTGGGATTGAACTCAGTAAAGAAGAGCGAGAGGTCCTAAAGACTATCTCAGTGATTTCTGGCGCACCTCGTGTGGATGAGATGGATTTTTAGAAAGTAAGAAAAAGAATTGTAAATTTTCTCTCTTTCTGATATAATAGTCAACAAGAAAGAAAGTCTTATGGCGTTCTTCAAGCGAGCTTGGGATAGTGGGAGCCAAGTAGGACAAGGTAAGGAACTGGCGCTTTCTGTTGTATTTTAAAAAACAATGAAGTAATAAATTAGGGTGGAACCGCGTTTCTGACGCCCCTAGTCGCAAGACTTGGGTGTTGAAATTCGGTTCTTTTTGAATTTCGTCTAATACCTAGGTAGAAAGGAGCATAATGCTTAAAGGATCTTGTTTATGCAAAGCAGTGACCTACACTTTAGATGAGGAATTGTCGGAATTAGTTTTTTGTCATTGCTCATTCTGTCGGAAAGCAACTGCGTCTGCCTATACAGTGAATGCCAAAGTTAGCAGCAAAAATCTAGTATTGTATGGAGAAGAGAATTTGGTTACTTATAGTTCATCTCCAGGGAAACAACGCTATTACTGCCAGAACTGTCACAGTCAAATTTTCACTATTCAAGAAGATGTACCAGAAGTTTGTGCTTTGAAATTGGGTACAGTAGATGAATGCAATCAGAATTTACAAACTGTTCCTAAGCGTCATATTTTTCAGGATCCAGCTTTTTCTTGGTTGCTTGATAAATAAATTTAAAAAGATAGTATAAACTAAAGGAGTAAACAATGTCTAAGAAATTAACATTTCACTGCGTCAGTGGCAGAGACCTCCTTACAGTCGGGCTGCCCCACGTTCAGCACTAGGGTGCTGAGCTAGACGCAGTACTAACTCGTCTTGCCTCGTATAATCGACGAGGCAGACTCGTGTCGCAAGTAATTTATAAAAAAAGGAGTAAATAATGTCTAAAAAATTGACTTTCCAGGAAATCATCCTTACTTTGCAACAATTTTGGAATGACCAAGGTTGTATGCTCATGCAGGCTTATGATAATGAAAAAGGTGCGGGAACAATGAGTCCTTACACTTTCCTTCGTGCTATCGGACCTGAGCCATGGAATGCAGCTTATGTAGAGCCATCACGTCGTCCTGCTGACGGTCGTTACGGGGAAAACCCTAACCGTCTCTACCAACACCACCAATTCCAAGTGGTTATGAAGCCGTCTCCATCAAATATCCAGGAACTTTACCTTGAGTCTTTGGAAAAATTGGGTATCAATCCATTGGAACATGATATCCGCTTCGTTGAAGATAACTGGGAAAATCCATCGACTGGATCTGCAGGTCTCGGTTGGGAAGTTTGGCTTGATGGGATGGAAATCACTCAGTTCACTTACTTCCAACAAGTCGGTGGATTGGCAACTGGCCCTGTGACTGCGGAAGTTACTTATGGTTTGGAGCGTTTGGCTTCTTACATTCAAGAAGTGGACTCTGTCTATGATATTGAGTGGGCTGATGGTGTAAAATACGGAGAAATCTTTATACAACCTGAGTACGAGCATTCAAAATATTCATTTGAAATTTCGGACCAAGAAATGTTGCTTGAAAACTTTGATAAGTTTGAAAAAGAAGCTGGTCGTGCATTAAAAGAAGGCTTGGTTCACCCTGCCTATGACTATGTTCTCAAATGTTCACATACTTTTAATTTACTTGATGCGCGTGGTGCTGTTTCCGTAACGGAGCGCGCTGGCTATATCGCTCGTATCCGTAACTTGGCCCGTATCGTAGCGAAAACCTTTGTCGCAGAACGCAAACGCCTAGGCTACCCACTTTTGGATGAAGCAACACGAGCTAAACTCTTAGCAGAAGACGCAGAATAGTAAGTAATACTGTGATCTAAAATCGTTAAAGGCAAGTCGAAGACTTGCTAGAGGGATATACAACGCCGTACTGTTATGTGGGGATTTTTGAAACCTTGGGTTCAAAAATCAGTCAGCTAAATCCACTTTGATGAGACTGTTGGAAATCTTAGTTTATTTGGTATAAGATTTCCTTACAGACTCACAAAAGTTAGTTAGCGACGTCCCCAGTACCTAAGGTGCATATCAAAAAAGATTGAAGAAAATGTAAAGGAAAAAACATGACAAAAAACTTATTAGTAGAACTCGGTCTTGAAGAGTTACCAGCCTACGTAGTAACTCCAAGCGAAAAACAACTAGGTGAAAAAATGGCAGCCTTCCTCAGGGAAAACCGCCTGTCTTTTGAAGCCATTCAAACCTTCTCAACACCACGTCGTTTGGCTGTTCGTGTGACTGGTCTGGCAGACAAACAGTCTGATTTGACAGAAGATTTCAAGGGTCCAGCAAAGAAAATTGCCTTGGATAGTGATGGAAACTTCACCAAAGCAGCTCAAGGATTTGTCCGTGGAAAAGGCTTGACAGTTGAAGATATTGAATTCCGTGAAATCAAGGGTGAAGAATATGTCTATGTTACCAAGGAAGAAGTGGGGCAACCAGTTGAAGCCATTGTTCCAGATGTTGTAGACGTCTTGAAGTCACTGACTTTCCCTGTCAGCATGCACTGGGCTAACAATACTTTTGAATATATCCGCCCTGTACACACTTTGACAGTTCTCTTGGACGAGCAGGAGTTTGATCTGGATTTCCTTGATATCAAGGGCGGTCGTGTGAGTCGCGGCCATCGTTTCTTGGGACAAGAAACTAAGATTCAGTCAGCATTGAGCTATGAAGAAGACCTTCGTAAACAATTTGTAATCGCGGACCCTCGTGAACGTGAGCAAATGATTGTTGACCAAATCAAGGCAATCGAAGCTGAACATGGTGTACGTATCGAAATTGATGCTGAGTTGCTGAATGAAGTCTTGAACTTGGTTGAATACCCAACTGCCTTTATGGGAAGTTTTGATGCTAAATACCTTGAGGTTCCAGAAGAAGTCTTGGTGACTTCGATGAAGGAACACCAACGCTACTTCGTTGTTCGTGATCAAGACGGTAAACTCTTACCAAACTTTATTTCAGTTCGTAATGGAAACGCAGAGCATTTGGAAAATGTCATCAAGGGTAACGAAAAAGTTTTAGTTGCCCGTTTGGAAGACGGAGAATTCTTCTGGCGTGAAGACCAAAAATTGGTCATTTCTGACCTTGTCGAAAAATTGAACCATGTGACCTTCCACGAAAAGATTGGTTCCCTTCGTGAACACATGATTCGTACGGGGCAGATTGCCATTCTCTTGGCAGAAAAAGCTGGTTTGTCAGTGGATGAAACAGTTGACCTAGCGCGTGCAGCAGCCATTTACAAGTTTGACTTGTTGACGGGTATGGTTGGTGAGTTTGATGAGCTCCAAGGTATTATGGGTGAGAAATATGCCCTTCTCGCTGGTGAAACTCCAGCAGTTGCAGCTGCTATTCGTGAACACTACATGCCTACATCAGCCGAAGGAGAGCTTCCAGAGAGCAAGGTCGGGGCGGTTCTAGCTATTGCAGACAAATTGGATACGATTTTGAGTTTCTTCTCAGTAGGCTTGATTCCTTCAGGTTCTAATGACCCTTATGCCCTTCGTCGTGCGACCCAAGGTGTAGTTCGTATCTTGGATGCTTTTGGTTGGCACATTGCTATGGATGAGCTGATTGATAGCCTTTATACTTTGAAATTCGACAGCTTAACTTATGAAAATAAAGCAGAGGTTATGGACTTTATCAAGGCTCGTGTTGATAAGATGATGGGTTCTACTCCAAAAGATATCAAGGAAGCAGTTCTCGCAGGTTCAAACTTTGTTGTGGCGGATATGCTGGAAGCAGCAAGTGCTCTTGTCGAAGCGAGCAAGAAAGAAGATTTCAAATCGTCTGTCGAATCCCTCTCACGTGCCTTTAACTTGGCTGAAAAAGCCGAAGGAACTGATACTGTTGATCCTGCTCTCTTTGAGAATGAAGAAGAGAAAGCCTTTGCGGAAGCCGTAGAATCACTTGTTTTGTCAGGGGCTGCAAGTCAGCAATTAGAACAACTCTTTGCACTTAGCCCAATTATTGATGCTTTCTTTGAGAATACTATGGTAATGACCGATGATCAAGATATTCGTCAAAATCGATTGGCCATCTTGTCGCAATTAACCAAGAAAGCCGCTAAACTTGCACGTTTCAATCAAATTAATACCAAATAAAAAATAAAATCTGTTAAACGGATTAAACCTTATCACAAAGGAGAAGAAATGGATCCGAAAAAAATCGCTCGTATCAACGAGCTTGCCAAAAAGAAAAAAACAGAAGGCTTAACTTCTGCTGAAAAAGTGGAACAAGCTAAACTTCGTGAGGAGTACATCGAAGGCTATCGTCGTTCTGTTCGTCACCACATTGAAGGAATTAAAATTGTGGATGAGGAAGGAAATGACGTCACACCAGAAAAACTACGTCAGGTACAACGTGAAAAAGGTTTGCATGGGCGTAGTTTAGATGATCCCAACTCATAAAATGAAAGGGGTTTGTAGATGATTTACATTCCCCTTTTCTGTTGTAATAAAAAAAGGAGCCATTTGGCTCCTTTTTGGTTTTTTAGTTGCTTGCGCCAGAAGTAGCGTCTGCGTCACCACCGTGGCCTCCAGCGTCACCTGAATCAGAAGCACCAGAAGTAGCATCGGCGTCTCCATGACCTCCAGCTGTAGGAGCAAATGGTCCGCTACCACCTACCAAACGTTGACCAGTTTCTTTTAGGTACCAGTCAAGCCATGGTTGGAAGTTAAAGACGATTTCATTGATACCAGCGTATGATCCGTCAGGATAGTACATCGCTTGGTAGTTGTGGGTGTTGATGACACCTGCAGGAGAACCTGGAACGATAGTACGGACGTATTCTTGGTTTCCGTTGCGAAGTGTTCCGATAACCCACTCCACGTTCTTCATACGTGCTGGTGGAAGAGAATTATGAACAGTCGACATACGGCTACCTGATTGAGGTGGCACACGTTTGGCAAACATGGTGTCTGGATCTTGATGAGCGTTGTTGTAGTAGAGGAATTGGTTGTTGTCATCAGCGTATGTCAATTCAAATGGCATAGCTTTCAAGAACATATCAATTTGGTTAACTGTCAGGATACCGTGGTCCAATTTGACATAGGTATCACCAGAAACAGCTCCAGTGATTGCTGCAACTTTTTCTACCCATTCAGGATCGTCAGGATCAACTTCTGTAATGGTTGTAGCAATTGGTTTTCCACAATCCAAGTCTTCTGGTTCGATTGGTTTTGGTTTTTTCAATTTCGAAACGACTCCTACGTATTTTACAAAGTTATCTAAGCAAGTTTCAAGGAATTTAACAGTGCCTTCGTTGGTGATATTTCCGTCGTTATCAAAAGCTTCCTTAGCTTTACCAAGAAGGAATTCATTACCTGGAAGCGTGTAGGCATTAACACCTGGAGCGTCAAGGATTTTACGAAGGTGAACTTGGGCACGTGATGTTCCTTGGTCGTAGTATGATGCTCCCACAATCATGACAGGTTTGTTTTCAAATGGATGAACTTCGTATGAAAGCCATTCAAGCACAGATTTGAGTGAAGCTGAGATAGTGTGGTTGTGCTCAGGGGTGGCGATAATGACACCATCAGCACGTGTAATTTTGTTATACAAGAAGCGCAATTGGAAACTTTCGTCCCATTTTTCGTCTTGGTTAAACATTGGAACTTCGTCGATTTCAAGAACTTCTAATTCAAATTTGAATTTGAAATTGCGACGGATAAATTCCAAGAGTTTGCGGTTATATGATTGATCGTAGTTTGATCCAACAAGTCCAACAAATTTCATTCTTTCGGTCTCCTATCTTACAAATTTTCCCAGTCAAATTCTTCAGCGTCTTTGCGAAGCAATTCTTGTGCATTGCGCAATTTTTCAGTAATCTTCACAAAGATACGGAAGTCATCAAAGATGGCATCCAATTTCTTGATGACATCAAGGTCAACCAAGTCGCCACTTGGGTTAAATGCTTGAAGAGAGTGTGAGAGCAAGAATTCATCTGGAAGAACATTTGCCTTGATTTCAGGAGCATTCAAGATTTGACGAAGTTGCAATTGGGCACGAGAGGAACCAAGTGTGCCGTATGAAGCACCAGTAATCATGATTGGTTTGTTCAAAAGTGGGTAGATACCGTAAGATAGCCAAGCAAGAGCGCTCATCAAAACTGCAGGGATAGAGTGGTCGTACTCAGGAGTACCGATAATCACACCATCAGATGCTTCGATTTTGGCTGCAATTTCAAGAATTTCAGCGGGAAGAAGTTTATCTGCAGGTTTGTTGAAAACAGGGATATCCTTGATTTCAACGAGTTCAATTTCAGCTTTATCCGCAAAGTGTTTTTGCATGTATTGGAGCAATTGGCGGTTTGTAGAACGTTTAGAGTTCGTTCCAACAATGGCAATAAGTTTTAGCATGAGATTTCCTTTCTCTTTTTACATAATACAATTTTGAAGGCCTGAAGAACAAGCAAGGCGTCCCTCTTTGTCGATGAGGATGACTTCAATCCCATCTATACTTTCGACTTGCCAGAGGATAGAAGCGCTTCGTTCTCCGAAAAGGCGTGTTGACCATATCTCACCATCAACGGATTTATCAGAGACAATCGTTAGGCTAGCAAGATCGGTTTCGACAGGAAAGCCTGTCTCACTATCAAAGATATGGTGATAGTCTTTTCCATCTACTGTCAGGTGGCGTTCATAAATACCTGAAGTGACAACGGATTTATTAGAAGCAGGGATGGTTAGGAGATGATTGCCACGCGGATTTCGCGGATCTTGAATACCAATCTGCCAGGCTTTCCCTTCTTTGGCTTGGTTATTCCCGATGGTGAGGATATTTCCTCCCAGATTGATCAAGGCAGAGGTGACACCGTGTGTTTTTAAATACTGGGCAACCTTATCTGCACTATAGCCCTTAGCCAAACAACCTAGATCGAGCTTCATTCCTTTCTTCTCTAAAAAGACAGTAGAGCTAGTCGGATCTAACTTGATAAAATGCGGGTCAACTAGTGGCAAGACGGCTTCGATTTCGTTTGGCTTTGGAAGCCGAGCATCTGCAAAACCGATTCGCCAGGTTTGAATCAAGGGACCAATACTGATATTGAGATGGCTAGAGGGAGCTAGGCTATGCTCTAGTCCAAGAGCAATCAGTTCAAATAGATCAGGATGAACCTTAACAGGCGCGATTCCAGCCTGGTAGTTGATTTCCATCAGTTCGGATTCTTGACTGTTGGCGTTGAAGCGGTATTCGAGTTCTTTGAGCAAGTCAAAAGCACCTTGAAGCAGGGTTTCTGCCTGCTCATCTACTAATGAAATAGTGATAGTTGTTCCCATTAGCCGTTCAGAACGAGAACGAAGAGGCAAGCTACCAACTCCTTTCTTCTTGTAGGAAATCATTCAAGATAAGTTAGATTAATAGAAAATTTAACCCCTTACATTTTCTTTCCATGTATCTAGCATACCATAAAGTCAGCGTTTTCACAAATAAATTTTAACAAAAGTCAAGAAATATGCTTAAAAATTGGAAGGAAATGAAACAAACAATATAGTAAAGAATAATTTTTTCTGAAAAAAAGAGAATTCCAAGCAAATACCTTGTAAACGCTAACAGTAAATGATATACTAGGAGGGTAAATTAAATTTTAAAGGTGGAATTATTCTATGAGTAAAATCGTTGTAGTTGGTGCTAACCACGCTGGTACAGCTTGTATTAATACGATGTTGGACAACTTTGGACATGAAAATGAAATCGTTGTATTTGACCAAAACTCAAATATTTCATTCCTTGGTTGTGGAATGGCGCTTTGGATTGGGGAACAAATTGATGGCCCAGAAGGTCTCTTCTACTCTGATAAAGAAAAATTGGAAGCAAAAGGTGCTAAAGTTTACATGAACTCACCAGTTCTTTCAATTGACTACGATAACAAAGTTGTGACAGCAGAAGTTGAAGGTAAAGAACACAAAGAGTCTTATGATAAATTGATCTTTGCTACTGGTTCAACTCCAATCTTGCCTCCAATCGAAGGTGTTGAAATCGTTAAGGGCAACCGCGAATTCAAAGCAACTCTTGAAAATGTACAATTTGTTAAATTGTACCAAAACGCTGAGGAAGTTATTGAAAAACTTGAAGACAAGAGCAAACACCTTGAGCGCATTGCCGTTGTTGGTGGTGGTTACATTGGTGTAGAACTTGCCGAAGCTTTCGAGCGTCTTGGAAAAGAAGTGGTGCTTGTTGACATCGTAGACACTGTTTTGAACGGCTACTATGACAAAGACTTCACTCAAATGATGGCGAAAAACTTGGAAGACCACAACATCCGCTTGGCTCTTGGTCAAACAGTTAAAGCTATCCAGGGTGACGGCAAAGTAGAACGCTTGGTGACAGACAAAGAAACATTTGATGTGGATATGGTTGTTCTTGCAGTTGGTTTCCGTCCTAACACAGCTCTTGCTGATGGTAAGATTGAACTCTTCCGCAACGGTGCCTTCCTTGTAGACAAGAAACAAGAAACTTCAATCCCAGGTGTTTATGCAGTAGGTGACTGTGCGACTGTTTATGACAACGCTCGTAAAGACACTAGCTACATCGCGCTTGCATCTAACGCTGTACGTACTGGTATTGTTGGTGCTTATAACGCTTGTGGTCATGAATTGGAAGGAATCGGAGTTCAAGGATCAAACGGTATCTCTATCTACGGTCTTCACATGGTTTCGACTGGTTTGACTCTTGAAAAAGCTAAAGCTGCTGGTTACAACGCAACTGAAACAGGCTTTAACGATCTTCAAAAACCAGAATTTATCAAACATGACAACCATGAAGTTGCCATCAAGATTGTCTTTGACAAAGACAGCCGCGAAATTCTAGGTGCGCAAATGGTATCTCATGACGCAGCTATCAGCATGGGAATCCATATGTTCTCACTTGCTATCCAAGAGCATGTGACAATTGACAAGTTGGCTTTGACAGACTTATTCTTCTTGCCACACTTCAACAAGCCATACAACTACATTACAATGGCTGCACTTACAGCTGAAAAATAGAAATGGATGAACTATCTGGCCTTAATTGAAGGTCAGGTAGTTTTTTTGTCAATCTGTACCCAGACAAATATTATTTTTCTATCTTGTACTTCACTCTGTTCTGACTTAAAATGAAATGGTAGCTACCAATACAAATGATGAGGAAAAAGAAATGACTGAAAATCGTTATGAACTAAATAAAAACTTGGCACAGATGCTCAAAGGTGGGGTTATCATGGACGTTCAGAACCCTGAACAGGCTCGTATCGCAGAGGCTGCTGGTGCGGCAGCTGTTATGGCCTTGGAGCGAATTCCAGCTGATATTCGTGCAGCTGGTGGGGTTTCCCGTATGAGCGATCCAAAGATGATTAAGGAAATCCAAGAAGCGGTTAGCATACCAGTGATGGCAAAGGTCAGAATCGGGCATTTTGTAGAAGCTCAGATTTTAGAGGCTATTGAGATTGACTATATCGATGAGAGTGAAGTGCTTTCTCCAGCTGACGACCGTTTCCATGTGGATAAGAAAGAATTCCAAGTTCCTTTTGTCTGTGGAGCTAAGGACTTGGGTGAAGCCTTGCGTCGTATCGCTGAGGGAGCCTCCATGATTCGGACAAAAGGAGAACCGGGTACAGGAGACATTGTTCAAGCCGTTCGTCATATGCGCATGATGAATCAGGAAATTCGTCGTATTCAAAATCTACGTGAAGATGAGCTCTACGTAGCTGCTAAGGACTTGCAAGTCCCTGTTGAATTGGTTCAATACGTCCATGAACATGGAAGATTGCCAGTTGTCAACTTTGCAGCCGGAGGTGTGGCAACACCAGCAGATGCTGCGCTGATGATGCAATTGGGTGCAGAGGGTGTCTTTGTCGGTTCAGGTATTTTCAAATCAGGAGATCCTGTTAAACGAGCAAGTGCGATTGTCAAAGCCGTAACCAACTACCAAAATCCTCAAATTCTAGCACAAATCTCTGAAGACCTAGGGGAAGCCATGGTTGGTATCAATGAGAATGAAATCCAAATTCTTATGGCAGAGCGAGGAAAATAGATGAAAATCGGAATATTAGCCTTGCAGGGTGCCTTTGCAGAACATGCAAAAGTGCTAGAGAAGTTAGGTGTTGTTAGTGTCGAAATCAGAAATTTAGATGATTTTCAGAAACATCAGAGTGACTTGTCCGGCTTGATATTACCTGGAGGTGAGTCTACAACCATGGGCAAGCTCTTGCGTGACCAGCAGATGTTGATTCCTCTAAGAGAAGCTATTTTCAATGGCTTACCAGTCTTTGGAACTTGTGCGGGCTTAATCTTGCTAGCTAAGGAAATTACTTCTCAGGAAGAAAGTCATCTTGGAACTATGGATATAGTAGTAGAGCGCAATGCCTATGGGCGTCAACTAGGAAGTTTTTATACAGAAGCAGAATGTAAGGGAGTTGGTCAGATTCCCATGACCTTTATTCGCGGTCCGATTATCAGTAGTCTTGGAGAGGGTGTGGAAATCCTAGCAAGAATTGATAATCAAATTGTTGCAGCTCAAGAACAGAATATGCTGGTGACCTCTTTTCATCCTGAGTTAACAGATGATGTTCGCTTGCACCAGTATTTTATCAATATGTGTAAAGAAAAAAGTTGAGAAAAGATTCTCAACTTTTTTACATGTAATAAACAATCGCGATATATTGGAGTGCAGACGCCGCTAGGATAAAGAGATGCCAAATCATGTGGAAATAAGGTTTTTTCTTAGCGTAAAATCCAGCTCCAACTGTATAAGAGAGTCCGCCAGTTACCATGAGGCTCCAGAAAATTGGTGTCGTTTGACTGATGATTGCAGGAATGATAGCTAGAACCAACCAGCCCATAATCAGGTAAAGAGCAAGGCTGAATTTCTCATTGACCTTTTTAGCAAAGATTTTATAGAGGATGCCAAAGATGGTCGTTCCCCACTGAATGGCAATGATCAGATAGCCAAACCAGTTATTCATCAAAGTCAATACGACCGGCGTATAAGAGCCTGCGATAGCCACATAAATCATAGAATGGTCAATGATTCGCAATACGTATTTGTGGGTCGAACCATAGGCCATAGAGTGGTAAATGGTCGACGAGAGAAACATGAGAAAGAGACTGATAACAAAGATAGAAACACCAAAAGATGATAAAAACCCATGTACTTCATAACTATAAGTGGATGAAATGGGGAGTAGGATGAGCATGATAACGGCGCCGACAGCATGGGTCACGCTGTTGGCAATTTCCTCTCCAAAACTGAGTTTTTTACTGAGTTTTAGACTGGTATTCATTGGATTTCCTCCTCTTCTTTGATAAGGATTAAGTCTAGAGTTTGATGATAGAGTTTAACCGTTTGACAGCTGGTTTGGATAATAGGATTTTCTGGATCAATCCCATGGTTCATATAGTCCACAAAAGCGTCGTAGAGCTGGTCTGAACTTGCCTGGCTTTGTAGAGTATTGAGTGTGTGAGCGATTTCTTGGATTGAAAAGACAGACTTGAGAGTGGTGATGGCAATCAAACGGGCAATCTGTTTGCGTTGGTATTTTTTCTTGTCTGGCTTTGTCAGGTAACCATGTTTGACATAGTTATTGACCATGGATGCTGTTAGCCCCTTGTCCTTATCTGGAGAGATAGGGGCACAAACTTGATTGACATAAAGTAAAACCTGATCCAGATAGAGATCAATGTTTGGAATGTCTTCCCATTTTGGGTAGGAAAAGTTAGAATTCATTTCCAACTCCTTTTTATCTAGTTTCAATAACTAGATTATAAAATAATAAAAAACAAAAGTCAAGTTTCAACTGCTTGTAGAAAGCTTTAAATTATGCTATGATGAGAGAAAATAGTTAGAAATGAGGAGAAGATATGGAGATTCGTTTAGCTTTTCCAAACGAAGTAGATGCGATTATGCAGGTGATAGAGGATGCCAAAAAGTGCTTAGCCAAGTCTGGTAGCGACCAGTGGCAAAATGGCTATCCAAATGCTGACATTATTATTGCTGATATCATCTCAGGCCAAGCTTATGTGGCCTTGGAAGAAGGAGAACTGCTAGCCTATGCTGCTGTGACCAAGAGCCCAGAGAAATCCTATGAAGCCATTTATGAAGGAAGTTGGCAGGGGGGAGAGTCAGAATATCTGGTCTTTCACCGTATCGCTGTGGCAGCAGATGTCCAAGGACAAGGTGTTGCTCAGACTTTCCTAGAAGGCTTGATTGAAGGTTTTGATTATCTAGATTTTCGTTCAGATACGCATGCAGAAAACAAGGCCATGCAGCATATTTTTGAAAAGCTAGGATTCCAGCAGGTCGGTAAGGTTCCAGTTGACAGGGAACGTTTGGCCTATCAGAAATTAAAAAAATGAAGCAGAAAAAGTACGCAAAAATGTTCTACCCGTCGCCAATTGGAACCTTATCCTTAGTTGCTGACGAGCAATATCTGTATGGAATTTGGGTGCAGGACCAAACTCATTTTGAGAGGGGGATAGATGCTGACATGGAAGTAGTTACAGAACATCCTGTCCTTGATCAAGTTATTTCCTATTTAGATGCTTATTTCGATGCAAGAGTTCAAGACTTGTCTCTCTTGCCCTTGGCTCCCATTGGGACGGATTTTGAAAAGCGGGTCTGGGCTTACTTACAGGCCATTCCTTATGGTCAAACAGTAACTTACGGACAAATAGCGCAGGACCTGCAAGTGGCTTCTGCCCAAGCGATTGGCGGAGCAGTGGGGCGCAATCCTTGGTCCATCCTCGTACCCTGTCATCGTGTGCTAGGGTCAGGCAATCGCTTGACAGGCTATGCATCGGGAGTCGAAAAGAAAGCCTGGCTCTTGCAACATGAAGGGGCAGATTTTAAAGATATAAAATAGAAAGTGAAACACATGTTAGAATTTATCGAATACCCAAAATGTTCAACTTGTAAGAAAGCAAAAAATGAATTGGATAAACTTGGACTGGAATACCAAGATGTCCACATCGTAGAAGAAACACCAAGTGAAGACGTGATTTTGAACTGGTTGGAAACTTCCGGTTTTGAAGTGAAACAATTTTTCAATACCAGCGGGATCAAATACCGTGAACTGGGCCTAAAAGATAAGGTGGGAAGCTTGTCAACACAAGAAGCAGCCAAGCTTCTAGCGAGTGATGGTATGTTATTGAAACGTCCAATTTTGGTGGAGAATGGTGCTGTTAAACAAATCGGCTATAGAAAACCCTATGAGGACTTAGGTTTGAGATAGTTTTTATTTATCTCCTTGATAGGTAAAATATATAGCCTTCCTGTTTTAAAGTGTGATAAACTAGAAGATAGACAAAGTCTGAGCAGCCCGTAGCAAATAATTTGCTTGCGAGCAGAAGTATGATAGAATGAATCATTATCAGGAGAGGATGTTTTTATGACTGTTACAACATTTTTAGCATCAGATTGGTACCAAAGTTTGATGCAGCTCATTCCGGATGGTAAGCTCTTTAGCTTGCGTTCGGTTTTTGATGGAATTCCAAGGATTGTCCAACAACTGCCTACAACCTTGATGTTGACGCTTGGAGGTGCGATTTTTGGCTTGGTGCTGGCCTTGGTTTTCGCCATTGTTAAAATCAATCGTGTTAAGATTCTATATCCCTTGCAGGCCTTTTTCGTCAGCTTCTTAAAAGGTACCCCAATCCTAGTCCAACTTATGTTGACCTACTACGGAATCCCTTTGGCGCTGAAAGCTATTAATCAGCAATGGGGCACTGGTTTCAATATCAATGCGATTCCAGCAGCACTTTTTGCGATTGTGGCCTTTGCTTTTAATGAGGCGGCTTATGCAAGTGAAACGATTCGTGCAGCCATCCTTTCTGTTAACCCAGGTGAAATTGAGGCGGCGCGTAGTTTGGGTATGACACGAGCGCAAGTTTATCGTCGCGTGATTATTCCAAATGCGGCGGTGGTAGCGACACCGACTTTGATTAACTCCCTTATCGGTTTGACCAAGGGAACTTCTCTAGCCTTTAGTGCAGGTGTTGTGGAAGTCTTTGCCCAAGCTCAGATTTTAGGTGGAGCAGATTACCGCTATTTTGAGCGCTTCATCTCCGTTGCCCTTGTTTATTGGATAGTCAATATCGGAATTGAAAGCCTCGGCCGTTTCATCGAGAGAAAAATGGCAATTTCAGCGCCGGATACAGTATCTACAGATGTGAAAGGAGACCTTCGTTAATGATTAAGATTTCGAATTTAAGCAAATCCTTTTCAGGACAGACAGTCTTGAATCATCTGAACTTGAATATCCAAAAAGGTGAGGTAGTGGCTTTGATTGGTTCATCTGGAGCTGGGAAATCAACCTTTCTTCGAAGTTTAAACTATCTTGAAACTCCAGATAGTGGAACGATTCAGATTGACAATTTTAAAGTTGATTTTTCTCAGATTAGCCAAGAGGAGATCCTAACCCTTCGTCGCAAGTTGTCCATGGTTTTCCAACAGTTTAATTTGTTTGAACGCCGAACAGCTCTTGACAATGTCAAGGAAGGTTTGGTTGTCGTTAAAAAATTATCGGACGAGGAAGCAACAAAAATCGCTAAGGAAGAGTTGGCCAAGGTTGGTCTTTCTGACCGTGAAAACCATTATCCTCGCCATTTATCAGGTGGACAGAAGCAACGGGTTGCCCTTGCGCGTGCGCTTGCTATGAAACCAGATGTCTTGCTCTTGGACGAACCCACTTCAGCCCTCGACCCAGAGTTGGTCGGTGAGGTAGAAAAATCTATTGCAGATGCTGCCAAGTCAGGTCAGACCATGATTTTGGTCAGTCACGATATGTCTTTTGTAGCCCAAGTGGCAGACAAGGTTTTATTCCTAGATAAAGGGAAAATCATCGAGTCTGGCACACCAGATGAAATCATCAATCATCCGAAAGAAGAACGAACAAAAGAATTCTTCGCTAGTTACAAACGAACTTATATTTGATATAATAGAAAAAGGAAAACTCAGTTAGTTGGACTAGCTGAGTTTACTCTTTAAAAAAGATAGAAACGAGAGAGATCATGCTACTGCATCTATTTTCTTTGTATTTCGAGAGTTTGATCTTAACGACCATCCTTGTCGTGATTTTTCTGGGGATTTGGATCGGATTGAGAGCCATGTCTGGTGTGGACAAGACAGCCAAAGCTCGCCAAGCTCATCTCTATGATATGATTATGATTGGAGTTTTGGTCGTTCCGGTGTTATCCTTTGCCGTCATGAGTTTGCTCTTGGTTTTCAAGGCATAATCCTTGCGTGACTAGCAAGAATGAGTTAGAATAAAGACGGTTACAACAAGAAAGAAGGAATCGAAATGTACGATACGATTATTGTCGGTGCTGGACCTGCGGGAATGACCGCTGCCTTATATGCTGCTCGAAGCAATCTGAAAGTGGCTTTGATTGAAGGTGGTCTGCCAGGCGGGCAAATGAATAACACATCTGATATTGAAAACTATCCAGGTTATGCCAACATTAGTGGACCTGAATTGGCTGAAAAGATGTTTGAACCACTTGAAAACCTTGGAGTGGAGCATCTTTATGGCTACGTTGAAAATATTGAAGACCAGGGTGACTATAAGAAGGTAATCACTGATGATCAAGTTTACGAAACCCGTACTGTCATCGTGGCAACTGGGTCAAAACACCGTCTCTTAGGAGTTCCCGGAGAAGAAGAACTGAACAGTCGTGGTGTTTCTTACTGTGCAGTTTGTGATGGAGCTTTCTTCCGTGACCAAGACTTGCTCGTAGTCGGTGGTGGAGATTCAGCGGTAGAAGAAGCTCTCTTCTTGACTCGCTTTGCTAAGACTGTCACTATTGTTCACCGCCGTGACCAACTTCGTGCCCAAAAGGTTTTGCAAGACCGTGCCTTTGCTAATGAGAAAGTCAACTTTATCTGGGACTCTGTCGTCAAGGAAATCAAAGGTGAAAACCGAGTGGAATCTGTCGTATTTGAAAATGTGAAAACAGGTCAAGTAACAGAGCAAGCCTTCGGAGGTGTCTTTATCTATGTTGGTTTGGATCCTGTTAGCGATTTTGTTAAGGATTTGAATATTCAAGACCAGGCAGGCTGGATTGTGACAGACAATCACATGAAAACTGCTGTTGACGGTATCTTTGCGGTTGGGGATGTTCGCCAAAAAGATCTTCGCCAAGTAACAACAGCAGTTGGAGATGGGGCTATCGCTGGTCAAGAAGCCTATAAATTTATCACAGAACATAGTTAAGCAAAAAAGTTTCCAATCAGATGACTGGAAACTTTTTTATAGTCGGTTTCGGAAAACTTCGTACATGAGAATGGCTGCGGCAACACTGGCATTGAGACTTTGAACATGCCCATTCATCGGAATGGTAATCATCTCATCAACCTGTTTTTTGATGTAGCTAGAGATACCTTTTCCTTCATTTCCGATGATGAGGGCGATTTTCCCTTTTGTATTCCACTTGTGGCAAGGGGTACCGTTCATATCCGTTCCAAAGGTCCAGAAGCCTTCATCCTTGAGTTTGTCTAGAGTTTGACTGAGGTTGGTCACTCGCGCAATCGGTACATGCTCAATAGCACCTGTGGCCGTTTTGGCAACGACAGGAGTCACTCCGACAGCACGGTGCTTGGGAATGATGACTCCTGAAACATTGGTTGCATCCGCAGTTCTTAAGATAGAACCTAGATTATGGGGATCGGTTAGACCATCTAGAATCAATAGAAGTGGATTTTCTTCTTGGCGTGTTTTTGCAAGGATGTGATCTAGCTCGCTATAGGCAAATTCAGATACTCTTAGGACAAAGCCTTGGTGAACAGCACCTTCGGTCATTTCAGACAGGGATTTTTTTGAAGTCCAAGAGATGGACACCTTCTTTTCAGTAGCCAGTTCCTTGACTTTTTCAACATTCTTACCTCTGAGATCTTCTTGGAGGTAGAGTTTGTTTCCAGTGTTTGCAAGGAGGGCTTCAGTAACGGCATGGACGCCATAGACAATATCATTTGTTTTCATGCCTCTATTATAACACAAAACCCCGTCTTGTAACGGGATTTTATTTATTCAAGGATGAGGAGTCCTTCTTTAACGGCAAATGGATCTTTTTCGTTGATACGATCGTAAAACATGATTCCGTTTAGGTGATCAATTTCATGTTGGACAACGATAGAGTTGTAACCTTTGAGCTTGATACGGTGCTTTTCGCCGTCCTTGTCAAAGTAATCAACAGTGACACGGGCATGACGGACAACATAGCCTGGCACGTTACGGTCAACAGATAGGCAACCTTCTCCTTCGCCAAGAGCAGCGTCCTGAACAGAGTGGGATACGATTTTCGGATTGTACATAATGGCTTGTAAATCGTAGGCTTCCTGTGGAGTTTCACCTTCTTCTACAATATTTGGGACCAAGACGGCAATTATGCGTTTTGAGATATCCAGCTGGGGAGCAGCAAGTCCAACACCACCGCGGAGCCCCATTTTCTCAGCCATAACAGGATCCTGAGAATGTTTGAGGAATTGCATCATTTTTTCACCAAGGATGATTTCCTGGTCAGACAGTGGGAAAGTGACCTCCTCAGCAACTGCGCGTAGAGTTGGATTCCCCTCGCGGATAATATCGTTCATATCAATTAAATGAGCAGCTTTTGTAATACGTTCTATAGCAGACATTTTCTCTCCTTTCATTACCTCTACATGATAACACAAAATAGGCGAGAAAGAAAGTCACAGAAGTTCCTAAAAAATAATATAATAAACGGTATTCCCCTTTTGTCTGTGGTATAATAAAAGAAAAGACTTGCAGTAAAAGCAAGGGGGGATAAAGATGGAAAAGCGGCAAGATAGACGGTCTCATGGTTCTCTTTATGAGGTGTGGAAGACTTGTGTTGATTTCTTTCGGAATTATAAATCCTGGACCAATGCCCAGTTTATCATTGTGTTATTGCTTGCAGTTGCCTTGTCCATGGGATTGAACTTGCTGGTTCGAACAGTACAAGGCAATAAGGTAACAAGTTCTAACAGTCAGACTACGACGTCTAGTCAGTCCAAGGAAAATCAGTCTGACGAAACGACAGCCCGTATCATGGCAAATGGAGACCTTCTCTACCATATTCCCATCTACCGAACAGCTCTAAAAGAAGATGGGACCTATGATTTCCATGA
The DNA here is from genome assembly GCF_013276505.1 of Streptococcus sp. 5905. Lineage (NCBI taxonomy): Bacteria > Bacillati > Bacillota > Bacilli > Lactobacillales > Streptococcaceae > Streptococcus > Streptococcus sp. 5905. The sequence continues at coordinate 93,674 of NZ_VMLC01000002.1, forward strand.
AAATTTTGAATATGTAAAACCCTGGCTCAAGCAAGCGGATTTAGTGCTTGGTGACTTTGAAGGAACGGTGAATAAGGACCACTATTTGGCAGGTTATCCATTGTTTAATGCACCCGGAGAAGTCATGGATGCGATCAAGGATGCAGGCTACCAAGTTCTAGACTTGGCTCATAATCACATCTTGGATTCTCAGATAGAGGGAGTGGTTTCAACGACTCAAGCTATTGAAAAAGTTGGAATGACACCCATCGGAGTTTACACACATGAATCCCGAGACCAAGCTCCACTAGTTATCAAGGAAGTCAATGGTATCAAGGTAGCTCTCTTAGCCTATTCCTATGGCTTTAACGGTATTGAACAATCCATTTCCCAAGATGACTATAATCGCTATCTTTCTGATTTGAACGAAGACAAGATGAAGGCAGAAATCGAGCGTGCAGAGAAGGAAGCAGATATTACTGTCATCATGCCTCAGATGGGAATTGAGTACCAGCTAGAACCAACGGAAGAACAGAAAACACTGTACCACAAGATGATTGACTGGGGAGCTGATATTATCTTTGGAGGGCACCCTCACGTCGTTGAACCTGCTGAAACAGTTGAAAAAGCTGGTGACAAAAAACTCATCATCTATTCCATGGGAAATTTCCTCTCAAACCAGCGCATTGAAACCATGCAAGACGAGGAAAATGCCAAGTGGACGGAGCGCGGTGTTCTCATGGATGTGACCATTAAGAAAAAAGATGGCAAGACAAGGATTGAAACTGCCAAAGCACATCCGACTTGGGTCAATCGAACACCCAAAGGGACTTACTCTCCAGAGGGTTATCCGCTCTTCCTCTATCAAACCTATATCCTAGAGGACTTCATTGAGGGGGGCAGTCACCGTGACAAGTTGGATGAGGCGACCAAGGAACGAATTGATACAGCCTATAAAGAAATGAATGAACATGTAGGATTGAAGTGGGACTAGCTTGAATCCAGAGGAAGTAAAATGACGATTAAGATTATTGCGACAGATATGGATGGGACTTTGCTGGATCCGAGAGGTCAGCTGGATCTGCCCCGCTTGGAAAAGATTTTAGATCAGCTGTATCAGCGGGATATCCGTTTTGTCATTGCGACGGGGAATGAAATCCATCGTATGAGAGAACTATTGGGACACTTGGCTGAACGAGTAGTCCTAGTCGTTGCCAATGGGGCGCGAATTTTTGAAAACAATAAACTGATTCAAGCTCAGACCTGGGATGATGCTATGGTTGACAAGGCTTTAGTTCATTTTAAGGGGAGAGAGTGCCGAGATCAGTTCGTCGTAACTGGTATGAATGGTGGTTTTGTCAAGAAAGGAACTGTTTTTACAGACCTAGAAAAATTTATGACTCCTGAGATGATTGAAAAACTTTACCAAAGGACCAATTTTGTGGATGAGCTACACTCAGACCTCTTTGGAGGAGTATTAAAGATGAGCATGGTCGTTGGAGAGGAACGTGCTAGTTCAGTTTTGCAGGAAATCAATGACCTCTTTGATGGTCGTGTAAGAGCTGTTTCTAGCGGTTATGGCTGTATTGATATCCTGCAGGATGGAGTTCACAAGGCTTGGGGATTGGAAGAATTACTCAAGCGCTGGGATTTGACATCGGAACAAATCATGGCTTTTGGTGATAGCGAAAATGATGTTGAGATGTTGGAGATGGCTGGGATTGCCTATGCTATGGAAAATGCAGATGATGAAGCCAAGGCAGTTGCAACTGACCTAGCTCCAGCGAACAGTCAGGGGGGCGTTTATCAGGTCCTAGAAAATTGGTTAGAGAAAGAGGAATAAGGTGGCAGTACAGTTATTAGAAAATTGGCTCTTAAAGGAGCAGGAAAAAATTCAAACCAAGTATCGTGAATTGAATCAAGTATCTGTTCTAGAGCCAGATATCATCTTTATTGGTGATTCGATAGTGGAGTATTACCCTTTGCAAGAGTTGTTTGGGACTGCAAAGACGATTGTCAATCGTGGCATCCGAGGTTACCAGACGGGACTTTTATTAGAGAATCTGGATGCCCATCTTTATGGTGGTGCTGTGGATCAAATTGTTCTCTTAATTGGAACAAATGATATCGGAAAAGATGTTCTTATGAATGAAGCCTTGGATAATCTTGAGCGTGTGATTCAATCGATTGCCCGAGATTATCCGCTGTCACAAATAAAGCTTGTTTCTATTCTGCCAGTCAATGAAGGAAAAGAATACAAGCAGACAGTATATATTCGTACCAATGAAAAGATTCGAGAATGGAATCAAGCCTATGAGGCTCTAAGCTCAGCCTATATGCAAGTAGATTTTGTACCGATTTATGATAGTTTGACAGATTCAGAAGGACAACTCAAAAAAGAGTATACTACTGACGGACTGCACCTCAGTATTGCCGGTTATCAGATTTTGACTAAAGCCCTGAAATCCTATCTTTTTTAGTTAGTTGATTTCCTTTTTGCATTTTTGAGTTAGATAAGGTATAATGGTTTTACTGTCTTTTGGGGTCGTTACGGATTCGACAGGCATTATGAGGCATATTTTGCAACCCGTGTGGCGACGTAAACGCTCAGTTAAATATAACTGCAAAAAATAACACTTCTTACGCTCTAGCTGCCTAAAAACCAGCAGGCGTGACCCGATTTGGATTGCTCGTGTTCAATGACAGGTCTTATGATTAGCGAGATACGATCAAGCCTTGTCTAGTGGTTTGATAAGAGATTAATAGACTCGCAGTTGCTAGGCTTGAGTTATGTGTCGAGGGACTGTTAAAACAATACATAACCTATGGTTGTAGACAAATATGTTGGCAGGTGTTTGGACGTGGGTTCGACTCCCACCGGCTCCATTATTCTTTCACCAACCTTGGAAAAACGTTGTTAAATCAACGTTTTTTATTTTTGCCTTTGGTATTCCTTGGCATTCTTTTGCGAAAAAGACAGACTCAAAAACAGTCCTTTCTTTGCAGTTGGTAAAAATCTTCTGAACACTGTTTTTAAAAAAAGAATACAAAAAAGGATACAACAGATGCCGTATCCTAGAAATTGTTTTGGTTTTTCTACGGAAGACATGGGATTCGAACCCACGCACGCTGTTACACGCCTACCGCGTTTCCAACACGGCCTCTTAAGCCTCTTGAGTAATCTTCCAATACTTACTCAAATAGTCTACCATAAAGGCTCTTATCTTGCAATAAAAATTTTGGAAATGAGAAAAATGATAGAATTTGAAAGAAAATGATAAAAAATGCTTGACTTTGGTAGAAAATGTGCTAGAATGAATAGTGTAAACGATAACAGGAGGTGATTTGGTGTTAAAAACTGAGCGGAAGCAACTGATTTTAGAGGAGTTAAATCAACATCATGTAGTTTCCCTGGAAAAATTGGTTAGTCTATTAGAAACATCAGAATCAACGGTACGAAGAGATTTGGATGAGTTGGAGGCGGAAAACAAGCTTCGCCGTGTGCATGGAGGAGCAGAGTTGCCACACTCCTTGCAGGAAGAAGAAACCATCCAAGAAAAATCTGTCAAAAACCTTCAAGAGAAGAAACTACTGGCTCAGAAAGCAGTTTCTCTTATTAAGGAACAAGATGTTATCTTTATTGATGCTGGAACGACAACTGCTTTTTTAATCAAGGAATTGGTTAATAAGAATATCACAGTTGTGACCAACTCCATTCATCATGCGGTTCAGTTGGTTGAAAAACAGATTCCAACTGTCATGGTTGGAGGAAGTGTGAAGATGGCAACAGATGCTTGTATCGGTGGTGTTGCTCTTAACCAAATCAATCAATTGCACTTTGATCGTGCCTTTATCGGGATGAATGGTGTCGACGATGGTTATTATACGACTCCTGATATGGAGGAGGGAGCCGTTAAGCGTGCTATTTTAGAGAATGCTAAACAAACCTATGTCTTGGTAGATTCGTCAAAGATTGGTCAAACTTGCTTTGCCAAGGTAGCACCACTTAAACGCGCTGTTGTCATCACAAGTCAAGGGCATGAGCTTTTGGAGGCTATTAAGGAGAAAACGGAGGTAATAGAAGTATGATTTATACAGTCACACTCAATCCATCCATTGACTATATCGTTCGCTTGGACCAAGTCCAAGTCGGTAGTGTCAATCGTATGGACAGTGATGATAAGTTTGCTGGTGGAAAAGGAATCAATGTCAGTCGTGTTTTGAAACGCTTGGGTATTCCAAATACAGCGACTGGATTTATCGGAGGCTTTACTGGTAAATTTATCACAGATACTTTGGCAGAAGAGGAAATCGAGACACGTTTTGTTCAAGTAGCAGAAGATACTCGCATCAATGTCAAGATTAAAGCAGACCAAGAAACAGAAATCAATGGAAGGGGTCCAAATGTGGAACCAGTTCAGCTAGAAGAATTGAAAGCTATTTTGTCTAGTCTGACAGCAGATGATACGGTTGTGTTTGCGGGTTCAAGTGCTAAGAACCTAGGCAATGTTATCTATAAGGATTTGATTGCATTGACACGCCAGACTGGTGCGCAAGTGGTTTGTGACTTTGAAGGTCAGACCTTGATTGATAGTTTGGATTACCAGCCACTTTTGGTCAAACCAAACAATCACGAGCTTGGAGCTATCTTTGGAGTGAAACTCGAAAGTTTAGATGAAATCGAGAAATATGCTCGAGAATTGCTGACTAAAGGTGCTCAAAACGTTATCATCTCTATGGCTGGCGACGGTGCCCTTCTTGTCACATCTGAGGGAGCTTACTTCGCTAAACCTATCAAGGGAACAGTGAAAAATTCAGTCGGAGCTGGCGATTCTATGGTTGCCGGATTTACAGGTGAATTTGTCAAATCAAAAGACGCAGTAGAAGCTTTTAAATGGGGAGTGGCTTGCGGAACGGCAACTACCTTCTCTGATGACTTGGCAACAGCGGAATTTATTAAAGAAACATATGAAAAAGTTGAGGTAGAAAAACGATGAAAATTCAAGACCTATTGAGAAAAGATGTCATGTTGCTGGATTTGCAGGCAACTGAAAAAACAGCTGTCATTGAAGAGATGATTAAAAGTTTGGTAGATCACGGTTATGTGACGGATTTTGAAACCTTTAAAGAAGGAATCTTAGCGCGTGAAGCTCTAACTTCCACTGGTTTGGGTGACGGAATTGCTATGCCGCACAGCAAAAACTCTGCTGTCAAAGAAGCAACGGTTCTCTTTGCTAAGTCAAACAAGGGTGTTGACTATGAGAGTTTGGATGGGCAACCAACAGACCTCTTCTTCATGATTGCAGCTCCAGAAGGTGCCAATGATACTCACTTGGCAGCATTGGCAGAATTGTCTCAATACTTGATGAAAGACGGTTTTGCTGACAAACTTCGTCAAGTAACATCGGCAGATCAAGTTATCGAACTCTTTGACCAAGCTTCAGAAAAAGCTGAGGAACCTGTTCAAGCACCTGCCAATGACTCTGGCGACTTTATCGTAGCTGTTACAGCTTGTACGACAGGTATTGCCCACACTTACATGGCCCAAGAAGCCCTTCAAAAAGTAGCTGCTGAAATGGGTGTTGGGATCAAGGTCGAAACCAACGGTGCCAGCGGTGTTGGGAACCAATTGACTGCAGAGGACATCCGCAAGGCTAAAGCTGTTATCATCGCAGCAGACAAGGCTGTTGAGATGGATCGTTTCGATGGAAAATCTTTGGTTAACCGTCCAGTTGCAGACGGTATCCGTAAAACAGAAGAATTGATCAACTTGGCTCTTTCAGGAGATGCTGAAGTTTACCATGCTGCTAATGGAGCAAAAACCGCAGCAACAAGTAACGAAAAACAAAGCCTTGGTGGTGCCTTCTACAAACACTTGATGAGTGGTGTATCTCAAATGTTGCCATTCGTTATCGGTGGTGGTATCATGATTGCCCTTGCTTTCTTGATCGACGGAGCTTTTGGTGTGCCACAAGATAGTCTTGGCAATCTCGGATCCTACCATGAGCTAGCTTCTATGTTCATGAAAATTGGTGGCGCGGCCTTTGGCTTGATGCTCCCAGTCTTTGCAGGATATGTTGCCTACTCTATCGCTGAAAAACCTGGTTTGGTAGCAGGTTTCGTGGCTGGTGCTATTGCCAAAGAAGGTTTTGCCTTTGGTAAAATCCCTTATGCTGCAGGCGGAGAAGCAACTTCAACTCTTGCAGGTGTCTCATCTGGTTTCCTAGGTGCCCTTGTTGGTGGATTTATCGCAGGAGCCTTGGTTCTTGCTATCAAGAAATACGTTAAAGTTCCTCGTTCACTTGAAGGTGCTAAATCAATCCTTCTCTTGCCACTTCTTGGAACAATCTTGACTGGATTTGTCATGCTAGCTGTTAACATCCCAATGGCAGCAATTAACACTGCTATGAATGACTTCCTTGGCGGTCTTGGAGGTGGTTCAGCTGTCCTTCTCGGTATCGTCCTTGGTGGAATGATGGCTGTTGATATGGGTGGTCCAGTTAATAAAGCAGCCTATGTCTTTGGTACAGGTACGCTTGCAGCGACTGTTTCTTCAGGTGGTTCTGTAGCTATGGCAGCAGTTATGGCTGGAGGAATGGTTCCACCACTTGCAATCTTTGTCGCAACTCTTCTTTTCAAAGATAAATTCACTAAGGAAGAGCGCAACTCTGGTTTGACAAACATCATCATGGGCTTGTCATTTATCACTGAGGGAGCGATTCCGTTTGGTGCAGCCGACCCAGCTCGTGCTATTCCAAGCTTCATCCTTGGTTCTGCGGTGGCAGGCGGACTCGTTGGTCTTGCTGGTATCAAACTCATGGCGCCACACGGAGGAATCTTCGTCATCGCCCTTACTTCAAATGCCCTTCTTTACCTAGTCTTTGTCTTGATTGGAGCAATCGTAAGTGGTGTGGTTTATGGTTACCTACGCAAACCACAAGCATAAAAAAGTATCAAAATAGAAAGATTGTACCCTTTGGTGCAATCTTTTTCTCTGTTCGAAATGGCTGTGAAATATGGTATAATAAAAGAATGGTAAACAAGAATACTACAAAAACAAGACGGAGACCGTCTAAAGCAGAACTTGAAAGAAAACAGGCTATTCAGAGGATGTTGATTTCCTTAGGGATCGCCTTGTTATTGATTATTGCAGCCCTCAAACTCGGTGCAGCAGGTGTCACACTTTACAATCTCATTCGATTGGTGGTTGGAAGTTTGGCCTATGTGGCTATTGGTGCACTCCTCATCTATCTTTTTCTTTTTAAATGGATACGCAAGAAAGAGGGACTTCTGTCAGGATTTCTCTGTATCTTCGCTGGCTTGCTCTTGATTTTTGAGGCCTACTTGGTATGGAAATATGGCTTGGAGCAGTCAGTTTTAAAAGGAACCTTGGCTCAAGTTATGACGGACCTGACTGGTATGCGTGTGACGAGCTTTGCTGGTGGAGGCCTGCTTGGTGTTGGACTTTATATCCCCATTGCCTTTCTTTTCTCAAATATCGGATCATACTTTATTGGAGTTCTTTTGATTCTAGTTGGGGCACTCTTGGTTAGTCCTTGGTCTATTTATGATGTCGCAGCCTTTATTGGAGCCCAGTTCAGATCCTTCATGGAAAAACAGGAACAGAGAAAACAGGAACGCTTCATCAAGAGAGAAGAAGAGAAGGCTCGTCAAGAAGCTGAAGAAGTAGCTAGAATCAAGAGAGAACAAGAAGAACAGGATGCACTACCGCTTCCTCCTGTAGATCCTGAAACTGGAGAAGTCTTACCAGAAGCTCCACACTATGATCTTCCACCAATTCCTGAAAAAGAATGGAAGGAACCGGAGATTATCCTTCCTCAGGCTGACGTTGAAGTTCCAGATGAGAAAGAAGACTTTGAGGATGAAGAGGTGCAGGTTGATTTTTCTGCCAAAGAAGCCCTTGAATACAAGCTACCAAGCTTACAACTCTTTGCGCCGGATAAACCCAAAGATCAGTCCAAGGAAAAGAAGATTGTTCGAGAAAATATCAAAATCCTAGAAGAAACCTTTGCCAGCTTTGGTATCAAGGTGACGGTGGAACGGGCTGAAATCGGTCCATCTGTTACCAAGTATGAAGTCAAGCCAGCCGTTGGGGTACGGGTTAACCGCATTTCCAATCTGGCAGACGACTTAGCGCTGGCTCTGGCGGCCAAGGATGTTCGGATTGAGGCTCCGATCCCTGGGAAATCCCTAGTTGGAATTGAAGTGCCTAACTCTGAGATTGCGACCGTTTCCTTCCGCGAACTCTGGGAACAGTCTCAAACAAAACCAGAAAATCTCCTTGAAATACCTCTAGGTAAGGCGGTCAATGGAACGGCTCGAACCTTTGATCTTTCCAAGATGCCCCACCTACTTGTTGCAGGTTCGACGGGTTCAGGGAAGTCAGTCGCAGTTAACGGTATTATAGCAAGCATTCTCATGAAAGCAAGACCAGACAAAGTAAAGTTTATGATGGTGGATCCAAAGATGGTTGAGTTATCGGTTTACAATGACATTCCTCATCTCTTGATTCCAGTTGTGACCAATCCACGCAAGGCCAGCAAGGCTCTGCAAAAGGTTGTGGATGAGATGGAAAACCGTTATGAACTCTTCGCTAAGGTTGGTGTGCGAAATATCGCTGGTTACAATGCCAAGGTTGAGGGATTTAATAGCCAATCTGAGTACAAACAAGTACCGCTGCCTTTGATTGTTGTCATTGTAGATGAGTTGGCAGACCTCATGATGGTGGCCAGCAAGGAAGTGGAAGATGCCATCATTCGTCTCGGACAGAAGGCGCGTGCTGCAGGGATTCATATGATTCTCGCAACGCAACGTCCGTCAGTCGATGTTATCTCTGGTCTCATCAAGGCCAATGTCCCATCTCGTGTGGCTTTTGCAGTTTCATCAGGTACAGATTCACGAACCATCTTAGACGAAAATGGAGCTGAAAAACTGCTTGGTCGAGGAGATATGCTCTTTAAACCAATTGATGAAAATCACCCAGTCCGCCTGCAAGGATCCTTTATCTCGGATGATGATGTTGAACGCATCGTAAACTTCATCAAGGCTCAGGCGGATGCGGACTACGATGAAAGCTTTGACCCGGGAGATGTTCCTGAAAATGAAGGAGATTTCTCTGATGGTGAAGCTGGTGGCGATCCGCTCTTTGAGGAAGCCAAGGCTCTGGTTATTGAGACGCAGAAAGCCAGTGCTTCCATGATTCAACGTCGTTTGTCAGTTGGATTTAACCGTGCGACCCGCCTGATGGAAGAACTTGAGATGGCAGGTGTTATCGGTCCAGCTGAAGGAACCAAACCGCGAAAAGTACTGCAACAATAAAAAAACAGCTTCTTTCCAAATTTGGAAAGAAGTTATTTTTGTGATTACTGGTTCGTTTTAGTTTCAGAATTCGTCGTATTTGACTGTGTACCGCTATCGCTTGTTTCTTTGTTTGTAGGAGCTGTAGAAGAGTCCTGAGTTGTTGTTTTCTGCTCTTCTTTTTTCTCCTCTTTCTTGTTGGATTGAGAAGTTTCTTCTTGCGGGGTATTTTCTTTAGTAGAAGTGTTGTCCTTGTTAGGTGTAGTATTTTCCTGAGGCGATTCCTTTTGGATTTCTTTGACAACAGTTGTTTGAGTTGTCGTCGGCTCTTTTTTATTGTTTTTATTATTATCCATAGCGTTCATAATGGTGATACTAGCGGTGATCAGACCAAGGATACTACCGATGGTAGCAATCGTTTTTTGAAAGACAGTGAATCCCTTTTTGATGTGTTCTGTTTTTGGTTTTGAAGTTCTACGATAGTTAGACATGATACTCTCCTTTGATTATGATTTATTATACCTCATTTCTTTAAAAAAATCTTAAAAAAAGAGAAACTTCCCTTTCTTGTCGTAAGCTTCGTTTCATGATAAAATAGAAGGAGTGATTTTAGAAAGCGTGAGAAAACATGATCTACTTTGATAATTCGGCAACGACCAAGCCTTATCCTGAAGCTCTAGAGACCTATATGCAGGTCGCTTCAAAAATTGTAGGAAATCCGTCTAGTCTCCATCGTTTGGGAGACCAGGCAACACGAATTTTAGATGCTTCCCGTCAGCAAATTGCAGATTTAATTGGCAAGAAGAGTGATGAAATCTTCTTTACCTCCGGTGGAACAGAAGGGGATAACTGGGTCATCAAGGGTGTGGCCTTTGAAAAAGCTCAGTTTGGCAAGCACATCATCGTATCAGCTATTGAGCATCCAGCAGTCAAGGAGTCAGCCCTCTGGCTGAAAAGTCAAGGTTTTGAGGTGGATTTTGCTCCAGTTGATGAGAAAGGGTTTGTGGATGTTGATGCTCTAGCGAATTTGATACGACCTGATACGACGCTTGTTTCAGTCATGGCTGTGAACAATGAAATCGGCTCTATCCAGCCTATTGAGGCTATCTCAGAACTCTTGGCAGACAAGCCGACCATTTCCTTCCACGTTGATGCAGTTCAGGCACTTGCTAAAATTCCGACTGAAAAATATCTGACAGATCGAGTGGATTTTGCGACCTTTTCGAGTCATAAATTTCATGGTGTTCGAGGAGTTGGCTTTGTCTATATCAAGTCTGGCAAGAAGATTACGCCTCTGTTGACAGGTGGTGGTCAAGAGCGCGATTATCGCTCGACAACTGAAAATGTGGCAGGGATTGCAGCGACTGCCAAGGCTCTCCGTTTGTCTATAGAAAAGCTGGATATCTTTACTAGTAAGACAGGGCAGATGAAGGAAGTTATTCGCCAAGCTCTTTTAGATTATCCAGACATTTTAGTCTTTTCAGACGAGGAAGACTTTGCCCCTCATATCCTGACTTTTGGAATCAAGGGTGTTCGTGGTGAGGTCATCGTTCACGCATTTGAAGACTATGATATTTTCATCTCCACAACCTCTGCTTGTTCATCCAAGGCTGGAAAACCTGCGGGAACCTTGATTGCCATGGGAGTGGACAAAGATAAGGCCCAGTCAGCTGTTCGCCTAAGTCTAGACTTGGAAAATGATATGAGTCAGGTCGAGCAGTTTTTGACCAAGCTAAAATTAATTTACAATCAAACTAGGAAAGTAAGATAGGAGAATTCATGCAGTATTCAGAAATAATGATTCGCTACGGAGAATTGTCAACCAAGGGCAAAAACCGCATGCGTTTCATCAATAAACTTCGCAATAATATTTCGGACGTTTTGTCCATCTATCCCCAAGTTAAGGTAACCGCTGATCGCGACCGTGCCCACGTTTACCTCAATGGAGCTGACTACACAGCAGTAGCAGAATCTCTCAAACAAGTCTTCGGAATTCAAAATTTTTCTCCAGTATATAAGGTTGAAAAGTCTGTGGACCTTCTTGAATCTGCTGTCCAAGAGATTATGCAGGACATCTACAAGGAAGGCATGACCTTTAAGATTTCTAGTAAGCGTAGCGACCACAACTTTGAACTCGACAGTCGTGAACTCAACCAAACGCTTGGTGGAGCTGTTTTCGACGTAATCCCAACTATTCAAGCCCAGATGAAAAATCCCGATATCAATCTTCAGGTGGAGATTCGTGAGGAAGCAGCTTATCTTTCCTATGAAACCATTCGTGGAGCAGGTGGCTTGCCAGTAGGAACTTCTGGTAAGGGTATGCTCATGTTATCAGGAGGGATTGATTCACCTGTAGCAGGTTATCTAGCCCTTAAACGTGGGGTGGATATTGAAGCCGTTCACTTTGCCAGCCCACCATACACTAGCCCTGGAGCTCTCAAGAAGGCCCAAGATTTGACCCGTAAATTGACCAAGTTTGGTGGCAATATCCAATTTATCGAGGTGCCTTTCACAGAGATTCAAGAGGAAATCAAGGCTAAGGCGCCAGAAGCCTACCTCATGACCTTGACGCGTCGTTTTATGATGCGCATTACCGACCGTATTCGTGAGGTGAGAAATGGTTTAGTTATCATTAATGGGGAAAGTCTTGGTCAAGTAGCCAGCCAAACTCTTGAAAGTATGCAGGCTATTAACGCTGTGACTAACACTCCCATCATCCGCCCTGTGGTTACTATGGACAAGTTGGAAATCATTGACATCGCTCAGGAAATCGATACCTTTGAAATTTCAATCCAGCCGTTTGAGGACTGCTGTACTATTTTTGCGCCTGATCGTCCTAAGACCAATCCTAAGATAGAGAATGCTGAGAAGTATGAAAAATGGATGGATGTTGAAGGTTTGGTTGAGCGAGCAGTGGCAGGGATTATGATCACTAAGATCACACCTCAAGCTGAAAAAGACGCTGTCGATGAGTTAATTGATAATCTCCTCTAATCAGAAAATCCAGAAGAATTTAGAATATTAAATGAGAAAAGTTAGTTATTTATCCTTAAAATGGACAATTACTGACTTTTTTTCTATTTTTATGGTATAATGAGATAAAATTTTGAATATAGAGAGTTTTCTGACAATGAATCATTCCTACTTTTACTTAAAAATGAAAGAACATAAACTCAAGGTTCCTTATACTGGAAAAGAGCGTCGTGTGCGTGTGCTCCTGCCAAAGGACTACGAGAAGGATACAGACCGTTTTTATCCTGTAGTTTACTTTCATGATGGGCAAAATGTCTTTTACAGCAAGGAGTCTTATATCGGACACTCTTGGAAGATTATTCCAGCCATTAAGCGGAATCCTGATATCAGTCGCATGATTGTTGTTGCTATTGATAATGATGGTATGGGACGGATGAATGAGTATGCGGCTTGGAAGTTTCAAGAATCTCCTATCCCAGGCCAGCAGTTTGGTGGTAAGGGTGTGGAGTATGCCGAGTTTGTCATGGAGGTGGTCAAGCCTTTTATCGATGAGACCTACCGTACCAAAGCTGATCGCCAGCACACGGCTATGATTGGTTCGTCACTAGGAGGTAATATTACTCAGTTTATCGGACTGGAATACCAAGACCGAATTGGTTGTCTAGGTGTCTTCTCATCTGCCAACTGGCTCCACCAAGAAGCCTTTAACCGCTACATCGAGCGTAAGAAATTGTCGCCTGATCAGCGCATTTTCATTTATGTAGGAACAGAAGAAGCGGATGATACGGACAAGACCTTGATGGCTGGCAATATCAAGCAAGCCTATATCGACTCATCGCTTCGCTATTACCATGATTTGATTGCAGGTGGAGTACACTTGGATAATCTTGTCTTGAAAGTTCAGTCTGGTGCCATCCATAGTGAAATACCTTGGTCGGAAAATTTACCAGACTGTCTCCGATTTTTTGCAGAGAAATGGTAAGTTAAGAAAGGAGAAAGCCAATGCATATTGAAAACCTCAGCCACTGGAGTGGCAATCTTAATCGTGAAATGTACCTCAACCGTTATGGACATGCTGGAATTCCTGTTGTGGTTTTTGCTTCTTCTGGTGGTAGTCACAATGAATACTATGATTTTGGCATGATTGATGCCTGTGCTTCCTTTATCGAGGAAGGGCGTGTCCAGTTCTTCACTCTATCCAGTGTGGACAGTGAGAGCTGGTTGGCCACTTGGAAAAACGGTCACGACCAAGCAGAGATGCATCGTGCCTACGAACGTTATGTAATTGAGGAGGCCATTCCTTTTATCAAGCATAAGACAGGTTGGTTTGATGGCATGATGACGACAGGTTGCTCAATGGGCGCCTACCATGCACTTAATTTCTTCCTCCAGCATCCAGATGTCTTTACCAAGGTGATTGCTCTCAGTGGTGTTTATGACGCACGTTTCTTTGTCGGCGATTACTACAATGATGATGCTATTTACCAAAATTCGCCAGTAGATTATATCTGGAATCAAAACGACGGCTGGTTTATCGATCGTTACCGTCAGGCAGAAATCGTCGTCTGTACGGGTCTTGGTGCCTGGGAACAAGACGGTCTACCATCTTTCTACAAGCTCAAAGAAGCCTTTGACCAGAAACAAATTCCAGCCTGGTTTGCTGAATGGGGACACGATGTCGCCCACGACTGGGAATGGTGGCGCAAACAAATGCCCTATTTTCTTGGACACCTGTATCTATAAAAGGAGTTGCCTATGAATTACCTTGTTATTTCTCCCTACTATCCGCAAAACTTTCAACAGTTTACAATCGAGTTAGCTAATAAAGGCATCACAGTCTTGGGAATTGGTCAGGAGCCTTACGAACAACTAGATGAACCTTTGCGCAATAGCTTGACCGAGTATTTCCGTGTAGACAATCTTGAGAATATAGACGAAGTCAAACGTGCAGTAGCTTTTCTTTTCTACAAGCATGGTCCAATCGACCGCATCGAGTCCCACAATGAATATTGGCTTGAGTTAGACGCAGCCCTTCGTGAGCAATTTAATGTCTTTGGTGCCAAACCAGATGATCTCAAAAAGACGAAATATAAGTCTGAGATGAAGAAACTATTCAAAAAAGCAGGTGTCCCTGTGGTACCTGGAGCTGTTATCCAGACGGAAGCAGATGTGGATAAAGCAGTGAAAGAAATCGGTCTACCAATGATTGCCAAACCTGATAATGGAGTGGGAGCGGCAGCAACCTTTAAGCTTGAGACAGAAGACGATATCCATCACTTCAAGGAAGAATGGGACCATTCAACCGTTTATTTCTTTGAGAAATTTGTTACTTCTAGCGAAATCTGTACCTTTGACGGACTAGTGGACAAGGACGGCAAGATTGTTTTTTCAACGACTTTTGACTACGCCCATACACCACTGGATCTCATGCTTTACAAGATGGACAATTCCTACTATGTGCTCAAGGATATGGATCCAAAACTGCGCAAGTATGGTGAGGCCATTGTCAAAGAATTTGGCATGAGAGAACGCTTTTTCCATATCGAGTTTTTCCGTGACGGGGACGACTACATTGCCATTGAGTACAATAACCGTCCTGCAGGTGGCTTTACCATTGATGTTTATAACTTTGCTCACTCCTTGGATCTCTATCGTGGTTATGCAGCTATTGTCGCAGGAGAAGAGTTCCCAGTATCAGAGTTTGAACCTCAATACTGTTTAGCTACATCACGTCGTGCCAATGCCAACTATGTTTATTCAGAAGTGGACTTGCTTGCCAAATACAGCCAGCAATTCAAGGTCAAGAAAATCATGCCAGCAGCCTTTGCAGAGCTACAAGGTGACTACCTTTATATGCTGACAACTCCGAGTCTCCAAGAGATGGAGCAGATGATTGCAGACTTTGGTCAGCGTCAAGAGTAACAAAAAGGATGAAGGGAGTTAGACTTCTTTTGTCCTTTTCTTAAAGATAAGTTAAATAAAGCGTTTTCCAGAGATTCTTTTAGAAAATCGGTTGCGAAAAGGCCTAAAAATTGATAGAATAAGGATTGTCTAAAAAAAATTAAGGAGAATCTATCAAATGGATTTTACATGGGCTATTAAATATGCCACTGAATTTTTGGGAACTGCTATTTTGATCATTCTTGGTAATGGTGCAGTTGCTAACGTTGAACTTAAAGGTACGAAAGGTCACCAAAGTGGCTGGCTCGTTATCGCGGTTGGTTATGGTATGGGGGTTATGATCCCAGCCTTGATGTTCGGTAATGTTTCTGGTAACCACATCAACCCAGCTTTCACTCTTGGACTTGCTGTTAGCGGACTTTTCTCTTGGGATCAAGTACCGTTTTACATCCTTGCGCAAGTTTTGGGGGCAATTTTTGGTCAAGCTTTGGTTGTAGCGACTCACCGTCCATACTACTTGAAAACAGAAAACCCAAACAATATCTTGGGTACCTTCTCAACTATTTCAAGCATCGACCACGGTACAAAAGAATCACGTTTTGCAGCTACTGTTAACGGTTTCCTCAATGAGTTTGTAGGTTCATTTGTTCTTTTCTTTGCAGCGCTTGGTTTGACTAAAAACTTCTTCGGTGCTGAGGTTCTTCAATACATGAAACAAATGGCTACTCAAGCTGGTCAAACTGTTGATTTAAGTGAATTGGCAGTAAAAGCTCAAGTAGCACCACACACAGCTGCTGGACTTTCAGTTGCTCACTTGGCACTTGGTTTCCTAGTGATGGCCTTGGTAACTTCACTTGGTGGACCTACTGGACCTGGTTTGAACCCGGCTCGTGACTTCGGACCACGTCTTCTTCACGAACTCCTTCCAAAATCAGTTCTTGGTCAACACAAGGGTGATTCAAAATGGTGGTATGCATGGGTTCCAGTTGTAGCACCAATCGCAGCTGGTATTGCAGCAGTAGCAGTCTTTAAACTACTTTACCTATAATAAAATGAAACTGGGGAACCCCAGTTTTTTTATCGGAAATTTTTGTAAAAAATTCTAGAATTTAAGTGGAATAGCTTGTAAAAAATCCTAAAATCCTTTAAAATAAAAGAGTTGGAGGAAGCTATGAATGCAAATCAAATGATACAAATTATTCCGACTTTGAAGGTCAATAACCGAAAATTAAACGAAAAATTTTACATTGAAACTCTTGGGATGAAGCCCTTATTAGAAGAATCTGCTTTCCTTTCACTTGGTGACCAATCAGGTGTTGAGAAGTTGATTCTCGAAGAGGCTCCCAGTATGCGAACTCGGAGAGTTGAAGGGCTTAAGAAACTAGCTAGACTCTTGGTAAAAGTTAAGAATCCTTCTGAAATTGAGGATCTTCTTTCACAGATGGAGTCTCTTCCTCGCCTATTTAAAGGAAGCCGTGGTTATGCTTTTGAGATTGTTTCTCCTGAACAGGATGTGATTCTTGTTCATGCGGAAAATGATATAAGAGATTTGGTTCCACTGGAAACTGTTCCTGAATTTTCTTCAAATAAAAGTATAAAATACTTGAGTCAATTTGAGATTTCTATGGAGTTGCGTCTGCCTGAGGGAATGGAAAGTTTACTTGATTCCGAAGTAGTAGCTAAGGCAATTAGCTTTACCAAAGGGGAAGGTCCAGATTTGACTGTTGAAAACAATGTTACCTGGGACTTGTCTATGCTGAAATTTTTAGTAAAGAATTTTGATTTAACCAGTCTTCGTCATAAATTTGAAAAGACAGGCTATTTTGTTCCCAAGTCTGAAAAGTTCTTTCTTGGTAAAGATACCAATAACATCGAATTGTGGTTTGAAGAAGCATGAAGTGGGAAAAAATTCTAAGAAAAATAGAAGAACAAATCGAGGCAGGGGTCTATCCCGGGGCCTCTTTTGCGTATTTTAAGGATGGTGAATGGAGAGAGTCTTATCTGGGCTTGAGTGATCCAGAACGGGGCTTGAAAACAGAGTCAGGGCTAGTCTATGACCTAGCCAGTGTGAGTAAGGTTGTGGGAGTAGGGACAGTCTTCACCTTCTTGTGGCAACAAGGTAAATTAAATATTGACCGACCAGTGACAGATTTTCTGCCTGAGTGTGATTACCCAGATATCACTATCCGTAAACTTCTGACCCATGCTACAGACTTAGATCCCTTCATTCCCAATCGGGATCTCTTGACAGCTCCTGAATTAAAAGAAGCCATGTTTCACCTCAACAGACGAAATCAGTCTGCTTTTCTATACTCGGATGTTCACTTTTTACTCTTGGGCTTTCTTTTGGAAAAAATCTTTGAACAAGACTTGGATCAGATTATAGAAGAACAAGTTTTGAACCCATGGGGAATGACGGAAACCAAGTTTGGCCCCGTAGAGCATGCTGTACCAACAGTGAGAGGAGTGGAAGCCGGAAATATTCACGATCCTAAAGCTCGTCTTTTGGGCAAACATGCTGGAAGTGCTGGTTTGTTTTCGACTGTTAAGGATTTGCAGATCTTTCTGGAACATTACTTAAAAGATGATTTTGCTGAAAACTTGAGCCGAAATTACTCTCCCTTAGATGATAAAGAGCGTTCGCTAGCTTGGAATCTGGAGGGAACCTGGCTCGACCATACGGGCTATACAGGTACCTTCATCATGTGGAATCGAAAGAAACAGGAAGCCGCTATCTTTTTATCCAATCGAACGTATGAGAAGGATGAGCGTGCCCAGTGGATAATCGATCGAAACCAAGTCATGGATATGATTCGTAGGGAATAGTAGGGAGAAAGCATGTCAAAAGACGTAAAAGGAACGCTATTTACAGTAGTTGCAGGCATTGCTTGGGGCTTGTCTGGAACCAGTGGCCAATACCTGATGGCACACGGAATTTCCACTCTAGTCTTGACCAATCTGCGGCTCATTATTGCAGGATTGGCACTGGTTTTCTTATCCTATGTAACTGCAAGGGATAAACTCCTAGCTTTTTTAAAAGACAGAAAAAGCTTACTCTCTCTACTGCTATTTGCCTTGTTTGGACTTTTCTTAAACCAGTTTGCCTATCTTTCTGCCATTCAGGAAACAAATGCTGGAACGGCTACGGTTCTCCAGTATGTATGCCCTGTTGGAATCTTGATTTATACTTGTATCAAGGACAAGGTGGCACCGACTCTGGCTGAGATTCTTTCGATTGTTTTAGCAATCGGAGGGACTTTTCTTATCGCGACGCACGGGAAACTCGACCAGTTGTCTGTCACCCCTGTTGGTCTTTTCTGGGGCCTCTTTTCTGCCTTGACCTATGCCCTCTATATCATCCTTCCTATCGCTTTGATTAAGAAGTGGGGAAGTATTTTGGTGATTGGTGTGGGCATGGTTATTTCTGGTGTTATGGCTATTCCCTTCACAGGAGTTTTGCAAGCCAGCATACCGACCAGCTTGGATTTTCTTTTTGCATTTGCTGGCATTATCATCATCGGAACAGTCTTCGCCTACACCGCTTTTCTAAAGGGAGCTAGTTTGATAGGCCCTGTTAAGTCTAGTTTGCTGGCTTCGATTGAGCCCATCTCAGCTGTTTTCTTTGCCTTTCTGATTATGAAGGAGCAATTCTATGCGATTGATTTTGTCGGTATGGCTATGATTTTACTTGCGGTAGCCATCATTTCTTTGAAAGATTTGTTGATAGAAAATAAACGGAAGGTTGAATGAGAAACTAGTTACTCGTAAAAAGTGGTTGGTTTGAATATCCTATCGAAATTTTGATTACGGCTAAGGAATGGGAGTGGAATTTTATAAAATTTTAAGTTTCTTTTCTTACAATAAACCAATCTTTAACTGCTAGAAGGAGGAGATATGAAAATTTTACAAAGCATTCACCCAACTAAGCCCCTGCGCTACTTGAGATGGTTTGACATTCTGATTATTACAGTTTTAATGTTTGGCCAGTTTATCATTCGGTCAACGGAGCTCTTTTTAGCAAGTATGTTTCCGACAGGTCTTTCAACTACAATGGATACGGTAAGTAATACTGTCGGCGAGGGAGTAGGCTATTTGAGCAACTTCACCCTGCAAGTGATACTTCTTACCTTAGCCTTGCTTTACCTTTTGATTCGGAATTATGATTTCAAACAACTTCCCATTCGTTGGACCTGGTCCCTTCTCTTTTGGGTTCCTTTTATATTTGCCATTGTGGGTTTGTTTGGAGACTTGGTGACGACACTAACTGGTGAATACAATTACTTAAATCCGGCTCTTTTTGCCCACATAGATCCCATGGAAGTTATACGGAAATTCCTAGCGCTTAGTCCGATGGCAATTGCCTACGCCTTGCTAAATGGCTTCTATGAAGAGTTTTTCTTTCTAGGGTTGTTGACCTCAGTGAAAGAAAAGCACAAGTGGCGGGTTTTGTTTTATTCTACCCTCATTCGGATTTCTTTTCACACTTATCAAGGATTGGTGTGGGCACTGGTTATTGGTGTAGTTTATGGTTTATTCTATTATTTTCTATACAAGTATAAGGTTAAAAATCTTTTGCCATTTTTCCTTATGCATGCTCTGGTAGATATGTTTGGTTCTAGCCTCCTGTATCTCTTGATTGCGTGGGGAAGGTAAGAATCAGAAAAATCCACTCAACTGAGTGGATTTTGTGTATATAGATGACTAGTCTTTGTTTTCGTATGGTAAGATCAAGTTTAAGATGATACCTGTCATAGCTGATAGGGCAGTACCTGAAAGGGTAACTGGTCCTACTTTGAGGATGGCTCCACCAAGCCCAAGAACCAACATAGCACTAGCAATGATGAGGTTACGCATTTGACTGAAATCAACGCGCTCCTTGATCAAGACTTTCAAACCGTTGCTGGCGATAACTCCGTAGAGAAGGATAGACATCCCACCAAGTACAGCACTAGGGATTGTTGAGATCAAGGCAGTGAATTTACCAAGGAAACTAAGAGCGATGGCAATAAAGGCAGCGTTACGGATAACGGAGACAGAAGCGATACGAGTCATACCGATAACTCCTGTATTTTCGCCGTAAGTCGTATTGGCTGGTCCACCGAGGAAAGCAGATACAGATGTTGCAATACCATCACCAAGAAGAGTACGGTGAAGACCTGGCTCTTTCAGGAACTGACGTCCACAGATTTGGCTTAGGACGGTATGGTCACCGATGTGTTCTGAAATGGTTACGATAGCGATTGGCAAGATGGCGATTGTTTCAGGACCGAAGTAGAGGTTATACTCTTTGAAGGCTCCTCCTGTACTAAATGGTAAGTAGAAACCAGGGATTTCAAACCAGTTAGCTTCTAGGACTGGTGTAAAGTCAACCAAGCCAAGTGTTACTGCGAAGATGTAACCACCGATGATGGCAAAGAGGAAAGGAATAATGCGTAGGAAGCCTTTTCCTTTTGTATTGATAAAGGCAGCAATCAAGAAAGTTACGACAGCTACAAGTGCATTTTTCCAATTTCCATCTGCTACAAGTCCAGCGTTCGTAACAGCTGAATTTGCCAGTCCAAGACCAATAACAATAATCATAGGTCCGATAATGATTGGTGGTAAGAGTTTATCGATCCATTTTGTACCTGCAAAACGAACACTTGCAGCCACAAGGACATAAACCAAACCAGTCAGGATAACCCCTGTTTGAGCGGCCGATACATCGCCACCCATCTCTTTCATAGCTAGAGACATGGCCGTGATAAAGGCGAAGGATGATCCGAGATAGACTGGAACTTTAAAACCAGTCGAAATCATGTAGATGAGTGTCCCAACACCTGATGCAAAGAGGGCAACAGATACAGGCATTCCCAAAATTAAGGGAACGAGAATGGTTGCACCAAACATGGCAAAAACGTGCTGGAAGCTGAGGAGAATGCCTTTACCAGCTGAAGGACGTTGGTCAACGTCTAGTAACAAATCAATAGTTGATTCTTGTTTCATATAAACCTCACTTTTGGGCATCAAAAAAGAGCCCATTATTTTACAGCAACAGGCTCTCAGAGTAAGACTTCTTTAAAAAAGATTATTCCATTCTTAAAGAACTTCATATATTTCTGCGTCTTCGTCACCTCACGGGATGACATTAAAAACCTTTGCTTAGGATAGTATAGCAGAAAAAAATGATTTTGTAAATCATTTTTTCCCGAGCCTAAAAATGTAAGAGCGAGGAATGATTTTGTAAATCATTTTTACTCAACTTTAAACAAGGGCGCGCTATTGATAGGATTAAAGCGGGCGTTTGTTGGGCATGCCAGCCTTTCTTGGGTACTTGTTAGGCGTCTCCTTTTTCTTTTCGACGACAGTGATGTAGCGCGGATCTCCATTTGGCAGAGCATAGCTGAGGTTGTCCTCTACCTTGCTAAAGAGGAGGTTGAGAGCGTTCTTGGCTTCTAGCAATTCCTCGGGCGCATTGCTGGCCTTGAGTGCCAATAGTTTTCCACCGACTTTAAGATAGGGAATGGTCAGTTCAGACAAAACCTGCATGCGAGCAACCGCACGAGCTGTTACTATATCAAACTGGGCGCGGAAGTTCTTGTCTTGGGCAAAATCTTCTGCACGCCCATGGTAGAAGTGAACACCATCCAAATCCAGCTCTTGAGCTAAAAGTTGAAGGAAGTTGATGCGCTTATTGAGCGAATCGATGATGGTCACATCTAACTGAGGATAGAGAATTTTCATTGGGAGACTAGGAAATCCTGCCCCAGCCCCGATATCAAGAAGTTTGATAGTTTCATTTGAAATTAAACCTTGCAGAATGGGTGCAATCGAATCATAAAAATGTTTGAGATAAACTTCTTCTTTATCTGTAATAGCGGTCAGGTTAATCTTTTCATTCCACTCCACCAAGAGTTCAAAATAGCGTTCAAATTGTTTCTTTTGCTGGTCAGAAAGTGGAAGATTTTGCTCGACGAGCAAGCTGTAAAATGTTTCTGGTTTCATAGTAGTTTCCTTCTCTAGTATCATCTTATTTTACCATATTCATTAAAATTTTGATATACTGGTATTAATCTAAAAGCAGAAAGGAATAAGATTATGATTTGGATTATTCTTGGAGTTTTGGCTCTTATTGTTATTTTTGTGATTGTTAGCTATAACGGTTTGGTTAAAAATCGTATGCAAACCAAGGAGGCTTGGAGCCAGATCGATGTTCAGTTGAAGCGTCGTAATGATCTCCTCCCAAACTTGATTGAAACAGTCAAAGGCTATGCCAAATATGAAGGTTCTACCTTGGAAAAAGTGACAGAACTTCGTAGACAGGTAGCCGCAGCAACCTCGCCAGCTGAAGCTATGAAGGCCAGCGATGCCCTTACTCGCCAAATTTCTGGTATCTTTGCAGTAGCAGAGAATTACCCAGACTTGAAAGCTAGTGCTAACTTTATCAAATTGCAAGAAGAGTTGACCAATACAGAAAATAAAATTTCTTACTCCCGCCAACTCTACAACAGTGTTGTCAGCAACTACAATGTAAAACTAGAAAGCTTCCCAAGTAACATCATCGCGGGACTATTTGGCTTTAAAGCTGCAGCCTTCCTTCAAACACCTGAAGAGGAAAAGGCAGTTCCTAAAGTTGACTTTAGCGGTTTAGGTGACTAAGATGTTGTTTGATCAAATTGCAAGCAATAAGCGAAGAACATGGATTTTATTACTGGTTTTCTTCCTACTCTTGGCCTTGGTTGGCTATGCGGTTGGCTATCTCTTTATGCGTTCAGGTCTTGGCGGCATGATTATTGCCTTGATCATCGGCCTTATCTACGCTTTAACCATGATCTTTCAATCGACAGAGATTGTCATGTCTATGAATGGGGCGCGTGAGGTTGATGAGCAAACGGCACCAGACCTCTACCATGTAGTGGAAGATATGGCCATGGTCGCTCAGATTCCTATGCCGCGTGTTTTCATCATTGAAGATTCTTCTTTAAATGCTTTTGCAACAGGTTCCAACCCTCAGAATGCGGCAGTTGCGGCCACTTCGGGTCTCCTAGCAATTATGAATCGTGAGGAGCTAGAAGCTGTTATGGGTCATGAAGTCAGTCATATCCGAAACTATGATATCCGCATTTCGACTATTGCTGTCGCCCTTGCTAGTGCCATTACCCTTCTGTCTAGTATGGCAGGACGGATGATGTGGTGGGGTGGCGCAGGTCGCAGACGGAGTGATAATGATCGCGATGGAAATGGTTTGGAGATTATCATGCTTGTCATCTCTCTCTTAGCCATTGTTCTGGCGCCTCTCGCAGCAACCTTGGTGCAATTAGCCATTTCCCGTCAGCGAGAATTTTTAGCGGATGCATCCAGTGTGGAGTTGACTCGCAATCCTCAAGGGATGATCAATGCCTTGCGCAAGTTGGATAATAGCGAGCCCATGCATCACAACGTTGATGATGCCAGCAGCGCTCTTTACATCAATGATCCCAAGAAAGGTGGCGGACTTCAAAAACTCTTTTATACCCACCCACCTATCTCAGAACGAATCGAACGCTTGAAACAAATGTAAACAAAATCCAGAGAAGTTTCTCTGGATTTTTGCCATGTTCAAAAGTTATAAATCTTGTAAATCGACGACTTCCAAACCATTTTCTGTCAAACGATAGATACTCGTACAGACCTCCTTTAAGAAGCGTCTGTCATGCGAAACAGTGATCAGACCGCCGGGATAAGAGGCAAAGAGTTTTCTGATTTCGGGTTGAGAAGTAGGAGAAAAGTTTCGTGTGGGTTCATCGAGAAGGAGAAAGTTTGGTTTGCGTAGAACTAAATCCAAAAGAAGCAGTTTTCCCTGTTGACCACCAGATAAGGAACGAATCTGGTGTTGCATCTCTGAATAACTGAAATTGAGACTGGCTAAGTGGGATTGGATTTTCTGTAGTTCCTCTTTTTCTCCAGTTTGGCTGAGGTAGGCTACTGGAGATAAATCCAATTGCAGTTTTTTATGGTAATCTTGTGGCATAAAACCAAGGGAAATTTCTCTTTTGTCGCTTAGCAGTTGCTGTAACTTGTCTAACAGGGTCGATTTCCCAATACCATTAGGCCCGATGATACCGATTTTTTCTTGGCCACGGACAGTGAGTTGCAACTCCTGAGCTAAAATGCGCTCGCCAATGGACAACTTTTCCTTTTCTAGTTGGATTAAGACTTTAGAAGCCGCTAATGGTTGGATATCTGAGAAGAAGAGTTGGATTTGTTCCTCTTCAAGTGGCTTTTGTGTCATGGACTGAGCTGCCTTTTCGTAGCGTTTTTCTTGAGAGAGAACATTTTTCATCTTTTTAGCCAATAGGCGACCGGCAACATCATTTTTAGTGTTACGTAAGGCATTTTCTACATTTTGCTTGACGCGGCGATGCTTTTCCATGGTTTTGTCATAGGCTCGTTGGTCGTTAGCAGCTTGCTGGCTTTGTCTGGCAAAACTAGCCTTCCTCTGGTCACTATAGCTATCGTAGTCTAAATGCTCTACAAGCGTTTCCGCTTCTTTCCGATGCTTGACCAGTCGCAAGTGGACAATAGTATCTGCCGTTTGAGAGAGAAAGTCTTCATCATGGGAAATGAAAATAACAGTTTGCCTAATCTTTTGAATCTGACCTTTTAGCCAATCAACCGTCTCAAGGTCTAGGTCATTTGAAGGTTCATCTAAAAATAGAATTTCAAAAGGTTTTGCTAACTCGTGGATGAGCTGAATTTTTAAAGCTTCGCCCCCCGATAGACTGCCAATCTTTTGCTCACTAGCGAAGCGATCACTATTAAAATGCAACTCCTCAGCCAAACGATAGAGGATACTGTAGTCTAAATCAGTAGACTCTAAAAAGAAGTAATCGTGTAGAGTTCTATTTTTTAGCTCCTCAGGTAACTTTTGAGGAATGTAGGCCAGTGACTGAAGGTCAGACTGGATGTCTCCCTTGATAGTGAAATCAGGTAATGCTTCCCCCATTAAAGCTCGTAGCAAGGTTGATTTGCCATTTCCTTCTTCACCAATAATAGCAACCTTTTCCCCGTCTTGGATAGTCATGGTTAGGTTAGAAACAAGCTCTCGTAGATCTTTGTTTTGTGTGATGGTCAGATGATTGATTTTTATCATATTGTTGCCCTTTCTAGAATGTCCATTGTGCATAACAAAAAGCTCTACTTTACCTAGTAGAGCTAGTATTTTATGTCAAAAAACTCTATTCTCCTCACTGAAAATCCCATCAAACTAGTTCAGTCTAACCCTATCCAACCCAAGAGGAGCATAGCTTTCTAGTTTTTTGATTTTCAAAGTGGATAAAGCACTAGATGATCTAGTACAAAAAGAGCATGCAAAAAGAGACAAAAACACGATCTACTAAATAAAGTTTCTTTATTTGATAGACTTAGTTGTTCATGTCTCCCTTACCTCCGAGTATTAGTACCTCTATCCTATACCTTTCAGGAAATTTTGTCAATAGAAAACAAGTAATTTCAAGATCTAAAATCCAAAAACAGGTCCATAGAGAGTCAGTACGTGTTTGACATGCTCGTAATGGAACTTATCATAGTTGCGCCAAGCGGTGCGTGCTTGGTCGTTTAGTTTTAGGCTCCCCAGTCCAATCAGAAGACTGGTACGTTGGTAAAATTTCTCAAGGTCGATTAAGATACTATTGTCAAGCTTTTCCGCTTTTTTAAGTTCCTTGAGAGTGCTGTTCAGCAGTTCTTGTAGACGGAAATCATCGGCTGTACTTTGTTTGCAGTTTTGGTAGCTTTTATTTAACTCGGATAGGAGTTGGTAAGCTTCGTTGATTAGTATTTTGTCTTCCATATGAGCATCCTCCTTGCTCTGATGTATTCTTGCCTATAGTATAGCACTAAACAGAAAATATGTCATAGTAAATATGTTAAAAACGAGATTTTAATATCAAGGTTTGGGAGGCTGACTTATAGCCTTTTCATGGTATAATCAAGTGAGTACATCTTTATGGAGGAAATATGAAGTTAAATATTCAAGAAATTCGTAAGCAGCCTGAAGGTCTACACTTTGAACAAGCTTTAGACCTGGCAGCAGACTTGCGTAAACGAAATCAAGAGATTTTAGATGTCAAAGATATCCTTGCTGTGGGGAAGGTGCAGTACGAAGATCGTCTGTATTTCTTAGACTATCAGTTGTCATATACCATTGTTCTTGCTTCCAGCCGCAGTATGGAACCAGTTGAGTTGTCTGAATCTTATCCAGTTACAGAGGTCTTCATGGAAGGAGCAACCAATCAACTAGACCAAGAAGTTTTAGATGATGACTTGGTCTTGCCTATCGAAAATGGGGAAATCGACCTTGCTGATAGCGTTTCAGATAATATCTTGCTCAATATCCCAATCAAGGTCTTGACGGCAGAAGAAGAAGCTGGTCAAGGTTTTGTGTCTGGAAATGACTGGCAAATCATGACTGAAGAAGAATACCAGGCCCAACAAGCAGTCAAGAAAGAAGAAAATAGTCCTTTTGCAGGTTTACAAGGACTATTTGACGGAGACGAATAATGGTCTTGTCAAAAAAACGAGCACGAAAAGTGCTAGAAGAAATCATAGCTCTCTTCCCAGATGCTAAACCCAGCCTTGATTTTACCAATCATTTTGAACTCTTGGTTGCAGTGATGCTGTCAGCCCAGACGACAGATGCAGCGGTCAATAAGGCCACACCAGGTCTCTTTGCAGCCTTTCCAACGCCACAAGCCATGTCTGTCGCGACTGAAAGTGAAATTGCCTCACACATTTCCCGTCTAGGACTTTATCGCAATAAAGCTAAATTTCTTAAAAAATGTGCGCAGCAGTTACTAGACGATTTTAATGGTCAAGTGCCTCAGACTCGAGAGGAATTAGAAAGCCTAGCAGGTGTTGGACGCAAAACAGCCAATGTAGTCATGAGTGTGGGCTTTGGAATTCCAGCCTTTGCAGTTGATACTCATGTTGAGCGTATCTGCAAGCATCATGATATTGTTAAAAAATCGGCCACGCCCCTCGAAGTAGAAAAACGTGTCATGGACATTCTGCCTCCAGAGAAATGGTTGGCAGCCCATCAGGCTATGATTTACTTTGGACGGGCTATCTGTCACCCAAAGAACCCAGAATGCGATCACTATCCACAATTATATGATTTTAGTTCGTTATAAGATGAAAATTTTATGTTTTTTTCTTGCATTGATCCTTTCTTTGTGATATAGTAATAACAATAAAATATTCCTTTAAACCTGTCCCGTGAGGCAGGCAAGGAGTCGGATCAATAGATAGCAGAAGTCTATACTCTTTACAGTAGAGCTGGCTTGGCTATACATTCTGAAGTCTCCTTGTTAAGGAGACTTTTCTTTTTGGAGGTTTGTCATGAGGACAAAAGAAGTTGTAGACGAATTGACCGTCAAACGAGCGATTACTCGGATTACCTACGAGATTATTGAGCGAAACAAAGATTTGAATAAAATCGTTTTGGCTGGTATTAAAACGCGAGGTGTCTTTATCGCTCGCCGTATCCAAGAACGTTTGGAACAGTTAGAATCTCTTTCAGTTCCAGTGGTAGAACTGGATACCAAGCCTTTCCGTGACGATGTCAAAAGTGGAGAAGATACCTCTGTAATCTCTGTTGATGTGACAGATCGGGAAGTCATCTTGGTCGACGATGTGCTCTATACAGGTCGTACTATTCGTGCAGCTATTGACAATATTGTTAGCCATGGTCGCCCTGCTCGTGTGAGTTTGGCAGTCTTGGTTGATCGTGGCCACAGAGAACTTCCAATCCGTCCGGACTATGTTGGAAAAAACATCCCAACCAGTCGTTCTGAAGAAATTATCGTAGAGATGACAGAACTAGATGGACAAGACAGAGTACTAATCACAGAACAAGCCTAAAACACTAAAAGGAGTAAAAAAATGTCAGAAAATCAACAAGCTTTACAACATGTCGTTTCTATGGAAGACCTTACTGTAGAACAAGTAATGAAATTGATTAAACGAGGAATCGAATTTAAAAACGGAGCGAGTGCTTCTTATGAGGAACAACATATCGTTTCCAACCTTTTCTTTGAAAGTTCAACTCGTACCCACAAATCCTTTGAGGTAGCAGAACTGAAACTTGGACTTGATCTTTTGGATTTCGATGTGAAGACCAGTTCAGTGAATAAGGGTGAAACACTCTATGACACGATCTTGACGCTGTCTGCGCTAGGAGTGGATGCCTGTGTCATTCGTCACCCAGAGGTGGACTACTACAGAGAATTGATTGCTAGCCCGACCATCACAACTTCGATTATCAATGGTGGGGACGGTTCAGGGCAACACCCTAGCCAAAGTTTGCTTGATTTGATGACAATTTATGAAGAATTTGGACATTTTGAAGGTCTTAAGGTGGCTATCGCTGGCGACCTAAACCACTCACGGGTAGCTAAGTCTAATATGCAAATCCTTAAACGCTTGGGAGCGGAGCTTTACTTTGCAGGTCCTGAGGAATGGAGAAGTGAGGAGTTTGAACATTACGGTCGCTTTGTATCAATTGATGAGGTGATTGATCAAGTAGATGTTATGATGTTTCTTCGTGTGCAGCATGAACGTCATGAAATTGTGACAGGATTTTCAAAAGAAGACTATCATATTCAGCATGGTTTGACACAAGAACGCTATGACCGCTTGAAAGAAAAAGCAATCCTCATGCACCCAGCTCCA
This sequence comes from Streptococcus sp. 5905, assembly GCF_013276505.1. Taxonomy (NCBI): domain Bacteria; kingdom Bacillati; phylum Bacillota; class Bacilli; order Lactobacillales; family Streptococcaceae; genus Streptococcus; species Streptococcus sp. 5905. The sequence goes on from NZ_VMLC01000002.1 coordinate 122,531, forward strand.
GTCAATCGTGATGTGGAAATCGCTGATCACTTGGTAGAAGCACCGAAATCACGTATTGTTCAGCAAATGACCAACGGTGTCTTTGTCAGAATGGCAATTTTAGAATCTGTGTTGGCCTATAGAAAAGCAAAATAAGGCACAAAGCGTTAAAAGATGTCTGAGAGCATCAACGAGAGGTGAGTAGATGAAAAAACGACTTCTAGTATTAGAAGATGGGACAGTATTTGAAGGCCAGGCCTTCGGAGCAGATATCGATGTAACAGGGGAAATCGTCTTTAATACAGGGATGACCGGTTACCAAGAATCCATAACAGACCAGTCTTACAATGGACAAATCTTAACCTTTACCTATCCTTTGGTGGGAAATTATGGAATTAACCGTGACGACTACGAGTCAATCACTCCTACCTGTAAGGGGGTAGTAGTTTTTGAAGAAGCGCGTAGAGCCAGCAACTGGCGCAATCAAATGACCTTGGATGAATTTTTGAAAGCTAAGAAAATTCCAGGTATCTCAGGAATTGATACCCGTGCTCTGACAAAAATTATCCGTAAGCATGGTACCATGCGTGCAACCCTTACGCATGTTGGTGATACTATGGATCATATTGCAGACCAGCTCCAAGCAACAGTCTTGCCGACAGATAATATCAAGCAAGTATCTACAAAGACAGCTTATCCTGCTCCTGGAGTTGGATTGAGTGTCGTATTGGTCGACTTTGGTCTCAAACACTCCATCTTACGCGAACTTTCTAAACGTAATTGTAACGTGACCGTTGTTCCATACACAACAACAGCAGAAGAAATTCTCCATCTCCATCCTGACGGGGTCATGTTGTCAAACGGTCCAGGTAACCCAGAAGATGTTCCCCAGGCACTCGATATGATTCGTGGTGTGCAAGGGGAAATTCCTATCTTTGGTATCTGTATGGGTCACCAACTTTTTGCTATGGCAAATGGAGCCAAGACCTACAAGATGAAGTTTGGTCATCGTGGATTTAACCACGCGGTGCGTGAAATTGCAACAGGCCGAGTAGACTTTACTAGCCAGAACCATGGTTATGCGGTTAGCCGTGAGGATTTGCCAGAGCATTTGATTATTACCCACGAAGAAATCAATGACAAGTCAGTTGAAGGTGTGCGTCACAGATACCAACCAGGTTTCTCTGTGCAATTCCACCCAGATGCAGCTCCAGGACCGCACGATGCAAGCTATCTCTTTGATGAATTTATCGAAATGATGGAAGCTTTTAAAGGGAAGAAAAGGGGGAGCAAGTAATGAGTAATTTATTTGCTAAATTTCAAAATATTTTCGAAGGGAAATCTGAACAATTTAAAGGATACTCAAAATATAAAGGAAAAGTTGCTAATGAATTATTAAAAGATGAAGTAAGTAATGTTTTGAAGAAAAATTCTCTACCTTTAAAAGTTTCTGAGATTAATGCTTTTGTGATAGGTAGTAAATTTGAGTATGATTTGTTAATTTTAAAAGATGATGCTAACCCTGATAATTTTGCTTATAAATATGAAGATGTTAAAGCTATAATAGAATGTAAAGTTAATGGTTTATATGATCCTGAAAAAAATACTGACAGTATAGCAAAAGCTATTAATGAGGTTAGAAGATTAAACAAGGATGTCGCTTTTGGTTATGTTACATTCAGTGAGGTAGTACCAAAGAACAAGACTTCTGTTCATTATTGGGATTTGACGGAGAAGTTTTTAAATCAAAAAGTGACAGATTCTCATTTATTTGCTGTTACTTTAAGAACAGGTAACAAAGTCATTAATCCCACGACGCCCGAAGATTTTGAAAAGTTTATCCTTAAATTATGTAGCTGTTAAAATTTCTAACTAAGTTTATTTATAAAAGCTCGTCGGAGAATTTATTTAATGGCAACCCGAGAGTTGCCGAATAGAAAGGAGAAGGTACATTGTTCGCGGAAGTGAACACGCCCTAAGAACTGTGTGAAAAAGATAAACATCGTTTTGACGCTGAAGGCGTCTGCACCGAGTTTCCTATTTTCACTTTGTTCTTGACGGGCTTTGTATCATAAACTATGCCTAAACGTACTGATATTCAAAAAATTATGGTGATTGGTTCTGGTCCGATTATTATTGGTCAGGCTGCTGAGTTTGACTACGCTGGGACCCAGGCCTGCTTGTCTTTGAAAGAGGAAGGCTATGAGGTTGTTTTGGTTAACTCAAATCCTGCCACCATCATGACGGATAAGGAGATTGCGGACAAGGTTTATATTGAGCCAATCACACTTGAGTTTGTAACTCGTATTCTCCGTAAGGAACGTCCAGATGCCTTGCTGCCTACTCTCGGTGGTCAGACGGGTCTCAACATGGCCATGGAATTGTCTAAAAATGGTATTCTAGATGAGCTTGGTGTCGAACTTCTGGGAACTAAATTGTCTGCCATCGACCAAGCGGAGGACCGTGACCTCTTTAAACAATTGATGGAAGAGCTTGAGCAACCAATCCCAGAATCTGAAATTGTCAACACAGTGGAAGAAGCTGTTGCCTTTGCAGCGACAATTGGCTACCCAGTCATTGTCCGTCCAGCCTTCACCCTTGGTGGTACTGGTGGTGGTATGTGTGCCAACGAGGAAGAACTACGTGAAATCGCTGAAAATGGGTTGAAATTGTCACCTGTTACCCAATGTTTGATTGAGCGTTCCATTGCAGGTTTCAAGGAAATCGAATACGAAGTCATGCGCGACTCGGCTGATAATGCCCTCGTTGTTTGTAACATGGAAAACTTTGACCCAGTTGGGATTCACACAGGGGATTCCATCGTATTCGCCCCTGCGCAAACCATGTCAGACTATGAAAACCAAATGCTTCGTGATGCCAGCTTGAGCATCATTCGTGCCCTCAAGATTGAAGGGGGATGTAATGTTCAGCTAGCACTTGATCCGCATAGCTTCAAGTACTATGTTATCGAAGTAAATCCTCGTGTATCTCGTTCTTCAGCCCTTGCTTCTAAAGCAACAGGTTACCCAATCGCCAAATTGGCTGCCAAGATTGCCGTTGGTTTGACCTTGGATGAGGTCATCAACCCAGTTACAGGTTCAACCTATGCCATGTTTGAGCCAGCCCTTGACTACGTCGTTGCTAAGATTCCACGTTTCCCATTTGACAAGTTTGAAAAGGGTGAACGTCGTCTTGGTACCCAGATGAAGGCAACTGGAGAAGTTATGGCCATCGGTCGTAACATCGAGGAGTCACTTCTCAAGGCATGTCGCTCTCTTGAAATTGGGGTTCACCACAATGAAATGCCTGAACTTGCATCTGTTTCGGATGATGCCTTGATTGAAAAGGTTGTCAAGGCCCAAGATGATCGTCTCTTCTACGTATCAGAGGCCATTCGCCGTGGTTACACACCAGAAGAAATTGCTGAATTGACCAAGATTGATATCTTCTATCTGGATAAACTCTTGCATATCTTTGAAATTGAGCAAGAATTGGGTGCCCATCCACAAGATCTAGAAGTCTTGAAAACTGCTAAACTTAATGGTTTCTCAGACCGTAAGATTGCTGAACTCTGGGAAACGACAGCTGGCCAGGTTCGCCACCTTCGCTTGGAAAACAAGATTGTTCCTGTCTACAAGATGGTAGATACTTGTGCGGCAGAGTTCGACTCTGAAACACCATACTTCTATTCAACCTATGGCTGGGAAAATGAGTCTATCAAGTCTGATAAGGAATCTGTACTTGTCCTAGGTTCAGGTCCAATTCGTATCGGGCAAGGAGTTGAGTTTGACTACGCAACCGTTCACTCTGTTAAAGCTATCCAAGCAGCTGGTTACGAAGCCATCATCATGAACTCAAACCCAGAGACCGTTTCAACCGACTTCTCGGTATCAGACAAACTTTACTTTGAGCCATTGACATTCGAAGATGTCATGAATGTCATTGACTTGGAGCAACCAAAAGGTGTTATTGTTCAGTTCGGTGGTCAAACAGCCATCAACCTTGCTGAGCCCTTGGCAAAAGCAGGTGTGACTATTCTTGGTACACAAGTTGCTGACTTGGATCGCGCGGAGGACCGCGACCTCTTTGAGCAAGCCCTCAAAGATTTGGATATTCCACAGCCACCAGGACAAACGGCTACCAATGAAGAAGAAGCAGTGCTTGCAGCTCGCAAGATTGGTTTCCCAGTTCTCGTTCGCCCATCTTATGTCTTGGGTGGACGTGCCATGGAAATCGTTGAAAACGAAGAAGACCTCCGTTCTTACATGCGTACCGCTGTTAAGGCAAGTCCAGATCATCCAGTTCTTGTTGATTCTTACATCGTTGGGCAAGAGTGTGAAGTTGATGCCATCTCAGATGGAAAAAATGTCCTCATCCCTGGTATCATGGAGCATATCGAACGTGCCGGTGTCCACTCAGGTGACTCAATGGCTGTCTATCCTCCACAAACCTTGTCGCAAAAGGTGCAAGAAACAATCGCTGACTATACTAAACGCCTAGCAATCGGTCTTAACTGTCTTGGTATGATGAACATCCAGTTTGTCATCAAGGATGAAAAAGTCTATGTTATTGAGGTCAATCCACGTGCCAGCCGTACGGTTCCATTCCTTTCTAAGGTAACTAATATTCCTATGGCTCAGGTAGCGACTAGGCTCATTCTTGGGCAAAGTCTTGAAGAACTTGGCTACCAAGATGGACTTTACCCTGAAAGTACACGCGTTCATATCAAGGCACCAGTCTTCTCCTTCACCAAGTTAGCTAAGGTAGATAGCTTACTCGGTCCTGAAATGAAGTCAACAGGTGAAGTCATGGGATCTGATGCAACTCTAGAAAAAGCCCTCTATAAAGCCTTTGAAGCTTCTTACCTCCATTTGCCAACCTTTGGAAATGTAGTCTTTACCATAGCAGATGATGCCAAAGAAGAAGCCTTGGACTTGGCTCGCCGTTTCCAAAATATCGGTTATGGTATTCTCGCGACAGAAGGGACAGCATCTTTCTTTGCCAGTCATGGACTGCATGCTCAACCTGTTGGTAAGATTGGTGATGATGAGAAGGATATCCCAAGCTTTGTCCGCAAAGGGAAAATTCAAGCGATCATCAATACTGTCGGAACCAAACGAACTGCTGACGAAGATGGTGAGCAAATTCGCCGTTCAGCCATTGAACACGGTGTGCCACTCTTTACAGCCCTAGACACAGCAGATGCCATGCTCAAGGTATTAGAAAGTCGCAGTTTTGTCACAGAAGCGATCTAGTTGAGAAATATTTTTCACAGTTTTAAAGCCAGCGTCAAAAAACGCTGGCTTTTACAATACTGATATTGCCTATTTCAACTATCATTTGTTTTCTTAGGAATCATTCTAAAATGTGATATAATAAGGGTGAATTGGAAATAGGTAAACTATTTTCACCATTCTTTCAAAAAAATATTCTATTAAGAAATATGTAAAGACAGATTAGAAAGTGGGAAATCCCTATGTCCTCTTATGAAAAAGTCTCTCTTTCTGAGATCAATCAATCTATTGAGACTCCAAATAACAATCATTTTTGGCAAAATCTAAAAGCATTCTTAGGACCTGGTGCACTTGTGGCAGTTGGCTACATGGATCCAGGAAACTGGATCACCAGTGTGGTTGGTGGCGCCTCCTACAAGTACAGCCTTTTATTTGTTATTTTAATTTCATCCATCATTGCCATGCAGCTACAACAGATGGCTGGAAAGCTCGGTATCGTGACTAGGATGGACCTAGCGCAGGCCACAGCTCATCATGCTCCCAAGTGGCTTCGCTATAGTTTATGGGTGATTTTAGAATTAGCTTTAATGGCGACAGATTTGGCTGAAGTTTTAGGTTCAGCGATTGCCTTAAATCTTTTGTTTAAAATACCGATTATGATTGCTATCCTCTTAACCGTTTTAGATGTGTTTCTTTTGTTGTTGTTGATGAAATTTGGTTTCAAAAAAATTGAAGCTATTGTTACGACCCTTATTTTAACCATATTAGCCATCTTTACCTATCTTGTGGCCTTATCCAATCCAAGTATCCAGGGGATCATTGGTGGTTATTTGCCAACTTCAACTTTATTTGAAACACCATTACCGGGTCATGAAAGTCAATTGACCTTGGCTCTGGGGATTGTAGGAGCGACAGTCATGCCCCATAATCTCTATCTCCATTCCTCTCTATCCCAAACAAGAAAAATCAATCACAAAGATAAGAAGGATGTTCAAAAAGCAGTTCGCTTTATGACCTGGGATTCAAATCTTCAGTTGTCCCTAGCCTTTATTGTCAATTCCTTACTTCTCATTTTAGGTGCCTCCCTCTTTTTTGGTCATGCATCTGAAATTTCAGCTTTTTCTCAAATGTATAATGCTCTACAGGATTCGACGATAGCAGGAGCAATAGCCAGTTCAACTCTATCAACTTTATTTGCCCTAGCCCTCCTAGCAAGTGGTCAAAATTCGACCATTACAGGTACCTTAACGGGACAGATTGTCATGGAAGGTTTCTTACATCTGAAATTGCCTCAGTGGATTATCCGTATCGGTACCCGTATTTTTGCCTTGCTCCCTGTGATTATTGTAGCCGTCTTGTTTGGACATCAAGAAAAAACCTTGGATCAGTTATTGGTCTATTCACAGGTTTTTCTGTCAATCGCTCTTCCGTTTTCAATCTTCCCCTTAATTTATCTGACCTCTAAGAAGTCACTGATGGGAGAATTCACCAATGCCAAGTGGAACACAATCCTAGGTTACGCAGTTTCAATCATCTTGACCATTCTCAATATCAAACTTCTTTTTGATATTTTTTAAACTTGTTCAAATTAGTTTTCGGCACTAGCTTGAAGCTTGATATTGAGATAATAGTAGTGGTTGGTTCATAAAAAGAAGTAAAAAAAGAACAGTAGTAACTGTTCTTTTTATGATTATTTGAGACCGTATTTTTTGTTGAAACGATCCACACGTCCATCTGCTTGGGTGAACTTTTGACGTCCAGTGTAGAATGGGTGTGAGTCTGATGAAATTTCCACACGGATCAATGGGTAAGTTTCGCCTTCGAACTCAACAGTTTCGTTAGAGCGTTTAGTTGAACCGCTAAGGAATTTGTAACCAGTAGTTGTGTCCATGAAGACAACTGGGCGATATTCTGGATGGATATCTTTTTTCATTTTGCAATATTTCCTTTCTGCCATGGTCTCTTTGCGAGCCATAGATTGTTACCATACTAGTCTATCAGATTCTGAAAAGTTTGGCAAGTATTTTATCAGTTTTTAAGCAAGTTTTTTAATTTTTGGTAGATGATTTCATTTTCTTCTAGACTATAGGAATTGGCGCCACTGGCTAATGGATGTCCTCCTCCGTCGTGTTCTTTGGCAATTTCATTGATAGGGATAATTTTACTGCGCATACGCACACGGAAGTGACCATCAGCTTGTTCAACAAAGATAGCCCAAGCCTTAACGGTATCGATTCGACCAGGTGCTCCGACAATCGCTGCGGTTTCAGCGTCGGTAACATTGTACTGTTTCAAGATTTCTTGGCTGAGAAGAACGCGTGCAGCTCCATTCTCATCAACTTCTAAATGATCATAAACATATCCTTGCAATTTTGCAATCTTGAAGCTCATGGTATCCATTTGACGAGACAATCCAGCAAAGTCAAAATCAACTTCTCGGAGCTGGCCAGCTATTCTAAAGGTACGGGCACTAGTTGACGGGTAGAGAAAACGCCCTGTGTCTCCGACAATTCCTGCATAGAGAAGTCGTGCCGCTTCGCTAGACAAAGTTAGTTGGTTTTCTTGAGCAAATAGAGCAATCATCTCACTGGCACTGCTTGAACTTGTATCCACCCAAGATAGGTCGCCATAGATATCATCATTTGGATGGTGATCGATTTTGATGGTGAAAGCAGCTTGTTCATAGCGTTTATCATCGATACGAGGCCGATTCGCTGTATCACAAATAATAGCAAGAGCACCATGGTAGTCACTATCTTGAACAGTATCCATTTCTGCCATCCAAGTCAAAGTCGGTTCATTATAACCAACAGCTTTGATGGTCTTTTCTGGAAAATGGTGATTGAGCAAGGCTTTCAAACCTACCTGACTTCCCAAGGCATCAGGGTCCGGTTTCATATGACGATGAATGATGATGGTATCGTATTCTTTGATTTTCTCTAAAATTTGCTGACAAATCTCCATAAATAACCTCAATTCTTTCTCATTTCATTGTAGCACAAGAATTTTTATTTTTAAAATGAAAAAGATATGATATAATGGAGAGAGATAAATTGAGGAGGACGATATGGCATTAGCAAAAATTGTATTTGCCAGTATGACCGGTAATACCGAAGAAATTGCAGATATTGTAGCAGATAAATTGCGTGATTTGGGCTTGGATGTCGATGTTGATGAATGTACGACTGTTGACGCTTCAGACTTCTTGGAAGCGGACATCGCTATCGTTGCGACTTACACTTACGGAGATGGAGAATTGCCAGATGAGATGATGGACTTCTATGAAGACCTAGCAGACCTCAACTTGAATGGTAAAATCTACGGAGTGGTCGGTTCAGGTGACACCTTCTACGACGAATTTTGTAAGGCTGTTGATGACTTTGATCGCGTTTTTGTAGCGACAGGAGCAGAAAAAGGTTCAGAGTGTGTTAAAGTTGATCTTTCTGCCGAAGAAGAAGACATCGAACGCTTGGAACAATTCGCAGAAGAATTGGCTGCAAAAGTAGGATAAGAATCAAACTGCGCTGACTGAAAGGAGTCGGTGCGTTTTTTATTAGCTATTTTGGGATTTTACTAGCCTATTTGGTGGCTTTTTGATACAATAATTCAAATAAAGGAGGAGACACTATGGATTTAGATAGTATTCGGCAAGAAATTGATCAAATTGACGATCAAATCGTCAAGCTCCTGGAAGAAAGAATGCATTTAGTTGAAGGGGTTGTCGCTTATAAAAAAGCATCTAGTAAACCAATCTTAGATTCTAAGAGAGAAGAAGTTATTTTTGAAAAAGTCAAAAATCGAGTAGAAGATAAGCGCTATCAGGAGACCATTGTTGAGACTTTTTCAGACATTCTCAAACGTTCGCGTGATTATCAGGATCAAAACATCAAATGAAAAAAGAACAATTTTATCCGCTAGGGATTTTTCTGGCTGCTATGTTGGGAGGTCTTGTCCGCTATCTGGTTTCCACTTGGTTACCAGCTAGTCCAGACTTTCCTTGGGGTACCCTCCTTGTCAACTATCTGGGTATTTTCTACCTGGTCTATCTGGTAAAAGGCTATCTGGCCTATAAGGGAACCAGCAAGGGCTTGGTTTTGGCGCTTGGGACAGGATTTTGTGGTGGCCTGACAACCTTTTCTAGTCTAATGCTTGATGTTGTGAAACTACTGGATACCGGGCGTTATCTTAGTTTGGTTCTGTATTTGCTTTTGAGCATTGGTGGAGGCCTGCTCTTGGCTTATTATCTAGGGAGGAAGAAATGGTAATCGTCTATCTTGCAATCGCTTGTGGCTTTGGAGCCCTAGTTCGGTATTTCTTTTCTCGATACAATCAAGCTTCTAAATTGCCCCTAGGAACTCTCATAGCCAATCTTCTCGGTTGTTTTTTGATTGGCTTGCTCTACAACCATGTGGAGTCCAAGGAAGTCTATGCTATCCTAGCGACAGGTTTCTGTGGTGGGTTGACGACCTTTTCAACCTTGAATGATGAGCTGCAAAGACTACTTAGTGACAAGAAGGTATTTTATAGCTATTTAGTCTTAACCTACATAGGTGGTTTTCTAGCGATTTTTTTAGGAATTCTGCTATAAATTTCTTTACTTTTATGTGGAAATTTGGTAAACTGTATCTTGTGTGTAATGGACGCACAAAAATACAGTTTATCCGCTGAGGAAGGTTCCTCAAGATTGACAAAGATAGGAGAATAAAATGAATCCATTAATCCAAAGCTTGACTGAAGGTCAACTTCGTACAGATATCCCATCATTCCGTCCTGGTGACACTGTTCGTGTACATGCGAAAGTTGTCGAAGGTAACCGTGAACGTATCCAGATTTTTGAAGGTGTTGTTATCGCACGTAAAGGTGCTGGCATCTCAGAAAACTACACAGTTCGTAAAATCTCTAACGGTGTAGGTGTTGAGCGTATCTTCCCAATCCACACTCCACGTGTTGAAAAGATCGAAGTTGTTCGTTACGGTAAAGTACGTCGTGCGAAATTGTACTACTTGCGTGCACTTCAAGGTAAGGCAGCTCGTATCAAAGAAATCCGTCGTTAATTCGACTAAAAAACTCTGCTTACCTAGCAGAGTTTTTCTCTAGCTCCCTTAGTTCAATGGATATAACAACTCCCTCCTAAGGAGTAGTTGCAGGTTCGATTCCTGCAGGGGGCATTTTAAGTAATGCAAAGAAAAGCAAAGAATATGCAAAGTGTTTATTTTAAGGCAATCATCACAAGTTAATTTTTAAAAATAATTTAGTATTTTTTGTTTTTTTGACCAAATCATGACCAAATTTTGACCAAAATTAAATTTTTAGAAATTAATATAAAGTAAAGTAGATCAAGAAATTGGTCTATTTTTTGTGAAACAGTATTAAGAGTTATTAAAAAATATTTTATCATTTTCACTATGAAATTGTTCTGTCCATTTAAAAATGTTGGAAGAGACTAAATAATATTTTTGGTTTATAGAACAGATATAAAGTTTTAAATATGATTACGCTTTAAAAAAATGTTGTATTTTATTGTGTTATCCCTTGACAATTTTATTTAGAAAATATATGATAAGGATAATGACAGCGGTGTCATTTTGTCTGATGTAAAAAAATTTAGTGATACATAGTAAAAAAACAATAAAAAATTTGGAGGTGTTTTATGAAGCATTTTGTTCACAATGAGGTTTTTAGTATTCGGAAACTTAAGGTTGGATTGTGCTCTGTTTTGGTAGCGGTTTCATTCTTGGGGGTACAAAGTGTTTTTGCTGATGAAGTTATTACAAGTACTTCACAGATATCTATAAATAAGCTTTCTACTTCAACCACCAATAGTTTAGAAAGCTCATCAACTAATAATTATGATAAACCTACTGGGATTGACTCTTCTACTTCACAATTAACCGATAGTAATGTTGATTCTCCTTTGACACCTAATAAAGAATATAAAGAAGATGGGGTAAATACTGGAACTTTTGAAGATGAAATGAAAGATTCTCCTCTTGTTTCTAATAGTGACCTTTCTACTTCAACTATCAAAACTTTAGAAGGTTCCTTAACTAGTAAACATGACAGTTTGACTGATTTTATTAGTACTTATTCAAAGTCAGTTAGTTCTGAGAACGAAGTTGCAGATACCTCTAATAGTAATGAAGTGCGAGAGAGTAACACTGCCTTAGAAAAAGGAATTGAAGTTTCGGCTTTAAATGTAAAAGATTATGGTGCAGTAGGCGATGGGGTTAATGATGACAGACAAGCAATTCAAGATACAATAGATGCAGCTGCTAAAGGATTAGGTGGAGGAAAAGTATATTTTCCTGAGGGAACTTATTTAGTTAAAGAAATTGTCTTTTTGAGAAGTCATACACACATAGAAGTACATGAAAAAGCTACAATATTAAATGGTATCAATATCAAAAATCATCCTTCTATTGTATTCATGACAGGTTTATTCACTGATGATGGAGATCAAGTTGAGTGGGAACCAACCGAAGATATCAGTTACTCTGGTGGAACAATTGATATGAACGGAGCTTTGAATGAAGAGAGGACAAAAGCTAAGAATCTTCCTTTGATCAATTCTTCAGGAGCCTTTGCTATAGGAAATTCAAAAAACGTAACAATAAGTAATGTAACCTTTAAAGATAGCTATCAGGGACATGCCATTCAAATTGCAGGTTCAAAAAATGTACTAGTAGACAACTCTCGGTTTTTGGGACAAGCTCTCCCTAAGACTATGAAGGATGGTCAGATCATCAGTAAGGAGTCTATTCAAATAGAGCCATTAACCAGAAAAGGCTTTCCATATGCATTAAATGATAATGGTCAAAAATCTGAAAATGTAACAATTCAAAATTCTTATTTTGGTAAAAGTGAAAAATCAGGTGAATTAGTAACTGCAATTGGGACACATTATCAAACTGCAACAACTGAAAATCCTTCAAATATTAAAATTCTAAATAATCATTTTGATAATATGATGTATGCGGGTATTCGCTTTACAGGATTTACTGATATTTTAATAAAAGGAAATAGGTTTGATAAGAAAACTAAAGAGGAAAGTGTACACTATCGTGAAAATGGTGCTGCTTTAGTTAATGCTTATAGTTATAAAAATGTTAAAGATATATTAGATTTGAATAAACATGTGACTATTACTGGAAATGTATTTAATATTGCTGATTCTAACACTAAAGCAATACGAATTGCAAAAGATAGTGCAGATTATCTTGGAAAAGTAACTGATATTACTGTAACAAAGAATATCATTCGTAATAATTCGAAAAATACTGAACAGCCAAATATTGAAATGTTAAGAGTCAGCGACAATTTGGTAGTGTCTGATAATATCATTTCAGGAGGTAAAGACGGAATCGTAATTGAAGAATCCGCTGGAAGTATCACTGTCTTAAATAACCAACTTTCCAATTTAACAGGAAATCATGTTTCTTTACTTAAAACTGATTTTAATGGGACCAGTTCAGACACAAATAATAGTGTCGGTGATTTTAATATTATAACTGAGAATGAAAGTTATAAAATCTTTTCGCAAAATTCAGGTAATCATTCAGATAACCACTCAGATAAGCATGCAGAGGAAATAAAACCTGTAGCTGAAAACAAAAATAGTTTAGCTAATAATTACTCAGTAAATAGTGTAGATGATAAAATTGAAAAATCAAATCATGATTCAGGTAATGTAGTAACAGGAGAAATTTCACAAAAACAATATGACGTAACTAATGTTAGTGAAGTAGTTAAGACAAAAAATAATCAACATGCATTACCAAAAACTGGATTAAATAAAATGGTTGAGTTGCTTTTAACTATTATTGGAATTTGCCTTCTATTTGGACAACGGAGTTTTAAACGTCATTATGAAGATAGATAGAATATGCTCAATACAAGGTAGCACTATAGAGAACGAAGATAGCGTAGGTTACAAAAATCAATATTTCTGGATTATAGATGGAGCAACAGATTTATTTAATTCAAAAGACTCTATAGGTTATTCAGTTTCAGAAGTATCTCACCTTATTTCTGAATGTCTCAAGCAGTATTGTGACGATTCGTTATCATTGAAGAAAATTTTCGAGCTTGTTTTGGATGATGTTAGAAAAATAATAGAGATAGATCAGTGTGAGTTTGATGATTATTACCAGTTACCAACTTTTGCCTTTATTTTTGCGAAATTATCTGGTTTAAAATTAGAATACATAATGATTGGCGATTGTGTTATGATAGTCAACAATCAAACTATTACAGACCATAGAGTAGATTGCCTTTTTGAACAAGGAAAATTTTCAATCAAATCTAATGATGAAGTTGATAAAAAGACTATATTACAAAATATTAGGAAGCTAGCTAATAAACCAGATGGATATTGGATAGGTTCACTAGACAAAAGTAGTATAAATCATGTTATCAATGGTAGTTTGGAAGTAACTAGTGATCATATTGTTTTAATGACTGATGGTTTTTACGATTTTTATACTCAAAATTCAGGCTACAATTTTGGAGAGTTAATTGAAATGAGAAAAGAATCTACAAATATTGATCCTATTTATGGTAAAAAAGATGATGCAAGTATTTTGATAATTGATGTTTAAAATAATTTCATCATATGATGAACTATAAAGACAGTTATCTATACGAGTTCTTTATAGTGCAATTGATTATTGAGGTTAGATAATGTTGAGAAAGCATTTTGACAATGAAATTATTGAGTTGTCTAATAATCTAGAAGATATATGGATTTCTATAATAAAAAAATATGAAATGATATTTGATGATTTAACTGAAGTTCAAAAACAAAGTATTATAGATAATGATTTAGTTATTAATGAAGCAGTTGTTACAATAGATATGAAAGGTATTGAACTCATCTGTTTACAACATCCTGTTTCTGTTGATTTGAGAAAAATTATAACTATAGTAAAATTATCCACAGATATTGAACGTATTGGTGATCGAATCATTGAAATAGTTAAGAATTTAAAAAATATTCATACAATGCATGAATGGGGACCATTATTTTATGAAATGCTAAAAATACATTTTATTCTAGGGGATCACTTAAAGAAAACTCTAACATGGTATAAGAATAGAAACTATGAACCTGACGTATATGACTATAATAAAAAATGTAAGTTGATATCTGGTCTATGTCAAAAACTAGGAGACAAAGTAGTAGAGAACTTTCTTATTGAATCCTCAAATGTTGATGAAGCTATTGTATTTTTAGAAGTTATTAATATTCTTGATAAGATGTCCCATACAACAAAATCTATTTATAAATGGTTAGATTATCAGGAAATTGGAGTATTATAGTTAAAGAGGAGTATATATGCAGACAATAGTAGATAATTTTGCTAATAAAGTTATTGAATATGGAATTTATAAATCGATGGACCAAATATATATAAAAAATAGAATATTGGCTTTAATCGGTGAAGAAGGAACTGATAAGATTTCAAATGATAGTGATCTTAAAAAATTAAAAGACAATTTAGTAGAAATAGCTTTAAAGAACGGTAAAATTGCTGATTTAGCTGAGGCAAAGGAATGTTTAGGTGCAGAGCTGATGAATTTTATCGTTCCATTACCAAGTCGCCTTAATGATATTTTTTGGAGTTCATATGATGTTTCGCCACAGGAAGCAGTTGAAGAGTTCTATCAGTTAAGTAAAGATAGCGACTATATTAAATTGTCAGCTATCGCTAAAAATATAGCTTTTCATACTGAAACTAATTATGGTTCACTTGAAATTACAATCAATTTATCAAAACCGGAAAAAGATCCGAAAACAATCGCAGCAGAGAAATTGGTAAAGTCATCTAATTATCCAAAATGTTTACTTTGTATGGAAAATGAAGGTTATCAGGGGAGAATAAATTATCCAGCACGTGCTAATCATAGAATTATTCGGTTGGAACTGGGAGACGAAGTATGGGGTTTCCAGTATTCCCCATACTCATATTTTAATGAGCATGCGATATTCTTGAATAGTCAACATGTACCAATGGCTATTACGTCCAAAACATTTGAACAATTATTGGAGATTGTTGATATTTTACCAGGATATTTTGCTGGTTCAAATTCTGATCTTCCTATCTCAGGAGGTTCTATTCTTAGTCATAATCACTACCAGGGAGGAAAACATATTTTCCCAATGGAAAAAGCAAAAATTGAGAGAGAATTTCTTTTTAAAGACTTTGAGGATGTTAAAGCAGGTATTGTAAAATGGCCGATGTCAGTGATTAGGCTACAAGGTGAAAATAAAAATCGTTTGGTAGAATTAGCTACTAAAATCCTAAATATCTGGAGAGAATATTCAGATTTAGAAGTAGACATCATTGCTAAGACTGAAGATATTCCACACCATACGGTGACTCCTATTGCTCGTAAAGTGGATGGAAGATATGAATTGGATATTGTTCTGAGAGATAACCATACTACTAAACAATACCCAGATGGTGTTTACCACCCTCATCAAGATGTACAACATATTAAAAAGGAAAATATCGGGTTAATCGAAGTGATGGGACTTGCGATTTTACCACCTCGTTTGAAAACAGAGTTAGAAGAAGTTGAAAAATATCTTTTAGGAGAAAAAAATTCAATTGCAAACTATCATTTAGAATGGGCTGACCAATTGAAAGAAAAATATCCTAATATTAAAAAAGAAGAGGTTAATCGCGTAGTTCAACACGAAGTAGGACAAGTATTTGCGAGAGTTCTCGAAGATGCTGGCGTTTATAAGAATACTCCGTTTGGACATGAAGCGTTTATGAGATTTGTTAAGTCGGTTGGAATTAGTTAGGAGGAACCCCAAATGGCAATATTGGTGACAGGCGGAGCTGGTTATATTGGTAGCCATACCGTAGTAGAATTATTAAATTTAGGGAAGGAAGTCGTAATTGTCGATAACCTTTCGAACTCTAGCATCTTGGTATTAGATCGGATTGAAGCAATTACTGGGAAACGTCCTGCGTTTTACGAATTAGATGTTTGTGATAAACAAGGATTGAGAAAAGTTTTTGAACAAGAATCTATTGAGGCTGCAATTCATTTTGCAGGATACAAAGCTGTCGGAGAATCCGTGCAAAAGCCTGTGATGTACTACGAAAATAATATTATGAGCACATTAGCTCTTGTTGAAGTGATGTCAGAGTTTAAAGTTAAGAAGATTGTATTTTCATCGAGTGCGACTGTATACGGCATTCACAATCAATCACCCCTCATTGAGACAATGCCGACAAGTGCAACAAACCCTTATGGGTACACCAAAGTGATGCTTGAACAAATTTTAAAAGATGTTCATGTAGCAGATTCAGAGTGGAGTATTGCATTGCTTCGTTATTTTAATCCGATCGGGGCTCATGAGTCTGGGCTTATTGGTGAAGACCCCTCTGGAATTCCCAACAACTTGATGCCTTTTATTGCACAAGTAGCTGTAGGCAAGCGATCAGAGCTAAGTGTTTTTGGAGATGATTATGATACGGTAGATGGTACTGGTGTTCGCGATTATATCCATGTAGTGGATTTAGCGATAGGGCATATAAAAGCTTTAGAAAAAGTATCCGAAAAAACAGATGTTTATATTTATAACCTGGGCTCAGGAGAGGGAACTAGTGTATTACAACTTGTAAATACATTTGAAAGTGTCAATAAGGTTCCAATTCCTTATAAAATTGTTCCAAGACGATCAGGAGACGTTGCGACTTGTTATGCAAATGCAGACAAAGCGTATAAGGAGTTAAATTGGAAGACTACGAAAACGGTTGAAGATATGTGTAGAGATACATGGAATTGGCAATCCAAAAATCCTAATGGATACAATAAATAATAAAGCACAATAGTCTTGTGATATGTATATATAAAAAAAATCAAAAAAAAATTATGAAAGCGCTTGACAAAGTAATCGTTTACATTGTATAATGTAAACATTAATGACACCGATGTCAAAAATAAAAAAGAAGGTCTTTTTATGAAAAACTTAACAAAAATTAAGTTCAAAGAGAACGGGGAATTTAATCATTTCCCAGGGAATACAGTTGTTGCAAATCTTTATACTAATTCAGATTTGATGGAAGTTGTTGATATCATTCAATCACGTTATAGAGAGTTGCCATTTATAGATAAATTTACATTAACTCCAAGAGATTCTATTCATATGACAGTAATAGAGTTACTTTGTCACGAAAATCGTGAGTCTGAATTTTGGAGTAGTCATCTACCACTAGATACACCATTACAAGAAATTCATGATTACTTTGCTAAGCAACTAGAAATCTTCCCATTACTCAACGAAGATATTCATATGCGAGTTACTGAAATGGGCAATCAAAACATTTTAGTTGAACCAGCAGATGAAAAATCAGCTAAACGATTAGAAGAAATTAGAACGTATGTTTCAGAAAAAGCAGGTGTTCGATTCCCTAATCATGATCGCTATCAATTCCATATCTCAATTGGATATCTTCGAGTTCCATTAACGGAAGATGAAAATGAAGAGTTTACAAAGGTGAAAAAGGAATTAACAAAAGTTCTACTTGAAAAGATTCCTGTAATTACTGTAAATCGTATTGATTATACAGTATTTGAAGATATGAGACGATTTGTTCCATATTGTGAAAAATTTTAAAAAAAATTATTATTAAAAATATAAAGGAGTTTTCATATGAAAAAATCTAAATTGTTATCGCTTTTAGCTGCAGGGGTTGCGGTTACAACATTGGCAGCATGTTCAGGTGGTTCAAATAATTCATCAAATTCTTCGAGCGATACACCTCAATCAGAAGAAAAAGCTGATAAGAGCCAAGAATTAGTAATTTATTCTAACTCTGTTTCAAACGGACGTGGAGATTGGCTAACTGCTAAAGCAAAAGAAGCTGGTTTCAATATTAAAATGGTTGATATCCCTGGCGCTCAATTAGCAGACCGTGTTATTGCTGAGAAGAATAATTCAGTTGCAGATATGGTATTTGGAATTGGTGCTGTTGATTCAAATAAAATTAGAGATCAAAAATTACTAGTACAGTACAAGCCTAAATGGTTAGATAAAATTGATCAATCTTTATCAGATAAAGATAATTATTATAATCCTGTGATTGTTCAACCATTAGTTTTAATTGGGGCGCCTGATGTAAAAGAAATGCCTAAAGATTGGACTGAGTTAGGTAGCAAGTATAAAGGTAAATATTCAATTTCTGGGCTCTCAGGTGGAACAGGGCGTGCTATCTTGGCAAGTATCCTTGTTCGTTATCTAGATGATAAAGGAGAATTGGGTGTTTCTGAAAAAGGTTGGCAAGCAGCTAAAGAATATTTGGAAAATGCGTACACTCTTCAAAAGGGTGAAAGTTCAATTGTTAAAATGTTGGATAAGGATGACCCAATCCAGTATGGAATGATGTGGGGTTCTGGTGCATTAGTTGGACAGAAAGAACAAAATGTTGTATTTAAAGTAATGTCTCCTGAAATTGGTGTCCCGTTTGTAACTGAACAAACAATGATTTTGAATACTAGTAAGAAACAAGCTTTAGCTAAAGAATTTATTGATTGGTTTGGTCAAACAGAAATTCAAGTAGAGTATAGCAAAAACTTTGGTTCTATTCCTGCAAATACTGAGGCAGTGAAAGAGTTACCAGAAGCAACTAAGAAATTTGTTGATCAAGTGAAACCACAAAGTATTGATTGGGAAGCTGTTGGAAAACATTTGGACGAATGGGTCGAAAAAGCTGAACTTGAATATGTAAAATAGGACATAAGTGTAATTTTTAAAATTCCAAGTCTCTCTAATGTTTCTGCACATACAAAAGAAATTAAGAGGGACTTTTTATATATTAGTAAAGGAAGTTAATAATATGATTAAATTTGATAATATTCAAATTAAATATGGTGATTTTATCGCGATTGATAATCTTAATTTAGATATTCAGGAAGGAGAATTCTTTACCTTTCTAGGACCTTCTGGATGTGGTAAATCAACAACTTTGAGAGCTTTGGTAGGTTTTCTAGACCCTTCATCTGGAAGTATTGAGGTTAATGGCACAGATGTTACGCACTTGGAGCCTGAAAAACGTGGAATCGGGATCGTATTCCAATCTTACGCACTATTTCCAACAATGACAGTTTTTGATAATATTGCATTTGGTTTAAAAGTTAAAAAAGTTGCTCCAGATGTTATTAAAGCCAAGGTTTCTGCAGTGGCTGCTAAAATTAAGATTTCAGATCAACAATTGCAACGTAACGTTTCAGAATTATCTGGAGGACAACAGCAGCGTGTAGCTTTAGCTCGTGCTCTTGTTTTGGAACCTAAAATCCTATGTTTGGATGAACCCTTGTCAAACCTAGATGCAAAATTACGTGTGGATTTGAGAAAAGAGTTGAAACGTCTTCAAAAAGAATTGGGAATTACAACTCTATATGTTACACATGACCAAGAGGAAGCGTTAACGCTATCTGATAGGATTGCTGTTTTTAATAATGGTTTTATTGAACAAGTGGGGACACCAGTAGAAATTTATCATAATTCTCAAACAGAATTTGTATGTGATTTCATTGGAGACATTAACGTACTTACAGATGAAACTGTTCACGGAATTCTTCTAAATAATGCTCATGTTTTTTTGGAAGATAAAAAAGGTTACATTCGTTTAGAAAAAGTTCGCTTCAAACGTGAAACGGATCAGGATTTTGTCTTAAAAGGTTCAATTATTGATGTTGAATTTTCAGGAGTTACAATTCACTATACTGTTCAGGTATCTGAAAACCAAATTCTTAATGTAACAAGTATCGATAGTCAGTCAGCTATTAGATCTGTCGGAGAAAGTGTGGAATTATTTATCACACCATCAGACGTTCTGCAATTTTAAGGAGGGGCAGTATGCGTCATAAATTAAATTGGAAAGATTGGCTCATTCGTTTAGGCTTAATCTGGTTCTTGGTAACTTTCATCATTTATCCAAACTTTGATTTAGTAGTTAATGTATTTGTGAAAGGTGGGGAGTTTTCACTTGATGTCGTACAACGAGCTTTTAAATCTCAACGTGCGATTCAGAGTATTTTTAACAGTTTCAAGTTAGCATTCTCACTAATTATAACTGTTAATGTTGTTGGTGTACTTTGTGTATTGTTTACAGAATATTTTGATATTAAAGGAGCTAAAATATTAAAACTAGGATACATGACGTCACTAATCTACGGTGGAGTAGTTTTGGCTACTGGTTATAAATTCGTTTATGGACCATATGGAATGATTACCAAATTTTTACAAAGTATTATTCCATCTTTAGATCCTAACTGGTTTATTGGTTATGGTGCAGTTCTATTTATTATGACATTTTCTGGTACTGCTAATCACACCTTATTCCTAACTAATACAATTCGAAGTGTAGACTATCATACTATTGAAGCTGCACGTAATATGGGTGCCAAACCATTTACAGTGTTTAGAAAAGTAGTATTGCCAACTCTAATTCCTACTTTATTCGCTCTTACAATTATGGTTTTTCTAAGTGGGTTATCAGCAGTAGCAGCACCTATGATTGTTGGTGGGAAAGAATTCCAAACTATTAACCCAATGATCATAACATTTGCTGGAATGGGAAATTCTCGTGACTTAGCCGCCTTTCTAGCAATTATTTTGGGTATTGCCACTACGATTTTGCTTACTATTATGAACAAGATCGAAAAAGGCGGAAATTATATTTCTATTTCTAAAACGAAAGCACCTTTGAAAAAACAAAAAATCACATCTAAACCATGGAATATCATTGCACATATTGTTGCTTATGCTTTGTTCACTGTTTTCATGTTACCATTGATTTTCATTGTATTGTATTCATTTACTGACCCAGTTGCAATACAGTCAGGAAACTTATCATTATCAAACTTTACTCTTGATAATTACAGATTGTTCTTTAGTAATAGTGTTGCGTTTTCTCCATTCCTAGTCAGCTTTATATATTCTATCATTGCAGCAACTACTGCAACAGTTCTTGCTGTTGTGTTTGCGCGAGTAGTTCGTAAACATAAAACTCGATTTGATTTCTTGTTCGAATACGGAGCTCTTCTTCCTTGGCTATTACCAAGTACACTTCTAGCAGTTAGTTTATTGTTCACTTTCAACCAACCTCAACTTTTAGTCTTTAACCAGATTCTAGTTGGTAGTTTAGTAATTTTGCTAATCGCTTATATTGTTGTAAAAATTCCATTCTCTTATAGAATGGTACGTGCAATCTTATTTAGTGTTGATGATGAGATGGAGGATGCTGCTAGAAGTATGGGGGCTTCACCATTTTACACAATGATGAAGGTTATTATTCCTTTCATCTTGCCGGTAGTTCTTTCTGTTATCGCACTCAACTTTAACTCTTTATTGACCGATTTCGATTTATCTGTATTCCTTTATCATCCATTGGCTCAACCATTAGGTATTACGATTCGTTCTGCAGGTGATGAAACAGCAACATCTAATGCACAAGCTCTTGTATTTGTTTATACAATTGTTCTAATGATTATTTCAGGAACTGTATTGTACTTCACACAGAGACCGCGTGGTAAGAAAAGGAAATAGTAATGCAATCATCCAGCATTGGACTATCATACATTGAAATTATTATTAGAGTCGTGTTATCTTTGGTCATTGGAAGTATTATTGGCTTAGAAAGAGGAAGTAAATCTCAACCAGCAGGTATTCGTACACATAGTATCGTTTGTATGGCTGCTTGTTTGATTATGATGACTAATGAATTTGTATCTTATAAGTTTGGAACAGGAGATCCGACACGTTTAGGTGCTCAAGTTATTTCTGGTGTTGGTTTTCTTGGAGCTGGAACAATTCTTATCACAGATAAAAAGAAGGTTACTGGTCTGACAACTGCAGCAGGAATCTGGGCTTCTGCAGGAATAGGTTTAGCTATTGGAGTAGGTTTTTATGAAGGTGCTCTGTTAGTAGCTATTTCTGTGTGGAGTGTGATTTCTATGTTTCAGCCTTTAAAAAAATATCTTCAAAGTCGTTCAAAAGTTATTGAATTATATATTGTAGTTAAATCTACTGAGGCATATAATCGAGTATTAGTTTATTGTGCAGAAAATGGAATTCGATTGAATGATTCAAGAACTGCTTTTGGAGATGTTAATTCTGAAAGAATTGAATATTTTGATGTTCCAGACAAAAGAATAGCATCATTTATGACTCTAGAACTTTCAGGTAAGTTTGAACATCTTAAACTAATGGAAGAAATAGCAAATATTGTTGGTGTTATTTATGTCGAAGAAGTTAGTTGATATAGAATAAACAAAGGGGCAGTTATTCTTGTCCCTTTGTTTTTTAGGTGATAATTGACTCGAAATTATTTGCAAAGTATAAGGATAAACATAAATGAAGGTATATAATATTAATTTTGACTGTGGAAGAATAACGTATTTTGAATATAATTCTTTAGTGCAAGTATATAGATTTCATTCTTTTTATGATATTTGTGAAATTGTATTTTCGTCTTCTTTACCAGCTGATGATATATTAGCAAAAGTTATTGTTAAGGAAAAGATTATTCCGATCTTAGACTGCTATGTCCAAATGTTATTAGATACTTTTATAGTTTCAATGGATTTTACCGAAAATGATTTTTTATATTTTCGTGGTAAGTTATTTTCATACAAGTTTATCAGTTGTGAAGTAGAAAAAATTGTAAAGAATAAAGATTTTAATTGTCAATGTTATTTTTTTGAATCGGAAGAATAGAGTATAAAATAGAAAATTTTGAAATTAAAGTTTTTGTTAAGATACATTAAAATATTTTACTAAATTCTCTTGTTAAAAAAAGTAAATATTGTATAATAAAATTAGATAAATCATAAATGGAGGACTAAAGTGAAAAATTTAAACGATAAAAAGGTAACTATTTATGATATTGCGCATTTATCAGGTTTTTCTCCAAAAACTGTTTCACGTGTTATTAACGGTGGTGAAAAGGTAAAAGAAGAAACTTATCGAGCTATTCAAAAAGTCATTGATGAGTTGTCGTATGTTCCAAATGCATATGCAAAAAATTTGACTAAGAAAGAAACTACAAACATTTTGATTTCCGTTAAAAAGATTGATTCTTTTCCCTTGATTTGGTTTCAAACTTTACTAGATAGAGTTCTACAAACTTGTAAAGAGTTTGGTGTAAACGCTATTGTTGAATACTTTGGTGAAGAAGATACGATTAGGAATTCAATAATTTCAAGTACAGGAAGCTTAATAGATGGAGTAATAGTATTTTATGAAAGTAAAGACGATATTCGGATTAATTATTTACAGAAGAATAATATGCCTTTTATAGTTTTTGGAGAATCTCGAACACCTGATGTTGTTTATGTATCTAATAACAATTTTCAAGCAACTTATGATATGATGGAATTAGTAACAAAAGAGAATATTAAAAGTATGTTGTTACTTATGGGAGGGGAATCTCTTGTTAATAAGGATCGTGAAAAAGGTATTCGTACTTTTCTGACTGATAAAAATTATTTAATGGATTTGCAAGTTATTTATGGTTTAACTACAATTGATTCAGTTTATTCATATGCTATAAATAATTTATCTAATCAAAATCATCCGGATATGATATTTGTTTCAGGGGATGAGAAGGTTCAAGGGCTGATTCGTGCGTGCTATGAGAAGGGGATTACCATTCCTGATGATATTTCAATAATTGGATTCGATAATATTCCTATTTCGCAATATTATACTCCAGCTCTGTCTACTATTTCTCCTAATTATGCTATGTTAGCCCAAAAAATGATAGAAGGTGTTTTAGCAATTATTAAAGGGGAAAGTGTCACATCTGTTGAAGTTTCTCCTAAATTTGTTAGGAGACAGAGTTTCTAGTATTGTTTAATTCTTGAAAATCCTAGTGGAAAAGATGGAGTGTTCTAAAATAAGTTCTGTTTAGCCTCCATTTAGTTTCTAATGAGTTGTTTAGTCGCTTTTCATTATAGATGATATGGGACTTTTTTCTACAACAAAATAGGCTCCATAATATCCATAGGGGGCATTTTTAGAAATGTAAAGAAAAAAAAGAAAATTCAAAGTGTTTGTTTATAGGCAATCATCACAAGTTAGTTTTTTTAAATAAGTTAGTATTTTTGGAATTTTTGACCAAAGTGTGACCAAAAGTCAATGAATATAGAATAAAGTAGATCAGGAAACTGGTCTATTTATTTTGTAATTATTAATGAACAGTATTTTTTAAGTTTATAATATTCAGTTTAAGTTAAATAGTTGTAATTATAGTATATAAGTTTTTCTTTGTTAATGTTATAATATAAAGTATATAGAGCTATTTTTCGAGGTGCGGATTTGGCAAATAATAAAAAAATTGAGACATTAGGTGTTTCATATCTGTCGACATTTATAGATAAGCATGAGTTACTTCAATCTTATTTTGATAGAAATGATAAAACTCCAGTGTGGGATGGAGAAATTCATGTTCTTAAATCATCGAGTGAGAAGAAAGACGAAATATTAGGTAAAGTACCTGTTCAGATTAAAACCACTAGACAGAAAAAAGATGTGTTAAAATCCTTTCCATTAGATGCTAGAGATTTAGAATTATATAAATCAAATGGCGGCGTAGTTTTATTTGTAGTTTGGTTGAGTGAGAATAATGACTTACGAGAAATCTATTATAAATCATTGCCTCCTTTTTCTATAAAAGATTTGCTCAAAAAAAGTAAATTAAAAAATAAATCTACAAATAGTAAGAAACTGTCCATACAGATATTTAAACTAGATGAAAAAAAGATGTATCCAATGTTAGTGGATTTTATAAATAATAGTCAGAGACAGTATAGCTTCATAAATACTGATGGTATCTCAGTTGAAGATATCTCTGACGATAATAATCTTAAATTCTATTTTTATGGACAAGGAAAAGGAGAGATATTTAACTATCAGAAAGAACACGATCTCTTCATTTATTATAAAGATCCTTTAACTGGTATTGAAATACCACTTGAAAATACAATAAAGGTTGTCGAAACTTACGAGGAAACTGATTTAATTATTACAATTGGAGATTTTACTTTTCAAGATGTAAAAAGACATCGATTCCCTGATGGGAGTGTACAACTACATTTTGGTGAATGCTTTAAAATGTCCTTTGATGTAAATAAAAAAATATTTAAATTTAATTATACAAGGTCTAATATGCTCTCAAAAGCCATGGAGTGTACGGAGGTACTTCAAGAGCTAGGAAGAGTAGGATATTTCAATCTCAATGGAAATAAAATAGAACTAGATAATCAGTCAATATCGGATATTACTTCACGGAATTTAGATAGCGATATAAAGGATTTGAGACAGATTTCTAACTTCTTGGAAAATATGGGTGTACAAAAGGATCTTGATCTAAACTACTTTGATAAACAATCTCAAAAAAATCTAAATATCCTTAATTCAGGTCTTGTTCTAAAGAAGAAGGTTGCCTTAGATTATAATGAATCTAAATTACTTCATCTAAGAATTGCTAATATCCATATTATTGCCTTATATAATTTTACAATAGATAAGAACGGAACTATGATTGATATCTTTACTGAAATTCCCTGGTGTAGGAGAGGTGAGGGTAAAGATTCTTCAGATATTTCAATTTTTGAAGTTTTTGAACCTAACGATTGGCTAAAAATAGATAATTGTAATTTTGATTCGGTTATTGCCTCATATCAAAGATTAGTTGATAATGACTTGAAATTTGAAGATGCTAATAACACTATTATAAAAATAGTTATTGCTGCTGACATGGCAGAAGATGTTTCTAGAAGAGAGTTATTGCTTAATTGGGCACAATGTCTTTCTAATTGGAACTTAAAATACTCCCAAAATAGTGAGATAGCTATAATAAATGACCTTCAAATAAAATCTAGAGTTCGTAAATTAAACAGCAAAGAAATGGAGATTCTAAGCAATATTTTAGTAAATAGTAATGATAACTATGAACTTTGTTTCGGTTCATCAGTGTTATTAAAATCGAAACCGCAAGCTGATTTGTTTTGGAATAAACTGGATAACGAGACAAAAGAAAGATATAAAGACTTTCCTATTTATACTTTGTATATGAAATTATCGTAAAATTAAAAGAGATTATAAAGAGATAAAATATGGAAATAAAGAGGGTGATTTATTATAATTCAGTACCACAATTAAGGAAGCAATACCTATTTTTGCACTCTCAAGATTTAAGTAACTGTAAAACTGCAATTTAATTTATTGATTTACCCTCATTGTGATATGTTCATACTAAAAACCGCTCTGCTGAGCGGTTTTCGTCTATTCTTACCTTTTTACAGTACCCACGTACGGATAGCATGGGCAACGCCGGATTCGTCATTAGACTTGGTGATGTATTTGGCGATTTTTTTGAGTTCTGGATTTCCATTTTCCATAACAACGGGGTTACCAACGACTTCCAGCATGGCACGGTCATTTTCTTCGTCCCCGATAGCCATGGTTTCATCTTTGGTCAATCCGAGTTTTTCAGCTAAGTGAGTGATGGCTGAACCCTTGTCTACATTCTTTTTAAGGAGTTCAAGGTAGAAAGGAGCAGATTTATTGATAGAGTAGCGTTCGTAAAATTCTGCTGGGATTTTTTCAATCGCAGCATCGAGAATTTCTGGTTCATCGATAAACATACATTTGACAATTTCCTTGCCAGCCATTTCTTCAGGAGTACGGTAGAAAATGGGCATGTTGACGAGGGTTGATTCATGCACCGTGTATTTTCCGATATTGCGATTGGCAGTATAGATACCGTCCTTGGTAATAGCGTGCATGTGGACACCGAGCTTGCGACTGAGAAATTCCATATCCAGATAATCCTCATAGGTCAAGGATTCGCTGATAATCTCATGACCAGTAGCAGTCTCTTGGACAAGGGCACCGTTGAAGGTTACCACATAGTCACCATCGTCTCTCAATTGCAAGTCATCCAGAAGTTTGGCAACACCTGCGATAGGGCGACCAGTTGCAATGACGACTTTGACACCAGCTTGTTTGGCGTCTTGAATGGCAGAAAAGACTTCCGGAGTGATCTCCTTTTTACTGTTTACTAGGGTACCATCGATATCGACGGCGATTAGTTTAATACTCATATATTTCCTCTATTCGTTCTTATTTGGGGTAAAATGATCGTTCTCAATCAAGTGTAAAAATTGCTGGGTAATGCTTGCGAAGATACTGTTTTGGTCCAACATTTCTTTTGGGAAATAGAAACGATTATCTCCGTGGCGACTGCCAGCAAGGGATTGAACGATAGGAGACAGGCTAGAGAGTTCTGCCAGATCTCCATTTTTCTGTAGAATCTCAATCTGTGTCCGTGGATTTTCAGATTCGGGACGATAGATATCATAAGGAAGGTCAAAGTTCTTATGAATGGCTGTGTAGTAGTCGGGATCAAATCCGATGTCTTCAACCAGTTGTCTCATGGTTGCGAGTCGGTCTTGATCTTCTTGAGAAAAAGTAATGGATTTGAAGACCTTACGGTTGACAAAGCGCTGCGACAAGTCTGCGAGAATCTTGTCAGGACTGGTCATCCAGAGTTGGAAGTAGGTATTCATCACGCCATCATCAAGAGCCAGATAGTCAGATAGGGTAACTCTCTTTTCAAAAAAAGGTAACAAATGTGGGGAAGTTCGTGCAAAGAAGTCCTTGTCTTCAGGAAAGAGTTCCTTGGCGCGTTTGAGGAGATTCTGTAGGAGAACTTCCATGGCGCGTGTTGCTGGGTGAAAATAAACCTGCATATACATCTGGTAGCGACTGAGAACATAGTCTTCAATGGCATGCATGCCATTGCGTTGAAAGGCGATACCATTTTCGATAGGACGAATCACTCGGAGAATTCGAGTCAGGTCAAATTCTCCGTAAGATGCTCCTGTAAAATAAGAGTCACGCAAGAGATAGTCCATGCGATCCGCATCAATCTGGCTAGAAATGAGTTGCACGACCTGCTTGTTAGGATAGGTGTGGTCAATGACACTGGCCACCTTTTCTGGAAAATCTGGCGCTACTTGAAGCAGGACTTGGTGAATCTCTGTTTCAGGGCTTTGGATGATTTCCTGAGTAATGGCCTCATGATCTGTATCAAAGAGATGTTCAAAAGTATGGGAGTAGGCACCATGCCCAAGGTCATGAAGGAGGGCAGCGGTCATGGTCAAGAGAGACTCAGCAGGATCCCATTCTTCAGGATATTTTTCTTCAAAAATCTCCGTGATACGACGAGCAATCTCATAGACCCCCAAACAGTGGGAAAAGCGACTGTGTTCTCCACCATGGAAGGTATAGCTGGAAGTCCCTAGCTGCTTGATACGGCGCAGACGTTGAAATTCTTTTGTATTTATCAAGTCATAGATGACCTGATTGTTTACATGGATGTAGTTGTGAACTGGGTCACGGAATACTTTTTCGTTCATATGACCATTATAGCAAAATCCTGCTCTTTTTGGTAAAATAGTAGGACAAGAGAGAAGAAAGAGGACCTGATGTGAAGATTCGGATGCGAAATAGGATTCAGTTTGATGAACAATTGGAAGTCATTGACCAGCTCTATGACGTGGAAGTGCGTGAAAAGGGAGATTATAGCTATCTGCTTTTCTACAATGAGGAAAAGGAAAAAGTGGTTCTCAAGTTTCATCAAGAAGAACTGGTGATGACCCGTTTCTCGACTCCCAAGACTATCCTGCGTTTTCTAAAGGATAGTGATAGTTTGGCCTATATTCCTACTCCAATGGGGATGCAGGAGTTTATCATTCAAACGAGTCACTACAAACTGGATGGGCAAAAGATTGAGCTAGCCTATCAACTACAAAATCAAGAGGGACATCCTTTTGCCAGCTATCAACTAGAAATTACTTGGGGATAAGAAAAAGGTTGGCAAATGCCAACCTTATTTGATATAGAGTTCTTGATTTTTTAGGACAATTTCACGTACACTTGCGAATCTCTTAAGTTTTTTAAGTTCTTCAGGATGGGTAACTAGAGTGATAACATAACCTTCTTTACCCATGCGACCTGTACGCCCAGCACGGTGAGTGTAGGTTTCGATATCTCTAGGAACGTCAAAGTTTATGACACATTCTAGGCTATCGATATCAATTCCACGTGCCAAAAGGTCTGTTGCAAGGAGCAGGGTTAGTTGCTTGTCTTTAAACTTTTCTAAGATGACTTTTCGAAATTTAACATTGACATCGCTAGCGAGTGAAACAGCCAAGACATCGCGATACTGTAGTTTTTCCTCCGCACTTCCAAGATCTGATAGGCTATTAAAGAAAACTAGTCCGCGGAAATCCTCTACATGAGCCAATTTTCGTAGCATATCCACTCGGTGACGTTGGTCTACCTGCATGTAGAAATGCTGGATATTGTCCAGTTTTTGGTCAGAGAGGTCGATGGTGCGCGTGTTTGGAGCAATCTTTTCTTGGTCAAACTTGGTCGTCGCACTCATATAGATGAGTTGGTGGTCACGAGGTGCGTAGTGAGTAATTTTCTCGACAAAGTGTATCTGAGAATCATCAAGTAATTGATCAAATTCATCTAGAATGATGGTTTCCACATTCATCATCTTGATTTTTTTCAATTTAATTAGTTCAAAGATACGGCCAGGGGTTCCAATCAGAATTTCTGGTCCTTTTTTTAGGCGTTCAATCTGGCGTTTCTGACTCGAACCTGATAAGAAGAGCTGAGCAGTCAAGCCAATAGCTTCAGCCCACGTTTTACATACATCAAAAATCTGTCCAGCAAGTTCTGTATTTGGTGCTAGAATCAAGAGCTGCTGGGCTTTTTTCTTTTGTAGTCTGAGAAGACTAGGTAAGAGATAAGCGAGGGTCTTACCAGTTCCTGTTGGGCTCACTCCTAGGAGGTTTTCTCTAGCAAGAATGGGCTCAAATAGTTGAGTTTGAATGGGGGTGAATTCTTGGAAACCGAGTTGATCACTTAGTTCTTGCCATTCAGTAGGTAGTTTGGTTTTCATTTTTCTGCCTCAAATCTAATGCCAGCAGTCTGGCGCATGGTATACAATAGGTCATGAACAGAACCTGCATCATCCAGCCAGTTCTGGTAAAGTGTCTGGTCTGGTTGCTGGATCATGTGTGCAAATGCAGCTGCTTCCTCAGCCATCGTATGAGGAGCTTGTTGGATAGGGAGCTGGACTTGATTTCCTTGGTGGTCGCTAAAAATAGCTGAGCGAACATGCTCAATTGTGTTGAGCGTCAGGGTTCCATCTGTCGTATAAATCTCGCAAGGAAGATTAGAAGTGATGTTTTTTCCAGCCTTGATATGAACTTGAAAGTCAGGGTAGAAGAGGGTACCGTCTCCATTTAGGTCAATACTATTGTCAAGCTGTTGAGCCTGATAGGTCGCGTCTTGAGCCTTTCCAAAGAGACGAACGGCAGCGTAGAGAGGATAAATCCCCAAGTCCATAAGTGCTCCACCAGCAAAACGGTCTGAAAAGACATTGGGAGTCTGTCCAGCCAACAAGTCAGGCATCTTGGAAGAATACTTGGCATAGTTGAAATCTGCTCCTAGCACTTGTTTGTCTGCTAAAAAGTTTTTGATAGTGGTAAAAGCTTCTTCGTGGTAATTACGAGCTGCTTCAAAGATAAAACAGTGATTTTCCTCAGCCGTTTGAATCAGATTCAGCCATTCTTGTGGCTGAGTGACAGCTGGCTTTTCAAGAATGACGTGTTTCCCAAAAGACAAGGCAGCCTTGGCTTGAACAAAATGCAAGGAGTTTGGACTAGCGATATAGACTACATCAAAGAAACTCTTGAAGAAGTCTTCTAATTGATCAAAGAGCTGGATATTCTGATAGCGAGAAGCAAAGGTTGTCGCAGTTTCTAGTTTTCTAGAGTAGACAGCGACCAGCTGGTATTCACCACTGGCATGGGCTGCCTCTATGAAGTGATGGCTGATAGCGCCTGTTCCGATGACACCTAGTTTAAGCATAGATACTCCTTTTCCGACTTTAAATCCTTCCTTCATTATAACATAGAAAAGAAGGACTATCCAACAGATGGTAAAAATTTTCAAATGGACTACGCATTTCTTGGAGAAAGTGGTACAATATTTAGATAAGTAGATGAAATGAGAAGGGGGAGAAAATGAGATTATTACCAATAAGAAAAATATCACGTCAGTCTAAAAGACTAGCGCTTTTTTTGACTTTTTGTGCAGGATATGTCGATGCCTATACCTTTATCGTGCGAGGGAATACCCTAGTAGCAGGCCAAACTGGGAATGTCGTCTTTCTTTCTGTAGGACTCATTCAACACAATGTGTCAGATGCCAGTGCCAAAGTAATGACCTTACTTTCCTTTATGATGGGGGTTTTTTTACTGACATTGTATAAAGAAAAATTACGAATAGTAAAAAAGCCGATTTTGTCCTTGATACCACTCGCGGTCTTATCCATAATCATTGGCTTTGTTCCCTTATCTGTAGACAATATCTACCTAGTCCCACCTTTAGCTTTTTGTATGGGATTGGTGACAACAGCCTTTGGAGAAGTTTCGGGGATTGCCTATAATAATGCCTTTATGACAGGAAATATTAAACGAACCATGTTGGCTTTTGGGGATTATTTCCGGACCAAGCATACGCCCTTCTTGCGTGAAGCCTTGATTTTCGTTAGCCTACTTACCAGCTTTGTTCTTGGAGTTGTCTTTTCAGCCTATTTGACGGTTTTTTATCATGAAAAGACGATTCTAGGTGTTCCTGTAATGATGAGCATCTTTTACCTCAGTATGCTTTTTGCTTCTTGGAGAAAAAAAGGGAAAGAAAAAGCTTAATTTTGAATGATTTCGCTTGTAAGAAAAAAGAAGATATGCTATACTTGAAGAGTTGACTATGCACAGTCCTGTGCAACCGCACGAACATCGTTGCTCTATGTATAACAAATTTAAACTTTGTTATACATAGAGCTCATATACTAAGTGGTTCGTCCCACGATGCTAGGCGAGTCTTCACAAAAATACGGGGAAACCCAAAAAATCATAGGAGGTGCATAATGAGCACATACGCAATTATCAAAACTGGCGGAAAACAAGTTAAAGTTGAAGTTGGTCAAGCAGTTTACGTTGAAAAATTGAACGTTGAAGCTGGTCAAGAAGTTACTTTTAACGAAGTTGTTCTTGTTGGTGGTGAAAACACTGTTGTCGGAACTCCACTTGTTGCTGGAGCTACTGTAGTTGGAACTGTTGAAAAACAAGGAAAACAAAAGAAAGTTGTTACTTACAAGTACAAACCTAAAAAAGGTAGCCACCGTAAACAAGGTCACCGTCAACCATATACAAAAGTTGTCATCAACGCAATCAACGCTTAATTTTAAGGAGAACACATGATACAAGCAGTCTTTGAGAGAGCCGAAGATGGCGAGCTGAGGAGTGCGGAAATTACTGGACACGCCGAGAGTGGCGAATACGGCTTAGATGTCGTGTGTGCATCGGTTTCTACGCTTGCCATTAACTTTATCAATTCCATTGAGAAATTTGCAGGCTATGAACCAATCCTAGAATTAAACGAAGATGAAGGTGGCTATCTGATGGTGGAAATACCAAAAGATCTTCCTTCACACCAGAGAGAAATGACCCAGTTATTCTTCGAATCATTTTTCTTGGGTATGGCAAACTTATCGGAGGACTCATCTGAGTTCGTCCAAACCAGAGTTATCACAGAAAACTAACACGGAGGAAAACATTATGTTAAAAATGACTCTTAACAACTTGCAACTTTTCGCCCACAAAAAGGGTGGAGGTTCTACATCAAACGGACGTGATTCACAAGCGAAACGTCTTGGAGCTAAAGCAGCTGACGGACAAACTGTAACAGGTGGATCAATCCTTTACCGTCAACGTGGTACACACATCTATCCAGGTGTAAACGTTGGACGTGGTGGAGACGATACTTTGTTCGCTAAAGTTGAAGGCGTAGTACGCTTTGAACGTAAAGGTCGCGATAAAAAGCAGGTTTCTGTTTACCCAATCGCAAAATAAAAAGGTCCAGTGAACCTTTTTATCCCGAGCCTTGAATTAAAGAGGCGAGGGTGCTAGAAGTAGCATTAAATAAGGCTTTCCGAGTTTTTCGGAGAGCCTATTTTTTATTTTGATACCCATCATTTTATTAAGTCTAGTATAGCTAGATTTTATGACGGATATTCTTTTTCCATTGTGGAAAACTTCTGAAATATGGTATAATGAACAGATAGAGAAGTTGGGGGTAAAAGATGAACATTCAACAATTACGCTATGTTGTGGCCATTGCCAATAGTGGTACTTTCCGTGAAGCTGCTGAAAAGATGTATGTTAGTCAGCCGAGTCTGTCTATTTCTGTGCGCGATTTGGAAAAAGAGTTAGGTTTTAAAATTTTCCGTCGGACGAGTTCGGGAACGTTTTTGACCCGTCGTGGAATGGAATTTTATGAGAAAGCGCAAGAATTGGTCAAAGGCTTTGATGTTTTTCAAAATCAATATGCCAATCCTGAGGAAGAAAAGGATGAATTTTCCATTGCTAGTCAGCACTATGACTTCTTGCCACCAACCATTACGGCTTTTTCAGAGCGCTATCCTGACTACAAAAATTTCCGTATTTTTGAGTCTACTACAGTTCAAATCCTAGATGAAGTAGCCCAAGGGCATAGTGAGATTGGGATTATCTACCTCAACAACCAAAATAAAAAGGGCATCATGCAACGGGTTGAAAAGCTTGGTTTAGAAGTTATTGAACTAATTCCTTTCCAGACTCACATTTATCTTCGTGAAGGGCATCCTTTAGCACAGAAAGAGGAATTGGTCATGGAGGACCTAGCGGATCTGCCAACGGTTCGGTTTACTCAGGAAAAGGATGAGTACCTTTACTATTCAGAAAACTTTGTCGATACCAGCGCGAGCTCCCAGATGTTCAATGTGACGGACCGTGCTACTTTGAATGGTATTTTGGAGCGGACGGATGCCTATGCGACAGGATCTGGATTTTTAGATAGTGACAGTGTTAATGGAATCACAGTCATTCGTCTCAAGGACAATCTAGATAACCGCATGGTCTATGTCAAACGTGAGGAAGTGGAGCTTAGTCAAGCTGGGAATCTTTTCGTTGAGGTCATGCAAGAATATTTTGATCAGAAGAGGAAATCATGAAAAAAAGAGGAATAGTAGCAGTCATTGTACTGCTTTTGATTGGGCTGGATCAGTGGGTTAAAGCCTATGTTGTCCAGCAGATTCCAATGGGTGAAGTACGTTCGTGGATCCCCAATCTCGTTAGCTTGACCTACCTGCAAAATCGTGGGGCAGCCTTTTCGATGTTACAAGACCAGCAGTGGTTATTTGCCGTCATTACACTGGTCGTCATGGCAGGTGCCATTTGGTATCTACATAAACACATGGAGGATTCTCTCTGGATGGTTTTTGGACTGACTTTGATAATCGCGGGAGGTCTGGGCAACTTTATTGACAGAATGAGTCAAGGTTTTGTGGTGGATATGTTTCACCTAGACTTTATCAACTTTGCGATTTTCAATGTGGCTGACAGCTATTTAACAGTTGGTGTGGTTGTTTTATTGATTGCAATGCTTAAAGAGGAAGTAAATGGAAATAAAAATTGAAACTGGTGGGCAACGTCTAGACAAGGCTCTGTCGGATCTGACAGAATTGTCACGCAGTCTCGCTAATGAACAAATCAAGGCTGGACAAGTCTTGGTCAATGGTCAAGTCAAGAAAGCCAAATACACTGTCCAAGAGGGGGATATCGTCACCTACCATGTGCCAGAACCAGAGGTTTTAGAGTATGTGGCTGAGAATCTGCCGCTCGAGATCATCTACCAAGATGAGGATGTAGCCGTTGTTAACAAGCCTCAAGGGATGGTGGTTCATCCCAGCGCAGGTCATACTAGTGGAACCTTGGTCAATGCCCTCATGTACCATATCAAGGACTTATCAGGTATCAATGGAATTCTCCGACCGGGTATCGTTCACCGCATTGACAAGGATACGTCAGGTCTGCTCATGATTGCGAAAAATGATGAGGCCCACTTAGCACTTGCTCAAGAACTCAAGGACAAGAAGTCTCTCCGCAAATACTGGGCGATTGTTCATGGCAATCTGCCAAATGATCGCGGTGTGATTGAAGCGCCGATTGGTCGTAGTGAAAAAGACCGTAAGAAACAGGCTGTGACTGCTAAAGGGAAACCAGCAGTGACGCGTTTTCACGTCTTAGAACGCTTTGGTGATTACAGCTTAGTGGAGTTGCAGCTAGAGACAGGTCGCACTCATCAGATTCGTGTTCACATGGCTTATATCGGTCATCCAGTCGCTGGGGATGAGGTCTACGGTCCTCGAAAAACGCTGAAAGGACATGGACAATTCCTCCATGCTAAAACTCTAGGTTTTACCCATCCGAGAACAGGTGAAACCATGGAGTTCACAGCAGATATTCCAGAAATTTTTAAAGAAACGTTGGAAAGATTGCGAAAAAATGAGAATAGATAAAAGAGTTGAGATGCCTTGTCTCAACCTTTTTCATTTCAAGTCTTTTCTATTTTAAAGCATTCATGTTATAATGGATAAATATGAAGAATCGGAGTGAGAATATGAAGTACAAACGAATCGTCTTTAAGGTGGGGACCTCCTCCTTGACAAATGAAGACGGGAGTTTATCAAGAAGTAAAGTAAAGGCAATTACCCAACAATTAGCTATGCTGCATGAGGATGGACATGAGTTGATTTTAGTGTCATCTGGGGCAGTTGCCGCTGGATTTGGAGCTTTGGGTTTTAAAAAACGTCCGACCAAGATTGCAGATAAACAAGCTTCGGCTGCAGTTGGTCAGGGACTTTTGTTGGAGGAATACACAACCAACCTCCTCATGCGCCAGATCGTTTCTGCACAAATCTTGCTGACACAGGATGATTTTGTAGATAAACGTCGTTATAAGAACGCCCATCAGGCCTTGTCTGTATTGCTTCATCGTGGTGCAATTCCCATCATCAATGAAAATGACAGTGTCGTTATTGATGAGCTCAAGGTTGGGGACAATGACACTCTAAGTGCCCAGGTAGCGGCGATGGTTCAGGCGGATCTTTTGGTTCTCTTGACCGATGTGGACGGTCTCTATACTGGCAATCCTAATTTGGATCCAACAGCCAAACGTCTTGAGAGAATCGAGACTATCAATCGTGAGATTATTGATATGGCTGGTGGAGCAGGTTCGTCTAATGGTACTGGGGGTATGCTAACAAAAATCAAAGCAGCTACGATCGCAACGGAGTCAGGGGTGCCAGTCTATATCTGCTCTTCCTTGAAATCAGATGCCTTGATTGAGGCAGCTGAAGAAACTAGGGATGGTTCCTACTTTGTTGCGCAAGAGAAGGGACTTCGTACCCAGAAACAATGGCTGGCCTTCTATGCTCAAAGTCAGGGAACGATTTGGGTAGATGGTGGAGCTGCAGAGGCACTTTCAAAAAACGGGAAAAGTCTCCTTTTATCGGGTGTGGTAGAAGTGGAAGGAAACTTCTCTTACCACGATATTGTAACAGTAGCAGATAAAGAAACAGGTCAATCTCTTGGAAAGGGACGTGTCCAATTTGGCGTCTCAGCCCTAGAAGATATGCTCCGTTCTCAAAAAGCCAAGGGAGTCTTGATTCACCGTGATGACTGGATTTCAATCACTCCTGAAATCCAGCTGCTCTTTACAGAATTTTAGAGGTGAACGATGGTAAGTACACAAGAACAATTTGAACAGGTACAGGCTGTTAAGAAATCAATCAATACTGCCAGTGAAGCAGTGAAAAACCAAGCCTTACTAGCCATGGCTGATCATTTATTGGCAGCTATTGAGGAGATTTTAGCGGCCAATGCCCTCGATATGGCAGCAGCCAAAGGTAAAATCTCAGATGTTATGCTAGACCGTCTTTATTTGGATGAAGGACGTATAGAAGCGATGGCAACTGGGATTCGTGAAGTAGTTGCTTTACCAGATCCCATCGGTGAAGTCCTAGAGACAAGTCATCTTGAAAATGGCTTGCTTATCACCAAGAAACGTGTGGCTATGGGTGTTATCGGTATTATCTATGAAAGCCGTCCAAATGTGACGTCGGATGCGGCTGCCTTGGCTCTCAAGAGTGGAAATGCAGTTGTTCTTCGTAGTGGTAAGGATGCCTATCAAACAGCTCATGCCATTGTCACAGCCTTAAAGAAGGGCTTGGAGACGACTACCATTCATCCAGATGTGATTCAACTAGTGGAAGATACCAGCCGAGACAGTAGCTATGCCATGATGAAGGCCAAGGGCTATCTAGACCTTCTCATTCCTCGTGGAGGGGCTGGCTTGATTAATGCCGTGGTTGAAAATGCTATCGTACCTGTTATCGAGACAGGAACAGGCATTGTCCATGTCTATGTGGATAAGGATGCTGATGAAGACAAGGCTCTGTCTATCATCAACAATGCTAAAACCAGTCGTCCTTCTGTCTGCAATGCCATGGAGGTCTTGCTGGTTCATGAAGACAAGGCAGCACGTTTTCTTCCTCGCTTGGAGCAAGTTCTGGTTAAAAGTCGAAAAGAAGCTGGACTGGAACCTATTCAATTCCGCCTGGATGAGAAAGCAAGTCAGTTTCTTTCAGGTCGAGCAGCTGAGGCCCAAGACTTTGATACCGAGTTTTTAGACTATATCCTAGCGGTTAAGGTTGTGAGCAGTTTAGAAGAAGCGGTTGCCCATATTGAAGCTCACAGCACCCATCATTCGGATGCTATTGTGACGGAAAATGCTGAAGCTGCAGCCTACTTTACAGATCAAGTAGATTCAGCAGCGGTTTATGTCAATGCCTCAACGCGTTTCACTGATGGTGGCCAATTTGGTCTTGGATGTGAGATGGGGATTTCTACTCAGAAACTGCATGCGCGTGGTCCAATGGGCTTGAAGGAATTAACCAGCTACAAATATGTGGTTACTGGTGACGGACAGATAAGGGAGTAAGAGATGAAGATTGGATTTATCGGTTTGGGGAATATGGGTGCTAGCTTGGCTAAGGCTGTTTTGCAGGCCAAGACGGGTGCTCAGATTCTCCTTGCCAATCGTAGTCAAGCTAAAGTAGATGCTTTCATCGCCAACTTTGGTGGTCAGGCTTCCAGCAATGAAGAAATTTTTGCAGAAGCAGATGTAATCTTTCTAGGAGTTAAGCCTGCTCAGTTTTCTGAACTGCTTTCTCAATATCAGGCTATCCTTGAAAAACGAGAAAGTCTTCTTTTGATTTCCATGGCAGCTGGATTGACCTTGGAAAAACTAGCTAGTCTTATCCCTAGTCAACATCGTATCATTCGCATCATGCCCAATACTCCAGTGGCTATCGGCCAAGGAGTGATTAGTTATGCCATGTCAGCAAATTGTCGTGCTGAGGACAGGGAACTCTTTTGTCAGCTTTTAGCCAAAGCTGGTCTCTTGGTTGAGCTGGGGGATGGCTTAATCGATGCGGCGACAGGTCTAGCAGGTTGTGGACCAGCCTTTGTCTACCTTTTTATCGAGGCTTTAGCAGATGCAGGTGTGCAGACAGGATTGCCCCGAGAAACGGCTTTGAAAATGGCAGCCCAAACAGTAGTTGGCGCAGGACAAATGGTTCTTGAAAGTCAGCAACATCCTGGTGTCTTGAAAGACCAAGTTTGTAGCCCAGGAGGTTCGACTATCGCTGGTGTAGCAAGTCTGGAAGAACATGCCTTTAGAGGCACAGTCATGGATGCAGTTCATCAAGCCTATAGACGAACACAAGAACTAGGTAAATAAGAGGTTGGATGACTCCCAACCTCTTTTATGGTCGATTGAATGGAGAAGACGCAAAAAGATTGTCACAAAAACCTATTTTTTTGATAGAATAGAAGGTAGAAAAAAAGAAATGAGTTAGACATGTCAAAAGGATTTTTAGTCTCTCTTGAGGGACCAGAGGGAGCAGGAAAGACCAGTGTTTTAGAGGCTTTACTCCCAATTTTAGAGGAAAAAGGAGTAGAGGTGCTGACAACTCGTGAGCCAGGCGGAGTCTTGATTGGGGAGAAGATTCGTCAAGTGATTTTGGATCCAAGTCATACTCAGATGGATCCTAAAACAGAGCTCCTTCTCTATATCGCTAGTCGCAGACAGCACTTGGTGGAAAAAGTTCTGCCTGCTCTTGAAGCTGGTAAGTTGGTCATTATGGACCGCTTCATCGATAGTTCCGTTGCTTATCAGGGATTTGGTCGTGGCTTGGATATTGATGCCATTGATTGGCTCAATCACTTTGCGACAGATGGCCTCAAACCTGACTTGACACTCTATTTTGACATTGAAGTGGAAGAAGGACTGGCTCGCATTGCTGCTAATAGTGACCGCGAGGTCAATCGTTTGGACATGGAAGGTTTAGACTTGCACAAAAAAGTCCGTCAAGGCTACCTCTCTCTTCTGGAAAAAGAAAGAAATCGTATTGCCAAGATTGATGCCAGTCTTCCTTTGGAGCAAGTTGTGGAAACAACCAAGGCGGTCTTGTTTGAGAGAATGGGATTGACAAGATGAAACAAGATCAACTAAAGGCTTGGCAACCAGACCAGTTTGACCGCTTTGTCCGTATCCTAGAACAAGATCAGCTCAATCATGCCTATCTTTTTTCGGGTTTCTTTGGAAGCTTGGAAATGGCGCAGTTTTTGGCTAAGAGCCTCTTTTGTAGGGATAAAGTAGGCGTTCTACCATGTGAAAAATGTCGAAACTGCAAGCTGATTGAACAGGAAGAATTTCCCGATGTTACTTTAATCAAGCCAGTCAATCAGGTCATCAAGACAGAGCGCATTCGAGAATTGGTGGGTCAGTTTTCCCAAGCAGGGATTGAAAGCCAGCAACAGGTTTTTATTATCGAGCAAGCTGAGAAAATGCATCCCAACGCAGCCAACTCTCTGCTAAAGGTCATCGAAGAACCCCAGAGTGAAGTTTACATTTTCTTCTTAACCAGCGATGAGGAAAAGATGTTGCCGACTATCCGAAGTCGGACACAGATTTTCCACTTTAAAAAGCAAGAAGAAAAGCTCATCTTGCTTTTAGAACAAATGGGGCTTGTCAAGAAAAAAGCGACTCTTTTAGCCCAGTTTTGTCAATCACGTGCTGAAGCAGAAAAGTTGGCTAATCAGGCAAGTTTTTGGACCTTGGTCGATGAAAGTGAACGCCTGCTGACCTGGTTATTAGCCAAGAAAAAAGAAAGTTATCTTCAGGTTGCTAAATTAGCCAGCTTGGCAGATGACAAGGAAAAACAAGATCAGGTCTTGCGAATCCTCGAAGTTCTTTGTGGACAGGACCTCTTGCAAGCAAGGATTCGACAGATTCTACAAGATTTGCTAGAAGCCAGAAAAATGTGGCAGGCTAATGTCAGTTTTCAAAATGCCATGGAATATCTGGTCTTGAAAGAAATATAAACTCAAAAATGAACGATAAAGAAAGGAAAGGGCTGTTTTATGGACAAAAAAGAATTATTTGACGCGCTGGATGATTTTTCCCAACAGTTATTGGTGACCTTGGCCGATGTGGAAGCCATCAAGAAAAATCTCAAGAGCCTGGTAGAGGAAAATACAGCTCTTCGCTTGGAAAATAGTAAGTTGCGCGAACGCTTAGGCGAGGTGGAAGCAGATACTCCCGTCAAGGCTAAGCATGTTCGTGAAAGCGTCCGTCGAATCTATAAAGACGGGTTTCACGTATGTAATGATTTTTATGGACAACGCCGAGAGCAGGACGAAGAATGTATGTTCTGTGACGAGTTGTTGTACAGGGAGTAGGCATGCAGATTCAAAAAAGTTTTAAGGGGCAGTCTCCCTATGGGAAGCTTTACCTAGTGGCAACGCCAATTGGCAATCTAGATGATATGACCTTTCGTGCTATCCAAACCTTGAAAGAAGTGGATTGGATTGCGGCTGAGGACACGCGCAATACCGGGCTTTTGCTCAAGCATTTTGATATTTCTACTAAGCAAATCAGTTTTCATGAGCACAATGCCAAGGAAAAAATTCCTGATTTGATTGAGTTTTTGAAAGCGGGACAAAGTATTGCTCAGGTTTCTGACGCGGGTTTGCCTAGCATCTCGGACCCTGGTCATGATTTGGTCAAGGCAGCTATTGAGGAAGATATTGCAGTAGTGACAGTTCCAGGTGCTTCTGCAGGGATTTCTGCCTTAATTGCCAGTGGCCTAGCACCACAGCCACATATCTTTTACGGTTTCTTACCGAGAAAATCAGGCCAGCAAAAGCAATTTTTCGACTTGAAAAAAGATTATCCAGAAACTCAGATTTTCTATGAATCGCCCCATCGTGTGGCAGATACGCTAGAAAATATGCTAGAAGTCTACGGTGACCGCTCGGTGGTCTTGGTTCGAGAATTAACCAAAATCTATGAAGAGTACCAACGAGGAAAGATCTCTGAATTGCTGGAAAGTATCGCTGAGACACCGCTTAAGGGCGAGTGTCTTCTCATCGTTGAAGGTGCCAGTCAGGATGTGGAGGAAAAGGATGAGGAGGGCTTGTTCTTAGAAATCCAATCCCGTATCCAGCAAGGCATGAAGAGAAATCAAGCCATAAAAGAAGTTGCTAAACTCTACCAGCGGAATAAAAGTCAGCTCTATGCTGCCTACCACGACTGGGAAGAAAATCAATCTTAACGATAGGGAAATGAGTCCAGTTTTAATCAATTCTGAGACCTCAGTTTAAGAAAAAATCAGTATTTATAAAGAACAGTGTAATCCTTTTACACTGCTTTTCTATTGCAGAAATAAATTTGCTATATTGAAATCGAAAATCTTGAAAAGAAGCTTCAAATTTGATAGAATTGAGGCTGGTATATACTGGAGCAAAACATATATAAAAGTGCATCTCTTTTATGCCAATTAACCATCGAATTTTATCAAAAAACTCTTGAAAAGCCATTAACTGACTAGGCTTGATGCTTGTATTTCCGTGAAATTCTTACTTAAGTATCACTCTTTGTTAATGATCATGAGGTTAACAAAGAGTGGAATTTTTAAAAAAGGAAAGGAATAGAATGTTTCGAAGTAAAAAATTTAACAAAGATTTCGAGATCGTAGATGAGAAAAAGCGCTATAAGCTTTACAAATCGGGTAAAAACTGGGTAAAAGCCTCGAATTCCCAACTGGATCTCTTCCGTATCGGTGGGATGGGAGAAGTTGTCTCGACTAGCCTATCTGACACTGAAGAACTTGACCACGCTCACTTGAATGCCAACACGCTTGCAGGTATAGGGGCCATCTTAGCCGCCGGGGCCGCAGGTTTTGTTGTAACTCAAGAGCAAACTGTATATGCAGATGAGACATCTGAGTACAAGGAAACTGGTAAGGCAGTCATCGCAACTGAGCCCCAAGCTGATGCGACAACTGAAGCCAGCAATAACTCTATCATTGCCCAAGCACAAGCAGAAGTGAAGGAACAAGCAGAGCAAGACTCTGCATCTGTTTCTGAGTCAGTCAGTCAATCTGTAAGTGCTTCTCTTTCGACAAGCGTTTCTGTATCAGCTAGTCTATCAGCAAGTGCGTCAGCTAGCAGTTCAGTTACTACCAGCCAGTCAGCTGTAAGTCCTGCTTCTGAGTCAGCCTCTGTTAGTGAAACTCCATCGCAATCAGCGAGTGTGCAAGCATCAGCCTCAACTCCTGTCTCTGAGTCAGCATCTGCTAGCGCTCAACCTGCTCCTTCAGTAAGTGTCCAAACTTCAGCATCTCTAGCTGAAAGCACTAGCTCTGTTAGCGAGTCAGAAGTTCAAACCTCTGTCTCAACTTCGACCTCAGCATCCCTTGATGTCAAGACTGCTCCTGCTGAGAGCCTTGCGACCAGCAAGCTAGGTGACGCCTTGTCAAGCGCAACCCAACTCAGCAGCCAAGTGGCAACAACTAGCAATAACCTAGCCGCTGGTGTGATCGCTGATAAGAATCAAGCCCAAGGCAAGGATGCGCTCAAACAAGCTGAGAAGAGTCAAACAGTAGATAAGACCGTGACCACTTCACCAAAAGAGTCTGTCAGTACTTCTGCTAGTGCCAGTCAATCAACAAGTGGACCGAATGTTTCTGTAGTGTCAAGTCTGTCTGTTGAACAGAGTGGATCGACAACAGTAATTGACCAGCAACCTTCTACTTCAAAAGAAGCAAAGAACCTTGAAATTGACTCAGCTGAATTAAAAACAACTGAAATCACTGGTAAGAATAGTGTCAGTGGAGTTCAATCAACTTCTGCCACAACTAGCCTAATTGAAGCTGCTACGGTTGCACTAGCATCTTCAGAAGTCACTGCTAAACAACAAGAAGAAAACCGTAGGAAGTTGACCAATCTTTCAGCTGAAATAGGTGACTATCTAGCAAAAGCGGTTGATTTACCAAATACGGATTCAGCTCTTGCTAAGGCCAATGCTGCAGTAACAGAAATTGAAAAAGCCCTGACTGATCCAACTAGTGATTTAACAACAGTATTGCAAAAAGCTACTTCAGCGCGTAATTCGATTGTCAATGCTGTGTTGGCGGCTAATTCTGGTGTGCGTGATCCACGAAATGGGACAGAAATTGCTAGAGGGTCACACTCACGTGCAGCCTCTAATCCGCCTACGATTTCTATGCCATCCACTATCACAATTTATAATGATGAAGCAGTCAATAATTTTCAGATAAGGCTGAATGATGATAAAGGGCTGGCTAAAATCACGGGCTCCCCATCCAATGCTATTATTACAGGTTTAAATGCACCGAACTATCCAACTA
The DNA here is from genome assembly GCF_013276505.1 of Streptococcus sp. 5905. Lineage (NCBI taxonomy): Bacteria > Bacillati > Bacillota > Bacilli > Lactobacillales > Streptococcaceae > Streptococcus > Streptococcus sp. 5905. The sequence continues at coordinate 166,509 of NZ_VMLC01000002.1, forward strand.
ACAAGAAAGGGGGATTTGGAGATCTATATATCTATGATCAATGGGGGAATCAAACAGGTGCCCAAAGGTCATACACCATTGACATAATAGGGACAGTGGGTCGTGAAAACGGAACTTGGAAACCCTATAAGCCTGGTACCTATGTTCTGGAATATACAGTAAGAGATATTCATGGTCTGACTGCGACAGCACGTACGAATTTCAATATCAAAGGCTTCAACGAACGCCACAACCCAGTTAGTGGGGATACTGTTATTGTTAAGAATCCCTCTTCTTTGACTGTAAGTGAACGCGATCAAGTACTTGAAAAATTTAAAGAAAAAAACCAGTCGCTTTTATCTGGTAGTGATTTTACGAAAGATGGCGTAACCGGAACGATTTCGGTAGCTGAAAATGGGAATATTACCATTACCTACCGTGATAATACTACAGATGTTATCCCAGCTAATGTGGATGCTGTTCCAGTTCCAAGTGCGACGGTGACTCGTAATGGTCAAGCCCTGACCCCTGTAAATGGCAACTATATTGTGTACGCAGGAGATGATATTCAAATTAATTTCACTGCTACAGATAATAGCGGGCAATTATCAGAATTTAAGATCGTTTCAAATGCAAATGCAAATGGCTCAGCCCTTGGAAGTAATTTCTTTGAAGATAATAAATATGGGACGGGAACTGTAGAGCATTTAACGGGGAATATCACAGCGACTACTGCTAGTCCAGCCCGTATTACTGTAAGAGCTCATTTGAATGATAATCTAGAGTATGATAAAAATGGTAGAAATAGTTGGCAACGCAATGCAGTAGCAACGGATAAGGCTGGTAATAGTAATAGTGCAGGAAATGATTCACCGGGCAATGTCCGTATTGTGCAAGGTAGGCTGACAGATATTATGGAAGGGGTAGCACCGACTGAAACCTTCCAGGTAGAGAATGTTTCTCAATTAAAACCTCAAGAAAAAACTCGTATATTGGCGGCTGTTGAGAAACTAAACAATAAGCAGGAAAAACGTATTGATTCCTTTACTATTAGTAACAATGGAACAGTTACCATTATCTATAAAGATAAGACTACGGATACGTTCACTGTAAAACTTTCTGATAGTGAGTATAAGAGTAGCAGTGCTTCAACTAGTCTAAGTCAAAGACAGTCAACCAGTGCCTCAGCGAGTGCATCGGTAAGCGCCAGCACTTCAGCGAGCGCATCTGCCTCAACGAGAGCATCCGTTTCTGCAAGAATGTCAGCAAGTGCGTCTGCCTCAACCAGTGCCTCAGTAAGTGCTAGTACATCAGCGAGTGCGTCGGCTTCAACGAGCGCCAGCCGTTCAGTTTCTGCTAGCCAGAGCTTGTCTACTTCCTTGCGCAATAGCCAATCGGCATCGATGAGCGCCAGCCGCTCGGTTTCAGCGAGAAATAGTGTTTCGGCCTCAGTAAGCGGTAGTCAGTCTGTAAGTACAAGTCAATCAATTTCGTTGAGGTTGAGTAAGAGTGCATCAACTTCCTTGAGTGGCAGTCAATCCGTTTCATTGAGCAAGAGTGTTTCAGTTTCGCTGAGCACAAGTCGTTCTCTTTCAGCGAGCAAGAGTGTTTCCAGCTCGGTGAGTGCGAGCCAGTCTGTTTCAACAAGCCAAAGTGCAGCCTCAGTAAGTGCTAGTCAATCAGCTTCAGCATCAGTATCAGCTAGCCAAAGCGCTTCAGCATCAGTAAGCTCAAGTGAATCAACTTCAGCATCAGTAAGTGCAAGCCAATCAGCTTCA
>NZ_VMLC01000002.1:168292-168711 GCF_013276505.1 Streptococcus sp. 5905
GCGTCTGTATCTGCAAGTCAATCAGCTTCAGCATCTGTATCTGCAAGTCAATCAGCTTCAGCATCAGTATCTGCAAGCCAATCAGCTTCAGCATCAGTAAGCTCAAGTCAATCAGCTTCAGCATCAGTATCAGCAAGCCAATCCGCTTCAGCATCAGTATCAGCAAGCCAATCCGCTTCAGCATCTGTAAGTGCAAGCCAATCAGCTAGCGCATCAGTAAGCTCAAGTCAATCAGCTTCAGCGTCTGTATCAGCAAGCCAATCAGCTTCAGCATCAGTATCTGCAAGCCAATCAGCTTCAGCATCAGTATCAGCAAGCCAATCAGCTTCAGCATCAGTATCTGCAAGTCAATCAGCTTCAGCATCAGTATCTGCAAGTCAATCAGCTTCAGCATCAGTATCTGCAAGCCAAAGCGCTTC
>NZ_VMLC01000003.1:0-276183 GCF_013276505.1 Streptococcus sp. 5905
CCCCTTGACCAACGGACCTGAGCTTTTCAACTCTTTCTATTATACCTACTTTTTCCTCTTTGTCAAGGACTTTTTTCAGTGAATTTGATTTTTTCTTTTCTTCACTAACTTAACCACTGCTTCTGTCCGTGCAGTGTGGGGAAACATATCGACTGACTGGATATACTGGAGATCATAAACTTTTACCAGTTTAACCAAATCTCGTGCCAAGGTTGAAACATTGCAGGATACATAGACCATTTTTTCTGGAACATAGGTCAGAATGGTATCCAACAGCTTATCATCTAAGCCTGTACGAGGAGGATCGACTATCAGGGCATCCGCTCGGTAACCTTCTTGATACCAGCGTGGAATAATCTCTTCAGCTGTTCCCGCTTCGTAATGGGTATTGTCAAACCCCATTTTTTGAGCGTTTCGCTTGGCATCTTCTATGGCTTCTGGAATAATATCCATCCCTCTGAGACTCTTGATCTTATTTGCGAAGGCAAATCCAATCGTCCCAACACCGCAATAGGCATCAATCAGATGATCTTCTTTGCTGACATCCAGAGCCTTAACTGCTTCACTATAGAGAATTTCTGTCTGCTCAGGATTAAGCTGATAAAAAGCTCGGGGCGAGAGAGAAAACTCATAATCAAGTACTCCTTCTTGAATACTCTCTTGGCCCCAGATAATTTCCGTCTTTTCACCATAGATTTCACTTGTTTTTGCTGTATTTGTATTGACTGCAACTGTAACTACTTCTGGAAAATCCTTGACTAGGTCTTTGACTAGTTGATTTAAATTAAGCTGGCGATTCGTGACAATGATAATCTGAACTTGACCCGTTTTTCTCGCTCTTCGTACCATGATCGTGCGAACACCGAGCGTTTTTCTCTCATCTGTAATTGGAATTTGGTGGTAAGTAAGAAGTTCAGCTAGGCGATTCGCAATTGTCTGGGTTTCCTTATCTTGCACCAAACAGTCTTTCAACTCTACGAGATAATGAGAGTTTTGCGCATACAAACCTGCCTTGACCTGATTGTTAAATTTACGAGTCTGGAATTGAAGCTTAGCACGGTAGTACTTTGGTTCCTGCATTCCGATAGTTGGACGGATTTCATAGTTTTCATATCCTGCAGGAGCAAATTTTTTCAGGGCTTGATGGAGCAAATCCGTTTTGAACTCTAACTGTTTATCGTAGTGGAGGTGCATGATTTGGCAACCACCACATTCATTATAAATGGTACAAGCTGGCACGACTCGAAATTTAGACTTCTTATTAACCTTTAGTAATTTGGCTTCAACAAAGTTGCGTTTAATAGAAGTAATCTGACAATAGATGTCTTCTCCTTTGAGGGCGCCTGGCACAAAAACGAGGGTTTTCTGGTAGAAACCGATTCCCTCACCATTGATGCCCATCCGCTTGATTTTTAAAGGTATTTTTTGTTTGACTTTCAGATTCATACCCCTATCTTATCACATTTTAGGGTATAATAGAACTATGAAAATCACAAAACTTGAAAAGAAAAAACGTCTCTACTTGATGGAGCTAGATCATCAACAGACCTCTTATATCACTGAAGATACCATTGTCCGTTTTATGCTGTCTCGAGATAAGGTCATTAGTAAAGAGGAACTTACCGAGATTCAGGACTTTGCCCAGTTTTCTTATGGTAAAAATCTTGCTCTCTACCATCTATCCTTTAAGGCCCGTACAGAAAAAGAAGTGCGAGAGTATCTGGACAAGTATGATATTGAAGATACAATCGCTAGTCAAGTTATCACTAATCTAAAAGAAGATAACTGGATTAATGACCATCAGTATACTTATTCCATCATCAATGCCAACCAACTTTCTGGTGATAAAGGACCCTATTTACTGACTCAGAAACTATCTCAAAAAGGAGTGGCAAAATCAACCATCGAAGATGTTTTAAAGGATTTTGATTTTTCAGAGGTTGCTCATCGTGTGGCGGAGAAACTACTTAAAAAACATACCGGAAAGCTTCCTGCTCGTGCCTTGCAGGATAAGATTATTCAAAGCTTGACGAACAAAGGCTTCTCCTATTCTGATGCTAAAAATGCCTTTGATGACTTGGACAGTCAAGTCGACCAAGAAACGACTCAAGAACTCATTTTCAAAGAGTTAGACAAACAATATGCTAAGTATGCTCGAAAGTATGAAGGATACGAACTTAAACAACGTTTAACCCAAGTTTTAGCTCGAAAAGGCTATGATTTTTCGGATATAGCCAGCGCTCTCAGAGAATATCTTTAATATTTTCGTGTAAAATTCAAAAAAATTAGACCAATTTATGATATAATAGTAGACGATAAACTTATAAATTGTAGAAAGTTGGTTAGTTATGAAACTTCCAAAAGAAGGCGACTTTATTACAATTCAAAGTTATAAGCATGATGGGAGTCTCCACCGTACTTGGCGAGACACCATGGTACTAAAAACAACAGAAAACGCCATTATCGGCGTCAACGACCACACACTTGTTACCGAAAGTGACGGTCGTCGTTGGGTGACTCGAGAACCGGCTATTGTTTACTTTCACAAAAAATATTGGTTTAATATCATTGCTATGATTCGCGATAATGGGATTTCCTACTATTGCAATATGGCTAGCCCCTACTATCTAGATGAGGAAGCCCTGAAATACATTGATTATGATTTGGATGTCAAGGTTTTCACTGATGGTGAAAAGCGTCTCTTGGACGTTGAAGAGTATGAACGCCATAAACGCAAAATGAAGTATTCTGATGATTTAGACTATATTTTGAAAGAGCATGTTAAAATCCTTGTTGATTGGATTAACAATGGACGCGGTCCTTTCTCAGAGGCCTATGTCAACATTTGGTACAAACGCTACATAGAACTAAAGAATCGGTAAAGTTGTCAAACTGGGGTGAAAACCCTGGTTTTTTTATTTGAAAAACCCAGCTTTTCAGCTGGGTTGATTGCTATATATCTAATTTAGTAACAGTAAACTTGATGTGGGAATAGTCTTTTTCAACATCCTTATCCAACAAGAAAGCCGTGGCATCCTTCTTAACCTGAACAAGATCAATATTCTGGGCTTGAGCTGCATAGACGCATCCACAATAACATTGACGATAGATATCATACTCCTCGCACATCTCCACCGAACGCTTGTAGCCTTGATTTTTCTTGAAATCACTTGGGAGATAGTGGGTTGTATAAATCTTTTGCACATCAATTCCGATACTATTGATGGTTTGAGAATTCTTATGGGGACTGATGGTCAAGGCTGAACCAAAGTAGTCAAAGCCCAAATCCATAGCCACTTGCGCTGTTTTGTCCAAACGGTAATCAAAACAAACCTTGCAACGGTCCCCACCTTCGGGTTCTTCTTCCAGTCCTCTGACTAACTTCCGATATTCATTTGGTTCGTAGGGAGCTTCAAGGTACTGAACCGTATTGCCTGTTCGCTCATTGAAATCACTGACAAATTTCTTGGTGACGTAAGCTCGCTTGTGGTATTCTGCCTTGGGATGGATATTGGAATTGGCAAAATAGATAGTCACATCCGCGTACTTGGTCAGGTATTCTAGGGTATAGGTACTACAAGGAGCACAGCAAACATGCATGAGAATAGTGGGACGTTGCTCATTTTTCTCCCAAATCTGAACCATTTTCTGCATAACACGGTCATAATTAATCTTCTGATTGGGATTCATCTTGCTCAGAATTTCTTCTACATCAATCATGTTCTTCTCCTTTTTTCTAGTCTTATTTTATCATATAAGTTAGGAGAGCTCAAATCAATTTTAGAAGTGATTATCATAAAAAGAAGGGATATGCATTCCCTCCTTTTGTGTTTTTTTATAAGTTACTTTTACATCATCCCGCCCATCATACTTGGATCTATGGCTGGAGCTGGGGCTACTGGTTCTGGTTTATTGGCTACGACTGCTTCTGTTGTCAAGATCAAGCTGGCTACAGATGCTGCATTTTGAAGGGCTGAACGGCTCACTTTAACTGGGTCGATGATTCCTTCTTCAATCATATTAACCCACTCGCCAGTTGCTGCGTTGAAACCCGTGCCAACTTCAGCATTTTTCAAGCGATCGATAACGATAGATCCTTCGAATCCTGCATTGTGAGCGATCTGACGGACAGGTTCTTCCAAGGCACGGAGAACAATATTGCGTCCTGTGGCTTCATCACCTGTCAATTCCAAGGCAGCAACAGCTGGAATCACATTGGCAAGAGCTGTTCCACCACCAGCAACGATTCCTTCTTCCACGGCTGCACGAGTAGCGTTGAGGGCATCTTCAATGCGGAGTTTCATTTCTTTCAACTCAGTTTCAGTTGCAGCTCCGACCTTGATTACTGCAACACCACCTGACAATTTTGCCAAGCGTTCTTGCAATTTTTCACGGTCAAATTCAGAAGTTGTAGTTTCAATTTGAGACTTGATAACCGCAACACGGTGAGAAATAGCTTCAGGATTTCCAGCACCTTCTACGATAACCGTGCTATCTTTGTCCACAGTTACTCTCGCTGCTTGACCTAGCGCCTCAATAGTAGCGTCTTTCAACTCAAGACCAAGATCTTCTGTGATGACTGTTCCGCCTGTCAAGATAGCGATGTCTTCAAGCATCGCTTTGCGACGGTCACCGAAGCCAGGTGCCTTAACTGCTACTACGTTGAAGGTTCCACGAATCTTGTTCAAGACAAGGGTTGGAAGAGCTTCGCCATCCACATCGTCTGCAATAATCAAGAGCGGACGATTGCTTTGGAGAATGCTTTCTAGAAGTGGCAAGATTTCTTGGATATTGGAGATCTTCTTGTCGGTAATCAAGATATATGGATTTTCAAGGTCAGCCACCATCTTTTCGCTATCTGTCACCATGTACTGTGAAAGGTAACCGCGATCAAACTGCATTCCTTCTACGACTTCAAGTTCTGTTTCCATCCCACGTGACTCTTCAATGGTGATGACTCCATCCTTGCCAACTTTTTCCATGGCTTCAGAGATGTATTCGCCGACTTTCTCAGAACGAGAAGATACGGCAGCAACCTGAGCGATGGCCTCTTTATTAGCAACTGGAATGGCATTGTTTTTCAAGGCTTCTACAGCTGCGGCAACTGCTGCTTCAATCCCACGACGAATGCCGATTGGATTAGCACCTGCAGTGACGTTTTTGATTCCTTCGCGGACGATAGCTTGGGTCAAGACAGTTGCAGTTGTCGTTCCGTCACCTGCGATATCATTGGTTTTTGAAGCGACTTCTGATACCAATTTGGCACCCATATTTTCAAAATGGTCTTCTAGTTCAATTTCTTTAGCAATAGTAACACCGTCATTGGTAATCAATGGTGAGCCGAATGATTTTTCCAACACAACGTTACGTCCTTTTGGTCCCAAGGTTACTTTAACAGTGTCTGCAAGGATATCAACACCACGGACCATAGCTGAACGGGCATCCGATGAAAATTTAATTTCTTTTGACATACTTACTTTCTCCTTCTATTCTTCAATGATAGCCAAGATGTTGGCTTCGCCTACGATGATATACTTTTCATCGCCATCTTTGACATCAATACCTGCATGGGCTTCCACTAAAACACGGTCTCTAGGCTTAACGCTTGGAGCTACTAAGTCACCGTTCAAAGTACGAACACCTTGTCCAGTAGCTACAACTTGGGCTGTTTTTGTTTTTTCTTGGGCTGATCCTGCAAGGACAAAGCCTCCAACAGTTTGTTCTTTTTCTTCGATTTTCAAGACCACACGGTCTCCTAATGGTTTCAACATCTGTTTTCCTCCATAATGAACTACATATTATTAGCACTCTTTATATCTGAGTGCTAATTTATAATTCTATTGTATCACTTGGTCAGAAATAGTCAAGAAAAAAGTCTGACTTTCTCAATATAAAAAAGCCTGAGACCAACTCAGACTTTTCAATGCTTAAAATGGCAATTCCTCCTCTTCCAAAACCAAGTCTACCAAATCTTGTCCTGCGTTATTTTCACGCATAGCACGTTGGGCGCGGCTTTCCAAAAGTTGGAATCCTGTGGCAAGGACTTCAGTCACATAGTTCATCTGGCCATTTTTCTCAAAGCGACGGGTACGAAGTTCTCCATCCACAGAGATAAGACTACCTTTGGTCGCGTAACTTGCCAAGGTTTCAGCCAATTTTCCCCAAAGAACCAAATTGACAAAATCAGCTTCACGTTCGCCATTTTGGTCTTTGTAACGACGGTTCACAGCGATAGTTGCGCGCGCTACTGACTTGTCATTGTTGGTTTTGTGCAGTTCTGGTGTAGACGTCAAACGCCCGATCAAGATAACTTTATTATACATTTTTCATCCTCCTACTTATCTATTCGCAGACAATCAAAAAAAGTTACAAAAATTTGTAACTTTTCGAGAAAATTTTTTATTTTTTATGAACCATGAAACCTGTCGCCTGTTGATTGGCCATAATAGTCATATCTGTAATCTGCACACGACGGGGCTGACTGGTCACATAGACCACAGTGTCTGCGATGTCTTGCGCTTGCAAGGCCTCAATTCCCTGATAGACGGTAGCAGCACGCTCTTTGTCACCGTGAAAACGAACTGTAGAGAAATCTGTTTCGACAATCCCTGGCTGAATGGTCGTCACCTTGATATCCGTTGCGATGGTATCAATTCGCAGTCCATCTGAAAAAGTTTTAACTGCCGCCTTGGTGGCCGAATAGACAGCTGCACCTGCATAGGCATAAATTCCTGCGGTCGACCCCATGTTAATGATATGCCCTTGATTGGCTTTTACCATTGCTGGCAAGAAACAGCGAGTGACTGCCATCAAACCCTTGACATTGGTATCCAACATTGTCAGCATATCCAACTCTTCGTAGTCCTGATAGGGTGCTAATCCTAGAGCCAGTCCGGCATTGTTGACCAGAATATCAATCTGACCTATAGTTTCTAGAATATCAGAGCAGACAGTCTTTACCATGGTCATATCCGTGACATCTAGTGGAAAAGTCCAAACTGTTTGATTTGGAAAACTTTCTGCAAACTCCAACTTGAGGGCTTCTAGTCTGTCTGTCCGTCGCCCTGTTAAGACGACATTCTCCCCCTTCTCCAGATAAGCACGCGCAATCGCTTCACCGATTCCTGAGGTCGCTCCTGTAATCACTACATTTTTTGCCATCTTATTTCCTTCTATCTGATTTATCAGATACTAACAACTTCCTAGGCAGTCCAGTGTTTAGCTGGGTCAAATGGAGTTCCAACAACTTGGTCTTCTGATAATTCAATAACCCCACGTTTTTGCGGAGCATTTGGCAAATGCAATTCACGAGGGCTGCACATCATGCCAAAACTCTTTTCACCGCGAAGTTCGCCTGGAAAAATGAGATTGCCTTTTGGCATCATAGCTCTAGGAAGCGCTACAATGGTTTTCAAGCCAAGACGCGCATTAGGAGCCCCTGCAACGATTTGCACGGTCTTGTCACTTGCGACTGCCACTTGGCAGATATTGAGGTGGTCGCTATCTGGGTGAGCTACCATCTCGACAATTTCACCAACAACAAACTTAGGTTCTGTGTCATTGACAATCTCTTCTGTAAAGCCTTCCACCTGCAACTCTTGGTTTAAACGTGCTACTTGCTCATCTGATAAAAAGACTTGGCCACGCTCTGCAATTTCAAACAAACTTGAAAGGTCGAAAATATTCCAAGCCACCGTTTCTCCATTTTCTTTGAGGAAAACTCGGGCTACCTTGCCTTTGCGCTCCACGTCCAGTTTGGCATCGCCACTATTTTTCACGATGACCATAAGGACATCACCGACATGTTCTTTGTTATATGTAAAAATCATTGTTTCCTTTTTCTCCTATTTCAGTCCTGCTAAAAAGTCGTTAATTTGTTCCTTGCTTTTACGGTCACGATTAACAAAACGACCGATTTCCTTGTCCTTTTCTAGAACAACGAGGCTAGGGATCCCGTAAACATCCCAGAGTTTAGCTAGATCCAGATACTGGTCTCGGTCCACTCGAATAAAGGTGAACTCTGGATTGGTCTCCTCAATCTCTGGCAAGGCTGGATAGATATAACGACAATCGCCACACCAGTCCGCCACAAAAAGAAAGACCTTCTTGCCATCCTGTTCGACAAAACCTGCGAGTTCTTCTATACTAGCGGGAGCAATCATAAGACTTCCTCCTCATAGACTAGATCTTCATTTTCATAGACAAAGGTATAGTGACGACCATCCTCAAAAATGACTCCTCCGACAAGTCGCTCTAGACTACTTTCGTAGACTTGAACATAGAGTGTCGCAATCTCTCCCATATCTGAGAAAAGTTCGCGCACAATAGCGGTTAACTTCTCTTGCGTCTTCATGAGTTTGTGATTATCTGCTGCTTTTTTGGCACCCAAAGCGAGGGCACTTAGACCAGCCACAGTCAAGCCTGTCATCCATAATTTCTTAGCTTTCATACCTTTCATTGTAACACAAAAAGGGCTTTAGGACAAATAGGGAAGCAGTATATAGGCAAGGAAAATCCTCTTCCCTCAATGAGGAAAGAGGACATCTAATTCTTATTGCCAAGCGCCTGAGTTGCCGACATAATAACCATCAGGTGTGTAGGTGTTGCGAAGCATTTTACCAGATGAGTCTAAGTAGTACCACTTGCCTTGTCCTTTATCCAAGCATTGGACTTCATGGCACTTTCCTCCTTTGTTTACATACCATAAAGTGGGTACTATAAAACTCAGTAAATGTCCTGAACCACCGTGCGGTTTTCTTCAAGAGAAATGACTTTCTTTTCAAACTGCAAATCGGGCATGCAAGCAGCCAAATCCTTTTCAATTTCTTCTAACGCTTCTAAACGCATCTCGACAGAAGTATTTTCATTCCCTTGAATGATGAAAATAGCATTTTTTGTATCTTCATCAAATTTGTAATGTTCACCATCACGAACATCCAGCCAAGCTAGAACTCCTTTTTCATCACGATAGACATAGTCCGTCTGCGCAACGTGCTTCTCCGTTGACAAGATAGGTAGGAAAATGTCCTCCCTTTGGCTAACAGAAAACTCTATCTGCCCTCCAATCTTATCCAAATCATGCCCACCAATCGCTAGCAAAGAAGAAAGCGCCTCTACATTGTAGATATCGATGATACTATTGATGTGAGGGAGAGAACCACGATGCTGGATATTGCGAATGAGGGCGACCACTGTCGGTGGATTTTTCTTGACGCTACGCCCGACTCGCTGGAGCAACTGCCTATAACCTTGGACAACAGGAGACTCTTGAACTTCTTTTACATCACACTCTAGCGCCCATTTCTCCCTCTCCTCTTTCTTTTTCAGAAAAGCAAGAGGCAAATCAGCGTGAGGGTCGACGTTTTTAGCAATACCAATCACGACATTCTTGATCCCCAAGTCATACAAACTTTTATCTAAACGAAACTCCATAGGTAGGCACCTCCTTTGAAAAATGTACACCATCCCACCTTTATTCTACACCTTCTAGTCCCTGATTTCAAGGAAATCATCAACTCTCTCCCGACAAATAAAAAGAGGAGATCAAACTGATCTCCTCTGTGAGGCTTCTTATACTTCGTCACTCGTTTCAGCGTCATCGTCAGAAAACTCGTCGTCTTCTTCGTTGAGATCCACATCTTCACCCAAGTCATCTGGAGCGATTTCGTTGATTTCTGCATCGTAAGCTTCCACTTCATTTTTCTCATCATCTGGATTTTCATCATCATATGAAAGAGCTGGATCGGCTTCGTATGCATCTTCGTCTTCTGGATCATCTGCATTGTAGTCAATGGCATCTGAATCACCATCCATAAAGGCGTTGACGCGTTTTTTCTTAGCTTTTGGTGCTACTTCATCGTCGTCACTTTCTTCAAGAGCGATGATTTCTTCGTCAATTTCGTCTACACCATACCATGAACGAAGACCCCATTTGTTGTCTCCAAGAGAGATGAAGCTACCGTCAAAGTTCAACTCTGTGTAGAACAAAGGCAAGGCTTCGCGGATATCGCTGTTTGATGTTCCAAGGTAGTTTTGAATTTCGTTTACAAGATCGCTAAAATGCATCTCATGATCGCGACCACGAAGTTCCAAGATAGCACGCGCTACCTCAATCATAGATAGTTCACTTTTTTCTTGCCCAGCAAATACTTCTAATTCCAAAGCGTTTCTCCTCATTTTTACTACTATCGCCAGAGCGAACAGACTCTGACCTCATTTTATCATGTACTCTTTATTGTACGATAATTTTGCGGAATAGTCAAAGGTTAAAATAGATTTATCTATGATTTATTAAGTAAAAATCAATTGATTTTATCACATGGTAAATTTAAAGATATTACTTGGAGGTAGCTTATGTCAAAAAAATAATAAATGTTGTTGCAGCGGCAATTACCGTGTTGTCAAACTGCTATTATGAATCTAATACAAAATAGATTTGAATCAAAATGAATGACCAGTATTAACGATATTTTACTTTTAAAATATGATATACTATATTTAACCAAATATTAAACACAGGAGTCCGATATGTCTGAAGAATTTACACTTAACTACCATGCTGCAACGATTCAACATCTAGGTATTGGATTATACAAACAATTACCACAAGCAATTGCTGAACTCATCACTAATTCTTGGGATGCTGACAGTCATAATGTCCAAATCAATATAAATTATAAAGAAAAAATAATAATTGTTTCAGACGACGGTAACGGTATGTCAGCAAAAGAGATAAATGAAAACTTCTTAACTATTGCTAGAAATAGACGTTTGACAGATAAACAAAATGATGAAAAAAGAGAAACTGGGCTCTCGAAAAATGGTAGAAAAGTCACAGGCAAAAAGGGACTTGGAAAACTAGCATTATTTGGTATTGCTAATACAATTATCATTGACAGTATCCAAAACGGAAAACTTAATTCTTTTGAATTGAATTATAATGACATACAAAGTTCATCCAATAGTGTTTATCATCCAAAAACAATCAACTACAATGTTAAAACATCTGAACCAAATGGCACAAAAATAATCATTAAAGATATTACTTTAAAAAATCTCACCAAAATTGAATCATTATATGAGAGTCTTTCTAAAAGATTTAATAAATATTCTCGTACAGATTTTTTAGTCACTTTAACAGACGAAAATGGTCTCACTATGGAATTAGATGAGAAAGTATTTGTCAAAAGTATACGACCCAAGGAAGATGAAACTGAGTTTACTTTTTCTTTTCCAGATGATTTTGAAACTCTTACAAATAAGCAGTCTCAAGTAGCCATTCATAAACTTAAAGAGTTTCATATAAACGGGATTATTTATACCAAGAAAACACCTTTACAAGCAAATCAACGTGGATTTTCAGTACTATCTAGAGGGAAGCTAGCAAGTGAACAATCTGTTACACAATTTCAAGATAGAGCAAATGATAATTTCTATAGCTATGCAGCTGGGTACTTTAATATTGATTTTCTTGATGATGATAATAAAAAAGATTTTATTTCAACAGATAGACAATCTATTAGATGGGAAGCTGATGAAGAGCTAATAGAAATCAAAGAAAATCTTAACAAACTAATTGGGATTATTCAAAGAGAATGGAGAAAGCGACGTTCTGAAGCAAAAGAAAAAAAAGCGCAAGAAAATATACAAAAGAATTCCTCCTTAGTAGAAACTACATTATCAACCGAGGATAAAAAAAGTATCAATAAAATCAGTAAAGCATTAGAAAATGATAATGTTGATATACCTGAACAAACAAAACAATCTATTTTAAAAACTGTAATAAAATCAACTACCTCATATAAAAAGGATCACAGTGTGTATAAAGAACTAGTCCCAGCTAATTTTAGAGTTCCACAAAATATTGGTACTAAAATCCGAAGGCTAAGAGAGGAGATGATAGAAGCAGCGGAAGATAAAAATATCGATCGTTTCATTTTGACCCAGGGCTTGCTATTACGTGCTATGATTGAAAGTACAACAACAACATTATTGAAACGCTACTGGGAGGAAGCAAGTACTCATAATCTAATAATAGAAAATAACCGTCCAAAAACACTAACTGCCGAAAATGAAGTTGACAAACTTTCGTTTAAAGTTAAGTATGAAACCATGGTTCGACTGCTTTCTAGAAAAGGAAAAATAGCCCAAAATAGAGTTCAAAGCCTAATTGACGAATTTTCAAATATAAGAGCAACAGAGCATTTAAATACATTAATGCATGATGCTCATAATTTCCCTCAATTTGATACCTTAAAAACAATATGGAATGCTGTAGCTCCTCAACTTCTTGCTGCGTTTGATCTTTTGTAACTAAAAAAATCAACATATGTTCATCGTTTAGAAATTGAACATATGTTGATTTTTATTTAAATTCCAATGTCAAAATCGCATCAGCCATCTTTTTACTAAAAATTGGAGGAACTGCATTACCAATTTGAGTAAGAGCACTGGTTCTAGAATCTAAAAAATAGTAATTATCCGGAAATCCCTGTAATCTAGCTGCTTCTCTCACAGTAATTGATCTATTTTGTTTTGTATCTGGATGAATATAATGATGACCATCTTTTGAAATATGTGCAACTACTGTATGCGATGGAGAATCCCATGAAAGAGCTTTGAATCTGTCCAAAAATTTATCCGTATGTTTATGGGTTTTTAGCCCTGAGTCAAGATCACTATATTTAATATTTATACCATTTTTCTTAGCTTCTGCTACAATTTTGTAAATTGCTAAATCGTTGCTATTATTTGGTCTTGCAATATTTTGAGTTAATGGCGTTTTAGAATCCTGTAAAAAAAATCGTTCAACATAATCATTTGATAAATTTGTATAAGAATTGTTTACTTCTCCCGCCCTTAAACTAGGTAATCCCTGAAAAGCTGTTTTAACATCCACCTCATTTTCTTCATATTTTTTAAGATTTTTAAAGAATTCTTGAATAAGTTCTTTTTTCTCATTCATCACTCCAAAAATAATAAGTCTTTCTCTTGATTGTGGGACACCATAGTTTTTAGTATTTAAAACTTCATAACCTAAAGAATAGCCAGCCTCTTCAAATTCTTTTTTCATTCTAGGTAATAAAAACTCATCATCAGCATCTCTAAAACTCAATAAGCCTTTTACATTTTCAAAAATAAAAAATTGAGGTTGATACTTGTTTAAAAAATGTATATAAAATTTATATAAATAGATTCTTTCATCTGAAGACTTTTTACTAGCATTTCTAGCTCTTCCAATGGTTGAATAAGCTTGACACGGAGGACCTCCTATAATTCCATCAACGTTTTCCCCTAAATCATCAAAAAAACTAAAAATACTATGAATATTTTCTTGACTAATTTCAAAGTTAAGAATTTTATTCAATTTTTCTCGAGGTACATGTTTCAACAAATCCTCTATACTAGTCTTACTATTTAAAAAGTCATTATAAAGTCCTAATTTATTTTTTTCCTTTAAATAATAATATACTTCCCTAAGTTTTAAAGTTTCACAAGCTGCTTTCTCTTTCTCTACATGTCCCAATATTTTATATCGCTGATTTCTAAATCCCTCAGTTAATCCACCTGCACCGCTAAATAAATCTATTATATTAATCATAATTAAGCCTTTTAAATAAATAAAATATATTAAATCAAATACACACTATTATCTATTATACCAAAAACCTCAGCAAAATGCCGAGGTTTATAGTTTATTTCACGAGTTTCTTCATCTCATCAATACGTGCGACAGTCGCGTCGTATTTCGCTTGGTAGTCGGCTTGTTTGTCGCGTTCTTTTTGGACGACTTCTGGTTTGGCATTGGCTACGAAGCGTTCGTTAGAGAGTTTCTTGCCTACCATATCCAGTTCTTTTTGCCATTTAGCGAGTTCCTTGTCGAGACGAGCGAGCTCTTCTTCGACATTGAGAAGGTCTGCGAGAGGCAAGTAGATTTCTGCTCCTGTGATGACGCTTGACATAGCGAGTTCAGGTGCAGGAATGTTTGAAGCGATTTCCAAGTGTTCTGGATTTGTGAAGCGTTTGATGTAGTTGACATTGCTGTTAAAGAAGGCTTCCAAGTCGCTATCGCTGGTCTTAACAAGGATGGTGATTGGCTTGCTTGGTGCAACGTTTACTTCCGCACGCGCATTCCGAACAGCACGGATCAAGTCTTTGAGGCTTTCGACACCAGTGTGGGCAGTAAGGTCTTCAAAGGCTAGGTTAACAGTTGGGTATTCTGCTGTAACGATAGAGCCTTCTGAGATTTGTCCAAAGATTTCCTCAGTCACGAAAGGCATGATTGGGTGGAGGAGACGAAGAATCTTGTCCAAAGTATAAAGGAGAACAGAGCGTGTGATGACTTTCTCTTCTTCGTTGTCGCTATAAAGGACTTCCTTGGTCAACTCAACGTACCAGTCCGCAAATTCATCCCAGATAAAGTTGTAGAGGATGTGTCCAGCTACACCAAACTCAAACTTATCAAAGTTTTCAGTGACTTTTCCGATGGTTTCATTGAGGTTGTGGAGAATCCAGCGGTCTGTGACATTTCCAGCTTCCTTGTTGGCAACTTTTTCGACATTGGCAGTCGCTTGCTCAAGAGTCAAGCCTTCATTGTTCATGAGGATGTAGCGAGAGATGTTCCAAATCTTGTTAATGAAGTTCCAAGAGGCATCCATTTTCTCGTAAGAGAAGCGCACGTCTTGACCTGGCGCAGAACCGTTTGAAAGGAACCAACGAAGGGCATCAGCACCGTATTTCTCGATGACGTCCATTGGGTCAATCCCGTTACCGAGTGACTTAGACATCTTACGTCCTTGCTCGTCACGAATGAGACCGTGGATCAGAACGTTTTGGAATGGCTGACGGCCAGTGAATTCCAAGGATTGGAAGATCATACGAGACACCCAGAAGAAGATAATGTCGTAACCTGTTACGAGGGTTGAAGTTGGGAAGTAACGTTTGAAGTCTGCTGAGTCGACATCAGGCCAGCCCATAGTTGAGAATGGCCAAAGGGCAGAACTGAACCAAGTATCCAAGACGTCTTCGTCCTGAGTCCAACCATCACCTTCTGGAGCTTCTTCGCCGACGTACATTTCACCCTCAGCATTGTACCAAGCAGGGATTTGGTGACCCCACCAGAGCTGACGAGAGATTACCCAGTCATGGACATTTTCCATCCATTGAAGGAAGGTATCATTGAAACGAGGTGGGTAAAATTCAACCTTGTCCTCTGTGTCTTGGTTGGCAATGGCATTCTTAGCCAATTGGTCCATCTTGACGAACCACTGCGTAGACAAGCGTGGTTCAACCACTACACCAGTACGTTCTGAGTGACCAACACTGTGGACACGTTTTTCGATTTTAACGAGGGCACCGATTTCTTCCAACTTAGCAACGACTGCCTTACGAGCTTCAAAACGGTCCATGCCTGCAAATTCGAAGGCCAAGTCATTCATGGTTCCGTCGTCGTTCATGACGTTGACTTGTGGCAAGTTGTGGCGTTGACCAACCAAGAAGTCGTTTGGATCATGAGCAGGTGTGATTTTCACGACACCAGTACCAAACTCAGGGTCGGCGTGCTCGTCTCCCACGATTGGAATCAATTTATTAGCGATTGGAAGGATGACATTTTTTCCAATCAAGGCCTTGTAGCGTGGGTCTTCTGGATTGACTGCAACCGCAACATCCCCAAACATGGTCTCTGGACGAGTTGTCGCAACTTCAAGGGCGCGTGAGCCATCTTCCAGCATGTAATTCATGTGGTAGAAGGCACCTTCTACGTCCTTGTGGATAACCTCGATATCAGAAAGGGCTGTGCGTGCTGCTGGGTCCCAGTTGATGATAAACTCACCACGGTAGATCCAGCCTTTCTTGTATAGGTCCACAAAGACTTTACGGACGGCTTTTGACAAACCTTCGTCAAGGGTAAAACGCTCGCGAGAGTAGTCTACAGAGAGCCCCATCTTGCCCCATTGTTCTTTGATAGTCGTCGCATACTCATCTTTCCATTCCCAGACTTTCTCAAGGAATTTTTCACGACCGAGGTCATAACGACTGATGCCCTCACCACGCAAGCGCTCCTCAACCTTAGCCTGAGTCGCAATCCCAGCATGGTCCATCCCTGGCAGCCAAAGAGTATCAAAACCTTGCATACGTTTTTGACGGATGATGATATCCTGCAAAGTTGTATCCCAAGCGTGACCAAGGTGGAGTTTCCCAGTTACGTTTGGTGGTGGAATAACGATAGAATAAGGCTTAGCCTTTTGATCGCCTGAAGGCTTGAAAACATCTTCGTCAAGCCATTTTTGGTAACGACCAGCCTCAACCTCGGCTGGATTGTATTTAGGTGAAAGTTCTTTCATTTTAGTTCTCCTTTTACTATTCTATTCTTTTCGGTTTCACATTTTGAATAAGATAGATTTAACTGTCTCATATCCTCATCTGTACAATTAAACAAGACACAAGTAACATTCAACATATCTAGACATTTATCATATGTATCCTTTGGAAAAGCAACACATAATAGGTCAAACCTATCCTCTTGGTAATTTGGTTCATATTCTATTGCATCTTTGAATTCAACAGAAATATATGACCACCCTTTATAATCTTTATTTCTGGAAAGTGGAAAATATTTTTCTATTATATAATTTGATAACTCATATACTTTCTTGTCATGTTCTACATCACCACTAGATTTAGACGAAAAAATCTCATTTAAAACTTTTGTTGTCTGTAATCCATAATCTTGTAATTCTTTCGGAAATCGCTCATTGCCAAAGGGATTTTTTTGAATAGGTAATATTTTAAAATTATCTTTTGCATTATAGATAAACAACGCAAACTTATCTGTCTGTTTTTTTATACCAACTTCTTCTATTGCTGCTCTGTCAAGTGCTGCTGTATAAAATACAGACTCTTTATCGGTATTCAATCTTTGTAAGCTAGAGTTAGGATTGATAAATCGCCAAGTATCTGGGGCAAAATCTTTTTTTAGCTTACCATTTTCGTCAACTAGAGGAATAGCCCTATAAAATTGAGTATTTTTTTTAGCCACTAAAGCTTCATGATTGTTTTGGATATAAGAACCAAACTCATCAATGCTAATGATCTTATCAATAAATTCTTTGAGTTCATTAAAAGTATAATTTGATTCATTTTTTATAAAAGAAAGAACTTTTTTTACTAAAATCTCAATTTCACTATTATCTCGCCTCAATAAGCTCTTTTGCAACTCTAACTGAAGTGATTCATCTGTTGTATATGCTGGAGTAATTGCACCGATGGTTCCATTACTAAATTTCTGTGGTTTAAACGGATGAATTATTTGAGCACCATTTTGAATAGGAATATGTGCAAAGTAAGTCTCTCCTTCTTTAATATCCACCTTACATTCCATCGAGGGAGAATTTTCTTCTCTCACTTGATGCCTTAATTCTTTTTTTCTATTCTTCTTTCTAGCCATCTATTTCACCTCCCACTCACTCTTCAGCAAGCCATATATCAGACTGTCACAGCGGTTGCCTTGGGCATCTTTGCGGTCTCTTATGCGAGCTTCTAAGGTAAAGCCAAGTTTCTCGGCGACTCGTTGACTTTGGACATTGTAGCCAAAACAAGTCAGCTCAATCTTGTGAAGACTCAGTTCTTTAAAAGCTAGGTCAATCAAGGCACGCGCAGCTTCTGGCACATAACCACGGCCCCAATAGTCCGGGTGTAAGGTATAGCCAATCTCCAAGACATCATCCTCGTGACGATGGTTGAAATCAACAGATCCAATAACTTTATCAGTCTCTTTAACGACAATTCCATAGCCCGCTGGGAGATTGTTCTTTTCATTGCGCTCAGGAAGGATATGCTCCAGATAATAAATCTCATCTTCTAAGGTCTTGACGGGCGGAAAACCTGCTGTGTAAGAAACTTCTGGGAGACTAGCGTAGGCATAGATATCCTCTGCATCAGCCACTGTTCGGACTCGTAAAAGAAGACGTTCTGTTTCGATTCTTTCTGGCAACTCAGCTCTTGTCATTCTTCTTCCTCGCTTTCTACAAAAAATCGCCCCTGCCATCTACATGACAGGGACGAATGTGTTTATCCGCGGTACCACCCAATTTCGGGCCAAGCCCGCATCTTTGTTTATTTCAATTTTTCATCATCAGCTACTAGTTTTGACACATTTGTGGACTTCTCAGCACCGCCACTTTCTGTAAAATGTGGGATTCAAAACACCTCTGATGGCTTTATTGTAGCAAGTTTTTCTCGGAAAAGCAAGGCTCAAGAAAGATTACTTGAAGCTGATTCCGTGTTCTTTTAATTTCTTGATGGTAGCAGGGCCGATTCCTTTTAAGGCAAGGAGTTCTTTTTCCGTCCAGTTTTTAAAGTCAGCAGCCGACTTGATGCCTTCATCATAGAAAGTCTTCGCACGATCTACTGAGAGGCCTCCCAAAGTAGCTGCGAAATCTTCTACAGAATTGGCTACTTTTTGAGCTTGTTCCTTAGTCGCTTCTACTGCTTGTTCCACTTTTTTAGAGACAACTTTTCCTGCTTCGCTGGCAGATTTTTCTGCGTGTTTCACAACTTTCTTGGTCTCTTCGACAACTTTGGTCACCGTATTTGAAAATGCACCTGAGCGACGAAGGCTATTTCGCAATTGTTTTTTACGTTGGAGTTTCTTTGACATGATAAAATCCTTTCAATAAAAAATCCCTGCTCTGACAAGGATTTAATAAAGATATTCTATCAAGATTTTGAGAAAAAATCAAGAAAGTATCACTATTTTAATAATTTCTCTCGCCAAACAAGCCTTCTGGCAAATCATGAAATCCCTTACCCGCCTTGAAATTTTCAAACTTACCAAGCAAGAACTGATAAGCATCCAAGCGGCTTTCGTAGCGAATCATGGCATCTTTGGCACGCTCGTCTTGGTCTTCTTCGTAGACTTTTTGACTTTCCTTATGCGCCATGTCGTTGATCATGATCTGGGTATTGACCCAGGCTTCAAATTCCTTCATAAATTCTTGTTCGTAACTCATTGGTTCTCCTTATTCTAATCCACGGAAATAGTCCGTGTCAATCTCTCGGTAGGGCTGGATATCCTGAACATACTCTAGCACGCCTTGGAATTCTCCGTTTTCATCGTGTACGGCGGCATAGGTGATGTGGACAAACTTGCCTCGCGACTCAGACTTGAACCACATTTCATACTTGTCCTTTTTACCTTCACGAAGACCTTTCATAACGGCCTTCACCTTATCTAGGTACTTGGGCGGATGGCAGAGTTCAACATTGCGCCCGACTTGGGACGGCGTCCGTTTAAAAATCATCTCATCAGCTGGCGCATTGTCATTGTAATACTGGAAAATATCATCTTTATTGACAAAGGTAATCTCCATAGGGAGGTGATTGAGGATGAGGTTGGCCTGCTCTACGGAGAGATAGCCATTGCCAAAAGCCTGTTGACTATGACGATCCAGCACCGCTTCCTTTTCCTTAGGGGTAAAGGTAATGGTAAACTGACCTTCTGGCGTATCGATAACTTTCTGAACCTGGCCTTCAGCCGTGTCTAGTTGTACGGTCTCCTCTGAGCCATTTTCCTCAACGAAACTCTGACGCTCTGGCACCCATTTCTCAGACGGACGGATGATGGCATAGCTATAAGCATCACTCTCCTCCGCAATCTGAATCCAGTCATCCTGAGTGAAGGACTCAAGAAGAATCATGAGGAGGATGGACTCTTCCTTGAAAATCATACTTTCAAACTCTGTCGCAAAAGCTTCAAAAGCTTCTTTTACACTGCTAATCGAAACTTCTGGTAGTGACTTGGCTGTCGTTAGAGCTGTTTGAAAGAGTTCCCTGATCTGATCATCCACTCCCCACATAACCTTAGGAGGGGAATCGTGTCCATAGCGCTCCATGATGGGAAAGAAGAGCTCTTCCTTGCGCTGGTAGTGGATGTCAAATTGACCCAACAGCCCCATTTGACGGACCAAACCCTTGCGCATCTCCGCAAGCATTTCCTCGTCTTCCATAGACTCATAGGTATCCAACAATCTCCGAATGCGAATCAAAGCTGCACGGAGAGCCAAATTTTCATCCTTGAAGACGCGAACTGGGTGGCCAGGGTGTTCGGTATCCTCCACTTCGACACCCTTAACAGCGTTTTTAAAAAGATTGGCATGGACATCACAGAGTTCCATGACATCTTCAAAGGTGACACCTGAGTCTGAGTTCATCAGCTCGTGCTCCATGAGGGAAATCTCGATGGCTGAAACACCCGTAAAAGTCGCATCAAAACGCTCCTGAACTGACTCAGGAGAGGCGCCATTATGCAATTCTAACAAAATATCCCGTAGGATATGAATCCGTTCATCTGCCATTAGTCTAATCCAATCACTTCATAACCATTCGCTTCCAGTGTGCGGACAATCTTGTCCATAGGCGTTCCTTCAAGCTTAGAACCCTGTTTGAGCGATACTTTGCGACCGACTGTATTGCGCATCAAGGGATTGGCTAGAGGTTTAAAACCCAGCTCCACTAGAATTTCCAAGACTTCTGGATGCTTGTCCACCACTTCCGCAACGGGTATTGACACATCGATGATATTGTCCATGACGACCTCCATGTATGTTCTAAAATGATTTTACTGCTTATATTATACCATAAGGACGATTAGCATACACCAAAAAAGAGGGGCACCCCCTCTTTCTTAGTTTTTATCCAGATTGCGTAGCATCTCGTCAATCTTGTTTCCATATTCGATGGATTCGTCTTTGACGAAGGTTAAATCTGGGATTTTGTACAATTTTAAATTGCGACCAAGTTCACGTTTGATAGTACCAGTTGCTTTTTCAAGCCCGATTTGAGCTTTTTGATTGTCTGAAGCCAGGTTACTCAAAATGGTGTAGTAAACCTTGGCAACAGACAAATCCCCCAGCATCTGAACATCTGTGATGGTCACACCTTGGACACGTGGATCACGGACTTTCTTTTGCAAAATCTCATTGACTTCACGCTTGATTTCCATGCCCACACGATCCGTACGGAAATGATTTGCCATGATATTCCTTTCTCTACTTTGAACCAAAAGCTAGGCCAGCAGACCTAGCTATTTCTGTTAGATAGAGGAACTAGAGCCATTTGAATCTAGGAAACAAGCCTTAGATAGAACTAAGGGTTCATCAAGGCACTGTTGACGACGAGTCAAATCGGCTATCGTTTCTCTATTATCTCTTGATTTCTTCCATGACGTATGCCTCAATCACATCATCAGTCTTGATGTCATTGTAGCCATCGATCATCAATCCACCTTCACGACCGTTTGTAACTTCTTTGACGTCGTCTTTGTAGTGTTTCAGGCTTGCAAGTTCGCCGTCATAGATAACGACACCGTCACGGATGACACGGACTTTAGAATCACGGGTAACCTTACCACTCATAACCATAAATCCACCGATGGTTCCCACTTTAGATACCTTGAAGGTTTCACGGATAACTGCTTCACCGATAACTTTTTCTTCAAATTCTGGGTCAAGCATCCCTTTCATAGCTTCTTCCATCTCTTCGATAACCTTGTAGATAATACTGTGGAGACGGATTTCTACATCGTCAGCTTCCGCTTGTTGACGCGCTTGTGGTGTAGGGCGTACGTTGAAACCAACGATAAAGGCATTGGAAGCTTCCGCAAGAGTGACGTCAGATTCGTTGATAGCACCGACTGCCGAGTGGACAATGGTAACTTTGACACCTTCTACATCGATCTTTTGAAGTGAGGCAGAAAGGGCTTCAACAGAACCTTGTACGTCGGCCTTGATGATAACGTTAACTGACTTAAGCTCACCAGCTTTAAGCGTATCAAAGAGGTTTTCAAGGCTGACACGTTGGGTAGCCTGACGTTGCTTCATGAGGGCACGCTTCGCACGCTCTTCACCTGCTGCACGCGCAGATTTTTCATCTTCGTAAACAGCAAAATGGTCACCAGCCATTGGCGCTTCGTTTAGACCTGTGATAGAAACCGGCGTTGATGGGCCTGCGACCTTGACACGACGACCAAGGTCATTGGTCATGGCACGGACACGACCGAAGGTATTTCCGACAACGATTGGGTCTTGGACATTCAAGGTACCTTGTTGAACAAGAAGGGTTGCGACCGCACCTTTTCCTTTATCCAAACGAGCTTCGATAACTGTACCGATCGCACGCACTGTTGGGTCTGCCTTGAGTTCTTGAATTTCAGCTACAAGAAGGACCGTTTCCAAGAGTTCATCGATGTTTTGGTTAAACTTAGCTGAGATTTCGACAAACTCAGAATCCCCACCCCAAGCTGTTGACATAACCCCATGCTCTGCCAATTCACCGATAACACGTTCTGGGTTGGCACCTGGCTTATCAATCTTGTTGATGGCTACGATGATTGGAACGTTGGCTGCTTTTGAGTGGTTGATGGCTTCGATAGTTTGAGGCATAACCCCGTCGTCGGCCGCTACAACCAAGATGGTAATATCGGTAACAGAAGCACCACGCGCACGCATAGAGGTAAAGGCCGCGTGTCCTGGCGTATCAAGGAAGGTAATCTTCTTGCCATTTTCCACAATTTGGTAGGCACCGATATGCTGAGTGATACCACCCGCTTCACCTGTCGCAACACGAGAGTTACGAAGGGTATCCAAGAGGGTTGTTTTACCATGGTCAACGTGTCCCATGATGGTTACAACTGGTGGACGCTCAACCAATTCATCTTCGTTAAGATAGCCATCTTCGACAAAGAAACGTTCGATGTCGGCATTATCCACTTCAACCTTTTGTTTGGCTTCGATACCATAATCCACCATGAGGAGTTCGATGGTTTCTCCATCTAAGGATTGGTTTTGTGTGGCCATCACACCCATCATAAAGAGTTTCTTAACGATTTCTGCTGGTTCACGTTTGATACGTTTTGCGATTTCCGCAACAGTCATACCATCTGTATACTCAAATTCTGTTGGCAATTCGTGGAACTTGCGCTCTGTAACAGGTTTTGGAGCCTGGATACGGTTGTTTTGCTTGTTCCCTTTTTTATTTTTCTTGTTGTTATTCCAGTTACTATTTCTTTGATTTCTCACTTGATTCTGACTACTTCGATTCTTTTGTTGTTTTCTAGGACCATCTTCTTCGTGATCATAATCGTCACGTTCTTTGTCTGGTCGAGCTTGTTTTTTACGACGTGTATCCACTGGCGCTTCTTTCGCTACAGGAGCTATTGATACCGCCGGCTGCGTTTGTTCAGCTAACTTAGCAGCTTCTTCAAAGATTTCCTCTGGTTCCTTGCGTTTGTTAGCTTGAACCAAGGCTTCTTTAGCAGCTTGCGATTGTTTGAAGCGCTCCTCGCTTGAACGTGCGTACTCTGCATTTTGCTCTGCTTTCAGGGCTGCTGCACGGGCTTTAAAGTCAACACGTGGCCCAGCTTGCTTGGGCTGGAAGTCTTGTTGCTGACGGCGATCATTGCCACGATTTCCTTGACCTTGTGGTTTTTTCCCTTGATCGTTGAAACGGCGATTGTCGCGGTTTCCTTGACCAGGTTTGCCACCATTACGGCCGTCGTTTTTCTGACGGTTACCGTTTTGTTGTTGGTCACGGTTGTTGCCCTTGTTTTGTTTGCGTCGCTCTGCCTGCTCTTTGGCACGCGCCTCACGCTCCGCCTTGAAGTTTCGACTCTGTGGTCTTGCGGCCACTACTTTTTCTTCCTTAGGAGCTGCAGGTGCAGCTAGTTTGCTTTCTTCCTTAACGACTGCTGGTTTAGCTGAGGCAGACTTTTCCGCTTTCTTTTCTACACTTGCTTTTGGTGGTACAGGTTTTGCTTCTGCTTTCGGAGAAGCAGGCCTAAAGCTCGCTGCGATTTGCTCAGCAGCAGCAGCTTCCACGCTCGATGAGTGGCTTTTCACATCCAAGCCCAACTCTTTTGCACGCGCTACAACTTCTTTACTTTCTTTTCCAAGTTCTTTTGCGATTTCGTACAATCTTTTCTTAGACAAATCATGTCCTCCTCTTCTATTCCATAAGAGACCTCATTTTCTTTGTAAATCCAGCATCTGTCACAGCCAAAACCTTTCTCGATTTTCCGACTGCTATGCTTAATTCCAGTGTTGAAAACACGGTTATAACTTCTACTTGATAATAGTCACTTTTATCTTGAATCTTCTTGGTTAGATTAGGGCCAGCATCCTGTGCTAGAAAGACTAGCTTGGCTTTCTGGTCTTGGATGGCCTTGACCACCAATTCCTCACCTGATATGATCCGACCTGCTCGCTGAGCAAGTCCCAAGAGATTGCTTATCTTTTGCTTATTCAAGTCCTAACTCTCTTCTTTTTACTTTGTGATCAACATAAGCGATCAACTCGTCATAAAAGCTTTCTTCAACTTCCATGTTAAAGCTGCGGTTAAAGACTTTCTTCTTTTTTGCCTCTAGGGCTTCTGCATTGTCTAGCTTGATATAAGCGCCACGGCCATTGGCCTTGCCTGTCGGATCGATAAAGACCTGTCCTTCTTTGTTCTTGACAATGCGGAGCAAATCACGCTTATCAATCACTTGGTTGGATACAACAGACTTGCGCAAAGGGATTTTTCTTGTTTTCATCTTTCCCTCCTCTAGCAGCTTTTATTCTTCAATCAATTCGTCCGCAGCTGCGTAATCCACTTGACCTGCTTCTTCCATAGCTTCAAACTCACTTGCAGACTTGATATCGATACGGTAACCCGTCAAGTGAGCTGCCAAGCGAACGTTTTGTCCACGACGACCGATGGCAAGAGAAAGCTTGTTATCAGGTACAACGACCAAGGCACGTTTGCTGTCATTTTCATCAAAGATAACTTGGTCAACTTCTGCAGGTGCGATGGCATTGTAGATAAATTCAGCTGGATCTGCTACCCACTCGATAACGTCGATGTTTTCTTCGACAGGAATCATACGATTGCTCTTCGCATCGTAGCGAGCTGGGTGGAATTTGCTGGTGATTTTCTTGATGTTGGCACCACCACGTCCAACGATTGTACCGATAGCATCCACGTTTGGATTGTGGCTACGAACGGCAACTTTCGTACGGTCACCAGCTTCACGAGCCACGCTCATGATTTCGACAGTTCCATCGTAGACTTCTGGGATTTCTTGTTCCATCAAGCGTTTAATCATTTCTGGATGGCTACGGCTAACAAAGACGTTGACACCACGAGGATTGTCTTCAACCTTGTAAACGTAGACTTCGATACGGTCGTGAGAAGCAAAGACTTCTCCAGGGATTTGGTCTTGTTTTGATAATTGGGCTTCGATGCTACCAAGGTTAACATAAATGAAACGGTTGTCAAATCGTTCTACTGTACCAGACATGATTTCTTGTTCATGTTCTTTGTAAGTATTGTAAGTGATGGCACGTGTTTGCTTGCGCATTTTTTCCATAATGGTTTGTTTGGCAGATTGGGCTGCTACACGACCAAACTCAGCTGGTGCTTCTTCAAACTTGATTTTGTCACCAAGCTCATAGGCTGAATTAATGGCAAGGGCATCTTTCAAGCTGATTTCCAAACGGCTATCAAATACTTCATCAACAACTTCACGGACAGTATAAACTGTAAAGTCACCTGTTTTTTCATTGAAGTCAATGGCTACGCTGTCAGATTGACCATAGCGTCTGCGATAAGCGGAACGAAGTGACTCTACTACTGCGTCGATGATGTCTTCTTTTTTGATTCCCTTGTCTTCTTCCAAAATGCGGAAGGCCTCTAGCATTTCTTTACTCATGTTTTCTTCACTTTTGAATCCTCAAAAGCTATCCTTTCTTTTCTATAGTTTTACTGCTAAACGTGCTTTTGATACTAAACTGTATGGAATTTGGACGGTTTTCTTACGTGTCTTGTCCATATATTCCATGGTCAACTCGTCCTCTTCAAAGGATATCAAGGTTCCTTCAAAGACTTTTTGTTTATCAATGGCTTGGTAGAGCCCGACATGGATGTATTTTCCAACTGCTCCAGCGACGGCATCCTTGGTTTTCAAAGGACGTTCCAAGCCTGGACTGGTGATTTCTAGGAAATATTGTTCTGGGAAGGGATCAGGCTTGATGGTATCTAGGACAGGACTGATGATTTCTGTCAGGTCTGCCGTGTCGTTCAAGGTAATTCCTTCGGGTTTATCTACAAAAATACTGAGAATCATGTCACTGCCAATCTTTCCATACTCGATATCCACGAGTTCGAAAGGTGCTTGGATGACAGGTTCTACAACTTCTCTGACTAATTCTACGATTGTTGCGATTGCGTCCACCTCCTCATAAGCAAGAGGCGAAGATATTTCCCCGCCTCTCTTTCTCATATTCTTACTATTAGTATAGCACGTTTGTCAATTTATGTAAAGCATAAGCACTCAAACGGCTGATTTTCAAGCTATTTCTTAAAATTCTGCCTCAACTCGGTAAATCACTTGACCTTTGCTGGAGAATTTTTGCTCATATTCCGTCATGACATTGCCTTCAAAACCACTGGCATGCAAGTCTAGCCAAACCCCATTGAGTTTCATCCCATACTGAGAAAAGCTTACCAAGCTGTACTCAAACAAGCCACGATTGTCTGTCTTGAAATGGATTTCCCCATTCTCAGGCAAGATGCGCTTGAAGGTATCCAAGAAACTCTTGTAAGTCAAACGACGTTTTTCATGGCGTTTTTTAGGCCATGGATCTGAAAAGTTTAGGTAGAGACGATCAATCTCACCGTCTTCAAAGTAATCAGTCAAATCCGAACCATCTACCCACAGCAACTTGATATTGGGCACTCCAACTTCAAGCACCTTGTCTAAGGCATAACTCAATACCGACTTTTGGATGTCAATCCCGATGTAGTTGATGTCAGGGTTTTGCTTTGCCATTCCTGATACAAAGGCCCCTTTCCCACTTCCAACTTCTACATGAATAGGATGATCATTTCCAAACAAGTCTCGCCATTTCCCTTTTGCTTCTAAGGGATTGAGGACAACATACTGGGGATTGGCCTCTAGTAATTCTGTCGCCCCTTTACGATTTCTAACTCTCATCTCTTCTTTCCATACTTGTCACGGAAGACACGCAAGGCGTAAATCTCCCGGTTTACATTATCTAAATCTTGATTTACAAAGTATTTGGCAATCTGGCTCAAGTAAGAATACTGACCATACCAATACAATTTATCTAACACTGTCTGATTGTACTTATAGCCGTAGTCTCTCAACCATTGGCGCCACTGATGATCTGGAATGTAGTGGCATAGCAAATGCGCCACATCAAACATACGATCCGTCAGGCGAACCGAATCCCAATCCACTAGATAAACGAGTCCACTCTCTGTCTCAATCCAATTACTATGGCGAAGATCACCGTGCACAATCGTAGCATGGTCTTCTCTAAATCCTGGAACTGTCCTGCGCAAATCATCAATCACCGAGTTTAAGTACTGATGTCGTTTCAAGACTTCGGGTGCTTCCTGCCTCCAAGACTGCAACAAGTCTACTGGCGTTTCCATGGTATATCCCAAACGGCTCAACTGCTTCATCAAAGGACGTGAGCGGTGAAGACGTGTCAAGATATTGATGATCTGCTTGCGGTTCATATCGTGCGGTGTCAAGATTTTGCCCGTCAACCATTCCTGGGCACACATATCACGACCATCTGGCAAACGACGAGTCCATAGTAATTGAGGAGCGATTTGTTCTCTGGCTAGGCCAGGTAGGATTGGAGAGGTGTTCATTTTTACAAAGACGCGCTTCCCATCAGGGTAGCTTCCCATATAAGCTTTGCCGCTCTTCCCAGGTATAGGGGTCAGCGTTAGCTCATTATCACCCAAGTCCATTTCTTTCCTCCGTATAAAGTTTCCTTACTATTCTACTAGTTTTTAGTCTATTCGTCAACCAATCTTTTTAGTTGGTAAGGTAAATAAAACAATTGTAGGAAGAGACTAGCCCCTACAAGAGCCAACAAGGCTATTTTTTCTTGAAAAACCACTGCTCCGACCAGCAATTCCAGCAAAAGAACTGCACTTCCCACACCAAGCACAATCTGTTTCAATCCCTTCTCTTTCTCCCCTTTTTCTAGTGGGAAGAGCTGGGTCAAATACTGGTAGTCAAAGGCGTGATAGAGGGCCAGTAGCTGGAAGAGCAAGAGGTAGTTAAATAGAACCACCACTGCTGTCGCTATCCAAGTTTGCTCGATAAAGACTAGAGCTAGCAAGGATAGGAAGAGGAGGCGGAGACTGAGCGCAAAGAGGTCTCCATTTCGCAAGTAAGAACGAAGATAGAGGTTTTGCCAAATCTTCCCTGGCACCTTTTGAACAGTCTTTAGGATAAAATCCAGATAAGCGCGACGTTTGACACTATTTGAAACACCCTTAACCTGAGTAAAGAGAGCAAAGAAACGAAGCAAAACTTGCTTGCGCTTGCTTTCTTGGGAGATCACATAGTCCCAGTCAAGCCTATTCTCTGTAAAAAATTTACTGGATTTTTGGCGAAATACTAGGTACTTCGCTGCTCCCAATAAAAGCACATAGATGAGAAAGACTGGCAAGCCATAACCCATGGCTAAAAATAAGGGCGCAAATAAAAGCAAGAAAAGTGTTTGGACAAAGAGCCAAAAGACCAGTGAGCGCATCGTCTGCCCTTTGAGGTGAGACTTAACCTCCTCTTCACTGACTAAGAGAAAGAGTTTATCCGGTCCTTCCATATAGGTCGCGATTCCTCCCCAAGCTAAAAGCAAGGCAGATACAATCCCCAAAAACAAGAGGATAGGCCAGTGATTTTCAGGAAAATTTTGCAGGAGTTGACTGTACTGGTAGGCTAGAAAACCGATGAGAACCAGCAGGAACAAGACAAAGTGGTCATTGAGAACATAGCGCAGATAACCGACACACTCCTTACGAAAAGCCTGCTTTCGCTTTAAAAACAAGTCTTTCATAGCTCCTCCTCTTTGGTCAGAGCCAAGTAAATGTCATTCAAACTTGCTTCAGGCATGTCAAAGGCTTCGCGTAGTTGCGCCAGATTCCCCTTGGCACGCACCTCTCCCTTGTGGAGAATGACAAAGGCATCACACATCTTTTCCGCCGAGTCCAGGACATGGGTACTCATGAGAATGGACTTGCCTTTTTGCTTTTCTACTTCTAGAAGCTGAATCAAGTCAGAAATAGCCAGCGGATCAAGCCCAAGGAAAGGCTCATCTACGATAAAGAGGCTCGGATCCACGACAAAAGCACAGATAATCATGACCTTCTGCTTCATCCCTTTGGAGAAATGAACAGGAAACCAATCTAATTTTTGATCCAGACGGAACATTTTTAACAAAGGCTCTACTCGATCAAAAGCTATATTCTGCTCAATACCATAAGCCATAGCCACCGTCTCGATATGCTCTCTGAGAGTCAATTCCTCATACAGACTAGGCGTTTCTGGGATATAGCCAATCTGTTTGCGGTAGTTGGTCGCATCTTCTCGCAGGGTGAGACCGTTAATCTTGATTTCTCCACTGTAGGGTGTCAACAGACCGATAATCTCATTGATTGTCGTTGATTTCCCAGCACCATTCAGACCAATCAAACCGACCAACTGCCCACTTTCAACGGTAAAGGACACATCTTTCAAGACAGGAACATGAACATAGCCTCCTGTCAGGTTTTTAATTTCTAACATATTTTCTCCGAATCTGGTATAATGTAGCTATATTATATCAAAATTCAATACAGTAGAGGTGGATTTTATGTCAGATTGCATTTTTTGTAAGATCATCGCAGGGGAGATTCCTGCTTCAAAAGTATACGAGGATGAGCAGGTTCTTGCCTTTCTTGATATCTCTCAAGTAACGCCTGGACACACCTTGGTCGTACCAAAAGAGCACTACCGCAATCTTTTGGAGATGGATGCTGCGAGCGCCAGTCAACTCTTTGCCCAGGTGCCAACAGTGGCTCAAAAAGTCATGAAGGCTACTAAAGCTGTCGGCATGAATATCATTGCCAATTGCGAGGAAGTCGCTGGTCAAACGGTCTTTCATACCCATGTGCACCTCGTACCTCGCTACGGTGCAGAAGATGACCTCAAGATTGACTTTATCGCTCACGAACCTGACTTTGACAAACTTGCCCAAGTCGCTGAAACCATTAGAAACGCTTAAGGAGTTGCCATGAAACTATCCAATCTATTGCTATTTGCAGAAGCTGCAGCTGGAAGTTATTTTGTCGTGAAAAATCGCCAAGCCATCACAGAGGAGTTGATGGATACTAGCGACCGTGTCGAAGCTATGAAGGAGGATTTGGATGTCATTCAAAACAGCCTGCAAATCATCAACCAACAAAAAGCCCTCATCAAGGAATACCAAAAAGACTTGACCTACAAGTTCAAAGTCTTGGAAAAAGATTTCCAAACTAGAATGGCGGTCCTCCAAGAAGAAAAACAAGGATAAGAGAATCTCCAACTTTCCTTAAACTCTTTTTTGGATACTAGGTTTGAACAGAAAAGTGAGGGAATGAAAGTGAAACAGTTTTTAAAAGTTCTAGCGAAGGTCATCGCGATCCCTTGTGGTTGCCTCTGCCTGCTTGCAGCCTTGGCATTTCTACTACTGATGAATCTTTTCAAGGCCTCACCGAGTGACATCCAAAAAGGGAATGACGACTTAAAACAAATCTTTATCTCTCTTGACATGCCTCCTAAGAAAGTAGAATCAAATGGAAGGTATCAATTCGAGGGTGGAGGCTTACATTTTTATGTTACTTTCTCAGATGAGGTCATCAATAGCCACCCCGTCCTAAAAGAAAGTCCAAAACTAACCAAAAACCGACTCGAAGTCTATGTCCTCCAGACAGGAGAGATTTCCTACTATAAAGTAGGGGATAACTTGTTCAATCATGGCTTATTCCAATTTTTAGAGAAGGAAAGCGAGAAGTATCTCCAAGAAAAAGGAAAGAAATTTAACCCTAATTACTCACTTCTCTTTTGGGATGATCAGGAAAGTTTTAAAAAGGGAATT
Organism: Streptococcus sp. 5905; assembly: GCF_013276505.1. NCBI lineage: Bacteria > Bacillati > Bacillota > Bacilli > Lactobacillales > Streptococcaceae > Streptococcus > Streptococcus sp. 5905. The sequence goes on from NZ_VMLC01000003.1 coordinate 30,975, forward strand.
GCATTCTATGAAAAAGCTTTGACTTTGGTGGATATTCAGGATAACTCGGCGATCAAGCACATTGATTCTATCACAGTTAAGCCTGGCAAAGAAGCGGAAATCAAGCAACTCATCCAGGAGATGGATGAGGCTGGCTTGCTCACTCAAAAGTATAAATAGTAGACTAGCTGGAGAATGATTTCTCGATGCTAAATTTCCCAAGATTATACAAAAAAGAGCCCGCCGGCTCTTTTTACTTTATTCTCCTTCAAAGGCATCTTTTATATGGTCAAAGAAACCTTTTTTCTTTGGATTAACTTTCAAGTCACCTGCAGCTGCGAATTCCTTCAAGGCTGCTTTTTGGCGGTCGTTCAAGCCTGTCGGAGTCACGACATTAACGGTTACGTATTGATCACCAACGGCACCTCCACGAATGCTTGGCGCTCCCTTGCCACGTAGACGGAATTTCTTACCTGTCTGAGTTCCTTCTGGGATGACCAATTCAACATCACCATGTACAGTTGGAATTTCCACAGTATCTCCGAGGGCTGCTTGGACAATATTGAGATTCAACTTATAGAAAATAGTTGTTCCTTCACGTTCAAACTTATCGCTTGCTTCTACAGAAACCACCACGTACAAGTCACCATAAGGTCCACCATTAAAGCCTGCTTCACCTTGACCCGCTAAGCGGATTTGTTGGCCTGTTTCCACACCAGCAGGAATCTTCACATGTACGCTATGGGCTTGTTTTTCATGACCTGTTCCGTGACAAGTTGTACATGGATCTTTGATTTCCTTTCCGCGACCATGACAGACATCACAGGTTACTTGACGGCGCATCATACCAAGCGGAGTCTGCGTATCAACGTTAATGACACCAGCGCCATGACAGCGTCCACAAGTGACTGGACTTGTCCCTGGCTTAGCACCAGAGCCGTTACATGTACGACAGCTGGCTTCACGATTGTATTTAACTTCTTTTTCCGTTCCAAAGATAGCTTCTTCAAAGGTCAAGTTCACACGATACTGGAGATCATCACCTTGACGAGGAGCGTTTGGATTGCGCGAAGCCCCGCCTCCACCAAAGAAACTTGAGAAAATATCCTCAAACCCACCGAAGCCACTTGCTCCGTCAAAGCCACCGAAACCGCCAGTACCACCAAAGCCACCGTTGGCACCTGCAGCACCATACTGGTCGTAGGCTGCACGTTTTTGGTCGTCACTCAAAGTCTCATAGGCTTCTTGAACTTCCTTGTACTTTTCCTCAGCACCCGGCTCCTTGTTGATATCTGGGTGATATTTTTTTGAAAGCTTACGATAAGCCTTTTTGATCTCGTCTGCCGAAGCGTTTTTTGACACTCCCAGACGATCATAAAATTCAGTATTGTTCATACAAGATACTAAGAGCGAACAGAAAGCGACTGAAATTTAGGAAACCGACAAGAAATCCTGATTTCTTAGGAGGTTTATCTAATTTCCAAGCTTTCCGCTCGAGTTCAATTACGAACACCCTTATTCCTTTCTATAATTTATAAGTAAATCATTAGAGGGTATTTTCTATACTCTGCTTCACTTCATCAAACTCTTTGTCCGATAGAGTAAAAATCAAGTCCTCTTCTGAATATTCGTTCTGTTCTTTAAAATAGTTGTCAGTATTTTCTGCCAAACCTAGACCAAGAATCACTTTTCTTGCAAACTCTTGATGTGCAAAGCCAATAGCAGTAATGATATTTTTATCTTGCAGGACAGCTTTTGTTTTAAAATTTTCCCGAGGAAGAAATTCAAAATAGTCAAAGAAGTTTTGCCAAATTCCACCAGTAAATTTCGTGTCATTCAACAAACCAGCTTTCGCTAATAAAATGGGCGCAGAAGAAATTGCTGCAATCAAGATATCCTGCTCACCGAGTTCTCTCAAAAATGAGGCTAATTTTTCATCCTGTAGAGCAGACCCTATATTTACCATTCCTGGCAAAATCACACAAGAATACTCTTCTATACGTACTTGATCCAATGTTTTTGTAGGTAAACAAGGCAAGCCATCTTCAGAGACCACCATCGAATGATCTGAAGCTACATAATCAATCGTGATGTCAAAAGATAGAGCTAAAGTACTTGTTAAAGAGGCTATCTCATAAAGAGAAAAATTGGGATAAAGGATACAAAGTACTTTTTTCATACGCAACATCCTCTATTTTACCGAAAAACAGAGGCTGGGTTGCAACCTCTGGATTTCTTCCTATCATTACGACGTTCAAGTTTTAAAAATCAAACTAGTAATGCTGAATTGAGCACGCCCTAACCTCTTGGTGAAAAAGAGACGTAGCTGTTTTCGCTTTAGCGAATTACAGATATGGCTACCTTTAGGTGCAAATCTTTCTAGAAACTAAAGTTTCTGCGTCAGATTTCCTATTTTCACTGTAAGGTTTTAACGGGCTTTGCATCTTATTTTTCCGTAAACTCTCCGTCTACGACGTCATCGCCTGCGTTTCCTGTTGCTTGTGCGCCTTCTGCTCCTGTTTGAGCTTGTTGAGCTGCTGCGGCTTGTTCGTAGAGTTTAACAGCAAGTCCTTGAGCTTTTTCGTTCAATGCTTCAAGTTTTGCTTTCATTTCGTCCAAGTTGTTATCTTCTTGGGCTTTCTTAAGTTCATCAAGGGCAGCTTGGGCAGCATCACGTTCTGCATCAAAGCCTTTTCCTTCAGTTTCCTTGATTGTCTTTTCAGTCGCGAAGATTGCTTGGTCTACTTCGTTACGAAGATCTACTTCTTCCTTACGTTTCTTATCTGCTTCAGCGTTTGCTTCCGCATCTTTCATCATGCGGTCGATTTCTTCGTCTGTCAAACCTGAGTTTGATTGGATGACAATTGTTTGTTCTTTTTGAGTTCCAAGGTCTTTGGCCTTAACAGATACGATACCGTTCTTGTCGATGTCAAATGTTACTTCGATTTGAGGAATTCCACGAGGTGCAGCTGGAATATCTGTCAATTGGAAGCGTCCAAGAGTCTTGTTATCTGCTGCCATTGGGCGTTCACCTTGAAGAACGTGGATATCAACGGCTGGTTGGTTGTCTGCCGCAGTTGAGAAGACTTGTGATTTAGATGTTGGAATAGTAGTGTTGCGATCGATAAGTTTTGTGAAGACACCACCCATTGTTTCGATACCAAGTGACAATGGTGTTACGTCAAGAAGGACAACGTCTTTAACATCACCAGTAATGACACCACCTTGGATAGCGGCACCCATAGCAACAACTTCGTCAGGGTTTACTGATTTGTTTGGTTCTTTACCAGTTTCAGCCTTAACAGCTTCTACAACGGCTGGGATACGAGTTGAACCACCAACAAGGATAACTTCATCGATTTCTGACAAGCTCAAACCTGCATCTGAAAGGGCTTGACGAACTGGAACTTTTGTACGTTCTACAAGGTCACGAGTCAAATCGTCAAATTTCGCACGAGTCAAGGTCATTTCCAAGTGAAGAGGTCCAGCTTCACCTGCAGTGATAAATGGCAAGCTGATTTGTGTTGAAGTTACACCAGAAAGGTCTTTCTTAGCTTTTTCAGCCGCATCTTTCAAACGTTGCATTGCCATCTTGTCAGTAGACAAGTCAATACCGTTTTCTTTCTTGAATTCTGCTACCAAGTGGTCGATGATTTTTTGGTCAAAGTCGTCACCACCAAGTTTGTTGTCCCCTGCAGTTGACAATACATCGAAAACACCGTCACCCAATTCAAGGATAGATACGTCGAATGTACCACCACCAAGGTCGAATACCAAGATTTTTTCTTCTTTGTCAGTCTTGTCCAAACCGTAAGCAAGAGCTGCTGCAGTTGGTTCGTTGACGATACGTTCTACTTCAAGACCAGCGATTTTACCAGCGTCTTTTGTCGCTTGACGTTGAGCATCGTTGAAGTAAGCTGGAACTGTGATAACTGCTTTAGTTACTTTTTCACCAAGGTAATCTTCAGCGTAGCCTTTCAAGTATTGAAGGATCATAGCTGAGATTTCTTGTGGAGTGTATTCTTTTCCATTTGCAGAAACTTTTTCAGAAGTTCCCATCTTAGACTTGATAGAGATAACTGTATCTGGGTTTGTGACTGCTTGACGTTTCGCAGCGTCACCAACGATGATTTCACCGTTTTTGAATGATACTACAGATGGAGTTGTGCGGTTTCCTTCTGGGTTTGCGATGATTTTGCTTTCAGTTCCTTCAAGAACTGCAACTGCTGAGTTTGTTGTACCTAAGTCAATACCGATAATTTTAGACATGTGTTTTTCCCCTTAAATTTTATATTCTTTCTTTTTGATACTCTTCTTAGGTGGCGGCGCCGTCAGAGCTTGACTTCGTCAATCTCTTTGACTAAACTTTGAGCCTAAGGTCTCAAAGTTTGCGCAAATAGCGCCACGGCGAAGAGTATCATCTTTTGTTCACTTCGCTCACTATTGCAAAGCTGAACTACTTTCTTATCTTTCTTCATAGTTTATTGTCGTTTCGGACAAGATTTCAATGTATTTATGTTGCGACACGAGAAGTCGAAATCAATTTTATTTCGACGACGAGTTAGTAAGGAGGCTAGGCAAACGCCATAGCGATTGCCGTTTTCTGACGAGTTGCTTCAGCAACCGTCAGAATTGCCTAGTTATAGACCGCTACCATCGCTGGGCGTAGGATGCGGTCATGGAGTTTGTAGCCTTTTTGGAAAACTTGGGCGATGGTGTCTGCTGGGTGTTCATCGTCTGCTGGGAGAGTTTGGATAGCCATATGGTAGTTATGGTCAAACTCTCCGTCCGCTGCGATTTCTTCGATTCCCTCTTCTTTCAAAGCATGAACCAAGCTTTCTTGCACCATCTCCAAACCCTTCTTCACATCATCTGTCAAACCTTCAACTGCTAGTGCACGCTCAAGGTTGTCCAAAGAAGGGAGGATAGCCTTTCCTAAGTCTTGACTACGATAACGTTGCAAGAGTTGGCGTTCTTCATTGGCACGGCGTTGGATATTTTGCATTTCCGCATGAGCGCGAAGGTATTTATTTTCAAACTCGTCCGCATGTTCATTTGCCAAGTCTAGTTCTGACTTTTCAGGAGTTGTTTCTTCAGTTGTTTCAACAACTTCCTCTTCTTTTACTTCTTCGTTTTTTATTTCCTCAGACATTTTTCGCCTCCTTTTTAGGAATTTATGTAATTTCATGTTCAACTCACCTCATAATGATTACTACTCAAATAGCGATAGAAATCTGTGAGTTTCATAGTTAGGACTCGATTGACAACATTGAGTTGATTAACCAATTGCTGGTAATCCAGATTGACCGGACCAATAATCGCCAGAATTCCAAAACCTCGATAAGGAATGAGGAATTTACTGCTAATCACTGCTAGGTCTGCCAGACAAGATTCTTGACTGTCCGCAACACGGACGCTTTGCATCTGATCTTCATGCAGACCTTCACGAATCTCCAGAGCCACTTTCTGTGGTTGGTCAAAGAACTGATAGGCTGCGAGATTGGCAAAATTCAAAAGATTGACCTTGCCCGACACCACAATATTTTCATTGAACATTTCTTTAAAAATATGTTCAAAAAGATCCATGACATTGTCCGTTGTTGTAAAGTAACGCTGGATAATCTGCGGAATCTCCGTCCGAATCTTGTAGTGAATATCTAGAACGGTGTGACCGAGGAAACGTTCCTGAATGATTGCCTTAAGCTTCAGCAAATCTTCCTGCAAGAAGTTCCTTGGAATCAGAAATTGACTGGTAACCGTTCGCGACTCGTCTAGGGTAAATACTGCCAAGGCTGTATGTTGCCCTAGAACAACGATATCAAAAGCTGTCAACCGTTGCCTGCTCGGCTCAACATCCAGTGCTACTACCGTACAGCCACTCAAGTCTGTCAAGACATTAGCAGCCTCTTGTAGAATATCCTCCAGTTTGAAGAATTCCTGATCAAAGGCTTTGACAATCTCATAAACCTCATTTTCAGCTAATCGGTCAAAATCCAGTAAGTGTTTCACATAGTACTGAAAACCAGCAACACTTGGCATCCGACCGCTTGAAGTATGAGCCTTTTCAAGCAAACCTTGCTTTTCTAAAGCCGCCATATCATTACGAATGGTAGCACTGCTAGAATTGATAGATTCTTGCAAGGCTTTGGATCCAACAGGTTCGTGCGTTTTAGTAAAGATGTCAATAATCAGATTTAAAATATCCTGCTGACGCTCTGTAACCATCTCATCACTCCTCTCTGTCCGATCGATTAGCACTCGATACATCCAAGTGCTAACTCATGATTCTATTATACACCCCTGAAAGAGAATGTCAAGACAAAAACTCAAAAAATTAGCACTCTTTTGCCAAGAGTGCTAAAAATCAGTCTGAAGACCTAGAAACTTACCTTTCATCTACTTGGTATTTCCTTTTAAGCCTGAAAAAACCACGGATTAGATAAGAAATCAGGAAAGCATATAAAACAAAAATAATAAAGAAAGATTGAGACAAGTTTTCTCGAAGTAAACTCATACAAACAACAAGACCACCTGAGAAAGCAGCTGTACAGGATCGAAGTCTAGAGCACATTACCTCCCATCTGAGACCATTAGTCATATAGACTTGATCCTCTGGAAGTATATCTGAAGATGATTTACGAAGAATCAAACAAGAACCTGTTTCTATCAATTCCCAACCGCTATTTTTAAAATTTTGTAGTTCATGCTTATACTTTTTAAGATGGCGAGTATCATAGATATGGTAGATGACATCATCCGGTTGACATTGCTCAAAATAGAAAAAACCAAAACGGTTAGTTCTATATCTCCAACCTTTCAAGTGCATCTCATGCAAATATTCTTCTTCCTTGTCCAAATCAACTATTATAAAAATCCGAAATTGTACTTCACTATTCATTATCTTACCTCTAAACTAGAACACACGTATTATTTCATTTATCAGACAATTCATGCCATTTTTGGAACAATCTCCAAAAAATATAAGAAATCTGAATCGCAAAAACTATCAATAAAACCCAATCTATTATGAAAATCAAAAATACTTCCCAACTGAAAGAACTACCTCCACTGACAAACTTTGAAAAAACCGGTAGTAGAGCTGAAAAGAGAAGCAAAATAGGAAGCATCCGCAGTCTTAAAATACGCTTTACCATGGCTAACTTCCCAGCCGCGTCATTATAAATTTCAAACTCTGCAGCCGATTCAATTTCAGAATGTGCTTTTCTAAAATAGGAAAAACTATTAAAGTCTGTAATATGCTCCCAGCCACAGTCTTTAAATAGTTGTAAATAGGAGGATCTCTCTGATTTTTCCATTGGGTAAAAATCCAACTGATAAGATACTCGCTCAGACTGACACTTTTCAAAGGTATACTTAACTACAAACAATAAGATAGAATAGCTTACTTTCATAAGTTTCCAGCCCTTAGCATGCATTTCTCTAAAGTACAGAGCCTCCCTCTCATAATCCGCAATTGTAAAAATTCGATAAACAATTTTCTTTTCCATCATCCTTCCTCCCGACTATTTCTGTAGAGCCGTTCAATACGTTTCAATTCAATATCTAAGACTTTTCGTCCCAAGTCTGTGATCTGATAGATTTTCCGTTTCTCCTCTTCTCGGAAAAAGGCAATCAAGCCATCCTTTTCCATCTTTGACAAGGTCCCATACATGGTCCCTGGACTAATCGAAACTTGCGAATCTGTCATCTCCTTGACCTTTTGTGTAATACCATATCCATGGTTCTCCTTCTGTAGACAAAACAAGATATAAAAACCAGTTTCAGTCATGGGAAGGTAAACACGCCTGATCTTATCTGTTAATTCCATTTAACCACACCTTCTATTCAGTTCGATATACCGCATCTCGTTATATAAACTATATCACACCTCGATATAAAAAGCAAGAAAAAAAGACCACCCTCAGGCAATCTTTCTTCTTTATTAGTAAAGGTCTAAATAGTTATCAACTTCCCATTGTGAAACGAAGGTCGCATAGCTAGCCCACTCGATACGTTTAGCCTCAAGGAAGCTAGTATAGATGTGGTCACCTAGGGCAGCCTTGACTACTTCATCTTCAGTCAAAGCTTTCAAGGCGTTATGAAGAGTTGATGGAAGGTCTGTGATTCCAGCTTCCTTACGCTCTTCAGCTGTCATGATGTAGATATTTTCTTCGATAGGAGCTGGTGCTTCGATTTTATTTTCAATACCATGCAAACCAACTTCCAAAAGAACCGCCATAGCGATGTATGGGTTTGCCATTGGGTCTACCGAGCGCAACTCAAGACGAGTCCCCATTCCACGTGAAGCAGGTACACGCACAAGTGGCGAACGGTTACGACCAGCCCAAGCAATGTAAACAGGCGCTTCATAACCTGGAACCAAACGTTTGTATGAGTTAACTGTTGGGTTCATGATGGCAGTATAGTTGTAAGCGTGCTTGATCAAACCGCCAAGGAAATGGTAAGCCGTTTCCGATAACTGCATTCCTTTTGGATCATTTGGATCAAAAAAGGCGTTATTTCCTTCTGCATCAAACAAGGACATATTGCAGTGCATACCTGATCCAGCGATACCAAATTTTGGTTTTGCCATAAAGGTTGCATAAAGATCGTGTTTACGAGCAATGGTTTTTACAACGAGCTTAAAGATTTGAATCTTATCACAGGCACGGAGGACTTCATCATACTTGAAGTCAATTTCATGTTGTCCAACCGCAACCTCGTGGTGACTTGCTTCTACTTCAAATCCCATTTTGGTCAAGACATTCACAATCTCACGACGTGTATTGTCCGCAAGGTCAGTAGGCGCCAAATCAAAGTAGCCACCTTTGTCATTTACTTCAAGTGTTGGGTCACCATTTTCATCCAACTTAAATAGGAAGAATTCTGGTTCTGGACCAAGGTTGAAGGATTTGAATCCTACTTCTTCCATGTGACGAAGTGCACGTTTGAGATTACCACGAGGGTCACCTGCAAATGGTTCGCCTTCTGTTGTATAGACATCACAGATCAAACCTGCAACACTTCCATTTTCATCTCCCCAAGGGAAGACTGTCCATGTATCCAAGTCAGGGTACAAGTACATATCTGACTCATTGATACGTACAAAACCTTCAATAGAAGATCCATCAAACATGGCTTTGTTTGACAAGACCTTGTCTAACTGTTCATCTGTAGCAGGAATTTCGACGTTTTTCATAGTTCCCAGGATATCTGAAAACATGAGACGGATAAAGGTAACATTTTTTTCCTTGACTTCACGACGAATATCTGCAGCTGTGATTGGCATGAGTTTTCTCCTTAATGTATGACTACTTGCGATTACCTAACCGCGACCAAAAGGCGACTGTGCTGAAGCAAAGCGTCCCTGTTGGAGGAGCTCATTATGAAGCGCACGACGCACCTCCGTTGGGCTCACTGCTTTCTTGGATTTCGCCTCACGTTCAGCATATTTTTTCTTAATAGCAGCAATATTGAAACCTTCAGAGATATAATCTTTGATTTCAAGCAAACGATCCATGTCATTCAAAGAATACATGCGACGGTTCCCTTCGTTTCGATCAGGCTTTATCAACTCTTGATCCTCATAATAACGAATCTGACGCGCCGAGAGATCGGTTAATTTCATAACACTGCCGATAGGAAAAACAGCCATATTTCGGCGAAATTCTCTTTCCTTCATTTACAATTTCCTTCTTTCTGTCTATTATAGTCTAAAAAAACACATACGTCAATTAATAATGTCACAAAATGTAACATTATTTTCTTTTTTTCTCCAAAAGATTTCTGAAACGGTCAATATCATAATTCACGAGTATGGCCACAAAAACACCCATAAATGTTTCAAATACACGCGCAAACACGTACAAAAATGTTTCTCCGCTTGGTATTGATAGGGTAATGATCAACATAGCCGCTACACCACCGATAACTCCCGCCTTATTATTCATGGCGACATTTGTCATAATGGTTAACATGGTGCAGATTGGAACAATTAGCAAGGTCACCCAAAAGGCTTCTTGAAATAGAGTGTTTAAGAGGAAGAAAACAAGAGCGTAGAAACCACCGATACTGTTTCCTAGAATGCGTGATGTTCCAAAATGAACACTCTTATCAAAACTCTCTCTCAAACTAAAGACTGCTGTCAAAGCCCCAATTTGAAGTCCCTTCCAACCAAAAAATCCAAAAATCAAGAGAACTAAAAAAACAGCGATTCCGGTTTTAAAGGTTCGTAGACCAAGCTTGAACTGTGACTTATCAAATTTATATTTTTTAAAATAACCCATAATCTCAACTTTCTATTTCCATTTTATCATAAATTAGTTGATTTTATGAGCCAAAATCAATCGGAAACGTTTTTAATTCAAGCTACAAGAAAAAGAGGAAACTAAGTTCCTCTTTTCATCGTTTCATTTACGAAAGCTTATTTTTCTGTGAGTGCAGCCAATCCTGGCAATACTTTACCTTCAAGGAGTTCCATTGATGCTCCACCACCAGTAGAGATCCATGAGAACTTGTCTGCGCGACCAAGGTTGATTGCTGCAGCAGCTGAGTCACCACCACCGATGATTGATTTCACGCCTGGTTGTTTCACGATAGCGTCCATGACACCGATTGTACCAGCTTGGAAGTCAGGGTTTTCAAAGACACCCATTGGTCCGTTCCATACAACTGTTTTGGCACCAGTCAAGGCTTCGTCAAATTTAGCGATAGATTTAGGACCGATATCCAAACCAAGGAAGCCTGGATCAACTGCTTCACCTTCAGTGTCTTTCACTTCAGTGTAGTCAGCAAATGCGTTGGCTTCTTTTGAGTCAACTGGCAAGATCAATTTACCATTTGCTTTTTCAAGAAGAGCTTTAGCGACATCCAATTTGTCTTCTTCTACAAGTGAGTTACCGATTTCGATACCTTGTGCTTTGTAGAATGTGTAAGTCATCCCACCACCGATAAGGACTTTATCAGCTTTTTCAAGCAAGTTTTCGATAACACCAATCTTGTCTGAAACTTTTGAACCACCAAGGATCGCTACGAATGGGCGTTCTGGAGTTTCAACTGCTTCTTGGATGTAGGCAATTTCGTTTTCAAGAAGGAATCCAGCAACTGCTTTTTCAACGTTTGCTGAGATACCAACGTTAGATGCGTGTGCACGGTGAGCTGTACCGAATGCATCGTTTACGAAGATACCATCTCCAAGTGATGCCCAGTATTTACCAAGTTCAGGATCGTTTTTAGATTCTTTCTTGCCGTCAACATCTTCGAAACGAGTGTTTTCAACCAAGAGAACTTGTCCATCTTCAAGAGCGTTGATAGCAGCTTCCAATTCAGCACCACGAGTGACACCTGGAAGGAAAGCAACGTCTTGACCCAATTTAGCTGCCAAGTCAGCAGCTACAGGAGCAAGTGATTTACCAGCTTTGTCTGCTTCTTCTTTTACACGGCCAAGGTGAGAGAAGAGGATCGCACGTCCACCTTGTTCAAGGATGTACTTGATAGTTGGAAGAGCTGCAGTGATACGGTTGTCGTTGGTAATCACGCCATCTTTAACAGGTACGTTGAAGTCAACACGAACGAGAACTTTTTTCCCTTTCAAGTCAACGTCTTTAACAGTCAATTTTGCCATTAGATATGACTCCTTCTTTTTTTATACGTGTTAATTATATCACAAAATCAGCAAAAGAGATAGCAAAAGCCTGCACTTTTCCAGTTCTTTCTTGCAATTGAAACTAGCATTCCTTAAAATCAAAACTAGAAAAACCTTATCAAATAAGTAATGAATGCGAGATAAAATCATTAAAACAAGGCCTGACTAATCTACAGTCAAACCTTGTTTTTAGTTGTTAAGAGGAAATCCAAGATTCGTAAATCCGATTAGTCTTCTCTCCTCTTTCTAGCAAGCAAGCCATAGCCACTCATCACTCCGAGAAGCCCCAGAGCTACTAGACTGGCATCTGTTTCTACACCAGTATTTGGCAGTTGTTTGCTTGCTGCTTCACCTTTGGCAGATACTTCTGCAGTTGGAGCATTTGTACTTGGTGTAGCTGGAAGTCCCTTTTGCTCTTTAGGGAGGGTATCAGCATGAGGTTTGTCTGGACTTGGCGCCACTTCTTTTGTTCCAACTTCTGTGATTTCTGGGATAGCCTCCTTGAGAACTTCAGTCGAACGAAGAGTGCGATTGCCTTGGGTATCCACTTCTACCAAATGACGAACTTGGCCTTCCACACCTGCTTGAACTTGCTGGCGTTGTCCTTTAAGAAGGCTTGCATTTGGTCGTTCTTGACGATTGAAGGCAAGTGGTTTTTCTTCAATTTTAAGAGTTGGATTTTCGTGAACTAAATCTTTCACACCTTCAGCTGGCTGGTTGCTTGATAGAACTTTTGTTCCAACTTCGGTAATTTCTGGGATAGCTTCCTTAAGAACTTCAGTTGAACGAAGGGTACGTTTTCCTTGGGCATCTACTTCTACTAGACGACGAATTTGTCCTTCCTCTCCTTTTTGGACAAGTTGACGTTGACCTTTCAGAAGGTCTGGAGTCTCACGTTCTTGGCGTTCAAAGGATTTTGTTTCTGTTTCAACAATCAGTTCAGGCAAAGCCTCTACTGTAGGAGCTCCTTCGTTAGGATCCATGCTACCAACGTGGTGACTTTCTTCTGCAGGAGATAGTTTCTTATTTAGCTTTTCTTTCATGTCCGCAAAAGCTTGTGGAGTTGGTGTTTGTGAAGACAACAAAGCTTCAGCTTGGGCAATCAACTCATCTTGAGAATCTTTTTCACGGACGGATTCGAGCAAGCTTTCCAATTCTTCTCTAGCAGTTTGATAACGTTGATTTCCATCCAAATCCGCTCCAGCTTGTTTCAATTCATTCAAGGCTTTGTTGACTTCTTCTTGACTAGCATTGTTGTTTTCTGCTACAGTTTTCGCTGCATTGAGCTTCTCTACTAGCGCTGCTTGTTTATCCTCACTTGAGAAGGTGTAGGCAAGGGTTGACTGACGGCCTTGGGCAGCAGTAATTTCTTGTTTGAGGTACTCATCATTGACTGCAGCCTTTGGAGAAACCAAGACATCGAACTCAGCTGTGTGCCCCTTGTAGTGCAGGGTCAAGGTCTGACGACCAGTCTTTTGAGCATCGTATCCCGTAATTCCAACACCTTCATCAGTAAAGCCGTGAGTCTCTTCTGTCTCATCATCATAGAGAACTCCAAAGCGACCTTCTGCAAGATCCAGTTGATCTCCTACCAGATAGTCTGCTTTCGGTTTCTGAGTAATGTACAAACCTGCTACTTCTTTTGGTTTTCCTTCATCTTGACCAGTCACTTGTACCTTTAAATCACCAGTAACTGGAAGTCCAAGGTAGCTGACTGTGAGCTTCTGTTCCCCTTTTTGATGAGCGTCGTATCCAGATACCGTCACACCTGAATGAGTAAGGTTGATCAGCTCATCGGCTTGTTCTCCTTCGTACTGAACACGGAGTGTTCCGCCTCTGAGGTCAAGTTTTTCTCCCTCTTTGTAAACCGTCTTTTTAGGTCCTTTTTCAAGGCTGACAGATTTGATTTTTCTTTCATCCTGTGGAATCGCTACAGCCAAGGTGTTACTGATTTCTTTGCCAGGAAGTTGGGTACGATAGTAGAGGAGATTTGGTTGTTTGTCAAAGGCTAATGGTGCTGTTGCCAGGTCTCCACCAGTTTCAGTCTTCAAGGTTGCAATCGGTGTTTGTGAATCCGCCTTGTCGTAAACGGTGATGGTTGCGCCTGCTGGAACATCAGAGAAGCCAAGTTGAACTTGATGGTTTCCAAGTGAACGAGCCGCTACCTTAGCCATTGGAATATTTTGACTTTCTGTGTCCAAGGTTTCGTACATCTTCCAGTTGTAGATACGAATGGCCTTCCAAGGTGTTCCGTTATCAGATGTAATGACATGCAAACGCCAGTCTTGGGCGGTGATTGGTTTATCAAGAGTGATATCTGTAACGTGCGCTTTATTACCACGGACTTCCTTAGCTAGTTTCCACTCGCCATCAGTATCCTTGTAGTATAGATCAAAGTCCTTGGTGTTCATCAAACCATCGTTAACAGACTCACCACCAGCACCTGCATGGTCCATGACCCATCTGACGACACGACGTGGTTGGGTCAAACGAATATCGACACTACCGCTCAATTGTCCTGAAGACCACTTGTCTGATAGACTTGTAATCGTTCCGTTCAACATGCCTTCGATGCCTTCACCGCCTTCAGTATTTGGAAAAGTGCTACCGATAACCTTTGCCCCTGGAACAATATTTTCAGCTAAAGGTCTTGGGAGAGTTGTATCCTGAACAGTCATCCCCCAGTTAAAGGATGCTGTCGCCGCCTCAGAACGAAGTCCATTTTTACCAACCGCAACGACTTTCAATTCTTGAGTCGTACCAGTCGCATTAGCAGAACGGCTAACTTTTGGCAAGTAGATGGTTGAAGCAGATGAACCTGTCAACAAACGCCAGTTGTCCCCGTCTTTTTCGTAGACTTCATAGAAATCCGCATCTTGATTACCCCTAAATTGAACAACCGCTTCAGCCTCTTGGGCATTCTTAAGAGATTGCTTCACTACAGAGAGACCTGTCGGTGCTTGTGGTGCTTGGTGATTGTCCGAAATTGTCAATTGACCAAGGTTAAATTGATAATCTTTTACAGCTCCCTCATGTTCGAAGAAGAGTTTAACTGCATAGATGGTTTTACCTGCTAGTGAGCTAAGGTCAAATTCTTCATTTGTCCAGTTGTCAGAAAGGGTCAGTTCTTTCCATGCATCTGCATCCTCAAATTTGTAGTCTGGAGTCGTAGAGAAGGCCATATAAACTTTCGAGCCTTTTCCTCCCTTATGGGCAACCCGAAGTTTGGTTTTCTCCGTTACTTCTAGTTTAGTAGAATACAAATTCACATCTTGGTCTGTCTTACCAGCTACATCACCTGAGAATTTAAGGGAATTTCCGCCATTGTAGGCATCTGTAAAGTCATATTCTGCACGAAGTTTTTCCCCCGTTGAAGTCTGCCACCAACGCCATGTTGGCAAGACTCCTGAAACCGAACGGTAGTTCCACTCAGAATCCTTAGAAACTTTGCCGTCTACAAACCACTTTCTACCATGGCCTGTATTGAAAGAGGTAGTGAAGGTGCGTCCTACTGCTGGTGTGCGGTCCGCAACTAAATTAGCAATCCCATACCACTCTTTATCACCTGGTTTTTGAGCCGTTGGATCCCCTTGGTAACCTGTAAAGAAGATGTCTTCGTTCTTGTGGTAGTCTTCGCCTGTTTTTCCTAGACTGGTAATCGTATCTGGCGCAAAAAGTCCAAGTGACAAGCGCAACTTGCCATTTTCATCTAAGAGAGCATCCCATTTGACTTTGGTCTTATAAGAGCCACCTTGTTGCAATTCCAATCCTGCAAAGACATCATATTGGCTACGTTCTAGCCATTTTGCCATCTCTACGGAGTGGTCATTCTTTTCCTTGTTCCAGTTAAAATTGGCAAAAAATTGATCTGCAGGGACCTTGTCACCTTCTTTTTGCATAAATTGGTAGTTGTAGTCTCCCAAGCCATCTTCGTGGTAACGACCATATTTGTAGGTCATGGCATCGTACCAAGCATATTTGATTGGGTGGTTGACTTTAGCCGCGTATTCTTTTGTATAGAGCATGAATTGGCGCATTTTTTCACCAAGAGGTGCTACCAAATCACCTGTTGTTTCTTGGTTGATGAAATAGCCATCAAATCCATAGTACTTAGCAAGATCGACAAGTTTTCGTGCGATAGGGAAGGTACCATCCTCATCTTGCTTCAAAGCGGCAGCAAACTTCTCTTGGTCGGCAATGCTGTTTGACCAGTTGAAAAAGAGTGTTCCATAAACAGGAACTCCGTTGCGGTGGCCTGCATCAATGACATCCGGAGTTGGGACTAGGCCTTCCCAGAAGACCATTGAATCCAAGTATTGCCAGTAATCAAAGGCGTAGGCCTTGAATTCTTCTCCACCAACAGAAGCGTGGTCTTTAGCCTTTGAGTTGGTATTTGCTAGAGCCTGAACTTTGGCTCTTCTGCTTGCTTTTTCGTTAACCAACTGACCTCTATGGCGCTTGGCGAGTTCAACTGAGGAACGATTGATGGGATCATCCTCACGCGCACCCGGTTCCCATTTCAACAAATCTTCCCAAGTATCAAATTTGATTTCTTTTGGTCGGAGACTCTTCTCCTCATTTTTAGGAACGTCTGCTAGAGTCGGTTTGTCCGCTTCCTTCTCAGCTACTTGTGGAGCTTCCTCCGGTTTGGCTTCTCCTTTATCAGTTGGTTGAGTAGGTTTTTCAGCTTTATCTGTCGAAGCTGGTTTCGCTTCTTCTTTTTCATTGACCAAATCAGTTATTGCTGGAGTGCTTTCTGAAATTGGTTGCTCAGCCACTTTGTTTTCAGTTTTCTCTAATTGTTTTTCGAGGGCTGTGGTGTCTGGATTAGTTGTCTCACTAGCGCTTGTAGCTTGAGCGCTCGTATTTGCAGCTGTTTCAGGGACACCGACCTGTTCCGCAAGAGCAGGGCTCGCAAATAGAGCTGACCCAATCATCAAAGAACAAGCTCCGATTGACAGCTTACGAATGCTGTAACGGCAACGTTTTTCAAAAAATAAATTTTTCATCTTATCCTCCTAATAAAATATAAAGTAAGCGCTTTACTTTTGATGAAAAGTAACTGTTCTCATGGCATACCACCAGAACAGGATCATCTTCATTTTATCTTATATGAAAGCGATGTCAATCTATTTTACGTATAAACTATAACTAGGATAAGAATCAGTAAAATTTAGACACAATCCTTTCAGACATTTATACTTGAGGTAAGAACTCTATTTAAGGAAGAAATTTAAAAAACTTAGCGATTTCTTACTAAAATATCAAGAAAACACTTGTGAGATTTACTTTTATCCTTTAAAATAGAATAGGAGAAATTCCGTTATTATTTTTCGGAGGAAAAAGAAATGTCCATTAATTGGCAGGAAATTTTATTTCACTTTTTGGGAGGTCTAGGACTGTTTTTATATAGTATCAAGACCATGGGGGACGGTTTGCAACAAGCTGCTGGAGATCGCCTTCGTTTTTACATTGACAAGTACACCAGCAATCCCTTTTTAGGTGTTCTAGTTGGGATTGTCGTAACCGCCCTGATTCAGTCAAGTACAGGGGTTACAGTTATCACGGTTGGTCTAGTCAGCGCTAGCCTTCTAACTCTTAGACAGGCTATCGGAATTATCATGGGAGCCAATATTGGAACCACCGTTACTTCCTTTATCATCGGTTTCAAGCTTGGCGAGTATGCTTTACCCCTGATTTTCCTTGGAACCATGTTCCTCTTCTTTACAAAAAACAGAACGGCAAACAATATCGGGCGTATTCTGTTCGGTGTCGGGGGAATCTTCTACGCTCTCAACCTCATCAGTGCCGGTATGAGCCCACTTAAAGATTTACCACAATTCAAGGAATATATGGTGACCTTGGGACAAAATCCTATTTTAGGAGTGGTAGCTGGTGCAGTGATTACCGTCCTCATTCAAGCTTCTTCTGCGACAATCGGGATTCTACAAGGTCTCTATGCAGGTGGCTTCCTTGATCTTAAAGGTTCTCTACCAGTTCTCTTCGGGGATAATATCGGGACAACCTTAACTGTTATTATTGCCGCAGCTGGGGCCAATGTCTCTGCAAAGCGCGTTGCCGCAACCCACGTTACCTTTAACGTTTTAGGAACTATTCTTTGCTTAATCTTATTAGGCCCCTTCACTTCGATGATTGAGTACTTCCAGGCACTCCTTCACCTCTCACCTGAGATGACCATTGCCTTCTCTCACGGAGCCTTTAACGTAAGTAACACCATTGTACAATTTCCATTCATCGGAGCCTTGGCCTACTTTGTAACCAAGATTATCCCTGGTGAAGACGAAGTTGTGAAGTACGAGCCTCTTTATCTCGACGAACAACTTATCCAGCAATCTCCTTCTATCGCTCTAGGAAATGCCAAAAAAGAACTCTTGCACTTGGGAAGCTATGCAGCCAAAGCTTTTGACCTTTCTTATAGCTATATCATCGGTTTGAATGAAAAGGTAGCTGAAAAAGGGCACAAGACAGAAGAAGCCATCAACACCATCGATGAAAAACTCACTCGTTACCTCATCAGACTCTCAAGCGAATCCTTGAGCCAAAAGGAAAGCGAAGTCTTGACTAACATTCTGGATTCATCTCGTGATTTGGAACGGATTGGGGACCACGCAGAAGGGTTGCTCAACCTAACAGACTATCTCCAACGTAAGAATGTTCATTTCTCTGAAGCAGCTTTGCAGGAATTAGCTGAAATTTATCAAGCAACAACTGCATTTATCAAAGATGCCCTTGATAGTGTGGAAAACAATGATATCGAAAAAGCTCAGAGTCTGATTGAACGCCATAAAGAAATCAACAATATGGAACGCGTTCTCAGAAAGACCCACATCAAACGCCTTAACAAGGGCGAGTGTTCAACGCAAGCAGGGGTCAACTTTATCGACATCATTTCCCACTACACTCGTGTGTCTGACCATGCTATGAACCTAGCTGAAAAGGTCATTGCTGAACAAATTTAATAAACATAAAGCTATCCTGAATGGGATGGCTTTTTCTCTTAATCAAGAATGACTTTTCTGACATATAAAAAATGCTTTGATTCACAATGGAATCAAAGCATTTTAAAGAGTTCACCAAACATAATAGCAGAAACCGCGGTTCCTCTGTACTTAGCTTCTTCTCTTTTGATAAAACGAGCCAAGTTGATCAATTCAGGTGCTGGGTGTTTGGGATTTCTGAACAGTTCAAGATTGACCAAGCCTGAGAGACGGACTGCCAGCAATTGCTCATTTGTAGTAGGCAGTTTTTTAGCAGTCTCTAGGAGAGCAGCGACTAACTCATCACTCAAGCCCTGACGAGCATGGTTGTAGAGGTCTTTTATTAAGCTTTCTAGATTTAGTTCTGCCATCCCTACCATCTCCCCTATGTTTAATATTTCTTAATTAAATCAACTGTTGAACGATCCAATTTTTTCACTAAGGCTTGCAAGAAAGCTTGAGCTTCTAGGAAGTCATCCATAGCGTAGAGGGTTTGATGAGAGTGGATATAACGAGCGCAGACCCCGATGGTTGTAGATGGGACACCGCCATTTTTCAGATGAGCTGCTCCAGCGTCCGTTCCGCCTTTTCCACAGTAGTATTGGTACTTGACGCCAGCTTCTTCAGCCGTTGTCAAAAGGAAATCCTTCATGCCTGGGAGAAGCAAGTGACCTGGATCATAGAAACGAATCAAGGTTCCATCCCCAATCTTACCTTGGCCACCATAAACATCACCAGCAGGTGAACAGTCAACTGCCAGAAAGACTTCTGGGTCAAACTTAGTTGTGGAAGTATGGGCGCCACGGAGACCAACTTCTTCTTGGACGTTAGAGCCAAGATAGAGTTCATTTCCGAGTTTTTGACCTGACAAAGCTTCTGCTAGCTCGCTCACCATGAGAACACCGTAGCGGTTGTCCCAAGCTTTGGAGATGATATTTTTTTCATTGGCTGTCAAAATTGCAGAGCTATCTGGTACGATGGTATCACCTGGACGGATGCCAAAGCTTTCTGCTTCAGCCTTATCCGCAAAACCACCATCAAAGACGATATCGGCAATAGCTGGCATGGTTGGTCCACCTGTTCCACGTGTCAAATGTGGCGGAACAGAGCCTGAAATCACGGGAATTTCACGACCGTCACGAGTAAAGAGTTTAAAGCGTTGGCTGCTAACCACCATAGGGTTCCAGCCTCCGATTTCAACCACACGGAAGGTCCCATCTGGCTTAATCTCGCTAACCATAAAACCAACTTCATCCATATGAGAAGCGACCAAAACACGGGGCGCATCGGTAGCTTCTGAATGCTTGATACCGAAAATACCGCCCAGGCCATCTGTCACAACTTCATCCACGTGCGGAGTCAACTTCTCACGAAGATAAGCACGGACAGGCGCTTCATGACCTGAGACCGCAGCAAGTTCTGTTACTTCTTTGATTTTTGAAAATAATGTTGTCATATCAGTTCCTTCTTTCTGTCCTCCATTTTACCACTTTTTATAGGAGAAGGATAGTGGGAAGGTGGTTTGGTTTTTACTCAGTTTTCCTATAAAAGAGAGGGACAGAGGTTATTTCAGAAATTTTTCCATCTTTTTACATTAAATTGTCAGAAAATTTATTGACAGATTAAAGAAATCATGTTACATTTATATCCGCAGGTATCTTTCGGTACCAAATCTACACGAAAGGACGGGGTATGAAACTCTCTCATATTTTAACAGGCTTACTTCTACTCCTAGTCTTTCTCTCCATTACCATTGGAACCAGTGATTTTTCTTGGGAAAAATTCTTTGCTTTTGACCAACAGACTTGGCTTCTCTTTCAAGAGTCGCGTCTCCCAAGGACCATCAGCATTCTCCTGACAGCCTCTAGTATGAGCATGGCAGGACTCCTCATGCAGACCATCACTCAAAATCAATTTGCTGCTCCAAGCACAGTCGGAACAACAGAAGCTGCCAAACTGGGAATGGTGCTGAGCCTCTTTGTCTTTCCGTCGGCGAGTCTGACCCAAAAGATGCTCTTTGCTTTTGTCTCATCAATTATATTTACCCTCTTCTTTCTGGCTTTTATAACCATTTTTTCTGTAAAGGAAAGGTGGATGTTGCCCTTGATTGGGATCATCTATAGCGGGATTATCGGTTCTGTCACAGAAGTTATCGCCTATCGTTTCAATCTGGTTCAGAGTATGACCGCCTGGACCCAGGGTTCCTTCTCCATGATTCAGACTCATCAGTATGAATGGCTCTTCTTGGGCCTTATCATCCTGATAGCCGTCTGGAAATTGTCCCAAACCTTTACCATCATGAATCTAGGAAAAGAAACCAGCGAGAGTTTGGGGATTTCTTACTCCCTGCTTGAAAAACTGGCCCTCTTTCTGGTGGCGCTAACGACAAGTGTCACCATGATTACCGTGGGTGGCTTGCCTTTTCTCGGGGTCATCGTTCCCAATCTTGTTCGCAAGCGCTATGGAGATAATCTAGGTCAAACCAAACTGATCGTCGCACTGGTCGGTGCCAATCTGGTTCTGGTCTGCGATATCCTATCCCGAGTTCTGATTCGGCCCTATGAGCTATCTGTCAGTCTCCTACTAGGAATCATTGGCAGCCTCGTCTTTATCCTACTTCTCTGGAGAGGAGGGCGAAAAGATGCAGCTTAAAAGCAAACATGTGAAACTCTTCGGGCTTCTTATTATTCTTGCCGTCGGAGCTTGCCTCCTCTATTTTTGGCCCATCACTCATCTGTCTACCTTTGTCTGGAAGCTACGTTCTCAAAAGATCATCGTTTATCTCTTGGTAGCCATCGCGACTGGAATTTCGACCATTAGTTTTCAAACCCTGACGGAAAATCGCTTCCTGACGCCTAGTATTTTGGGAATCGAATCCTTCTATGTCCTACTGCAGACCCTGCTACTAGTTTTTGAAAGTAAGTTTCTGCAACTTGGTAAGTCTCCTATCTTAGAATTCCTAATCTTACTTCTTGTTCAAACCCTCTTCTTTCTCGTCTTACAAGGCTACTTGAAGACACTGATGAAGCAAGATCTGGTCTTCATCCTGCTGATCTGTCTAGCACTCGGAAGTCTTTTTCGAAATATCAGTACCTTCCTTCAGGTCCTGATGGATCCAAATGAATACGATAAACTGCAAAACAGTCTCTTTGCCTCCTTTCAACATCTCAACACTTCCATCCTGGCCATCGGTTCTCTGATTATCCTTGCTTTGACAATCTTTTTCTTTCGAAAAGCAGTCATTCTGGATGTCTTGCACCTGCAAAGAGAAACAGCTCAGATCTTGGGACTCGATGTCGAAAAAGAACAGAAAGAACTCCTCTGGGGCATCGTGCTTTTGACCTCAACAGCAACTGCCTTGGTAGGTCCTATGGCCTTCTTCGGCTTTATGCTGGCCAACCTCACCTACCTGATTGTCAAAGACTATCGGCACAAATTGCTCTTTATCGTAGCCATTCTGGTCGGATTTATCAGTTTGACCTTGGGGCAAGCTATCATTGAACGAGTCTTTGTACTGGAAATTCGTATCAGTATGATTATTGAGAGTGTGGGTGGTTTCTTATTCTTTATCTTACTATACAGGAGGGCGCGTCAGTGAAACTGGAAAACATTGACAAATCCATTCAAAAACAGGATATTTTGCAAGGTATTTCGCTTGAAGTCAGTCCTCAAAAACTGACTGCCTTTATTGGCCCAAATGGTGCCGGAAAATCAACTCTCCTCTCCATTATGAGCAGACTGACCAAGAAAGATCAGGGAGTTCTCAGTATCAAGGGCCGTGAAATTGAGAGCTGGAATTCGCAAGAACTGGCTCAGGAGCTTACCATCCTAAAGCAGAAGATTAATTACCAAGCCAAATTGACTGTTGAAGAACTGGTCAGTTTTGGACGTTTTCCCTACAGCCGAGGGCGACTGAGGGCAGAAGACTGGGAAAAAATCCGAGAAACCCTGGACTATCTGGGACTAACAAACCTAAAAGACCGCTACATCGATAGCCTGTCCGGAGGACAACTCCAGCGGGTCTTTATCGCCATGGTACTGGCCCAGGATACGAACCTTATCTTGCTAGACGAACCGCTCAATAATCTCGATATCAAACAAAGCGTCAGCATGATGCAGATACTTCGACGACTGGTGGAAGAACTCGGCAAAACTATTATCATCGTCCTCCACGATATCAACATGGCCAGTCAGTATGCGGATGAAATTGTCGCCTTCAAAGACGGCCAAGTCTTTTGCAAGGGAACGACTGCTCAAATCATGCAGGCTGACCTGCTCAGTCAACTTTATGAGATTCCTATCACGCTAGCTGATATCAACGGCAAAAAGATCTGTATCTATAGCTAGCCATTCAGAACTCAAGTTAGAGAATCCTCAGTCTCTTGGCTAACAAGCCTATATAAGAGACTCACTAGATCGTTATCACATTTTAAAAAGGAGAAATCATGAAAACATCCCTTAAACTTTATCTCACTGCCCTAGCGGCCATCTTCTTGCTCCTACTTGGCGCATGTAGTACAAACACAAACTCAAGCACCAGCCAGACGGAGACAAGCAGTTCTGTTCCAACAGAAGTAACCATTAAAAGTTCACTGGACGAAGTCAAACTTTCAAAAGTTCCAGAGAAAATCGTTGTCTTCGACCTCGGTGCTGCGGATACTATCCGAGCTATTGGATTTGAGAAAAATATCGTCGGAATGCCTACAAAAACTGTTCCAACCTATCTCAAAGACCTAGCTGAGAAAGTAAAAAATGTTGGTTCTATGGTTGAGCCAGACCTAGAAGCCATTGCAGCCCTTGAACCAGATTTGATCATTGCTTCACCACGTACCCAAAAATTCGTAGACAAGTTCAAAGAAATTGCTCCAACTGTCCTCTTTGAAGCTGGAAAAGAAGACTACTGGACTTCAACTAAAACCAACATCCAATCACTAGCTGCCGCCTTTGGTGAAACTGGTACACAGAAAGCCAAGGAAGAATTGGCCAACCTAGACAAGAGCATCCAAGAAGTCGCTACTAAAAATGAAAGTTCTGACAAAAAAGCCCTTGCTATCCTCCTCAATGAAGGAAAAATGGCTGCCTTTGGTGCCCAATCTCGCTTCTCTTTCTTGTATCAAACCTTGAAATTCAAGCCAACTGATACAAAATTTGAAGACTCTCGCCACGGACAAGAAGTCAGCTTTGAAAGTGTCAAAGAAATCAATCCTGATATCCTCTTTGTCATCAACCGTACCCTTGCCATCGGTGGTGACAACTCTAGCAACGACGGTGTCCTAGAAAATGCCCTCATCGCTGAAACTCCTGCCGCTAAAAACGGTAAGATCATCCAACTAACACCAGACCTCTGGTATCTAAGCGGTGGCGGTCTTGAATCAACCAAACTCATGATCGAAGACGCTCAAAAGGCTTTGAAATAAGTAAGAAAACCCAACATCGCCTGATGTTGGGTTATTTTTCTTCTTGATTTCGTTTGAGGGAAAAGTTGTCTGGCACGGGATCCTTGCCTATTTTCGACCAAGGGTGGCAACGCAAAATCCGAGCCAAGCCCATCAAGACACCCTTGAAGCCATGTTTTTCAATAGCCTGGATCATGTAGTTTGAACAAGTGGGCTCAAAACGACAAGAGGGTGGAAAGGCTGGCGAGATAAAACGTTGGTAAAAGCGTACTGGCGCTATTAAGATTCGTTTCATTATTTCTTGGTTACAGCCATGGTATGCAGTTGGCTGATTTCTTTTTTATTAAGACGACGGGATTCTCCCGGACGGAGTCCTGTCAAGTCTAGGTGTCCAAAACGGGTCCGAGACAACTTGTCCACTTGGAGACCGACAGCTTCAAACATCTTTTTAACCTGATGGTTGCGTCCTTCATGGATGGTCAACTGCACTACTGAACGATTTTTGACTGGATCCACTTTGAGAATCTCATAGATAGCAGGCTTGGTTTTCTTGCCATCAATCTCAAGACCGCGGGTCAAGGGACGAAGATTGTCCTTATTGGCCACACCTTTAACACGCGCGACATAGACCTTATCAATCTCATTACGCGGGTGAATCATTTCATCCGTAAAATCCCCATCATTGGTCAAAATCAAGACCCCTGACGTATCCCAGTCCAAACGTCCCACAGGGTAAATGCGCTCTTTAACATTGGGCAAGAGGTCGACAACAGTCTTGCGGCCCTTGTCATCTGTCACACTGGAAATCACTCCACGTGGTTTGTTAAGCAGATAGTAGACCTTTTCTTCGTTATAGATGGGCTGGCCTTCTACTTCGACCTTGTCGCCTGACTTGATGGTCGTTGCTAGTTCACGTACCACTTGGCCGTTGACGGTCACCAAGCCTTGCTTGATCAGCTCTTCTGCTTTTCTCCTACTGGCCACACCTGCGTGGGCAATATATTTATTGATTCTCATCTTCTTCTATCCTTTCACCAAATAATTGGCTTTCTTGGGCTTGAATCTCAAGCTCATCAATCACTGGCAATTCTTCCAAATGGTTTATTCCCATGTAATCTAGGAAATATTCCGTAGTCACATAGAGGTTGGGGCGACCCAACACTTCTTTTTTCCCGTCTTCTCGTATCAGGTCAAAGGCCTGCAACTTTGCCAAGGCCCCACTCGAGTTGACTCCACGGATAGCATCAATCTCTATCCGAGTAATGGGCTGCTTGTAGGCAATGATAGACAAGGTCTCAAGGGCTGCCCGAGACAGACTCTGGTTGATAGGGGCCTTGGAGTATTCCTTCAAAATCGCTGCAAATTGAGGTTTGGTCACCAATCTGTAAGCACCCCCTGTCTCAATCAGGGACAAACTCGACTCTTGGTCTTTTTCATACTTTTGGGCTAATTTTTCTAAACTCTGCTGGATGCCTGTCGGGGGAAGCGACAGGAGTTCAGCCAACTGACGGACCCGAATCCCATCTTCACCCGCTACAAACAAGAGCGCTTCTATTTCTGCTAAAGTACTCATCTTTCCTCTCTATCAAGTCTAGCTTTGTGCCTCTTGACTTTCTTCCTTCTTTTCCATGAGATAGATATCTCCGAAACTCTCCTCTTGTACGAGGATCAGTTCTTGGGTTTTGATTAACTCTAGGGTTGCCAAAAAGAGGGTAATAACCTCTTGGACATTCTGGGCTTCCTTGAACAAATCCTGCAAGCGCAACTGGTCTCGTCCAGACAAGGACTCTTTTACGATGGACATCATGTCCTCAATCTTATACTCATCCCGCAAGATGGTCGTGTGGTTCTGAGCGAATTCCTCTTTTTTCTTGGCTAGGATATTTGAAAAAGCCAAAAAGAGGTCAATGGTCGTCCTATCATGTACAAGCTCCGCATCCTCGTAAATCAACTCTGTCGGCGCTTTGGAATAGTACTGGGCCCGATCTTGGTGCTTAGCCTCCAAGTGCTCACCCAAAAGCTTGAACTTACGGTATTCTTCGATTTGGGAGAGGAGATCCTGCTCCAGGTCTTCCTCCAAATCTGTCACTTCTGCCACCTTGGGAAGAAGTTTCCGACTCTTGATCAGCATCAACTGACTGGCCATGACCATATACTCACCAGTCACTTCCAGACGCATAGCCTGCAGGGTTGAGACATAGGCTAGATACTGTTCGATGACTTCTGTGATAGGCACATCGTAAATATCCATCTGATACTTGGAAACCAAGTGCAAGAGCAAGTCCAGTGGCCCTTCAAAATCTTTTAATTTAATATCCATTATCTATATTTTTCTAAGGTCAGGACAGTTTTTAATCCTAATTTTTTTGCTATTTCGTACAAATCGACCTTGTTTTCTATTTGTCTTAGAATGAACTGTTCCCGCAAGGCTTGAGCTGATAAGGCTGGAAAACCTTTCTCCTTGACAAAGGACTCCAGCTGACGAAAGGCCCACTGACGAGAATAGACTTTTCCTCCCCTTTCAAAGAGATAGGTCTGCCCCATCAAGGATTCCAGCTCTGGGATCAAGGTCGTGGGAATGGTAACAATCCTCTGTTGGGAAGCCTTGTTGATTCGCAGCACTTGAAAATCTAGATTGATATCCGCAACCTTGAGAGCTAAAATCTCGCTTGGCAAGAGTCCCATTTCTAGGATTAAGAGCGCCAGCAAGCGCCCCTCTGGATAATCACTTTCCTGCCAAAAAGAATCTAGGTCTAACCGTTCTGGCTTTTCGGTCTTCTTTTCAGCTTGTTTGGCTAATTCCAAGCGGTAAAAACTGTCCACCTCTCCCTTTTGATAGAGAAAGTAGAGGAATTGGTTACAGGCCGAAAGTTTCCGTTTCTGGGCGCTCATTTTTAGATTGGCTAGCTGGGCTTGATAAATCTTGAGACTAGTCTCAGAGACCCGCTCACCTACCATATCTAAAAATTGCTCCAGATCATACTTATAAGACTGCTTTGAATTGGCAGATAAGCCCTGCTTTTTCTCTAAAAAGGCTGAAATGCTATCTCTCATTTGCATCGAATCTCATATTCCTTACTAAAGTCATGCAAGAGGGCATTAACTGCCTTGAGGATGGACTTGCGCGTGATGATTCCTTGGAAAATTCCTTCACCATCTACGACTGGCAAGAAGGGTTCATCTACCAGTTTATGGAGGACTTCAGTGATATTATAGTCTGGAGCAACGACTGCTACATCCGTCTTGGTCATATTGACGATGTCTGTCGTCGCCATCTGCTCATCTGTCAAACCTTGCTCCATTTGATATGCCAAAATATCTCTCAGACCAATGGTTCCGACAAAGCGTTTGTCAAAGGTCACAACAGGGATACGGGTATAGGTGATTTGGCTCAACACCAAAATCGCATGGTCGGCATTGTGGGTATCAATCAAGGCTGCTAGATTCTCAGCAGGGGTAAGAAAAGTCTCTTCCTGCTCTAGTAAAAATGCTTCAAATTCTTTGGCAATCATCGAGCAAACTCCTTGGATAAGGATGGATAAATCTCATGATCACGTGTCAAAAAGTCTACTTTGAAATAGCTGTCATCAATCTCCACACGGGCATAGAGACATTCTCTAATAGTGCCTCGTGGTTGGCTGATGGAACCTGGATTGAGAAAGAGCGTCTTTCCTTCCATCCAAGCATTTGGCACATGCAAGTGACCATAGAGACAGATATCGGCATCTTCTTCCTGAGCCCAGTAGTCCAACTTTTGAAAGTTGAAATTGATATCAAATAAGTGTCCGTGAGTCTGGATGATCTTGGTCGGGCCAAGTTGGGTCACCAAACGTTCTGGGTAACCAGCATAAAAGTCCATGTTGCCTTTGACGACATGGATACCCTCCCAAAGTGGAGAATCGGGATGGAGTTCTGAGTCACCATCGTGAAAAATGGCATCGACTTTCCCCAGATAGCGATCGCGAATTTCTTCCACAATCAAGCTATCGCCATGGGAATCACTCATTACAATGATGGTTTGCTTTGCCATGATGGAAATACCTCCAAAAGTTTCTTAACGGCTAAGGCGCGGTGAGATTGGCTATTTTTTTCTTCGAGGGTTAGTTCTGCTGAGGATTTACCTGTCTCTCCTACCAGAAAGAGCGGGTCATAGCCAAAGCCATTCTCCCCCTTAGGTTCAAAATTAATATAGCCTGGCCAGTCAGCTTCGACCACCAAACTTTCCTTACCTGGACTGGCTACAACTAGGGTTGTGTGGAATTGTGCCGAACGGTCCTTGAGGTCAAAGACCATGGCCAATTCGTGCAAAAGCTTGGCATTATTTTCACGGTCAGTCGCTCCCACACCTGCGAAACGGGCTGACCAGACACCTGGCAAACCACCAAGGACATCGACTTTGAGGCCTGAGTCATCTGCTAGAACCATCTTGCCTGTTAATTGGGAAATAGTTTCTGCCTTAAGTCTAGCATTTTCTTCAAAGGTCATGCCTGTTTCAGCTACTTCAGGCAGGTCAGGGTGATCATTGAGATTTTCCACATCATAGCCTAGTTTGTCAAAGATAGCTCGGAATTCCTTGGTCTTGCCTTCGTTTCGAGTCGCAATCAACAAGGTTTCTCTAACCTTACTAGTTTCAAAGAAGTCTTGAACATTGACCCCTTCTTTAGGTAATTCTACATGCAGGAGTTGCCCATTTTCAACCAGGAGCAGGGCTCCCTGACGTTGGATGACTTCCAAACTGCGTCCCGCTTCGGCATTTAAAATCTCAACGATAAAAGAGAGCAGACGGAAGTTAGAAGACCAGCGCATCACTGTTATCGTAATCGGAAAGCCATTTTCCTCATCACGAAAAATCCGAGCCAAATCCATAAAATCGAGCTCAAGCGGATCTTTGATGAGGCTGTAGATGCCTCCATAGACATCCCAGACACCGACATACCAGTCCTGATCATCCTTGTATTCATAAATTTTATTTGTCATAATGTTACATGCTCCACATGAATCTCTTTTTCCAGCCATTCTGCTCCTATTTGAGCAAAACTTTGGCTGCTAGCTGTAGTGTAAAATCGGTGCTGAAGCGGGTGAGCGTCTCGGCTACGATTGATTTCGAAGTAGTTAAGCAAAACCGAGATATCCCGTACACACTCTGCCCCACTATCGATGAGCTGAACCTTTGGTCCCATGACATTCTGGATAATAGGGCGAAGGAGTGGGTAATGGGTACAGCCCAAAATCAGGCTATCCACCTTGCCAACCAAGGGACGCAGGGTTTCATAGACGACTTTCTTGGTTACACTGGTTGACAGGGCCCCAGACTCCACCAAGGGGGCAAACTTGGGACAAGCCAAACTTTCCACCTGTAAGTCTGGATCCAAATCATGGATTTTCTGACGGTAGATGTCTGATTGTACCGTCATAGGGGTTCCAATCACTCCGATTTTCCCACCTTGACTGGACTTGATAGCTGCCGAAGCTCCTGGCAAAATCACACCTAGGACAGGAATATCTAGTTTAGCCTTGATTTCTTCCCAGACGACCGCAGTCGCAGTATTACAAGCAATGACAATCATTTTGACATCCTTGGTCAAGAGAAAGTTGACCAACTGCCAAGTATATTCACGAATTTGCTCAGCAGGACGAGGGCCGTAGGGCGCCCGAGCCGAATCTCCAATATAGACGATTTCTTCATGGGGGAGCTGGCGCATGAGCTCACGAACAACAGTCAAGCCCCCGACACCCGAATCCAAAAAACCAATTGGTCGATTATCCATACAGTCTTCTTTCTAGTCTTCTTTTTCTGATTGATAGTTCATCATGATTCCTTGTCCTGAACGAACTGACCGACAGCTCGATAAAATGTCAACTGCCTCTCTCTTAATCATAATCAAATATCAATAGAATGCAAGGAAAAAGTCTCATCCTTGACAACTATCGAACATAGTGAGAAGTCTGGAACTTTCATCCCAGACTTTTCCTATTTATTTCTTTTTATTGTTAGCAAGGGCTGCTTTTTGTTGACGGATGATTTGGTGGTAAACTTGTTGTACCTTGGCTTCGCTTGGTTTTTGACCATTTGCGCTCAAGAGAGCACGAACTGCCTCAGCGTTCAAACGTGGGTTGTCTGCAAATTCTTTTTCGATTTGCTTACGAACCAAATACATACCTCCAAGAGCTCCTCCTAGAAAAGCTAGCACAATCAAGATAATTGCTAAAATAAGATCCATAATCTTTCTCCTGTTTCTTTTTGAGTCTTCTATATTATACCATAAAGTGACTTTCCTGACTAGTTTGTTTTACGCTTTCAAGAAGGGCAATAGGCGACAAAAAAGGAGCTCCTCATTTCGATGAAAGAGAGCTCCTTGCTGCGTTTATTTTACATAAATAGCCAGTGTTTGATAAGGTTTGAGAAGAATTTTCTCAGCCACTTCTGTAGCTTCATAGTTAGAAAGCAAAATCTGTCCATTTTGGTAGACTGCTGGTAGCTCAATTTCTACTTCTGTGGCATAAAAGTTATTGAGGACCAGTAACTTTTCATCCTCATACTGGCGTTCATAAGCATAGACTTGCTTGCTATCTTCAAAGGCTGGTTTGTAACTTCCTTCTGAGATGATCGGCATTTCCTTACGAAGTCGAATCAAGTTTTGGTAGAAGGTGAAAATTGGGCCTTGGATTTCATTTTCTACGTTGATGTGAGGGTAGGATTTTCCTGCCTTCAACCAAGGAGTTCCTCTTGTAAAACCAGCATTTTCTGAAGCATCCCACTGCATGGGAATGCGTGAATTATCACGTGACTTAGCCTGAATAATCTGGAAGGCTTCTTGCTCACTTTTCCCTTCTTTTAAGAGCATCTGGTAAGCATTAAGCGACTCTACATCCACATAATCAGCCATGGAATCATAGTCTGGGTCAACCATTCCAATTTCCTCACCCATATAGATATAAGGTGTCCCACGTGACAGGTGAATGCTGGCAGCCAGCATAGTCGCCCCTTCATTGCGGAAATGTTGAATATCGACAAAACGATTCAAAGCTCGTGGTTGGTCGTGATTGTTCCAGAAAAGAGCGCTCCAGCCGTTTTTGTCACTCATCTCCTTGCCCCAGCTATGATAAAGACTTTTCAACTCTTCAAAGTCAAAGGGTGCTAAGGTCCACTTTTGCCCATCCTTGTAATCTACCTTGAGATGATGGAAATTAAAGGTCATGGATAATTCCTGACGGTCAGGCGACGAATAGAGGACACAGTTTTCCATGGTGGTTGAGGACATTTCCCCAACTGTCATAAAGCTACCGTCGGATCCAAAAGTGGCTTGGTTCATCATGCGCAAATAGTCATGAACGATGGGCTTGTCTGTGTAAGCTGGCTTTCCTTCATTTTCAGGGCAATCCACTAAGACCTCGTCCTTGCCAATCAAATTGATCACATCAAATCGAAAACCTTTGACTCCCTTGTCTCGCCAGAAATTAACAACCTTGAAAAGTTCCTTGCGGACATTGGGATTGCGCCAATTAAGGTCAGCCTGGGTCTCATCAAAGAGGTGGAGATAATATTCCCCTGAATCTCCGAAAGGTGCCCAGGCAGAGCCACCAAACTTAGACTGCCAGTCTGTAGGTTGCTCTTGGATGAAGAAAAAGTCTTGGTAGTACTGGTCGCCAGCTAGGGCTTTCTGAAACCATTCGTGTTCTGTCGAACAATGATTGAGCACCATGTCCAGCATAAAGTCAATCTTGTGCTCCTTGCCTATACGCACCATCTCCTCAAAATCAGCCATATCACCAAATAGAGGATCCACTGCCATATAATCTGAAATATCGTAACCATTATCCCGTTGGGGGCTTGGATAGAACGGATTGAGCCAGACCATATCCACGCCCAGTTTGGCTAGATAGGGGATCTTTTCGATAATCCCACGGAAATCCCCAATACCATTTCCAGTGGTGTCTTTATATGATTTTGGATAGATTTGATAGACTACTTTTCTTTTATCAAGTGCCATCTGTTTCTCCTTTTCTGATAAAAGGGAGGGACTGATGTTCCTTCCCTGTTTGGGCTATTTCGATTAGATTCGTGTAGCGACCATGAGAGCTTCCCCAGCTTGGATAGTTGTCGGATAAGTTCCAGTGATGGTCGCTGTATAAGCATCTTGGTTAGTGATGATAACTGGAGTTTCTGTCACGAGACCCGCAGCCTTAATAGCATCTATATCAAAACGAATCAATTTCTGGCCAACTGTGACGTGGTCTCCTTGGGCTACAAGACTTTCAAAACCTTTGCCATCAAGACCTACTGTATCCATACCGATGTGAATGAGCAATTCCACCCCCTCATCAGAGACAATACCAATGGCATGCTTGGTAGGGAAAAGGACCGTCACTGTCCCATTGACTGGAGAAGTCAACTCACCTTGGCTTGGTTCAATGACTAGACCTTGTCCCATGACGCCTGATGCAAAAACAGGATCTGTCGCTTGACTCAATTCTTTTACTTGACCAGCAAGAGGGCTGACAATTTCTACCGGAGCAAGGGTTAATGGTTCATGACTGACAAATTCCGCTTCTTCTTGGGCAACGAATTCTGCCTGTAAGGCTGTATCGTCCTCTGTTTTTGTAAAGAAGCCTGCCTTACGGAAGAAGAAAGTCAAGAGCATTGGTACAACAATAGCAACTAACATAGTTCCCGCAAATGGCAGCATGTATTGAGGTTGAATAGAGAGAATACCTGGCAAACCTCCGATACCGATAGAAGCCGCGGTTACATTGAAAGTAACGGACAACATGCCGGCAAGGGCCGAACCGATCATCCCAGCTACAAATGGATAGATGTATTTGACATTGACACCAAAGAGGGCTGGTTCTGTAACACCGAGATAGGCTGAAATGGTTGCAGGAAGTGAAATCTGAGCCTCACGCTCATCATGGCGGTGCATGAAATAATAGGCAAATACGGCTGAACCTTGGGCAATGTTTGAAAGAGCAATCATTGGCCAGAGGGCAGTTCCACCAGCATCCGCAATCAATTGTGTGTCGATGGCATTGGTCATGTGGTGAAGACCTGTGATGACAAATGGAGCGTAGAGGGCACCAAAAATCGCACCAAAGAGCCACTTAACAGGACCAGTTAATCCTGCCAACACAACTGTTGAAAGTCCTTGCCCGATTGTCCAACCGATTGGTCCCAAAACAGTGTGAGCCAAAATCAAAGCTGGAATCAATGACAAGAAAGGCACAAAAATCATGGAAATGACTTCTGGGATATGCTTGCGCCACAAAATTTCAAGATAAGACAGACTCAAACCTGCAAGCAAGGCTGGGATAACTTGAGCCTGGTAACCGATACGATTAACAGTAAAGTATCCAAAATTCCAGACCCAGTTGGCTGCAATTTCTTCTGTTGAAGTAGAAGCAACTGCATAGGCATTGAGCAACTGAGGTGAAACCAAACAGATCCCGAGTACAATTCCCAAAATTTGACTGGTTCCCATCTTACGAGAAACAGACCAGGTAATCCCTACTGGTAAGAACTGGAAGATAGCTTCACCAGGCAACCAGAGGAAGTGATTAACCCCTGCCCAAAACTGATAGGATTCTGTGATGGTCTTGCCATCCAACATCGACCAATGAACACCTTCCAAGACATTACGGAAACCGAGGATCAAGCCTCCGACAATCAAGGCTGGAATAATCGGAGTAAAGATTTCCGCCAGAGTGGTCATGACACGTTGGACCACGTTTTGATTGCTCTTAGCTGCCGACTTGGCTGCTTCTTTGGAAACACCCTCAATGCCTGAAACAGCTGTAAAATCATTATAAAAGATTGGCACGTCATTTCCAATGATTACCTGAAATTGACCCGCATTGGTAAAGGTCCCTTTGACAGCTGGAATCGACTCGATGGCCTTAACATTTGCCTTCTTTTCGTCTCCGAGAACAAAGCGCATCCGTGTCGCACAGTGGGTTACGGCAGTAACATTTTCTTTGCCTCCGATTGCCTGAAGCAGATCCTTGGCTTCTTGTTCAAATTTTCCCATTTGATTCTCCTTATACTTGTCAAAGCAAGCTTGACTTGATAGCTCTATTGTAAACGATACCAAACTTGTAGGCAACTTGTTTGGTGAGAAAAGAGGATTTTTTTGTAATTTTTTTGGCACTTGTATGGTAAAATAGATACAGCTGTCCGTCAAACTAGACTAAAAACCCATTTAAGAAAGTAAAATGAAGAAATACCAACAACTATTTAAGCAAATCCAAGAAACCATTCAAAACGAGACTTACGCTATCGGAGATTTTCTTCCTAGCGAGCACGAACTCATGAAGCAGTATCATGTGAGCCGTGACACCGTCCGAAAAGCTCTGTCCCTACTCCAAGAGAAAGGATTAATCAAAAAGATAAGGGGACAAGGTTCTCAAGTCGTCAAAGAAGAAACGGTCAATTTCCCTGTCTCTAACCTAACCAGCTACCAAGAACTGGTCCAGGAACTTGGACTTCGCTCGAAAACCAATGTCGTCAGTCTGGACAAGATCATTATCGATAAAAAATCCTCACTGATAACCGGCTTTCCAGAGTTTCGGATGGTGTGGAAGGTAGTCCGCCAGCGTGTGGTGGATGACCTGGTATCGGTTCTGGATACGGACTATCTGGATATGGAACTAATCCCAAATCTCACTCGGCAAATTGCTGAGCAATCTATCTACTCGTATATAGAAGACGACCTCAAACTTCTTATTGATTATGCTCAGAAGGAAATCACTATCGATCACACGAGTAACCGAGACAAGATTCTCATGGACATTGGCAAAGACCCTTATGTCGTTTCCATCAAGTCAAAAGTCTATCTCCAAGACGGGCGCCAATTTCAGTTCACCGAAAGTCGCCATAAATTAGAAAAATTTCACTTTGTTGACTTTGCCAAAAGACATCCGAAATAAACACTTACAGTTGGGGATACTCTCAACTGTTTTTTAGTAGTAAACGATCTAGTTGATAGTTGGAAAAGAGGAGCTGCTTGCTACTTATTCTACTATTTTAAGAAAAAACAACAGCAAATATGTATCTTATTAAAAAGCTCTTGACAAATGCTAAACGACCATTAGAATGGGAGGTGAGGAGATAAATAGAAACAAAATAAACGAAACTGCTTCATGTAATGTAAGCGATTTCGGATAAACAAAGGAGGGTTTTATGAAAAAACACTTTTGGGAGAAATCCTGTCGCTATAGCATCCGCAAGCTGACGGTTGGGACTGCTTCTGTTTTACTGGGAGCTATTTTTCTAGTCAACCACACTGTAGCTGCAGACAGTGTTTGAGGTCAAGCAAACTGAACCAAGCTCTGTCGAAACTATCACTAAGCCTGATAGTGAACCCAAAGCAGATGAAGCTACTGAAACTACAAATCCGTCTCTAGCCGAGAATCCCGTAGTTCCCGAAAGCAAGCCAGCTAACGAGACTCAGACGACAAATAGTCAAGCTAGTGAAGAAGCCATTGTAGAAGCTAAAGAAAATAAGGAACCTGAAAAAGCAGATCAGCCGGTGACAAAGCAAGAAAACTATCAACTCAACTACGATCAACCAACAGCTCCCTCCTATGATGGATGGGAAAAACAAGCCCTTCCTGTCGGAAACGGAGAAATGGGAGCCAAGGTTTTCGGACTCATTGGGGAAGAGAGAATCCAGTACAACGAAAAGACCCTCTGGTCAGGAGGACCACAACCCGATAGCACCGACTATAACGGAGGAAACTACAAGGAGCGCTACAAGGTCTTGGCTGAGATTCGTAAAGCCCTCGAAGCTGGTGACCGCCAAAAAGCAAAACAACTAGCTGAACAAAATCTAGTTGGACCAAACAACGCCCAGTATGGACGTTACCTAGCCTTTGGAGATATCTTTATGGTCTTCAATAACCAGAAAAAGGGTCTAGATACTGTAACTGATTATCATCGTGGTTTGGACATCACAGAAGCCACTACGACCACTTCTTACACCCAAGATGGGACGACCTTCAGACGCGAAACCTTCTCTAGTTATCCTGATGATGTCACTGTGACCCACTTGACCAAAAAAGGAAACAAGACACTTGACTTTACCCTTTGGAACAGCTTGACAGAAGACTTGCTTGCTAATGGCAACTACTCTTGGGAATATTCCAACTATAAGAATGGTCATGTCACTACAGATGCAAACGGAATCCTTCTAAAGGGAACTGTCAAAGATAACGGCCTCCAATTTGCATCCTACCTAGGAATTAAAACGGACGGAAAGGTGACTGTTCAGGCCGAGACACTAACCGTTACAGGCGCAAGTTATGCAACCCTCTATCTCAGTGCCAAGACTAACTTCGCTCAGAATCCAAAAACCAACTATCGAAAAGACATTGACCTCGAAAAAACAGTTAAAGGGATTGTCGAAGCAGCTAAGGCCAAAGACTACGAGACACTGAAAAAGGCCCATATCAAGGACTATCAAAGTCTCTTTAACCGCGTTAAACTAAACCTAGGTGGAAATAAGACTGCTCAAACGACAAAAGAGGCCCTTCAAGGCTATAACCCAGAAAAAGGGCAAAAATTGGAAGAACTCTTCTTCCAATACGGCCGATATCTACTCATCAGTTCGTCTCGTGATCGGACAGATGCCCTTCCTGCCAACCTCCAAGGAGTCTGGAATGCCGTAGACAATCCACCTTGGAACGCTGACTACCACCTCAATGTCAATTTGCAAATGAACTATTGGCCAGCCTACATGAGCAACCTTGCTGAAACAGCCAAGCCAATGATTAATTACATTGACGACATGCGCTACTATGGTCGTATCGCCGCCAAGGAATACGCTGGTATCGAATCCAAAGACGGACAAGAAAATGGCTGGCTGGTCCACACCCAGGCGACACCATTTGGCTGGACTACTCCTGGTTGGAATTACTATTGGGGTTGGTCTCCAGCTGCTAATGCTTGGATGATGCAGAACGTCTATGACTATTATAAATTCACCAAGGATGAGACCTATCTCAAAGAAAAGATTTACCCAATGCTCAAGGAGACCGCTAAGTTCTGGAACTCCTTCTTGCACTATGACAAGGCCAGTGACCGTTGGGTGTCTTCTCCATCCTACTCACCAGAACACGGGACCATCACCATCGGAAATACCTTTGACCAATCGCTAGTCTGGCAGCTATTCCACGACTACATGGAAGTCGCCAACCATCTGAAAGTCGACAAAGACTTAGTCACAGAGGTCAAGGCTAAATTTGACAAACTCAAACCGCTTCACATCAATAAAGAGGGACGCATCAAGGAATGGTACGAGGAGGACAGCCCTCAATTCACCAATGAAGGGATTGAAAATCACCACCGTCACGTTTCCCATCTAGTTGGTCTCTTCCCAGGTACGCTCTTTAGCAAGGACCAGGCTGAATATCTAGAAGCTGCGCGTGCAACCCTCAATCACCGTGGAGATGGTGGGACTGGTTGGTCTAAGGCCAATAAAATCAATCTCTGGGCTCGTCTACTGGACGGTAACCGCGCCCATCGCTTACTCGCTGAACAGCTCAAGTATTCAACCCTAGAAAATCTTTGGGATACCCACGCGCCTTTCCAAATCGACGGAAACTTTGGAGCAACCAGCGGGATGGCAGAAATGCTCCTCCAATCTCATACAGGCTATATTGCCCCACTGCCAGCCCTTCCAGATGCCTGGAAAGACGGTCAAGTTTCTGGCTTGGTTGCTCGTGGAAACTTTGAAGTCAGCATGAAGTGGAAAGCGAAAAACCTGCAAAGCTTGTCCTTCCTTTCAAATGTCGGTGGAGACCTGGTTGTAGACTATCCAAACATCGAAGCCAGTCAGATCAAGGTCAATGGCAAACCAATCAAGGCAACGATTCTGAAAAACAATCGTATCCAACTAGCAACACAAAAAGGTGACGTCATTACCTTTGAACACTTCCTTGGTCGTGTAACCAGTCTGACAGCAGTTCGACAAAATGGAGTCACTGCCGAACTTACCTTCAACCAAGTAGAAGGTGCTACCCACTATGTCATCCAAAGACAAGTGAAAGACGAAACTGGCCAAACCTCTGCGACCAGAGAATTTGTAACCAATCAAACCCACTTTATTGACCGGTCACTAGATCCTCAACATGCCTACACCTATACTGTCAAGGCTATGCTGGGCGAGCTTGCCACACAAGTGTCTGAGCAGGCCACTGTCGAAACATACAGCGAGTTGATGGATGACCGAGATAGCCGTATCCAGTACGGAGCTGCCTTTGGAAACTGGGCAGACTCAGAATTGTTTGGAGGAACAGAGAAATTTGCTGACCTTTCAAAAGGAGACTACACAGACGAAGATCTCACTGCTACCATTCCTTTCACTGGCGTTGGTATCGAAATCTATGGACTGAAATCGTCTGAACTAGGTCTTGCCACTGCTAAAATTGATGGCAAAGAGGTCGGCGAGCTTGACTTCCATACTGCTGGGGCCACTGAAAAAAGCAGTCTCATCGGTCGCTTCGCAGGATTATCTGACGGACCTCACACATTGACTCTTAGTGTTAAACGTGAGCACAAAGGACGTGGTAGTGAGCGCTCGAAAATTTCATTAGATTACTTCAAGATCCTAGCAGGAACAGGCAATTCAATTGAAAAAATGGATGATCGTGATTCGCGCATCCAGTATGGTTCCCAGTTTAAGAACTGGTCTGACCCTGAACTCTACGGTGGTACGGAAAAATATGCTGATATTAACAACAGCGACCCAAGTACTGCTTCAGAAGCTCAGGCAACTATTTCCTTTACAGGGACAGGTATTCGAATTTATGGCTTGAAGAGCCTTGCCCTTGGACGAGCACGTGTTACATTAGATGGCAAAGAAATGCCAAGTCTAGACTTTTATACGTCAGGTGCAACTGAAAAGAGGGCCTTTATTGGCGAATTTACAAATCTTACTGACGGTCCGCACACCCTGACATTACAAGTTGACCCAGATTCGCCAGAAGGTCGCAAGAAAATCTCTCTAGACTCCTTTGATATCATCAAAGCCCCTGCTGTTGGTATAGATAGCCCGAGCATCGCGCCTCTTAAGGAAAATGACAAAACCATTTCCTTAACTCTACCAGCTGGGGAATGGGAAGCCATCGCTGTGACCTTCCCAGGTGTCAAAGATCCTCTGGTTTTGCGTAAGGTGGATGAAACACATCTGGTTACAAGTGGAGATCAGACTATCCTATCAATCCAAGACAAGCAAGTTCAAATCCCAATCCCTGAGGCTACTGATCGACAAACTGGAAAAGCGATTGAAGCTTATGCCATTCAAGGAACTACCACAAGCAGTCCTGTCGTAGCTGTCT
This sequence comes from Streptococcus sp. 5905, assembly GCF_013276505.1. Classification (NCBI taxonomy): domain Bacteria; kingdom Bacillati; phylum Bacillota; class Bacilli; order Lactobacillales; family Streptococcaceae; genus Streptococcus; species Streptococcus sp. 5905. The sequence goes on from NZ_VMLC01000003.1 coordinate 70,322, forward strand.
TTACTAAAAAAGATGAGAAGAAGGTTGACGAGAAGAAGCCAACTACAAGCAAGGGGGACGAACCAGCTCCTACTGTTGAAATTCCGGAATATACCGAGCCTATCGGAACCGCAGGGCAAGAAGAGCCACCTACTGTTGAAATTCCAGAATATACCAAACCTATCGGGACTGCAGGACAAGAGGAACCGCCTACAGTGACAATTCCTGAATACACTGATCCTATCGGGACTGCTGGGCAAGAAGAGCCACCTACTGTTGAAAAACCTGAATACACCCAACCTATTGGAACCGCAGGTCAAGAAGAGCCGCCTACAGTTGAAAAACCTGAGTACACTGACCCTATCGGAACTAGTGGAGATCAGGCTGCTCCAACCCTCACCCGACCTGAGTATCAGTTGCGCACCTTGAAAGATAAAAAGACAGGGGTCGAAATCATCGGTGGAGCCAGCGACTTAGAAGGAGTTTCTCACGTTTCTAGCCGACGCGTCCTAGCTCAAGAACTCTTTGGCAAGACCTATGATGCTTACGACCTACAACTTAAAAATCCAACCGATCATAGCGTACAGCCAAAAGGCGCTGTCTTGGTTCGCTTGCCTATTTCAGCTAGCGTAGAAAATATCTATTACATCACTCCGACCAAGGAGTTGCAATCCCTTGATTTCACCGTTCGAGACGGAAAAGTAGAATTCATCACTAATCATTTCAGTACCTATGCTGTCGTCTATCAAGCCGCTGGAACAAGCTATAACACAGAGGAAAAAACAAGTACTTCAGATGCAGAAACCTTGACACACGAGACTGAACAACTTTCAGCTAGTCCGAGTCTTGCTAAAGCTGGAAATCATTCTCCTAAAGAACAACTTCCAGCGACAGGAGAAGCGTCCACCCCACTCCTCTTCTTAGCAGGACTCAGCCTAGGCCTTACAGCCATTTTTATGTTAAAAGGAAGAAAGGATGACTCCAACTAACCTTTAAGCACACAAAAACAGGATGAAGATCACCTTCATCCTGTTTTATTTTGTCATCAAAAGTTATTTTTACAGTAGGTATAAAAAGGCTAGGGTCAAGAGACTTGCTAGAAGTCCAACTCCCCAAAAGAAGAAGTCAACCTTCCACTCGCTCCAAGGATTGCCCTTGCCTGAGAATCCTCCAAGTTCAAAATGGTGGTGGACAGGTGTCATACGGAAAATACGCTTCCCACCACTAAGTTTGAAGTAGGTAACCTGCATCATAACAGAGCTTGTCTCAAAGACATAGATAATCCCAATCAGCAAAAGAGTCCATTCTTGGTGGAGGGCCATAGAGATTGCTGCCAGCATCCCACCAAGAGCCAAACTACCCACATCTCCCATGAAGACCTTAGCAGGTTTGTGGTTAAAGACGAAGAAGCCTAGCAAACCACCAATCATGACAAGAATCACAAGAAGAATATCCAATTGATTTTGCATATAAGCAATCACACCGTAAGCTGACAAGCTAATCACCACGGAAATACTTGCTAAGCCGTCAATCCCGTCAGTCAGATTCACCGCATTGGAAAAACCAACTAGCCAGAAAAGGGCAAAGAAAATATAGAAAATACCTAGATGGATCTGGTAGCCAAAAACTGAAAGCATATCGCCACCACGCTCATAAAAGAGGTAGAAGATCACTCCTCCAAGGAGCTGGAGAGCAAGTTTTTGCTTAGGATTCAAGCCTTCGTTGATCTTACGAAAGACCTTGAGAAAATCATCCAAAAAGCCTACCAAACCATACAAAACCAAGATAAACAAAATCATGCCAACATTGTTGGTCAATTGTTGTGTAAAGAGAGCGACAAGGAAGCTCACAACAACTGCAACGATCAGGAAGACAATACCTCCCATGGTTGGAGTCCCAGCTTTAGCTTGGTGTTGCTTGACATCCTCATGCATCTGCTGTCCCGTAATCTGTGCTTTTCGATAAAATCGGATAAAGGCTGGAATACCTATCAAGGTCAATAGAAAGGCCAGAATTCCAGCACTAATGGAACTAATCATCTTAATCTCCTAAAGTTATTTTCATTTTTTTAATGTCTTTGAGAGCTGTATTGGCACGGACACTTTGTTTCTTGACTGTCTTACCGCTACCTTCCCACTCGACTTCTATATTTAGCCATTTGGCGAACGTTTGCACATTTTCATCTGTCCAGCCATACATATCAGGCATTTCTTCGACCTTATCAGACAGGATCAAGATCTGCTGATTGGCTTCCAAATTATCTCCTTCAGAAACCGAGAGATCCTTAATCTTGGTTCCTGTTCCGATAACGATTGGTTGGACAAGGTTACGACGCAATTCTTCTGCTAGGTCACCTGGGGTAAAGTCCTTGGTGGCAGGCATAGCATAACTTGTCGTCTTGCTAACCTGATCCAAGTTCTTGGCAGTTGACTGAAGATTGAGGGATTCTTTCATGGCAGAAGCTCGCTCAAGGATTGGGTTGGCAAACTCCCCAAGCTGAATACCTGAATAATGCTCTGGCTGTTGCACCGTCACATAGAGGATAAAGTCAGGATTTTCTGCAGGATGCATCGACACAACAGAGAAGATATAGTTGGTTTCACCTGTCAGGTAACCTCCATTTTTCTCATCGGCAATCTGAGCAGTCCCTGATTTCAGGGCGACATTCTGACCTGGAACATTGACAGTTGCTTTTCCTGTGCTATGGTTGTACATGGTACCATAGACAGGATCTGTTCCGACCATGACCATGTGATCCCGAGTAGAGGACGCTGCTGCTTTTGACACAGGATTTCCGACAATTTCCTTTTGAGACTTACGGACAGACTGGTCATTTGGATCATAGAGGGCACTGATAAATTTCGGCTCCAACATAACCCCATCGTTGGCAATGGCTGTAAAGGCACGAAGCATCTGGGTCTGGGTGACAGAGATCCCTTGTCCAAATGAACTCATGGCAATATTGACAATGTTATCCGCAGGCAATTGACCTGTGTACTCATCTGCCAGACCAAAACGGGTCGGCACCCCAAACTTAAAGCGGTTGAGATAGTCCAGCCAAGTTGCATCTCCCATCTTTTGCTCAAGCAAGGTCATCCCGATGTTACTTGAGTGGGCAAAACCTTGAGAGAAGGTCATAGTGCCACCACTAGTCAATCCTTCATTGACGTCCCAGTCACGAATGGTCGCATCAGCTATTTTCAATTCACTACTGTTAAAGTATTCACCACCGGGGAAGGTGTTGTTATCAATAGCTGAGGCCAACATCATCACCTTCATGGTCGATCCTGGCTCATAGTTGCTTTGATAAAGGATATCACGCCAGACAAAGTCTTTTGTAATGCCATCCTTGGTATCGGCATTAAAGGTCGGCCGTTGGGTTGTAGCCAGGATTTCCCCTGTCTTAGCGCTAACCAATGTAGCCGTCATGTACTTGCCTTTTACCTTTTCTTGGAAGAGATCCATCTGGGTTTCCATAAAGGATTGCAAAGGGCTGGAAATAGTCGTGTAGACATCCTTTCCATCTACCGTTTGTTGCGAGGCTTGTTCTGTTCCTGGAACAATATTTCCCAAGGGATCCTTTTCATAAGTAATGATTCCATCAGTCCCTGCAAGGATATTATTCAAGGAGCTTTCCATCCCTGATGTTCCAATTAAGCGTTTGGTGCCATCCTCATTTTCATGGAGTTGTGCGAGTCCGATAAAGGAAGAAGCAAACTGTCCATTGGGATAACTACGGTTAGGGCTAGTTGTAAAGTCAATCCCCTCGACACCAGCAGTTTTGAGGTCATTTTTAATAGCCATCATATTGGCATAGGTAATCCCATTTCCCTTGGTACCAAAGGATACCTGTTTCAGATCTGGCTGAGAAAGCTGTTCTTTGACATAGGACTCCTCCATATCCAGATACTTATGAAAAATTTCAGCTACCTTATTAAATTGAGAATCCTCTACATAGAGAATTTTACCTGTTGCTGACTTGTAGGTCTTGTCAATAACGGCATAGATATTATACGAAGTCGCATCCTCAGCAATAGGTGTTCCATTACGATCGTAGATGGTTCCCCGTTTTGCAGGAATCGTCTTGGTTGTTTGGTGAACCTTTTTAGCCTCTTTAACCAAGTCCTTACCAAATTTTTTACCCGTTCCGATAATGACCGCAAAGTTAACCAAAAAGACAGCGAAGAGTATGACAGCCAATAAACTCAGACTTTTCCCTACTCTTCGGCGGTTTTCTTCTGGAGATTTACGGTTACGAACGGCATAACGGATGATTTTTTCTTTCCACTGTTTCATTTCTTACTCCGCTGCTCGGATATTTTCGTTATTCAGCTGCAAATCCTTGGAGTTTGCAATTTCTTTCAAACGTTCTGAACGAATCAATTCATTGACCTCTTGCTTGGCATCGTCTAGCTCGGTTTTCTTTTCTTCGATTTGAGCATTGACCTTGGTCAGTTCATTCTGAACTTGTAATAGCTTGGTCTGCATAAACACAACGCTAATTGCCAGGATAATCATTGTTGCGGCAATCGAAACATAGAAGGCCTTTTCCACACGTGAAAAACCTTTAAACTTCGTTTGCAATAACTGGCTTGTTTTTTCGATTCTTTCTGCCATGTTTTTCCTCTTACTTATGAATTTTTTTAGCCACGCGCAACTTGGCTGAATGCGAACGATTGTTGGCTTCTAGCTCTTCAGCACTTGGCAAGATTGGCTTGCGGGATACCAATTCCATCTTGGGCTTAAGGTCATCTGGAATGAAGGGCAAGCCTTTGGGAACTTCCACTGTTGAAGCTTCTTTGAATAATTGCTTGGTCAAACGGTCTTCCAGCGAATGGAAGGTAATGACCGAGATTCTACCATCCAAAGCCAGCATGTCCATGGCCTGCTGGATGGATTCATCTGCCGCACCCAGCTCATCATTGACTTCGATTCGGATAGCCTGAAAAATCTGCTTGGCAGGGTGTCCCTTTTTCTTGAGTTCCTTGGCAGGCTTGGCAGACTTGATAATTTCTGCCAACTCCGTCGTTGTCTCAATTGGTTTCACCTCACGCGCTTGCTCAATCTTACGAGCTATCTGTTTAGAGAATTTATCCTCACCATACTTGAAAAAGATCCGAACCAAGTCATGATAGTCATAATGATTGACCACCTCATAGGCTGTCAGACTAGCTTCCTGATTCATCCGCATATCCAGTGGCGCATCCTTTTTATAAGAAAAGCCACGCTCACGCTGATCCAGCTGAGGACTGGACACTCCCAAGTCATAACAAATTCCATCAATTTCCTGGACACCAGCCTCCTGCAAACGTGCCTGCAAATGACGGAAGTTATCCTTGATAAAAGTCACCATCCCCTTTTCGATATAGGGTGCCAACCGTTTTTGCGCATTGTCAATAGCATTCTGGTCCTGGTCAAAGGCATAGAGATGCCCTTTTTCGCTCAATTTACTTAATAAATATTCGCTATGGCCTGCTCCGCCCAAAGTCGCATCAACGTAGATACCGTCAGGTTTTACGTCAAGCATATCAATCGTTTCATGAAGCAAGACCGTTACATGATGAAATTCTTTTGTCATATCTTATCTATTTTACCACAAATCTGACCAGCTTGCACTTGTCAGACAAAGCTAAGTTTCTTCGAAAAAAATTCTTAAAAAAATGTCGTATATACTTGACACCTCACCCTCAAAAGAATATAATGTAGTCAAATATATACGACATATCAAAAAGGAGAACAGATGAATCGTGTCAAAGAATTCCGCAAGGAACTGGGCATTTCCCAGCTCGAGCTCGCCAAAGATATCGGTGTCTCGAGACAGACCATCAACATGATTGAAAATGACAAGTACAATCCTACTCTAGAACTTTGTCTCAATCTCGCCCGCAGCCTCCAAACTGACCTCAACAGTCTCTTTTGGGAAGACGATTTTTAAAAAAAGGAGCAAACAAATGAAAAAAGAAACTCTCACTGAAAAACTCATTAAACGCATATACGGTATTTCTGGTCCCCTTGACGAACACAAACGGCGCGAGGCCGATCGTATCGGGAATCAGGTCTTTATTGTCCTCTTTTATCTGATGACATTTGGCAATCTTATCCCGCTCTTTCTTGCCTATAAATACCCGCAAATTGTCGCTATCGGCTATCCTCTTGTGGTATTCGGCATTTCGATGATAGTTGCCCTCTATGTGATCTCTCAAACCAAGAAAACGGGCATCACAGCTATTGATCCCGAAATGCTGAGTCAAAAAGAAAGCAAACAGCTACATTTTCCTGGTCTAAAAGCGGGCCTAATCTATGGCATGGGCATGTTCTTTGGAATACCGCTTCTGAATGTCCTAACCGATGATAGCAAGGATTATCTTAGCTCTCTTTTAAATACAGGGCATTTTGTATCAACTATCCTAGCTACTTTCTTCTTCGGATTAATAGTACAAACTGCCATCTCCCATCGCATTGCAAAAGCCAAGGAAGATCAGGACGACTAGGAGGCGCCTTATGAAATCACTAGCTAAATTACTGATCAGTCATGTTTTTATCAGTATCTTTGTTACCTTTTTCCTACTTTCTGGACATATTGAGCATCCTTTCTTGATTATCTTTCTTTTATTCCTTCCTGTATTGAACAAGGGACAGAGATTCCAGAAAATCCAATCAAAAAAAATACGTCTTCTAAACGCATCTCTCTGTTTTATCCTCGTATCCTTTCCACAACTTTTAACAAATCCTATGGATTGGAGATACCTGGTATTTCTAATAATCTGTATCATTTTTAGTTTGGTTTACGTCTATACTCTCTATCAACTCTTTAAAGAAGTCAATCAAAAATCGCTCATTTAGGAGATTACTCCCATGAAAAAAGAAAATTTCACCACTCGCTTACTCAAACTATTCTTTCACATACAAGGCCCCTTTGATGAATGCCGCCAAGAGATGATCTACAGGGCTTGTTCCCGTGCCTTAATCCAAATCGTTTACTCCTCCCTCCTACTCTTCTTGTTCTATCTCCTATTTGGACGCTTCATAGAGTTGGTTCGAGAGGCCATGCCCTACCTCTATTTTGGACTTATCTTCGTTCTCTCATCTAGGGCGAGACTAGCAGTTCGCAACTTACATTTGGACAAGGATGACCCGTCCGAAATCCATCACAAAAGCTACAGCAAAAGTCAAATCAAAGTTCGTAGTTGGGGTGTATTCATCAGTATTCCAATTGGCTTGTTTGTCTTATCAGCCTTTCACAAACTCTTTGTTCAGCATCTTCCCCTCGATACCTTTTGGGACAATCTCTCCCAGTTCGATAAAATGCTCCCTTTACTAGTCTTGGGATTGGGTATTGGTGCCATCTTTGGAACCATGACCTACGCCTTTTTATCGGAACACGTTAAAAAATAGACCAAGATTCGCTAATTTTTCGTTTTATAGGTTTGAATGATCAAATTAAGTACACCATTTACCACAAAATACTTCATAAGGAGTTTCCCTATTAAGACATTACTTAGATAAGAAGGGAATTCAATCATCAATATTACGCAAGGGCAACAATCCAGACAATGGCATAATGGAGTCTTTCTTTAGCATTTTAGAATCCGAGATGTTTTATGATTTTGAAAAGGCGATTGTCAATTACATCAATTACTACAACAACAAACGAATTAAAGTCAAACTAAAAGGACTTAGTCTTGTGCAATACAGAACTAAATCCTTTACTTAAATTATTTGTCTAACTTTTGGGGTGCGGTACAATAGCGGGTGGTTTAGTTGTCAGTAGACTAGAAATGATGATATTATGGCCTCGTTATCTCAAATACTGCTGTATGAACCCACTCATTATGAATGTGTAAGTCATTTTCTATCATCCTACTAATAAAGGTGAAACCATTTTTTATATTCACCCTCTGAGAGGCCAGATTACCCGTTGCCGTTCCTGCAATGATTCTATTGAAACCATAAGTCGTGAATGCCTTGTCTAAAACGAGCTTAACTGCTTCGCTGGCATAGCCTAAGTTAGTAACATTTTCCCCAATCCTATACCCAAGTCCTGCTGTATTTCGATCATTCTCTAAGACACTTAAATTGATTCTTCCGACCATAACACCTTGCGAATCTCTAATGAGATGCATGTAGACATCACGATTCGTTTGTTCCGTCAACAAGTCCCTTGTAATTTCTTTAAAACCTTCTAAATCAAAATAGTTAGCTGGTCTAGGAGGTAAATTTCGTTCAAAATACTCCCGATTTTCTTTTTCAAAAGAATAAACGTCTAGACTATTTTCTTCAGACAACAGCTCTAAACTGATCATTGTAAATCATCTCCCGTCATTATCTGCATTCAACATTCTTCTCATGTTTACACAAAGTGAAATTTAAAGAATTTAAAGAAATCCTTTTGTTTTCTATATAGTTTCTATATTATAACACAAAATACTATGGATAAGCATAATATTCAAGGCGCCACACTAGCAAAACTAGCTGGAGTTTCGCTTGAGGCCATTTCAGAAGCTCTTACTCATAGTGATAAAGAAATTACAAAAACTTACGTTAATACCAAAGATAAAGTCAATCAGACTGTAGGTGATATTGCGTTTCGTAGTTTAAAAAATTGATGGGGTGAATATGGGGTGAATTTTGGGGTGAACTTTGATTTTTTGAAACAAAAAAGACATCCAAGAGTAAATTCTTGAATGTCTGTAAACGTTGATATAATCGTATTGATTAACGTTTAGAGGCAACTGACTTTGTCAGGTTGCAGCCACATTTGTAAGCGACTAAAGTCGCAACAACTGTGTCAATTGCACCAATTTAGTATGAAAATATAAAAAAGAACACCCCGAAAGGTGCTCTTTGTAAGTATAGTAATTCTCTCGAATTAACGTTTACTAAATTGTGATGCTTTACGAGCTTTCTTAAGACCTGGTTTCTTACGTTCAACTTTACGTGAGTCACGTGTAAGAAGTCCTGCGCGTTTCAATGAATCGCGGAAGTCTGGGTCTACTTGAAGAAGGGCACGAGCGATACCGTGACGGATAGCTCCTGATTGACCAGCGTATCCACCACCTACAACGTTAACGAAAACGTCGTATGAACCTACAGTTGAAGTAACCGCGAATGGTTGGTTGATAACGAGACGAAGGTCAGCGTGTGGGATGTACTCTTCAACATCTTTTTTGTTAACAGTGATTTTACCAGTTCCTGGAACAAGGCGAACGCGTGCAACAGCGTTTTTACGACGTCCAGTACCTGCATATTGTGCTTGTGACATACTTTATTGTTCCTTTCCTTAGATAAGTCCTGAAATATCAAGAACTTCTGGTTGTTGTGCAGCGTGAGTGTGCTCAGATCCAACGAATACTTTCAATTTCATACCTTGAGCGCGACCAAGAGTATTGTGTGGAAGCATACCTTTAACTGATTTTTCGATCAAACGTACTGCATTTTTAGAACGAAGTTCACCAGCAGAGATTTGTTTCAATCCACCTGGGTGGTTTGAGTGAGTGTAGTAGATCTTATCAGTTGCTTTTTTACCAGTCAATTTAACTTTTTCAGCATTGATAACGATTACGAAGTCACCTGTATCAGTGTGTGGTGTGAATGTTGGTTTGTTTTTTCCGCGAAGTACGCTAGCAACAACTGCTGAAAGGCGTCCAAGAGGTACATCAGTTGCGTCAACAACGTACCATTTGCGTTCTACTTGGCCTGGTTTAGCCATGAATGTAGTTTTGTTCATGATTTCTCCTATATGAATATCGTTTTTGTTTACAAGGCGGATGTTCCGGTCCGCGGGGTATTTGAAAGGTTCCGGGGCCTTACAAATGGGGTAAACAATACCGTCTACTATCATACCAAATTTTACTACTAAAAGTCAATAGATATGAAAAATATTTTTACCGATTTCGGTGTTTAACATCTAGAAAAACCTCGCTTTTGCGAGGCTCTCCTATTTATAAGCTAAGGCACGTTTAAAGGTTTTCCAGATTCCCAAATCATCCGTTTGAAGGACTAGACTAGCATACATGCGTCCGATAAAGGCAGTTGCAGTGACTGCAAAAACAACCGTTATAGCAAGTGAAATCCAAGCTTCTAGACCACTTGCATACCCATTTATAGCTCTAAATGGCATAAAGAAAGTCGAAATGAAAGGAATGTAGGAACCAATTTTCAGAACTAAATTATCCCCAGCAGCACCTAGAGAGGTCACACCGACAAATCCTGCTATAATCAAGATCATCAATGGAGACAAGGCCTTTCCTGAGTCCTCAGGGCGAGAAACCATGGATCCTAGGAAAGCTGCTAAAACAACGTACATAAAGAGACTAACCAAGACAAACAATAAAGTATTGAGCGAGAAGGCCTCTCCCAAGTGGTTTAAAATACCAGATTGTGCCAAGATAGGGATATCTTTAAAGAGCAGAATGGCAGCAAGCCCACCCACGACGTAAATCCCAATATGGGTCAAAATCACAAGAAGCAGAGCCAGCATGCGAGCGTAGAAATAATGACTAGCTCGGATACTAGAAAAGACCACTTCCATGATTTTGGTTCCTTTCTCGCTAGCCACTTCCTGAGCAGTGACACTAGCATAGGTAATCAAAATCATATAAAGGAAGAAACCAAGGCCCGCGGCCGCAATGGTTTGAACAATTTTTTTATTCTCCTTGGATTCATCAATCTTCTCAGTAAAGTCAACGGTTTGACTCAGGCGTTTTTCCTGTTCTTGAGACAAATTGGCTGCCGAACGATTGAGTTGGTATTGCAGTTCATTTAGCTTATTGGTTACAGCCAGCTTGATGCCACTTTCAAGAGAGGTTTCACCATGATAGACGGCCTTGATGACGCTGTCCTCTTGGTCGACGGTTAGGTAACCCTTGATTTTCTCATCCTTGACAGCCTGCTGAGCACTGGCCTCATCTGTATAGTCAAAGTTAATCCCATTGGTACCCTTGAGTCCTTCAGCTACAGATGGCACTGTTGTTACTACTGCTATCTTGCTATTTTTAGCCATCGAAGAATTTTGTAGATAGCCAATTCCTACAGATAAGGCTAAAAATAGGAACGGCGAAATCACCATAAAGAAGAAACTCCACGACTTGACATGCCGAAGATAGGTTTCCTTCATTACAACCCACATATTTTTCATACTTCCACCCCTGATTCTAGTTTAAAGATTTCATCGATTGTTGGAGCTTGTTGGTCAAAGGTCGCAATATATTGACCTTGAGTCAGGATTGGGAAGAGTTCCCTTCCAGCACTCTCATCATCGAGGATCAATTTCCAACTGCCTTGCTTGGTCAAGCTCACCTGTTTGACATGAGGAAGTTTTTCCAGTTCTTCCTTGCTTCGTTCACTTGAAACAAAGAGACGTGTTTTCCCGTATTGATTGCGAACCTCTTGGACTGGTCCATGTAAGACCACACGCCCATCACGAATCATCAGAATATCATCACAAAGTTCCTCGACGTTGGTCATGACATGGTCAGAAAAGATAATGATTGCACCGCGCTCTTTCTCTTTCAAGATGACCTGTTTGAGCAACTCGGTATTGACTGGATCCAAACCACTAAAAGGCTCATCCAGGATAATCAAGTCTGGTTCATGGATCAGGGTAATAATCAACTGGATTTTCTGCTGATTCCCTTTGGAGAGGCTCTTGATTTTGTCGGTCAATTTGCCCTTCACTTCCAATTTTTCCATCCATTGAGGGAGTTTTTCCTTGACCTCCTTAGCATCCATGCCCTTTAGAGTAGCCAAGTAGCGAACTTGCTCAAGGACTGTCAACTTAGGCATGAGACTTCGTTCCTCAGGCAGATAGCCAATCCGAGCGTAGGTCTCCTGACGAATCTCCTGCCCATCCAGACTGATTTCTCCTTGATAGTCCAAAAATTTCAACATACTGTGGAAAATCGTTGTTTTCCCAGCACCATTTTTCCCGACCAGTCCCAAAATTCGTCCTGGACTTGCCTGAAAATCGACACCAAACAAGACTTGCTTGGAACCGAAACTTTTCTCTAGATTTCTTACTTCTAGCATTTTCCACCTCCGAAATATGTTGCACTTATTATACTCCTTTTTGATAGCCTTTACAAGGATTTATGTACATTTTTATCTTGTTCATCCTTCCTTAAAAACCAAACTCTCTAAGGATTTTGAGTACCCAAGTGATAGAACAATTATAGCCCATTAAAGTGCATACAGATGCTCTTACTCCTCAATTGTCCATTTTTGATCCTGAATTGTCATTTTGAAAAGCAAAAAATCCACCCCGAAGGATGGATTGATGAGTTAACGTACTTCTGCATTCACTTTTTCTTCGAGTGATGCTTGGATTTTTTCCATGTAGCGTGCGACTTCTTCGTCCGTTAAGCTATCTTCTGGATTTTGGAAGGTCAAGCTATAGGCCATTGACTTCATTCCAAGTCCCAGTTTTTCACCTGAGAAGACGTCAAAGAGTTTGATATCTGTCAAACGTTTCACGCCTGCAGCTTGGATAGCATCTACAACTTCTTGGTGAGTCACTTCTGCCTTGAGGAGTAGGGCCACGTCACGACTGACTGCTGGGAATTTGGTGATTTCCACAAATGGAGCAGCTGGTTGAAGGGCAGCTTCGATGGCTGAAAGATTGAGCTCCGCTACATACGTTTCTGGAATATCATAAGCCTTGGCAGTGACCGGATGCACTTGACCAAGGAAACCAAGAACTTGGTCACCGAGTGAAATCACGGCTGTACGTCCTGGGTGGAGACTTGCAATCTCAGCTGTAGCTGTATAGGTCACTTCTAGTCCCAAGCGAGTAAAGAGCTCTTCAAGGATTCCCTTAGCATAGAAGAAATCAACTGGGACTGCTGCCGTTTGGAAATCTTTTTCAGCAACCAAGCCTGTCAATGCAAAGGAAAAGCTGTTGATTTCATTTGGAAGTTCTTCTTTTGGATTACCTGTTTGTTCAAAGACTTTTCCAATCTCATAAAGAGCCAAGTTTTTGTTCTTACGAGCCACGTTGTAGGCCACCGTATCAAGGATACCTGAGACCATATTTTGACGGAGAACGGAACGGTCCACTGTCATTGGCCACATGAGTTCTGTCAGCTTGCTTGGTTGAGCTGTGAACTCAACCGCTTTTTCAGGCGTTGTTAGAGCGTAGGTGATGATTTCTGTCAATCCTGCTCCTTCGGCGATGGTACGAACTTGACGGCGAAGTTTTTGTGTCGCAGTCAATTCACCAGCTGTACCGTCATCTTTTGGAAGACTAGTTGGCAAACGATCGTAACCATAGATACGAGCGATTTCTTCAAAGAGGTCAGCTTCGATGGTGATATCCCAACGACGACGGGGTACGCTGACTGTAAATGATTCTGCATTGCCAGAAAGGCCAAAGCCAAGACGACGGAAGACATCTTCGACATCAGTGTATGAAAGCTCCGTACCAAGGACACGGTTAACATCAGCAAGAGTCGAAGAAACTTCCACATCTGAAGTATCAAGCTGGCCTGCTGAAACGATGCCCTTACGCACCGTCGCACCTGCAAGATCAGCAATCATGCTAGCTGCCGCATCAAGGGCTTCATTAACAGTTGCCACATTGATGCCTTTTTCAAAGCGAGAAGACGACTCAGAACGAAGGTTCAGACGACCACTAGTCTTACGAATCGATTTGCCATTGAAAACAGCAGCTTCAAGGACAACGCGACTAGAATTTTCAGAGATTTCTGTTGCTTGACCACCCATGACACCTGCAAGGGCTACTAGCTTGTCTGCGACAGTGATGACTATGTCATTTGTTTCCAAGTCACGTTCTTCACCGTCCAAGGTCACCAATTTTTCACCAGCACGCGCTTCACGCACACGAATCTCGCTTCCTTCAAAGGTATCCAAGTCAAAGGCATGCATAGGTTGACCAAAGTAGAGCAGGATGTAGTTGGTCACGTCAACTACGTTATTGATTGGACGGATGCCTTCGTTCATAAGGAGGTTTTGCAACCATTGTGGACTTGGTGCAATGGTCACATTATCCAAGATACGGGCAGCATAGTAAGGTGCCTTGTCTGTGTCAATGCTGACAGAAAGAGCATCTGCTGCAGCTTGGTCTGTTTCTGTTAAACTGAATTTTTTAAAGTTGACTGCCTTGTCATAGATAGCTGCCACTTCGTGCGCTACTCCACGCATAGATAGAGCATCTGCACGGTTTGGTGTGATAGAAAGTTCGATGATTTCATCGTCCAAGTCTAAGTAAGAAAAGACTTCATCCCCAGGAACAGCATCTTGAGGCAAGATTTGAATACCATCTGCGAATTCCTTTGGTACAACTGAGTCAGAAATTCCCAATTCACCAAGTGAACAGATCATCCCAAGTGACTCCAAGCCACGGATTTTTCCTTTTTTGATCTTGTAGTTGTCAGCGATACGAGCTCCTGGAAGTGCCACCATGACCTTGATGCCTGCACGCACATTTGGTGCTCCACAGACGATTTGACGAGCCTCTTCTTCGCCCACATTAACCTGACAAACATGAAGGTGCGTTTCTGGCACATCTTCGCAAGACAAGACCTCACCGACGACAATTTTTGAGAGACCGGCAGCTGGTGATTCGACACCCTCTACCTCAATCCCTGTAGTTGACATTTTTTCAGCCAACTCTTGTGATGGCACATCAATGTCCACCAATTCTTTTAACCATTTATAAGATACAAGCATAATTTAGTTCTCCAGAATGACAGTTGCCACTCTAGTTCTTTTCCTTTCCTATCATTTCAATAGAAGAATTCTCTTCTTACCTTAATTTCTTTTTCAGTAACCAATCTGTATCTACTTTTTGACCAACCATAAAACTATGTTGGCTAAATTTTTCAAAACCATATCGGTTATAAAACGCTTGAGCTTTTGTATTATGCTCCCAAACACCTAACCAAGCCCAGGAAAAACTATTTTTGGTAGCAAGTTCAAGAGCGAATTCAAACAGTTGCTTACCTAGTCCAAATCCTTGGAATTTTTGTAGCACATAGAGGCGTTGAATTTCAAAAGCGTTCTCTAATTCTCTCTCAGTTTGAGCATTTCCCCAGTTGACTTTGAGAAAACCAGCTATCTCCTCTTCATGCATAATGAAATAGGTTTCGGAATCTGGATTTTCCAACTCAGTTGACAAAACTCTCAGACTATAAGTCTCTTCAAAGTATTCCTGTAACTGCTCTTCCGTATTATCATGAGCAAATGTTTCACGAAAGGTTTGTTTGGCAATTTTGGACAACACCCCAATATCTGCCTTTTCTACTTTTCTAATCATTATTTAAACTGTTCTGAGAAGCGGACATCTCCTTGATAGAATCCACGGATATCGTTGATCCCGTAACGAAGCATGGCTACACGCTCTTGTCCAAGACCAAAGGCAAATCCAGAGTAGACAGTCGCATCGATTCCACTCATTTCAAGGACACGTGGGTGAACCATACCGGCACCCATAATCTCGATCCAACCTGTTTTTTTACATACGTTACAGCCTTCTCCACCACACTTGAAGCAGGAAACATCCACCTCAACAGATGGCTCTGTGAATGGGAAATAAGATGGACGCAGACGGATCTGGCGCTCTTCCCCAAACATTTTTTGCACAATCAATTGAAGAGTTCCCTGAAGATCTGCCATGGAGATGTTTTTCCCAACAACCAATCCTTCGATTTGGTGGAATTGATGACTGTGGGTTGCATCGTCTGTGTCACGACGGAACACGCGCCCCGGTGAGATCATTTTCAAAGGACCTTTTGAAAAATCATGAGCATCCATAGCACGCGCCTGAACTGGAGACGTGTGGGTACGGAGTAAAATCTCTTCTGTGATGTAGAAAGTATCCTGCATATCACGGGCTGGGTGATCTTTCGGAAGGTTCATACGTTCGAAGTTGTAGTAGTCTTGCTCCACTTCAAAACCATCCACGACTTGGTACCCCATCCCGATGAAAATATCTTCGATTTCTTCACTGGTTTGTGTAAGAACATGACGGTGACCAACCGCAAAAGGACGACCTGGAAGTGTCACATCGATGCTCTCACTAGCCAGTTGAGCTGCAACTTTCTTTTCTTCCAAGAGTTTCGCTGTTTCTTCAAAAGCAGCTGTCAAGACATCGCGAGCTTCATTGACGTGTTTCCCGATAACAGGGCGCATTTCAGCCGATACATCCTTCATCCCTTTAAGGATTTCAGTAAGCGACCCTTTTTTACCAAGGACAGAGACACGCAAGTCTTGCATCTCTTTTTCATTTTCAGCAGTAATCTGCTTCAAGCTAGCCAGCGTTTCTTCACGAAGCGCTTTTAATTGTTCTTCAATAGTTGACATAATTCCTCCATCAGTCGCTCAGTCGCTCGTAGATAAAAAGAAAACCACATGCCAAAAACTCCACTCGGAGCGTTGACACGCGGTACCATCCGTTTCATCTGACAAGTCAGACCTTCATTTCTAAATCCATGCGCAAGTGAATTCACTCAGCTTTCATATAGAGAGCTTACAGTCATGGCTCTCCTCCCTGATATACTTCCCTTGAGTTACTAGTCTTGCAGATTTCTATTCAATTACTACTTAGTTTATCAGATTTTTACCATTCTTGCAAGACCTATCTCACTTCTGCTTGCCTTTAAATCGCCATTGGAAGCGAAGCTTGTCATAGAAGGGAAACTCGATAAACAGGACTCCCAAACCCACACAGAAACTAGCAAGAACATCAGATGGATAGTGAACCCCCAGATAGACTCTTGATACCAGCACACTGACTAGGTAGATCCCAAGGACGATTTGTACGATTTTTCTCCAAACCGGATCTTTAATCCGCTGACTGAGAATGACAATCAGAGTACCTACCATCAGCGTCACTGCCAGAGAATGCCCACTTGGAAAAGAAAATCCCTTCTCCTCTACCAAGTGTAAAATAGCTGGCCGTGGGCGCTGGTAGATATTTTTAAAGGTCACAATTAAGAGACCGGCTAAGGCTAGATTACCCGCCATGAAGTAGCTTTCTATCTTCCACTGCTTACGATAAAAGATAAAGGCTGCGATGGCAACCCAGGTAATGATTACTGGGATATCAATCAAATGCGTAAGCGCACGGAATAGAACTGTCAAATAATTTGGCAAGTCCCCACGAAGAGCTGTCTGAATCGGTTGATCAAAACCGACCAGCGTTTGAGGGTAAAATTTAACCATATAGCCAAGAAGGACGAAAAGTAAAAGGGCAAAACTGCCCTTCATTAAAAATGTTTGTTTATCTCTCATAATGTTTTAAGGTTGGTTTCAAGAGGACGTATAACAACCAGAATGAAACGGCAAAGATTAAACCTTCAATCAGGTTAAAAGGTAAAACCATGGTTATCAAGTAGTTAGAAAGTCCCAAAATTTTTCCAATATCAAAGTTGGCAAACTGCGCGTACAAAGGAACCGCATAGACATAGTTGAGAACCAACATAGCCGTAGTCAATCCGATGGTTCCCGCTAGAGATGCTAGTAGGAAACGAAGGGTGCTGCGTTCCTTTTTCCAAATCCAACCAAAGGCGATAACAAAAACTCCCAAAGCTATGATATTCATTGGCAAACCAATGTAGGTGTTCACTCCTTGGCTATTCAGAAGCAATTTCAAGAGTGAGCGCATCAAGAGAATGCCTAGAGCAGCTGGCAAATCCATCACCACCAAGCCCACAAGGACTGGCAAGATACTAAACTCGATCTTGAGGAAGGTTGCCGCTGGCAAGAGCGGAAAGTCAAAGTACATCAGCACAAATGAAATGGCTGATAAAATCGCAATGGTCGAAATTCGACGTGTGTTTGTCATAACAGGTTCCTCCAATTTTCTATAAAATCAGAAGAAGTTGGAAAGGATCCCTCTATCTATTCTCACTTTTTATATCCCAAAAGTTCCCTCTCGCTCTTTTGAGCAAGCGGTTGCAATTTATCTATAAACCCATCAGAACAGACAAGGCTATTCTTTCGTCTTCTCCCATCCAGACTATACTGTCGGTTGTGGAATCGCACCACATCAGCTTGCGCTCGCGGACTTCTTTAAGGGAAGGAAATAGAGATTTTTCTTTTAGACTAGGCGACAAGCTGTAGGCATAACTTTTGGTTAGGCAAAGCTTGTCAACAAAGTATAAAAGGAAAAGATCATTTCCTAGTTAAAGTCACCGCCGGTCGGGAATTTCACCCAGCCCTGAAGACCCTCTAATCATAACAAAAAACGCTTGCAAGTGCAAGCATTTTGTTTATTTCAGTTTATCTGCTTCATAGGTGTGAACAAGCTCAAGACCTGCAAAGTTCTGCTGACGAAGAGCCTCATAGACAATCATGCAGACCGTATTTGAAACATTGAGACTACGAACATGATCATCATTCATAGGAATACGGAGAGCCTTTTCGGGATGTTCGCGCATAAAATCCTCTGGTAAGCCCTTATCTTCACGCCCAAAGAGAAAATACCGATCCCCACTACTTGCCAAATCTGCTTCAGAATAGACTTTTTCTGCAAATTTCGAAATCAGGTAGACTTGCCCTTTCATCTGAGACATAAAGTCTGCCAAATTATCATAAAAATGAATCTCTAACTTATCCCAGTAATCCAAACCAGCTCGCTTCATTTTGCGGTCATCAATAGGAAAGCCCATCGGTTTGATGATGTGGAGGGGAGAATTGGTGGCAGCGCAAGTACGCGCGATGTTGCCAGTATTTTGTGGAATCTGAGGTTCAAATAAAACAATGTGATTTGTCATAATTGGCTTCCTTTTATCATTGCAAAAAAATAGCCACACTGCCCGGAGTCAAGCTCAGCAAACAGCGTGGTTAAGGCATCGTTAACTTACCTCACAACAGGTTTGAAGTAAATCAGCGAAACTACTTTCTTAGTATAACACTTTCAGAATCAATGTCAATAGAAACGACTTGATTTTTTTACTTTTTTTGATGAGAATTTCATGCTTGGTCATTCTATTTCTGAAAAGGGATAGTAAAAGAGTAAAATCACTTCAAATCAGAGATATTTTATAGAGGATAAGCATATTTATCTTCAAAAACTTGAAAAGGCTCTTTCTTCCTTCAAAAATCGGCTTGGCAAGTGCATTTTTTGCTAAAAAAGGGTATGATAGTTACATCATGAAAAAGTAGGTTTTTTATATGAAAATTGTCCTTGTTGGTGGAGGGAAAGTCGGTTCTGCCCTCTGTCGTTCACTGGTTGCAGAAAACCATGACGTTGTCCTCATCGAACAAGATGAGGCCGTCCTCAATCATATTGTCAGTCGCTTTGATATCATGGGCCTCCTTGGAAATGGTGCTGACTTTGCCATCTTGGAGCAAGCCGGCGTCCAAGAGTGTGATATCTTTATCGCTCTAACTGAATATGATGAAGTGAATATGATTTCAGCGGTACTTGCTAAAAAAATGGGCGCTAAAGAAACCATCGTTCGAGTGCGAAATCCTGAGTACTCCAATGCCTATTTTAAAGAGAAAAATATTCTTGGATTTTCACTTATCGTTAATCCAGAACTCCTAGCAGCCCGTGCCATCTCAAATATCATCGATTTCCCTAACGCCCTCTCTGTCGAACGATTTGCTGGAGGTCGGGTCAGCCTGATGGAGTTTGTTATCAAAGATTCTAGTGGTCTTTGTCAAATGCCAATCTCAGACTTCCGTAAAAAATTTGGCAACATCATTGTCTGTGCTATGGAAAGAGACCATCAACTCATGATTCCAAGTGGTGATGTTACTATCCAGGACAAGGATCGGATTTTTGTTACAGGAAATCGTGTAGATATGATGCTTTTCCACAACTATTTCAAATCACGTGCAGTGAAAAGCTTGCTTATCGTTGGAGCTGGAAAAATCGCTTATTATCTACTTGGCATTTTGAAAGACAGTCGCATCGATACCAAGGTTATCGAGATCAATCCTGAAAGAGCTCGTTTCTTTAGTGAAAAATTCCCTAATCTCTATATTGTTCAGGGAGATGGAACTGCAAAAGATATCTTACTAGAAGAAAGTGCCCCTAGCTATGATGCAGTCGCAACCTTAACTGGGGTTGATGAGGAAAACATCATCACCTCCATGTTCCTTGACCGTGTTGGCGTCCAGAAAAATATCACCAAGGTCAACCGGACTAGCCTCCTAGAAATTATCCATGCACCTGATTTTTCAAGTATCATCACACCCAAAATCATCGCAGTGGATACCATTATGCACTTTATCCGTGGTCGGGTAAACGCCCAATACTCAGACCTTCAAGCCATGCACCATCTTGCAAATGGCCAAATTGAAACCCTGCAATTCCATATCAAAGAAGCCAATAAAATGACTGCCAAGCCTCTATCACAGTTGAAATTGAAAAAAGGGGTTCTCATCGCAGCCATTATCCGAAAAGGAAAAACAATCTTCCCTACTGGAGAGGATATGCTTGAGGTGGGAGACAAGTTACTCGTGACGACCTTATTGCCAAACATCACCAAGATTTATGATTTGATTGAGAGGTAAAAAATGAATAAAAGTATGATTCGTTACCTCCTCTCAAAACTTCTCTTGATTGAGGCTGTTCTCCTTCTAGTACCTGTTGGTGTAGCAACCTATTACCAAGAATCCAGCCAAGTATTTATCGCTCTCTTTTCTACGATTGGAATTTTAGTCCTTCTCGGTGGTCTAGGAGTTTTACGGAAACCGAAAAATCAACGGATTTATGCCAAGGAAGGGGTCTTAATTGTTGCCCTCTGTTGGATTCTCTGGTCTTTCTTTGGTGGCTTACCCTTTGTCTTTTCAGGACAAATCCCAAGTATCATCGATGCCTTCTTTGAAATCAGTTCTGGTTTTACAACTACAGGAGCAACTATTCTGAACGATGTTTCCGTTCTCAGTCGCTCCCTCCTCTTCTGGCGAAGTTTTACCCACTTGATTGGAGGGATGGGGGTGCTCGTCTTTGCACTTGCCATTATGGATAATGCCAAAAATAGTCACTTAGAGGTGATGAAGGCTGAGGTTCCTGGACCTGTCTTTGGCAAGGTCGTATCCAAGCTAAAAAACACTGCCCAGATCCTCTATCTGCTTTATCTAGCTCTCTTCTCCCTTTTTGTGGTCATCTACTATCTAGCAGGCATGCCTCTCTATGATAGTTTTGTCATCGCTATGGGAACAGCAGGAACTGGGGGCTTTACCGTCTATAACGACGGAATTGCCCACTACGGTAGCTCACTCATCACCTATCTAGTTAGTATCGGTGTTCTGGTTTTTGGGGTTAACTTCAATCTCTACTACTACCTCATGCTCCGCCGAGTTAAGGCTTTCTTTGGAGATGAAGAACTGCGGGCTTATGTGATTATTGTCCTAGTGTCTACAGGCTTGATTACCCTCAACACCCTCCACCTCTACCAAGGTGTCTCTAAGAGTGTTGAAATGGCCTTCTTCCAGGTTTCCAATATCATCACGACAACAGGTTTTGGTTACGGAGATATTACCAACTGGCCTCTCTTCTCCCAGTTTATCCTCCTCTTCCTCATGGGAATCGGTGGATCGGCTGGCTCAACTGCAGGTGGTCTCAAAGTGATCAGAGGACTCATCCTCTCAAAAATTGCTAAAAATCAGATTTTGTCCATCTTATCCCCTCACCGTGTCTTGACTCTACATGTCAACAAAACTGTGATTGACAAGGATACCCAGCACAAGATTCTTAAATATTTTGCCATCTACGTGATGATTATACTCTCTCTCATCTTTATCGTCAGTCTTGATAGCAATGATTTTCTAGTCGTGATCAGTGCTGTCTTCAGCTGTTTTAACAATATCGGACCTATTCTAGGTACAACCTCTAGTTTTGCCATCTTTAGTCCCATCTCTAAAATCCTGCTCTCCTTTGCAATGATTGCAGGCCGCTTAGAGATTTACCCAATTTTACTACTCTTTATGAAACGCACTTGGTCTAAACGTTAATTACAATACAATTCCCCTTTTACAAGCTCGTAAAAGGGGATTTTTCTATTAAAAATGAGAAGACCATTTGGTCCTCTCCTAATCGGTTTATTTTTTAAGAGCTTCTTTGTATCGAGCAACTTCCGCTTGGTTAGCCCAAACATAGTGACCTGGACGAATTTCTACCATAGATGGCTTGTCTGTCTCATAGTCATGTTGCTCAGGATCGTAAACTTTCAAGACCTTCTTGCGTTCCAAGATTGGATCTGGAATCGGTACAGCAGATAGAAGCGCCTGAGTGTATGGGTGGACAGGATTGTTAAACAACTCCTCTGTCTCCGCCACTTCGACGATAACTCCCTTATAGATAACCGCGATACGGTCTGAGATAAAGCGAACAACTGACAAGTCATGCGCGATAAAGAGATAGGTCAAGCCCAACTCTTTTTGGAACTTCTTGAGCAAGTTCAAGACTTGCGCACGCACTGATACGTCCAAGGCTGAAATTGGCTCATCTGCAATAACAAAATCAGGTTCCATCACAAGGGCACGGGCAATCCCGATACGCTGACGTTGACCACCAGAAAACTCGTGTGGATAACGGGTCAAGTGTTCTTTCAAAAGTCCAACTTCATGAATCATCTTTTGAACTTTTTCTTTTCGATCTTCTTCGTCTTTGAACAAGTGGTAGTTGTAAAGACCTTCAGAGATGATATAGTCAACTGTCGCACGCTCATTCAAGCTGGCTGCAGGGTCCTGGAAAATCATCTGGATACGACGAATCAAGTCTGAGGATTCCTTGTGAGATTTTTTCCCATTAATTTTCTGGCCATCAAAGATAATCTCCCCTTTACTGGTATTATTCAAACCAATAATGGCACGACCAATGGTTGTTTTCCCACTACCAGACTCACCTACAAGAGAGAAAGTTTCTCCCTTGTTGATAAAGAAGTTAGCGTTTTTAACCGCAACAAACTTCTTACTTCCTTCACCGAAGGAAATTTCTAAATCTTTAATTTCTACTAATTTTTCAGACATTTCCTTCCTCCTAGTCTTCTAGATGAGCAAAGCCCATTTTATCACGAATCTTGTCATGCAAATCTGCAATGACTCCAGGTTTTTCAACTTTAGGAGCATTCTCATGAAGCAACCAAGTCTTAGCCCAGTGGGTATCAGTGACTGAAAACTTAGGTGCCTTCTCTTCAAAATCAATTTGCATCGCATAATCTGAACGAAGGGCAAAAGCATCACCTTTCAACTCAGTATAAAGAGACGGTGGTGTTCCTGGGATAGAGTACAATTCCCCTTTGTCATCAGCGAGCTGAGGCAAGCTAGACAAGAGACTCCAAGTATATGGATGACGTGGATCGTAGAAGACTTCCTCAACAGTACCGTACTCTACAATTTCCCCAGCATACATAACCGCTACCTTATCGGCAATACTTGCTACCACACCAAGGTCATGGGTGATAAAGATAATAGTAAAGTGGTACTCATTTTGCAAGGTTTTAAGCAAATCAATGATTTGCGCTTGAATGGTTACGTCAAGGGCCGTTGTTGGCTCGTCACAGATCAAGATATCTGGACGACACGCAAGGGCAATCGCAATAACGATACGTTGGCGCATTCCTCCAGAATATTGGAAAGGATACTCGTCAAAACGTTTTTCAGCGTCTGGAATTCCGACCTTGTTCATATAGTCGATTGCCATCTCTTTGGCTTCCTTAGCTGTTTTCCCTTGGTGTTTAACGATAACTTCTGTGATTTGGCTACCGATTGTATTGATTGGGTCCAAACTTGTCATTGGGTCCTGGAAGATGGTCGCAATTTTAGCACCACGAATCTTCTCCCATTCCTTGTTAGAAGTAAGAGCAGTCAAGTCTTGTCCACGATAGTCGATGCTTCCTTGGGCAATACGTCCATTGTCTTCTAACATCCCTGTAAAGGTTTTTGTTAAAACAGATTTACCAGAACCTGACTCACCTACCAAGGCAAGAACTTCCCCTTCAATCAGGTCTAGAGACACTCCTCGGATAGCCGTCAGAACTTTGTCACGAACGTCAAATTCCACGACAATATCACGAGCAGTCAAAATTACATTACTTTCTTTTGTCATGTCTACTCCTATCTATGTGTACGTGGATCACTAGCGTCCGCTAGGTTTTGACCAACAACGAAAAGAGATAGGGATACCAAGATTAAGGTTGTCAAGGGAATCCAGAATAAGTAAGCGTTGGTCGTAACGTTTTGTGAGTAATCTGAGATCAAACGTCCCAAACTTGGCACTGTTACAGGCAATCCCAATCCAAAGAAGGAAAGGAAGGCTTCATAAGAGATGAAGCTTGGCAACATCAAGGTCATCGTAGAAACAATAACGGATACCAATTGTGGCATGATGTTTTTAACGATGATTTTAAAGGTTGGCGTTCCAAGTGTTTGAGAAGCAAGGTTGTATTCCAAGTCACGGTAACGCATGATTTGGATACGAATCATATAAGCAATCCCAATCCAAGTTGTGACACTCATGGCAAAAATCAAATTCCAGAAACCAGCACCAATCGAGTAAGTCAAGACAATGACAATCAAGAGAGATGGAATGTTTGAAATAATGTTATAAACTTCCATCATGACGCGGTCAACGGATTTTGAAATTCCCCAAATTCCACCAACAATAACCCCAATCACAAGGTTGATAAAAGTGGCAATGACAGAAATGAGGATAGAGTTACGCGCCCCAAACCAAACCCCGTCAAACAAGGATTTACCATTGCTATCTGTACCAAACCAATGTTCAGCATTGGGCTTGATAAAACGAGCAGAGAAGTCATTGACCTTACTTACATCGTTGAAGTCAAAGTTTGAGAACATTGGGTAAATAAAGCTCATCAAGATAATGGCAACCAAAATCCCCAACATAACGACTGTTGATTTTTTCTTTAGAAACTGTCTAAATACAGAACCCCAGTATGAATAGGCAGGAGCATCAATTGTTTCAGAGGCAAAATCGTCACGTTTTACGAACTGAAATTTTTCTTTACCGATTGTTGACATTATTTGCCTCCTTTCTCTGTCAATTTAATACGTGGGTCAAGCATGGTCATCCAGATATCTCCTACAAAGAGTGAGAAGATAGAAATACATGTGAAGATGAAGACAAGACCAACAACCATTGAGTTATTTGATGCTTTTACAGAGTCAATCAACATTTTACCCATACCTGGGAAGGCGAAGACTGTTTCTGTCAATGTTGCACCACCAATAACCCCGATTACGGCACCAGGAATACCTGAAACCAAAGGAACCATGGCATTTTTAAAGATGTGTTTATTTGAAATTTCTTTTTCAGACAGTCCTTTTGCACGAGCAAAACGTACAAAGTCCTGAGATTGCAAGTCGATCATGTAACGACGGATCCAGATAGCTGTACTTGGCGCACCCAACAAACCTAGAATAACTGCTGGCAAGACATAAGAACGCCAATCCCCAGCCCCCAAGATAGGGAATGAGTCTGGCAGACCAATAGATGATCCAATCAAGCGCACGATGTAAACCAAAGCGATCGTTGGAAGGGCAAGCAAGAAGGTAAGGGCACCTGTCGAGAAGCTATCAATCCAAGTATTCTTGTGGCGAGCCATAGCAGATCCAAGAGGAATTGCGATAGCATAAGAAATAATCAAACCGATCAAACCAGCAACAGCCGAGCTTGCAATCATTGATGGATATTGATAATTGCTTTCTGTAGCTGTATATGGATCGTCTTTACCATAGTTAGCTACCTCACGCGCATCTGCTTGACTTGGTGACTTGTAGGTACGAGAGTAAATATCTACAGAGGAAGTCTTTTTACCCGTAGGGAATTGAACTTCTGATGTCTTGGTTTGTCCCTGACCCTGTGTGATAACTTGAAGCACTGGTGTGTTTGCATAAGTTGGGTAAGAGTCTCCCAAGTTAATGTTCACAAAGTTTTGGTGTACAAATGGAAATTGATTATTGAAATACAAAAGATATTTATGTTTTGTACCTGAACCAACTAATGACCAACCGATAGCAGGGTCATTTTCAAAACGAAGATAACGTTCCAAGTTTGGATTTTCAGGATCTTGAATCTTGTTTGTATGATCAATGTCGAGCAAGTTCGAGTAAAATTTGAAAACACGTTCAAAAATTGGAATTTCACGCGTAGCGTAGAATTGACCACTTTCTGAGAATACACCGAGTGTCCAACCATTACCGAGTTGGTTGATGTATTTTTCGTAGATTGCCTTATTTGTATCATTGGCATCCACTGTTACAGATGAGTCCATTGTGCTCGCTTTTTCTTGCAACTCTTTGGTATCGTAGTACTCGATATAGCCCATCCGTTCATAAACGGTATTTTCATAATTATCCCGCTTATCTGGCGTCGTTGCAATTTTGTTATAGTTGGTATCCTGCTTGAAAATCAGTTTTCGAGGAACCATCGTATAGATAATCGTGTAGGTCAAGGTTGTCACCAAGAAGATAGACACCAATGAACGCAATACACGCATAAAAATATATTTCTTCATATCGTTTCCTTTTAAAATCCCAAAAGAACCTTCTCCTCATGGAGAGAAAGTTCTCTTGAGAGTTATTTATTTAACGTGATTAGCCAATTCTTTTTGAACTTTTTCGTTTGATTCTTTTTTCTCTTTGAGCCATTTCTCACGAGCTTGTTCATAGTCAGCCTTGGTTACAACCTTGTCTTGTAACTGAATATACTTGAAGTATACATCTGAGCCCTTATCTCCAGACTGGCTGTATGATGCTGTGAATGGTACAACACGAGAAATGAATGGTGCAGCACCACTTGATGACATAGCTGGCAAGAAGAGTGAGCTATCTGTCAACCAAGCTTGAGCCGCCGCGTATTTTTCATAACGAACATTCAAATCGCTTGTTTCTTTAGCAGCTTCATCAACTAGTTTATCGTATTCTTTCAAACCAACTTGAGCCGCCGCAGCGTTATCTGCACCTTCGTAACCCATGTATGTTTTTGTTTGTTCAGCATTCGTTGTTTTCAAGATATCAAGGTAAGTTGACGGATCTTCATAGTCTGGGTTCCATGCAACTGCTCCTGAGAGATCCCAATCTTCTGCTGCTGCATTCGCCGCATAGTAGGTAATATTAGTAAACTCATCTTTAGAAACTTGTTGGATATCGATGACGACATTGCCTTCACCAAGCACTGTTTCAACGGATTGTTTGAAGGATTGAATACGTGCGATATAGTTTTTAGCTGTTTGGTCTACTGGAACATCCAAATGGATAGGGAATTTTACACCTTCTGCTTCCAATGCTGTTTTGGCTTTCGCAAATTCAGCTTTGGCTTTATCGGCGTTGAAGAGTCCATCTTGACCATCAGCAAAGTTTACGTTCTTCCATTCATCACCGTAAGTAGCCATCTTATCAGTCACCAAGTCACCGAAAGTTTTTTCGCCAGCAGAGACAAAGTCAGGTTTTACAAAGAGGTTACGAACGGCACGAGGAGCACCTTCTTTACCATTTACTTGAGCTGAGTAAGACGTACGGTCAAAGGCAAAGTTCAAGGCTTGACGGAAGTCCTTGTTAAGAAGGGCTTTCTTAGTAGAAGTCTTCTCTTCGTCAGTTGTCTTAGAAGTGTATTTGTAACCTTGGCGGTCAATATTCACACCCAAACCACCAACACCAGGTCCTGATGGGGTGTAGAAGATATTTTCCTTGTAGGTTTCTTCTACTTTAGAGTAGTTTGAACTTGTTGGGTAAAGACGGGCATAGCTATAAGCTCCACTTGTAAAGTTACGTTCAATAGACTCTTGGTCTGAACCATCATAGTAAGCAAGTGTTACTTTATCAAGATGAACATTGTCTTTATCCCAGTATTGTTCATTTTTAGCGAACTCGATAGAAGACTTAGCAGTCAAACCTTTCAGCAAGAATGGTCCATTGTAAAGCAATGATGTAGGGTCAGTCGCTTTAGCAAAGTCAGATCCTTTTGATTTTTCAAATTCTTCGTTCAATGGCCAGAAGATTGAATAAGCCATCTTAGAGTTCCAGTATGGTTCGGGTTTGTTCAAAGTATACTCAAGTGTATAATCGTCAACTGCTTTCACACCTACTGAAGAAAAGTCTTTATTGTTTCCAGCTTTATAGTCAGCTAGACCTTTAACTGAATCTTCTGCTAGATAAAGTGCTTCAGACTTGTTATCAGCTGCGTGTTTCAAGCCATTTACGAAGTCTTTAGCTGTCACTTCAGCATACTCTTCGCCATCTGATGTCATCCATTTGACACCTTTACGAATCTTGTAGGTATAAGTCAACCCATCTTTTGAGACTGACCAGTCTTCTGCAACTGCAGGAGTCAAATTCCCATATTTATCATTTGTAAAGAGACCATCGATACCATTTGAAGTGGCAATTTTGGTACTTTGTTTCCCTGAAATGAGGTAATCCAATGTTTCTGGGTCAGCTGAATAAACATAACCATAGGATTTTGGAGCTGTTGAATCAGATGATTTTGAAGAACCACAAGCAGCGAGAACGCCAGTTGCCAGCAAAGCAATCCCTGCTGTAACAAATACTCTACTTTTTTTCATGTATGTAACTCCTCTTAAAAAATTTAGGCTTATTGCCAATTATACCATAGATTTCTCAAAAAGTAAACGAATTTTCAGAATATTTAGGCGTGTAACCACAAAAAACTTTCATTTATCAAATTTTTCTATTCTTTGTTTGCTATCTATAGAATCAAAAGGGAAGTTAAGGCTCTATAAAGGCTGATTTTCAGATTTTCTCTCCCCATTTTTCCATCCAATCAGAAAGGGCAATCTTCTAAATTGGATTTTCGATTAAGAAACTATTGACGTAGAATCATTTTCAAGGTATAATATTAAACGTTGAGGCGGTATAGCCAAGTGGTAAGGCACGGCTCTGCAAAAGCTTGATCGTCGGTTCAAATCCGTCTACCGCCTTTCAGTACCTGAAATAACAGGAATTAACCGAATGAAAAGCCCGTAAATCGGGCTTTTTTGTTTTTTTCTTCGGACAAATAAGGACAACTTTGAAAATCTTTTGGGGCGAATAAAAAACAGTGACGAAAATCACTGTTTTACTCGGTTTCTTCTTCGGGTTCTATTTCGGTGATTTGAACTTTTACCTTGGTAACACGTCCATTTTTTACCTTATCATTGGTCAAGACAATCTGCTTGTTTTGACTGACCAGTTCATAACTAATTTTCTCAGTTGTTGGAATCGTACCAACACCCGTCAAATAATAACCGGCGATAGTATCCACATCATCGCTTTCTAGTTCAACGCCAAAGTAGTCGTTGAAGTCATTAAGATTCATGGTTCCCTGTGCAATATAGGTATCTTCACCGATTTGATGGACTTCGATTTCTGCTCTGTCCGTTTCGTCATCAATTTCGCCGACGATTTCCTCTAGGAGGTCTTCCAGAGTTACCAAACCAGCCATACCACCGTATTCGTCTAGTAAGATTGCCATTTGATTTTGGGTATTTCGAAGCTCTTTAAGGAGGTCATCCACAAAGATGGTCTCAGGCACAAATAGTGGCGTTTGGAGGATTCGCTTCCAGACAATATTTTCAAAGCCATCTGCATAGGCGGCGTTTAGCAAACGCTTGGTATGAATCAAACCAATCACATTGTCCTTATCCCCATCATAAACAGGGATACGTGAGAAATTTTGCTTCAAAATACTTTGGATAATCGTTTGGCTGTCATCCTGAATATCCACCATGAAGGCGTCGGTTCGGGGCACCATCAGCTCACGAGCCATCAGCTCATCTAAAGAGAAGATCCCCTGTAGCATTTCAATCTCATCTGCATCCAGTGTTTCTTCACTATTGGTGAGCATGTACTCTATTTCATCACGTGTCATCTTTTCATCAGCATCATCAAAGGTCATTGGCGTCACACGGCTCAACAAATTAGTTGAAGCAGATAACAGCCAGACAAAGGGACTTACAATCTTTCCAAGACCAATAATAATTGGTGCTGTTCGAATCGCCAAAGCATCTTTCAGATTGAGGGCAATCCGCTTAGGATAGAGTTCACCAAAAACAATGGAGATATAGGTCAAGAATGCCAAAGAGAGGAAACTTGCAATGGCGTAAGCCGTCTCTCCGCTTCCCATCCAAGATGCGATCACTTGTCCAAGGGTATCCGCCAATTTGGCCCCTGACAAGATCGTAATCAAGGTGATACCGACTTGAATCGTTGATAAAAAGTGATTAGGATTTTCAAGTACCTTTAACAAACGGATATAACGTTTGTCTCCTTCTTCTGCCTTTTGCTCTACTCGGGCACGGTTTAGTGACACCATCGCCATTTCAGTGGCTGAGAAAAAAGCATTTAACAAGGTCAAGATAAATAATAATACAAACTGTAGCAACAAATTCTGACTGCTCGGGTCTTCCATAGTCCTTCTCCTAAAATAGTATCTTGTGTTCCATTATATCACAAATTAGCGTAGGAATCACATTATTTTCTAATTTATACAATAGCTCCCTTATCAATGACGGACAAGGGAGCGATTTTTGTTCTTTTATAGATTGTCTCTAGTTTATCACCGTGACTTGACCTGTTCGGTAGTCAAGCTGGATACCCTTTTGAACATTGGGGATTAGGACATTGAATTCCAACTCGCCATCCGAAGACTTGGCTTCGATTTGTGAAGCGGATGGAACCAAATCCTCATTCGTAGCATAGTGGAGAGTTACCCTATAACGGACTCTCTTATTCTGGTCCAAGGCTTTCCTAACCAAACTCTCATAGTAGTTCTGCCCTGTCGAATCCTCAGCCTGTGCTTGGTTTGCCCAAGCTGTCTGGACTGCAATGTTCTTGGGATTGCTGGTAGAGGCATCAAAACCATCCAAACCACCTATCAAGGCATAGCCCAGCAGATGTCCTCTATCAACTGCATGTGTGTAAGCTCCCTTTAGATTCTTAACCTGATGCCATCCTGGTGGCGTCCAAGAGGTGGATCCATTTCCAGTCTCTTCACGATTCTTATACTGTCGAGTGGCTTTGGATAAGAGGGCATTGGCAACAGTTGGGACTGTCTCGTTCCCGACTGGTTTTGTTTTATTATCCGCATAGGGTTTGCTAGAAACCTTGGCATCTAGATTGGTTTTATTACCATTAACGACAAAGGCCCCTGCTCCATTCCACTCGAGCCCCCCTTTGATTTGGTTTTTGATTGACTCAGTTAAGACACTTTCAGCCAACTCCTGACTAGGAGCTTCTGAAGCTTGTTTTTTCTGACTAACTTTGGTTTTAGGCGTGTTTGATGTCAACTGCATCTGCTTGATATAATAGCTTCCAGCAGCCAAGAGTAAGAATATAAGTAACCCTATCAGAGCCTGTCTCGTTTTTTTGTTCATTTTTCTCCTTATTTCTTTAGAAAAAGACTGGTTTCCCAGTCTAATTTCCTGTAAATTTACTAATCAATTCTTGCCATTTCGCTGGAGACAAAATCGCCCATGGATCCTGTCCCTTTCCTAGAATCCCGTAGCCGATCATCAAGCCGATTCCTAAAGCGAGGAATCCCAGCAATAGTACGATAAAAATCAACAGTAAGCGACGGAGTACATAACGTATGTTTTTATTCTTCATCCTTAACCTCAATCCGCTGAATCTTCGCTCCTAGCTGAGCCAATTTCTCATGGAAACGGTAGTAACCTCTATCAAGGTGGACTAACTTACCAACAACTGTTTCTCCCTGCGCCACCAGACCTGTCAAAATCAAAGCAGCACTAGCGCGAAGGTCCGTTGATAGAACTTCTGCTCCCTGTAAAGCCTGTCCCCCAACAATGCGAGCTGTATCACGGATAATCTCCGAATGCAAGCCCATCCGACGCATTTCCTCCAGATGTTGGAAACGATTCTCAAACACCGTTTCCACCATGGTGGATTCCCCTTTTGCGACAGTCATCAAGGCTGTAAATTGAGCCTGCATATCTGTTGGGAATCCTGGGTGTGGCAAGGTTTTTACATGAACAGCCTTTAGATTTTCCAGTTGAGAACGGACACGAATACCTTCCGACTCCTCCGTCACCTCAACTCCCATTTCAAGGAGTTTGGCAATCAAGGGGCGATTATGCTCCCAGACTGCATCTCGAATGAGGACATCTCCACCTGTCATAGCTGTAGCCACCATAAAGGTTCCAGCTTCGATACGGTCCTGTACCACATTATGAGTTGTGCCATGGAGTTCCTCGACACCAGTCACTGTGATTGTTTCAGTACCAGCTCCCTTGACCTTAGCCCCCATTTCATTAAGAAGAATAGCAAGGTCAACAATTTCGGGTTCACGCGCAGCATTTTCTATCACTGTCACACCATCAGCTAGAGTTGCTGCCATCATCAGGTTTTGTGTTGCGCCGACACTAGGAAAGTCCATGTAGATATGAGCGCCATGCAGGCGTTCCGCCTTGGCTTCAATGTAACCAGCTGTCTGGCTGATCTTAGCCCCCATAGCTTCCAAACCCTTGAGGTGGAGATCGATCGGACGACTCCCGATGGTACATCCACCTGGCATGGATACCTTGGCATGGCCTACACGAGCAAGGATCGGTCCCAAGACCACGATAGATGCCCGCATCTTGCTGACATACTTATACGGAGCTTCCTCCGTGATATCTCCAGTCGCATCGACTTCGACAACATGTGCTTCCTCATCAAAGTCCACCTTGGCATTCAGACCTCGAACCACTTGATTCATGGTGAAAACATCTGACAAGATTGGAACATTCTGCAAGACTGTCTTACCCTTGCTTGCTAGAATAGTCGCTGCCAACAAAGGTAAGACGGCATTCTTTGCTCCCTCGATGATCACACTCCCGACCAGACGATTATCTCCGCCTTGAACCACAATTTTTTCCATAGTTTTTCCTTTACTTTTGATTTTATAACAGTCCTATAAGCACTTCTTGCCACAGTTGGTACAAACTGATAAAGAATGAACTCAAGATGTAGCCCATTACAATACTAAAGAAGCCTACCAACAAACGAACTTTTTTTGTGTTAGTAGCGGTCACTTTTAAAACCTTTTCCCATCTCACAAGGTCCTTCAAAAGGTAAAAACTCAAATAAATAAAGAGTATATGACTACTTAGAGTGAATAATAATTGAACCATTTGACTATTATACCATCTTATCCGCTTGCGCGCTAGTTTTCGATTTTTCTACGGATTAGGGGTTGTTTTTAAGATAATCAATCGCATCCTGCAAAGTTTTTACAGGCACGATTTTCATCTCTGTTTTGATAGTTTTAGCAGCTTCTAGGGCTGTTTCATAGTTACTTTTCGCATTGGGATCTGCTTTTTTTGCTTCCTCGGTGACTGGATTGTCAGGAGCAAAAAAGATGTTGGCTCCCTGACGAGAGGCTGCCACCACTTTTTTGTCAATTCCACCGATATCGCCAACATTTCCATCGCGATCAATGGTTCCAGTTCCCGCAACGATGCGACCATTACGAAGACCTGGATCCGCAATTTGGGTGTAGATAGCTAAACTAAACATGAGACCGGCACTTGGCCCGCCGATACCAGCTGTTGAAAAGCGAATCGGAACGTCACTGGTCACTTCCGTACGATCAATCAAACCAATCCCAATCCCGTTTTTCCCATTTTCGAGAGTGATAATTTTACCCTCCGCAGACTTGACTTTTCCGTCTTCTTCATAAGTTACCTTGACTGGATCTCCTAGTT
Organism: Streptococcus sp. 5905; assembly: GCF_013276505.1. Lineage (NCBI taxonomy): Bacteria > Bacillati > Bacillota > Bacilli > Lactobacillales > Streptococcaceae > Streptococcus > Streptococcus sp. 5905. Next base: position 103,933 of record NZ_VMLC01000003.1, read on the forward strand.
TTTGAGAGTTGACATAATCAATCAAGTCTTTGGAACTGTCAAACGTCTTATCATTAACAGCCGTAACGGTATCCGCAATGTTCAGAATGCCTTTGAAGGTTGAATTGTCCGTCACGGTCAAGACGTAGACTCCCAGATACTTGAGCTCGATATCCTTGCCAGCCGTCTTCAAGCCTTGATACTTGGCCATATTTTGGGATGTTTGCATGTAGAACTGATTGATCCGCATAAACTCTGCATCTGTAGAGCCACCCGTTGTCTCCTGAGCGCTTCTAATATCCGTGAAAGGTGTTAACCAAGCATAGACAAGATGCGATAGGGTTGCATGTCGAATGCCGACTGTTACAAACTGGTAAGCTCCTGCTTCTGTATCTTCTGTTTCATTGACTTTTAAAACTTGACGAATATCTTCCGCTCCACCTGGAACTTCTATGTAGTAAGGTAAAGGTACTACAAAAGCTAAAAAAGTCAATACTAGTGCTAGGATGACATATAAGGGCCATCTAGTTTTTTTCTTCATGTTCTAATTCCTCCACAACACTGTTTGGGACATATTGCTGAATCTCCTGACCAAACTTCAGGAGCTCTCTCACGGCTGAAGAGCTAATATAAAGATGCTCTGGGCGACTATATAGGTAAATGGTTTCGATTTCTGGAGCCAGTTGATGATTGTAGTAGTCAAAACTAGACTCGTATTGCAAGTCTGTAGCATTCCGCAAGCCACGGACAAGAGTTTTAGCTCCCAGTCTTCTTGCAACATCGACGACTAGTTGATCATGAGAAGCCATGACCTTTACATTACCTAAATGCGCCACAGCTTTTTCGACTGCTCGTTTGCGATTTTCAACAGGGAGAAAGCCTTGTTTGTGGGGATTGTAGAACACCCCGACATAGAGCTTATCAAAGAGTCTGCTGGCACGTTCAATGATATCCAGATGTCCATTTGTCATCGGATCAAATGAACCTGTAAATAATCCAATTTTATCTGACATAGACTGTCACCTTACTAATCCCATATATTTTTTCCTTCCAGATGCCTAAGCAGGCGATTTCTTCTGGAAGTTCTACAGACTTATCGGTTTCGCAGACGACCATGATTTCTTCTGAGAAGAGATTTCTCTCTGCCATCTTTTCGATATCTGCAACGATTTGTTCCTTGGCATAGGGAGGGTCTAAAAAGACCAGGTCAAAGGGACCATTCACTTGCTCCAAGGCCCGTTCAGCCTCCATCTTTAAGAGTTGAAATTTGGAAACTTCCTTGGTCATTTGGATATTTTCAACGATGATAGCTTGTGCCTTTCGATCCCGTTCCACTAAGACAGCATGAGACATTCCACGCGAGACTGCCTCAATGGATAAACCGCCACTGCCAGCATAGAGATCCAAGACACGACCACCCTCAAAATAGGGGCCAATCATATTAAAGATAGCTCCACGAACTTTATCTGATGTCGGCCTAGTCGTCTTTCCTTCTAGCGTCTTGAGAGGACGCCCTCCATAGATTCCTGATACGATTTTCATACCGTTTATTATACCAAATTATAGGCAAAAAGAGAAAGAAAACCGAACCTTACGGTTCGATTCTCTATAAGATATTTTCATAAGTATCGCGGACTTCTTGTGGCCAAACACTGGTTTGCACTTCTCCGATGTGTTTCTTGCGAAGTAAGAACATGGCCATCCGAGACTGTCCGATACCCCCACCAATTGTTAATGGGAAAAGGCCGTTAAGCAGAGCCTTATGCCATTCCAACTCAAGACGATCTTCGTCTCCTGTAAGGGCAACTTGGCGACGAAGCGTGTCTTCATCTACCCGAATCCCCATTGAGGAAAGTTCAAAGGCACAGCCAAGAGGTTCATTCCAAACCAGGATATCCCCATTCAATCCCTTGTAGCCATTCTCAGACTCTGTTGTCCAGTCATCGTAGTCAGGTGCACGGCCGTCATGAGGTTTTCCGTCAGGCAACTCGCCACCAATACCAATCAAGAAGACTGCACCAAACTCTTTACAGATCGCATTTTCACGCTCTTTCGGTGTTAAATCTGGATAGCGTTCCACCAACTCTTCTGTATGGATGAAAGTGATTTGTTTTGGCAAGATAGATTCGATATCATAGCGGGCTTCTACTGCTAGCTCTGTCAGACGAATAGCCTTATAAATCTTCTCAACTGTTTCTTTGAGATAAGCGATATTGCGTTGTCCATTTGGAATCACTTTTTCCCAGTCCCACTGGTCTACATAAACAGAGTGGGTCGCATCCAGTGAATCTTCATCTGGCCGAAGGGCCTTCATGTGAACAAACAAACCTTCTCCTTCACCGAAACCAAAACGGGCCAAGGTGTGGCGTTTCCATTTGGCTAGTGAGTGAACGACTTCATAGGTTTCATCTGGAATCTGCAAGACCTTGACAGATACTGGATGTTCGACACCGGACAGGTTGTCCTGCATACCATCGCCGACCTTGCTCAAGATAGGTCCCTGAACTTCCACGACTTCTAGTTTATCTTTCAAATACTGGGTAAAGGTGTTTTTAACAAAAGAAATTTCTTCTTGCTGATGAATAAAGCTTTTCTTCATAACTACTCCTAAAAAATTAGTTAAAAGCATTATACACCTATTTTCAAGAAAAGGAAAGAGTAAATAAGAAAAAGTCAGTGCTCTTTAGAACACTGACTCTATAATTCTTTAATCGTTTCGACCAAAGATTCGTAAAATGCTAAGGAAGAGGTTGATAAAGTCTAGGTAGATGCTGAGCGCCATTGAGATGATCCAACCTGTCGCTACTTGTCCTCGTGACTGCTCATAAACATAGCGAATCTTTTGGTTATCCCAAGCAATCAAACCTGAAAAGACCAAGACCATGGCAATACTAATCATGTAGTCAAAGAAACCACTAGCTAAGAAAATATTCACAATCATGGCAATGATGAGACCAACAAGCGCCGCCATCAAAGCTCGTCCCATTCCACTCAAATCTTTCTTGGTGAAAATCCCGATTGCTGCCATGACAAAGAAGAGAAGGGCGCTGGATACAAAGGCTGATAAGACGGTCCCAGGTGTATAGAAGGCTACGACAAAGCTAAGTGTGAAGCCATTTAAAACAGAATAAACTAAAAATACTGGGAGAGCTGCTGGGCTATTTTTTGCAGCCATGCTACTTGCAACAAAGACTAGAGCAAGTTCTGCAAAAGTTGCAATCATCAACCAGAGACGGCCATGCATTAAAAAGTAGACCAATTGGGACTGAAAGACCGTCAACATCAAAGCTGACACGAGAGCTGACAGACCAATCCCAAGTCCCACAAAGGCATAAACCTTAGCGTAAAATTGATTGAGACCTGAACGTTCTTGAATAATTGTTTGATTCATTCTGATTCTCCTTTTCTCTATAAATATGTCTTGATTATAACAAAGTTTTTATAAATTAGCTGAAATAAAACATCAAAATACCTGCCGCAATGGCAACATTGAGACTCTCTGCTCGACCTTTCATGCCAATATGAACCAGCTGATCAGCACTCTCAGCCATGACAGAACTAATCCCCTGTCCTTCATTTCCCATGACTAAAACAAAGTTCTCTAGTGAAGAAAGCTCACGATAATCCTTTGAATCTCTCGATAAGGTCGTTGCCAGAATGGGCAAGTTGCTCTTTTTTGCCTCTTCTACAAAGGTAGAAACAGACGTCCGATAAATAGGCAAATGAAAATGACTTCCTTGCATGGAACGCAGGGTCTTGAGACTGTAGATATCCGCTGACTTGTCTGAAACAATGACTCCTGTAAAACCTGCCGCATCCGCAGTCCGAATCATGGTGCCAACATTGCCAGGATCTTGGACATCTTCTAAAAATAGAAACTTACCTTGACGGAGATCAGGCAGTCCCACTTCTTCTTTTTGGACGATTGCTACGATTCCCTGTGGTGTTTGAGAGTCTGCCAAATCCCGCAAGATTTCCTCAGAGACCCAAACCGTTTGCGGAAAAGCGACTAACTGTTCCTTATAGCTCTCCAGAGCAAAGATTTTCTCAATCGTTACTCCTGCTTGAACAGCTTCTTCAAACAAGTGCCAGCCCTCAATCAAATAGGCAGACTTTCGATATTTTTTTTGATGCAATTTCTTAGCATTTTTTACCACAGAATTGGCTTTTGAGGTTATAATAGTCATAGAAATATTATAACACAATCAAAGGGGTTTGGTATGCAAAAGGTTAGAATGATTGCCCAAGGTAGGGTGCAGGGTGTTGGTTTTCGCTGGGGTGTTTATACTCTAGCGCTTGAAATCGGTGGCATCACTGGTCGTGTCTGGAATAATGACGATGGCACAGTGGAAATTCTTGCTCAGGCAGACTCCTCTGCCACTATGGCAAAATTTATCCAAGAAATCCGTAAAGGTCCAACGCCTTTTTCAAAAGTTACCTATCTGGATGTGCAAATGAGCAACTTTTCATCCTACTCGGACTTCAAAGTCGCAAATTAGGTCTCCAGAACTATTGTATATTTTACAAAAAAACAGTAGAATAGAAAGGTATAATTTTTAAAGAAGGAATGAAAACATTGAAATCTATTAAACGTTTTACCCTCTCTGCTATGGGAGTGGCTATGCTACTCGTCTTGACAGGTTGCGTTCAGATTGATAAAGCAACAGGTAAGCCAATTGGTCCCGTTTGGGATTTCTTGGGTGCTCCGATGGGAGAAGCTATCAAGTACTTCGCTACTGATAAGGGTCTAGGCTTTGGTATCGCTATCATTATCGTAACCATTATCGTGCGCTTGATTATCTTGCCACTTGGTATCTACCAATCATGGAAGGCGACACTTCACTCTGAAAAGATGAACGCCCTCAAGCACGTCCTTGAGCCACACCAAACACGTCTCAAAGAAGCAACAACTCAGGAAGAAAAACTTGAGGCTCAACAAGCTCTCTTTGCCGCCCAAAAAGAACATGGTATCAGCATGCTAGGAGGCGTCGGATGTTTCCCTATCCTCATTCAAATGCCTTTCTTCTCTGCTATCTACTTTGCAGCCCAACATACTGAAGGGGTTGCTCAAGCAAGCTACCTAGGAATTCCTCTAGGGTCTCCAAGTATGATTTTGGTTGCCTGTGCTGGTGTCCTTTACTATCTTCAATCGCTCCTTTCACTTCACGGAGTAGAAGATGAAATGCAAAGAGAACAAATCAAGAAAATGATCTACATGAGCCCACTCATGATTGTCGTCTTCTCCCTCTTCTCACCAGCCAGTGTGACACTTTACTGGGTTGTCGGTGGTTTCATGATGATTCTCCAACAGTTTATCGTCAACTATGTCGTTCGTCCAAAACTTCGTCAAAAAGTACGTGAAGAATACAAAAAGAACCCTCCAAAAGCAAGTTCTACTGCTGGGGCAAGAAAAGATGTGACTCCTAAGCAGACTCAAGCGATCACGACCAATAAGAAAAAGAAAAACCGCAACTCTGGCAAACAACGATCTAGATAAGACTCAAAAGGCTTAGCTGAAAGGCTAGGCCTTTTTGCATCACAAAAGCCCGATGTCTCCATCAGGCTTCTTTTTTATCCATGAACACGTTTCATGTAATCTTGATAGCTTTCTGTATCCATCAATTCCTTGGCATTCTTGACACGGTCTGCTGTTGGAGGTTTGACCCCTTCGAGCGAATAAGGAATTCCAAGTTCACGCCATTTGAACTCACCCATCGTATGATAAGGTAGGATTTCAAACTTGTCAACGTTTTTGAGGGTCTTGACAAATTTGCCAAGTTCGATCAAGTCCTCATCTCTATCTGTCAAGCCTGGAACTAATACGTGGCGAATCCAAACAGGTTTTCCAATATCTGATAGGTACCGAGCACAGGCCAAGATGTTTTTATTGGTTTGGCTGGTGACAATCTTGTGTTGCTCTTCGTTGATTTCTTTGATATCCAAGAGAACCAAATCTGTCACCGCCATGAGTTTATTAAACTTTTCGAGATAACGTGGTGTGTTACGGAAAGGAAGGGCACAGGTGTCTAAGGTACAGTGAATTCCTTTTTCCTTAGCCTTGGTAAAAAAGGCAATCAAGAAATCAATCTGCAGGAGGGCTTCTCCTCCACTGACAGTGATTCCTCCCTTGTCTCCCCAGAAACCACGATAGCGAAGGGCTTCTGTCAAGACATCATCTACTGTCCGTTCGCGTGATTTATTGGTCTCCATAGCCCATGTATCAGGGTTATGGCAGTACTGGCAACGCATCTGACAGCCCTGCAAAAAGACAATAAAACGAATCCCAGGGCCATCTACCGCCCCAAAACTCTCTGTCGAATGCACCATTCCTGTCACTTGTCCATAGTCAATTGTTTCTTCAGACATATCGTCACCTTCCTTGAAACCGTTTTATAGTTTTATTATATCACGACTTGAGGGAAAAACAAGATTTTTGTCTATTTTTTAGAAAGCAATCTGTTTTTCACTTTCATTTTCATTTTTTTTTAATGATCGGGTTCAAAATCAAAACCATACAAGGTTGCAAAATAGTCCTCAGGGCGCTCTGCACGGCGGATTTGGCGGACTTTGCCTTCTTCAGTATAGAGGATTTCTGCCGAGCGTAATTTGGCATTGTACTGATAACCCATGGAGAATCCATGTGCACCTGTATCATGAATCACCAGCAAATCACCGATTTCTGTATGAGGCAGTTCGCGGTTCACTGCAAATTTATCATTGTTTTCACAGAGAGATCCAACCACATCTACGACCTCCACTGGGTCATCTGGATGGGTCAGATTGGTAATATGGTGGTAGGCTCCATACATGGCAGGACGCATGAGGTTGACGGCCGAGGCATCCACACCCAGATAGGTACGGTAGGTTTTCTTTTTATGAGTTACTTTGGTGACGAGAACTCCGTGAGGTGCCAGCATAAAACGGCCCAATTCAGTGAAAATCTTGACCTGATCAAGACCTGCCGGCGTAAGGACTTCTTCATAAACCTTTCGCACGCCCTCACCAATCATAGCAATATCATTTGGCTCCTGATCTGGGCGGTAGTTGACTCCGATTCCGCCAGAAAGATTGATAAAGTCCAGTGAAATACCTAATTTCTCCTTGATTTCAACGGCCAATTCAAAAAGCTGACGAGCCAACTCTGGATAGTAGAGATGGGTGACGGTATTGGATGCTAGGAAGGAATGAATCCCAAAAGTCTTGGCTCCTTTTTCCTTCAAAATAGCAAAGGCTTCAAAAAGCTGAGCCTTGGTCATACCAAACTTGGCTTCTCCAGGATTGTCCATGATATCTGTTCCTAGCTCAAAAACGCCTCCAGGATTGTAACGACAAGAGATGATTTCTGGAATGCCTGCCGCTCGCTCCAGATGTTCAATGTCTTCAAAGGCATCCAAGTTAATTGTTGCGCCTAATTCACGCGCATAAGCATATTCCTTATCAGGCGTGTTGTTTGAAGAGAACATGATTTCAGAACCGGGGAAATCCAGTTTATGGCTCATCAAGAGCTCCACGTAACTAGAACAGTCCACACCGCAACCTTCCTCTTGGAGGATTTTCAAGATAGCTGGTGTTGGGGTAGCCTTGACGGCAAAATATTCTTTAAAACCCTTATTCCAAGAAAAGGCTTTGTTGACTGCTCGGGCTTTTTCACGAATCCCCTTTTCATCATACAAGTGAAAGGGAGTCGGGAACTCTGAAACAATCGTTTCTAAATCTTCACGGCTGATAAATGGTGTTTTCATAAGCTTCCTTCTATTCTGTTTGCAAAGAAAGGCTGGGACAATCGTTCCAACCTTTAGTTCTATCTCTTATTTGTCTTCGTCAAAGATATTTCCAATCTCAACATCGATGGATTGGTTCTTAACATCAATATTAGTTACTTTCAAGAGTGACTTGTAATCGAACTGCTTTTCACGTTCTTCTTGGGCATTGTCTGCAAAGACTGCGACACCAGCTAATTCAGAATCGAACTCACGCAAGAGACTAATCATCCCGTTGACAGTTCCGCCACCTTTCAGGAAGTCATCCACGATCAAGACACGACTGCCTGCCTTGAGACTGCGTTTTGAAAGGAACATTTTCTCAATGCGGTCACCGCTGGAACCTGAAACATAGTTGACGCTGACCGTTGAACCTTCGGTAATTTTCAAGTCACGACGCACAATGACAAATGGAACATTGAGTACATTGGCAACTGCATTTGCGAGTGGCACACCTTTTGTTGCTACTGTCATAACAGCATCGATTTTTTGGTCCATAAAGCTCTTGGCAATGATACGCCCAATATTTTTCAAAATGGCAGGCGTACTAAGCAGATCAGACAGGTAGATATAGCCGCCCGGCAAGATACGGTCACTTTCTGAAAGTTTGTCACGCAAGTCTGCTATCATTTCTTTGGCTTCATGACTAGAGATTGATGGTGTGAAGATAACGCCACCACCTGCCCCAGTCACAGTCTGAATATGACCGATTTCGATTTCCTCAAAGGCGCGCTTGATAATCACTATATCCTCTGAAATCGATGATTTAGCAGATTCGTACTTTTCTGCAAAGGTATTGAGACTGGTTAGTTTGTATGGATTATTAATCAAATAGTTGGAAATGACAACCATCCGATCACTTCTTCTTAATTTCATTTTTATTTACCATTCCATTTAATTTTGATATTTTATCCATTATACCATATTCACATAAAAAAACGAACATTATTGCGTAAAAAATGCTCGTTTTTCTTAAATTATTAATCTAAATCTGGTTTATAGAAGGAACGATTGTCCATAGCGAAGATTTTATTGGTCATCTCTCCTTTGTCCACCAAAGCTAGAGCTGTTGACATCATCATCATGCTGGCATCTAGATTGTCAATCATATGAATAATCTCTGCCTCCATAATGCGTGGACGGACTGGACTTCCATACTCCAGCAAGCCATGATGACTGAGAATGACATGGCGAAGGAGAACAACTTCTTCTCTAGTATCATCGATACCGAGTTCCATAACTGTCTTGGTAATTTCGCTATCGATGAGGGCGATATGGCCGATGAGATTGCCTCGCACTGTGTACTCCGTCTGATCGGGACCCGTCAACTCAATAACTTTAGCCAAGTCATGCAACATAATCCCCGCATAGAGGAGGCTCTTATTGAGCTGAGGATAGATCTCGCTAATGGCATCTGCCAAACGCACCATGGTTGCTGTATGATAGGCCAAACCCGTTTCAAAGGCATGGTGGTTGGTCTTGGCAGCTGGATAGGAGTAGAATTCCTTATCGTACTTGGTGTAGAGACTACGCACGATACGTTGCCAGACAGGATTTTCAATCTTGAAAATCATTTGCGACATGTAGTCACGGATTTCCTTGACATCAACTGGCGACTTGACCTTGAAATCAGCTGGATCATTGGGTTCCCCAGGCTGAGGCAAGCGGAGAGTAATTTGATTGACTTGAGGAGTGTTGTTATAAACTTCTCGGCGACCTTTCATATGAACAACCTTACCTGCGGTAAAGGCCTCAACGTTATGAGGCTGAGCATCCCAAAGTTTCCCTTCAATCTCACCACTATCATCTTGGAAGGTAAAGGCTAGGTAGTTTTTCCCAGCACGCGTCTGTCTCAGGTCAGCTGACTTGATCAGGTAAAAACCTTCAAACAGCTCATCTTTTTTCATGTGACTAATCTTCATATTCTTCCTCATCTTCTTGGAAATGGAGTAGATCAAGCGCAGGCTCACCTTCTGATAACTCAATGTGACGGAGCGTCCGCTCAATAGCTGTGGTGCGACGGTTTAATAATTCATCAATATTGCCAGAGGCATGTTGAAGATGTTTTTGTGCCTTAACCAAAATCCCCCCGAACTTGCCAAACTCGGTCTTAACGCTGGCAAGAGTCTTGCTGATATGATCTGCACTCTTTTGGATATTGAGAGTTTTGAAGCCAACTGATAGAGAGTTAAGCAGGGCCGACAAGGTGCTAGGACCAGCAACAATAATCTGCTCCTCTCGTCTCAAATCATCAAAGAAGACCGGATTTCGGACGATTTCTGAGTAGAGTCCCTCTGTCGGGACAAACAAAACTCCAAAATTGGTCGTCCGAGGTGGCGCTAGATACTTGCTCTTGATATCCTTGGCAAAGCGCTTGACGCTAGCTAGGAGTGACTTGCGACAACGTTCGATTTCGTCCTTATCGCCTGCTTCATAGGCTTCTTCTAGGCGATAATAATCCGCCAGTGGAAACTTGGAGTCAATCGGTAGGTAGACATATTCTTGGTCGCCTTGGCCAGGTAACTTGATGGCGTACTCTACTCGCTCGCTAGAGTTTTCAACCGTTGCAAATTCTCGTTCATACTGGGCAGGTGTCATGATATCTTCAATAATTTGCCCCAGTTGCAATTCGCCCAGAATTCCTCGCGTTTTGGTTCCAGAGAGAACCTTGTTGAGGGCACCGACATCACGGGCAACTGTCTGCATCTCTCCAAGACCACGATTGACAGACTCCAGTTGTTTAGAAACTGTCTCGAAGGAAGCCTGCAAGCGTGTCTGCAAGGTCTTTTCCAACTTTTCCTCGACCGTCTGGCGCATTTGTTCCAAACGTTGCTCATTGGATTCCTGCAGGGCTTGAAGACGTTGGTCAGTCTTGTCTCTAGTTTGGAGGAGATTCTCATTCATCTCCTGTCTAACTTGAGTCAGGCCTTGGTGCAACTCTATTCGCACTTCTTGCAAACGATCGCTGACAGCCACTTCCAAGTCTTTTTGATCCAGCTGGCTGACTTGTCTGGCTTGTTCAAAGCGGTAATCCAGTTGATCTGAAAGATTGTCTGCTTGATCCTCCAAGCTCTTGGCTAGGTACTTGTCTTGCTTATCTTGCCTTTGCCAAATGAGAAAGAGTCCAGCTAGGTTGGCAATTAATAATAGTAATAATACAGTCTCCATCCTACCTCCTGTCCTTGCTATGCAACACGACGACATAGCCATCTGGGCAAGTTACCGAAACTTCCCTATCTATATATTCGTTAGAAGCGTATACTTTTTTAAAGAAAAAATTTTCCTCTGTCAACTCATACTTGGCACCGAGAATGGTCAGCTGGCTATCCCGAACCGGCATAAAGGCTAGATAATCGTAGTCTGAACGGGGCTCTAGCTGACTGGTCCCTTCTGGACAATAGGCAATCAAATTTTGCCCATCCTCAATCGCTATCTGGCGCATATAGGGTGCCAACTTGGGATTGCTAGGCAGAAAGACATTGGCCAGCATGTGGTCGATCCGACCACCAAGAGCACCGAAAATAGTCACCTGAGCCTGAGAATTTTGCTCAAAGATGGTTAAGAGAGCCAATTCCAGATCTGTATCATCTTTTTCTGGCTGGGCTTGAACAAAATGTTGGGCACGTTTTTGAATCAACTGACGTTCGTCTGCAGTCACCGAATCAAAATCTCCAACTGCTAGAGCGAGAGGAAGGTCTTCTTCCAAGACCCATAGTGAGCCTCGATCCACACCGACAAAGCTATCAAAATCCGTCCGATAATGCCCACGATCTCCGCCTGCAAAAACGGCAACCCTAGTCCAATTGTTTTCTGAGAGTTTGCACTCGTTCATTGACATCTCCCTTAAAGACATAGGATCCTGCTACAAAAACGGTCGCTCCAGCTTCTTTGGCTTGAGCAATAGTTTGATCATCGATTCCACCATCAACTTCGATCTCAAAGTTCAGGCCTTTTTCCTCACGAAGGGCAACCAACTCACGAACCTTGTCCATGGTTTCAGGCAGAAAAGCTTGACCACCAAAACCAGGATTAACCGTCATGACCAAGACTTGATCAACTAGGTGAAGGACATGCTTAATTGCCTCGACAGGCGTACCAGGGTTAATGACGACCGAAGGTTTAACACCGAGAGAGCGAATTTTTTGGAGGGCGCCATGGATATGAGGTGTTGCTTCTACATGGATACTGATGATATCCGCTCCTGCGCGCGCAAAGTCTTCTAGATGATGCTCAGGATTTTCTACCATCAAGTGGCAGTCAAAGACCATCTTGCTATGTGGTCGAAGAGCTTCAACCACCCCTGCACCAAAGCTGATTTGTGGCACAAAGTGACCATCCATGATATCGATATGGGCATATTCTGCCCCAGTTGCTTCTAGGCGTTTGATTTCACGTTCAAAGTTGGCATAATCTGCTGCCAGAATTGACGGAGCAATCTTGTATTGAGACATAGGTTTCTCCTTATTTTGGAATTTTTTTGCTGACTTTTTTATAGGTTTCTCTGCGATTTTCAATCTCACTGAGAAATTGTAGGTAGTTGTCAAAACGGAAGCTGGCAATAGTACCCTCTTCAACAGCTGGTTTGACCGCACAGGACGGCTCATGGGTATGGGTACAAGTACGGAACTTACAGTCTCGACTGACACTGGCAATCTCTGGAAAGGCCTGATTGAGGTCTTCAGCCGTTGACACTTCATAATCCAGTGATGAAAATCCTGGCGTGTCTGCGATTTTACCCCCATTGAGGTTGTAAAAACTAACAGTTCGAGTGGTATGGCGACCGCGACCTAGACTATCTGAAATTTCTCCTGTCTCGAGATTGAGGTCTGGTGCGATTTTATTGAGAAGGGTTGACTTCCCAACACCCGTTTGTCCCATAAAGACTGTCACTTTCCCTGTCAACAAAGGCAAAAGTTCTTCTTTACTAGTCACAAAGTCGTAACCAATGTCACCATAGGTTTGTTGGTAAAAACTTAATTCTCCCCTATCTTCCAGCAAATCCATTTTAGAAATATAGACAACAGGATGGATGCCCTTGTGCTCCAAAAGAACCAAGAAGCGATCCAATAAATTGCTATTAAAGTCAGGTTCTTTAGCCGACATGATCACCACAGCTTGGTCAATATTAACAATAGGCGGGCGAACCAGACTATTTTTTCGTTCGTGAATCTTGAGAATGTAACCTTCGGAATTTTCCTCCGCAGAAAAATCTACCCAGTCCCCAACATAGGGTGTATGGCCTTTTTTGCGGAAATTTCCACGCGCACGTGTCTGATAGACTTGACCATCACTCTCTACATAGTAGAATCCCGCCAAAGCTTTAATGATTTGTCCCTGCATCTTAGAGTCCTTGTCCTTTAAGTGCATCTGCTAGACTGGCAAATTCTTCTAAGCTGAGAGCTTCACCACGAACACTCGGTGACAAGCCCGCTTGATCCAAAGCCTTGGTCAGTTTATCCTTGATTTCTTCAGTCTTGCCAAAGTAACCTGTCAGGTTATTCCACAAGGTCTTACGGCGATGAGTGAAACTGGCCTTGGAAACCTTAAAGAAGAAGTTCTCATCTTCTACTGCTACAGCTGGCTCTGGACGACGCACCATTTTCAAGATGGCTGAGTCCACATTTGGTGCTGGCACAAAGACCGTACGAGGGACGATAAAGGCAACCTTGGCTGTCATATAATACTGGACAGCGATCGACAAGCTACCGTAAGCCTTGGTATTAGGTTGGGCTGAGATACGATCCGCCACTTCTTTTTGCATCATGACCACAAACTCACTAAAAGGAATACCACTCTCAATCAAGTGCATGAGAATAGGTGTCGTGATGTAATAAGGCAAGTTGGCTACCACCTTGATTGGTAGGTCAGGATTTTTGAAATTCTGGATATGTTGCGCCAAATCGACCTTGAGAATGTCCTCGTTGACTACTGTTACATTATCAAAATCACGCAAGGTATCAGCTAGGATTGGCACCAAACGATGGTCAATCTCAAAAGCCATGACCTCTGCCGCACGCTCAGCCAAAAACTCCGTCAAGGCCCCAATACCTGGCCCGATTTCGATGACATTAACCTGGTCATCAATTTCAGCCGTATCCACGATTTTTTGAAGGATATTGGTATCCGTCAGGAAATTTTGCCCGAAGGACTTTTTAAAAGTAAAACCGTGACGCTCCAGCACTGCCTTGGTCACGCTATAATCTGCAATTCTCATTTATTCTCTTTTCTATTTATTAGCTAAAAATAATATATAAAACCCACATAATTACTAGTGCCAACAAAATCCAAAACACTAAAAGAACACGAGACTTGTTCCCTTTTGGATCAGCTCCAGTCGTATCTAGCACTTTCTTATCTTCTTGGGGGTTCATTTTCTTCAGTTCATCCTGATAGGCAACCGAATCTACAATATTGTCTTCTGGCAATAATTCTGAAGCATAATAATCAGGAAAGCCCATAGCAAGACCAATTAAGTTCTTTTCTGTCACAGAAAAATCTAAATCTTTGGGTTGATTTTCCCGAATAGCTCGTATATTTTTTAACAGTTTATCAGAAACAACAGACACTTGGTCCATAAAAACAACATCTAAAAGATCAAATCCGAGCACATCACCGTCTTTGACATTTGCAAGAATATAACGGACAAAGTCATCATATAGTTGCACGGATTGCGGGGCATTCTCTTCTAAAAAAGATCGGTTTTTGAGGGCATTCTGCTGGAATTTTTCAATAGAAAGCAAGATATCTACATTCTGCTCTTGGTAAAATCTTTCTGCTTGCTCTTCATCTTCTTCCAGTTTTTCTGCTGTTTCCCAGAGAGCAATCGGAGCTTTTAAATCTTCTTCATCCCAAAACAATTGCCAAAAATAGGGTATTGTGTAAATTCCCTCTGTTAGAATACGGGCTTCATCTCCGTTTTTTAAGTAAATATAACTTCTATTTGCCATATCATTTCCTTTCACAATCTTTGAAAAAGGTTAGTGGTTCAAGTAGGATGTAGATAAAACTATAAAGTTTCCAATTTTCATGCCCAATCGAAAACCTAGACTTCATTTAAAAAGATGTTTCATAAAAGCACCAAGGGACGATAACAATACATGACCAGTTCAACCTCGGTCAGGACATCATCTGCAATTCTCATTTATTCTCTTTTCTAATATAGTATGCTTCCGGGGTATAATGATAGAGCAAAACAAATAAGGGAATCTCAGTAATTCCTTCCAGCATCTCTTTTAAGACCGCATCTGGATGGATAATCTCTCGTGTTTTGGTGAAATAAACACCTTGTTCCCCATTTCGATTACGGAGTTCCCAAGCGACATTGTTTCCTTGAACAGACGGCAAATAACGTTCCTTTTCTAGAAAGTCAAAAAATTCTTTCACCGTCATATCTTCAGGAATCTCAAATTCTATCTCATGGGGCAGTACATCATCCCCCATACACACAGATTCTCTGTCAACTTGTATTTTCATTTCAATCTGTCCTTATAAGTTTCTATTTGAACGCTATCAAAATAAATCTAAGTACCTCTATTGTAACACATTCCCTTTGTATTTTTGAGCTATCTAGCTATTATCATAACTTTCCATAGCTTCTTCCACTTCTGCCAAAGTTACTCCAAACAACTCCAACCGCTTGAGGAGTTGCTTGCCGTTGGAATAGCCGATGCGGAGCTGTTCGCCTAGATACTCTCGGCGTCTACGACTGTCTGCTCCCGCTAGGAAACCTAGACGAATCAAGTCACCACGACCGACGTCAAACTCGTTCTCGCTTTCAAATTGCTCTGTCACCTGAGCCAGCGCTGTTTTCAGGTCTTCATAGCTGGCGTGTTCGATTCCCAGAGAATGTCCCTTGGTCTTGGATTTGGGAACAGCCTCATCTCGCTTGAGAAAGGCATGCTGCACAGTTGGAATGGTCGTCATAATCATGCGCCGGATCCGCTCCCCATTAAAATCTGGATCTGTAAAGACAATGACTCCATGCAATTCATGCAGGCGCTGAATCCGCTCTATATCTTGGTCATTTATTGCGGAACCTCGTGTTTCATAGGTCTCTACATCAAAGTAACGTTTGAGATTGGCTGTATCATCCCGTCCTTCGACGACAATGACTTGGGAGATTTTTTCTTTCATGATTGTTTTTCCAATCCAAAAATCCGCTCTGCATTTGCAGTCGTTGCTGCTGCTAGCTCTTCTGCCGTCATCCCACGCAAGTCAGCGATAAAGTCCACCACATAGCGAGTATAGGCTGTTTTGTTTTCACGACCACGTTTAGGAACTGGTGCCAAGTAAGGGGCATCCGTCTCTACCAAAATCTTATCCAAAGGAAGGTTTTTAGCTGCTTCTTGGATATCCGTCGCTTTCTTAAAGGTCACCACTCCTGAGAAGGAAATGGTCATACCAAGCTCGACAAACTTCTCAGCCCACTCCGAAGAACCTGAGAATGAGTGCATAATCCCACCACGAGGACCAACACCCTCGCTCTTGATGATCTCATAGGTATCTTCAAGCGCATCACGGGTATGGACCACGAAAGGCAAATTCAAATCCTTAGACAGCTGAATCTGACGACGGAAAACCTGCTCCTGCACTTCCTTAGGTGCTATCATCCAGTGATAGTCCAGACCAATCTCACCTAAAGCAACAACCTTGGGATGTTTTAGTTTTTCAAACAAGTAAGCTTCGACCTCATCTGTGTAAGTGCCTGCTTCCGTCGGATGCCAGCCAATAGTTGCGTAGAGTTGCTCATACTTCTCCACCAACTCTAGGGCACGCTCAATGGTCGGTTTATCAAAACCAACAATATTCATCTGTGTCACACCCATCTCAGCAGCCAAGGCGATTTCTTCTGCCTCACGGCCTACAAATTCTTCTACATTTAAATGTGTGTGCGTATCAAAAATCATCTTTTCTAACCTCATTTTCTTCCATCTATTATACCAAAAATAGCATCCCCCGGCTTGTAAAAATATTCTAATACCGATCATTCTCCCTTGACTGCATTTTTTCAAAGCAGTATAATAACACTTATTGAAATTTTCAGCAAAGGAAAAGAAAATGTTTAGAAAATTAAAATATACCTTTATCGGTCGACCACTCAAGTCTCTCACAGACGGCGAAGGGGGATTACTTGGAAAAATGCAGGCACTTGCAATGTTATCCAGTGATGCCCTGTCTTCTATTGCCTATGGACCTGAACAAGTCATTCTCGTTTTAGTCAGTCTCTCTCCTCTCGCTATTTGGTGGAGCCTCCCTATCGGTATTTTTGTCCTCTTACTGCTCGCTAGTTTGACCATTTCCTATCGTCAAATTATTCACGCCTATCCTCAAGGTGGTGGCGCTTATATGGTCACTCGGGAAAATCTCTCTCCTGAACTAGGCTTGATTGCTGGTGGTAGCCTCCTTGTTGACTATATGCTGACAGTAGCCGTATCCGTTGCGTCTGGAGCTGATGCTATTACAGCAGCCATCCCTGCCCTCCATCCCTACAATCTTCATATCTCTATTTTCCTAGTCTGCCTGCTCATGCTCTTGAATTTAAGAGGATTAAAAGAATCTGCCAGCTCTCTGATGATTCCCGTCTACCTCTTTATCTTCAGTACCGTCTTTCTCTTGCTTTATGGGTTCTTTCAACTATTTACAGGTTCCCTAAACTATCAGGCGACTTCAACCATTGGACAAACTGTTCCGAGCCTTTCCATCGTTCTCCTATTGAGAGCCTTTACCAGTGGCTCTGCCTCTCTGACAGGGGTTGAAGCTATTTCAAATGCGGTACCATTTTTCAAAACTCCGAAGGAAAAGAATGCTGCTCAAACCTTGACCATCATGTCGCTCATTTTAGGTTTTCTTTTTGCGGGCATTACCTTCCTAAACTACTGGATGGGTATCACGCCTCAACACGGAGAAACCATCCTCTCGCAAATGGCCAAGGGCATTCTTGGTGATTCATTCTTTGGTCATGCTAGCTACTATCTCTTCCAGTTCTCAACAGCCTTGATTCTAGCTGTAGCTGCAAATACTGGCTTTTCAGCCTTCCCTATGCTGTCCTACAATATGGCCAAAAACAAGTACATGCCTCATCTCTTTATGGAAAAAGGGGATCGCCTTGGCTACTCCAACGGTATCTTAACTCTGGCCTTTGGGGCTATGATCCTTCTTCTCATTTTTAATGGTAATACCGAACGTTTGATTCCTCTTTATACTATCGGGGTCTTCGTTCCCTTTGCCCTTTCTCAGACTGGGATGATTCGCCATTGGAAAAAGGAAAAAGGAGCAAACTTCTTAAAATCTGCCTTTGCTAATATCCTTGGGGCCATCATTTGTTATGCTATTGTCCTCATCTTACTCCTCTTTAGACTAGGTGATATCTGGCCATTCTTCCCAATTATTCTAGTCTTAACCTTCCTCTTTTTGTCCATCCACAACCATTACCAAAAAGTGGCTAAACAACTACGACTCTACGAAGGAATTGAAAAGCGCACTTACGACGGCAATCTTGTCCTTGTCCTAGTAGGAAATGTTACTCGAGTAAGCATCGGAGCCATTAACTACGCTCAAAGTATCGGTGACGAAGTGTTAGCCATGCACATTTCTACTAAAGAAACGGCAGAAAAAGACCAAGAAATCCTCCAGGAATTTGCTGATTACTTCCCAAATATCACTCTGAAGAATATCAAGACCAGCTACCGCGACATCATCACCCCTAGCGTTAAGTATGTCAAACGAATCGCCCAAGAAGCTAAGCAAAAAAACTACACCGTTACAGTCCTTGTACCACAGTTCATCCCTAACAAGCCTTGGCAAAATATCCTGCACAATCAAATGAGCCTCAAACTAAAATACGCTCTCAGATGGCACGAAGACGTCGTTGTCGCTAGCTACTCTTATCACTTAAAAGAATAAAGAAAAGGCCCTACCAGAACCAAAAAGCGTCTGGTGGGGCCTTTTTCTGAATCCAGCCACTATGCTTAACTAAAAAGCATGACTAGGAATATTATTGAATGTGGTTAGCTAAATCTTCTTGGGCTTTTTTGTTGGACTCAACTTTTTCTTTTTGCCATTTTTCATAAAGCTCTTGGTACTGTTTCGCAGTCACGGGATCTTTTTGCAACTCAAGGTATTTGTAGTTGTCCGCATCCCCTTTATGTCCGACAAATGAGAAGGCTCCTGTGAACGGTACAGTCTTACGGAATATTGGATTAGCTCCTCCGCTTTGAACTGGCAGAAAGAGGGCACTATCTGTTAGCCAAGCTTGAACTTCGGCAAATTTTTCATAGCGAACCTGAGTGTTTTCAACTTCTTTATCTGCCACATCCAACAACTTCTTGTAAGTAGAGAGACCGATTTTTTCCTTGACATCATTGTCTTTTCCTGGAGTCAAACCAAGGTTTTTTAACTGAGAACCGGAGTCTGGATCCAAGAGGTCAAGATAGGTCTTGGGATCAGAGTAATCTCCGCTCCAGCCTGAGATGTCGATGTCATAGTCCTTTTGTTCAGCTGTGTCAGCAAAGAAGGTTGCATTGTCTTTCTCATCTGGAGACAATTGAATCACATCGATAACAATATTATCTGATCCAAGTGTCTCCTCAACCGTCTGCTTGAAAGAACTGGCTTGCTGTACGTCCAACTTAGCAGTCTGATCCACCGGCATGTCTAAATGGATAGGGAAGGTCACACCTTCTGCCTGTAAGCTTTCTTTGGCTTTGGCAAATTCTGCCTTGGCCTTGTCAGCATTCAAGAAGGCAGGCTGAGCGTCGTTTAGATTGACATTAGCCCACTCTGAACCGTAGTTGACTATCTTTTCATTGACAGCATCTCCGAAGTTTTTCCCACCAATTTGAACAAAATTGCTTGGTGTGACCGTGTTTCTAAGGATACGGTCAGCTCCATCTTCTCCATTTGTCTGGGCAGCGTAGGCATGACGGTCAAAGGCAAAGTTAATCGCCTGACGGAAGTCCTTATTTTGCATAGCTAGACGCGAATCCATCTTTTCTTTATCCGTCTGTTTCATGGTTTGATTGTAACTTTGACGGTTGACATTGAAGAGATAGTAGAAAGTCACAGCATCCTGAGGAGTATAGGTAATCTTATCTTCATTCCCTTTTTTCAACTGGTCAAAGACAGAGCTTGTCGGGAAGATACGGCCATCTGTGTAGTTGCCTTCTAAGAATCCTCGAGCCAAACTATCTTGGTCTGAACCATCATAGAAGGAAAGTTTTACCTTCTCAATCTTGACGTTGTCCTTATCCCAGTAATTAGGGTTCTTTTCAAACTCAATTAAAGATTTTGATGTGAAAGACTTAAACAAGTATGGCCCATTTGACAGGATACTAGATGGGGTAACACTTCCAAAATCATCTCCCTTAGATTTCAAAAAGGCTTCATTGACAGGACTCAAAATTCCCCCTGTTGTCTTTGAATTCCAATAAGACTCTGGCTTGTTCAAGGTGTATTGGAGAGTATAGTCGTCCACTGCCTTGACTCCAACCGTCTCAAAGTCAGATGTTTTCCCTTCGACATAATCTGCCAAACCTTTGATTGAATCCCGTACCAAGTACAAGTTCTCAGCCTTTTTATCCGCTGCATACTTAAGACCTGTCACAAAGTCATGTGCTGTCACTTCAGCATACTCTTCTCCTTCAGAGGTATACCACTTAGCCCCTTGGCGGATTTTATAGGTATAGGTTAAACCGTCTTTTGATACTGTCCATGACTGCGCCATAGAAGGGACGAGATTGCCGTACTTATCATTTTCCAACAAACCATCAATCAAGTTTGTCGTAATGCTAGAGGTCGAACCACGTGTCGAAGTGATATAGTCTAATGTATCTGGATTGCTGGCAAATACATATGAGTAGGTTTTATCTGTATTTGATTGTGCCGAACTACAAGCCACCATCAAGAAGCTTGCACTCAAAATTCCAGCCCCTAGTAGGAGGGCTTTTGATTTCTTCATAACTGTTCTCCATTTTTATAGTATATGAAACATTATACATTATTTCAGAAAAAATATAAAGCATTTACAGACTGATATTATAGGAAAAAGAAAAGCCAGTAGACTCGAGTTCCTACTGACTTCTTTATTGAATTCGTTTGGATTAAGCAGCCAAAACTTTGCGTCCTTTACGACGACGAGCTGCCAATACGCGACGACCGTTTTTAGTTGACATACGGTTACGGAATCCGTGTTTGCGCGCACGACGAAGTTTACTTGGTTGATAAGTACGTTTCACGATGAATAC
The DNA here is from genome assembly GCF_013276505.1 of Streptococcus sp. 5905. NCBI lineage: Bacteria > Bacillati > Bacillota > Bacilli > Lactobacillales > Streptococcaceae > Streptococcus > Streptococcus sp. 5905. The sequence continues at coordinate 124,913 of NZ_VMLC01000003.1, forward strand.
CTCCTCATAGATTTTGTATTCGTTTAGCCGGCTATAAAGTGATCAGTTACTAAACATACTTTACTATTCTATCTGATTCTGCCAATTTTGTCAATAGCTCCAAGCAAATGTTTTAGAGCTTTTCCTATGAAAGCCCTTATCTACGATACTGTTTTAAGAAACGAGTCATCTTTTCTTGGATTTGTGCTAATTCATCTACACGAGGGAGGTAAACGATACGGAAATGGTCTGGTTCCTTCCAGTTAAAACCACGACCATGAACTAAGAGAACCTTTTCTTGTTTCAAGAAATCAAGAACAAACTGCTCATCATCATCGATGCGGTACATATTGCGATCGATTTTAGGAAAGATATAAAGACCTGCCTTTGGTTTGACTGCAGACAAACCTGGAATATCTTGAATGGCATTATAGATAAAGTTTCTTTGCTCATAGATGCGACCACCAGGAAGGAGTAATTCATCCACTGACTGGTGCCCACCTAGTGATGTTTGTACGACTTGCTGGGCCAAAACGTTAGAGCAAAGGCGCATATTGGACAGCATATTGAGACCTTCGATATAGCCTTTAACATGTGTCTTAGGACCAGACAAGACCATCCAACCCACACGGAAACCAGCGATACGATGCGATTTTGACAGACCGTTCATGCTGACACAGAAGACATCTGGTGCCAAGCTTGCCACAGGCGTGTGCACATGCCCATCCATCACCATACGGTCATAAATCTCATCCGCAAAGATAATCAAGTCATTTTGACGGGCAATCTCAATAATCTCCAACAAGAGTTCCTTAGGATAAAGGGCTCCAGTTGGGTTATTTGGGTTGATAAGGACGATTGCCTTGGTATTGGAAGTAATTTTTGACTTGATATCGTCAATATCAGGATACCATTCTGCAGCTTCATCACAGATATAGTGAACCGCATTTCCCCCAGCTAGGCTGACAGCAGCCGTCCAGAGAGGATAGTCTGGCATAGGCACCAAGACCTCATCGCCATTATCCAAAAGCCCCTGCATGGACATAACAATCAGCTCACTGACACCATTTCCAAGGTAGATATCATCAATGTCCATATTGGGAAATTTCTTCAGTTGGCAATACTGCATGATGGCCTTACGGGCTGAGAAAATCCCTTTGGAGTCAGAATATCCCTCACTATCACGCGCATTCATAATCAAATCATGAATGACCTCATCTGGCGCTGTAAAGCCAAATTCTGCTGGATTTCCTGTATTCAGGCGTAAAATCTTTTCTCCGTTTGCTCGCATCCGCATAGCTTCTTCCAAAACAGGGCCACGGATATCATAGGCAACATGCTCTAACTTACTAGACTTATTATATTCTTTCATCTTGTTTCCTCAATTCATCGAGATAGTAACATTATACCACTAGAAAGGGATTGCGACAAGTTTCCTGAAATGAGCAAACAAAGAAAAAACTCACAACGACTAGGTTCTCACCGTCTAAATAACTAGAAGGAAGAATCATTTTTCACATACCAAAAGACAAACCTAGGAAGACCAATGCTAAAAAGGAATCATACAAAAGATTAAACATGAGAAAGAGCCCCCACGGGACCAAATAGTCCAAACGACCACTTCTCTTTGCAATCACAAATAAAATGATGTGGTAGACTAAGTGAAAGAGAAGAAAACCAACAAAACCTGGATAGAGAACAGGCACGACTCTTTCCAGCTGCCAAAGCATCACTACTTCTCCTACAAGTGACGCAAGGATAATTCCATGATAAAGAAAACTTATTTTTTTAGAAGCTTGAACAGAGTCTTTCATACTTTCTCATCCCCTCACTATGTTTCCTAATATCCCGTTTTCTTTTATTTTAACATATCTCCACCAAATCGAATCTCCGATAATATTTATCTAAAATATGATTTTTACTTTACTTCTTTAGTGAAAAGGGTTACAATAAAAATAAGAAAATTTCAGGAGGTTTCATTATGGCACAACGTTACCAAAATGTTATGGTTGCAATTGATGGTTCTAAAGAGGCAGACTTGGCTTTTGTTAAAGGTGTTTACACTGCTCTACGCAATGATTCCAAGCTCACCATTGCCCATGTTATTGACACACGCGCTCTTCAAAGCGTGTCTACCTTTGATGCTGAAGTTTACGAAGAACTCCAAGTTGACGCTGAAAGTTTGATGAAAGAGTACGAAAAACGTGCAAGAGATGCTGGTGTGACCGATATTCATACCGTCATCGAAATGGGAAATCCAAAAACTCTCCTTGCTCGTACTATTCCAGACGCAGAAAATGTTGACCTGATTCTCGTCGGTGCAACAGGTCTTAATGCCTTTGAACGCCTCTTGGTTGGCTCTTCATCTGAATACATCCTCCGCCACGCAAAAGTTGATTTGCTCGTCGTGAGAGAACAAGAAAAAACATTATAGGAACACAAAAGGAGCCTGCTAGGCTCCCTTTTTTCTTACTTATTTCTCTCTTTATGTCGCTCATAAGCCTTGAGCTGACGCTGCAGTTCCTTTCTGATAGCAGGTTCTGGAGCATATTTTTCGTCCCAGTCATCCGGTTTTAAGATTTTATGTGTAACTGGATCAAAATGGGCTTTTCCATCAGGAAAAACCTTCCCCATGTTTGCCTCATGCACAATATCAAAGATGCGTTCTGGATCCACTCCCATCAAGGCAAAACTACCGTAAGTAAAATACAGTGTATCGATTAGGGCATCAACCTGCCCGATTAGATCTTTTTGGGCAGGCGTTTTTTGCCTCACCTTTTCGGCCGCCTTATCAAGTGCCGCATGCATGCTGTTAAGTGCCTGCTGGAATTCTTCCTCCGAAGAACTTGCCGCTCGAACAAACTCTACTAATTCTTCAATTTTAAAGTCTGCGCGGTGGGTTGCCCCTTCAACATCCCATGCCTGTGGCTCTTCCTGCGTCCGTTCATCCATCATGTGATGGAAGGTCTTGACCTTATTAAAATGGTAATCTCGACTGACAAAAACTTTTTCTGAAGCCAAAACACCAAAGTGCTCGAGCGCCTTATGGATGCCATCTTGTTGGTTACTTGCTGTAATGTGCTTGGCAACTTCTTTGACGCTGCTACTGCCATTTCCCATGGCTACAGACATACCAACACCCGCCAACATTTCTAGGTCATTGTCTGAATCACCAAAGGCCATGACTTGGTTGAGATCAAAACCATATTCTTTCCCGACTCGACGAATGCCTTCTAGTTTGGAATTTCCTTGGTTGATGACATCCGCAGCGAAGGGATTGCTTCGAGTTAATTTTAAATCTTCAAAATCACTTGCAGCTTTCTCAGATTCTTCAGGAGTCATCAGCATTAACACTTGATAGATTGGCTCATTTATCAAACGAAGCAGGTCATCTTCCTTTTGAGGGACTGCCTTGCTAACCATTCGATTAAAGGAACGGCTCACGGTTCTTGTCAGAACAGTCGGAATAAAACGACTAACCAGCTGTGAAAAGGATCCGAGACCAAATGACATAATTTTCGAACCAACAACAGCATGCTCGGTTCCAAGAGCGATTTCTTTTTGCTCTTTTTTAGCATAGGCAATCAATTGACGCAGGCTTGACTTAGCAATCGGGCTAGCAAATAAAACTTTTTCTTTATTAAAGATATATTGTCCGTTATAAGTTATTGCAAAATCCAGATCTAAATCTTCCATCAATTCCTTGACAAAGAAAGGCCCCCGTCCTGTCGCTACTCCAACAAGCACTCCTTGCTCTTTCACAATCCTAATCGCGTCCTTAGTGGATTTCAAAACACTCTTACGATCGTTGACTAGCGTTCCATCGATATCAAAAAAAACAGCTTTGACTTCCATCCTATCCCATTCTCCCCTTTTGTGTTACAATGATTATACCACATTTCAGAAAGAGTGAGTAATTCATGCCTAAGAAAATCCTTGTTTTACATACAGGTGGGACTATTTCCATGCAAGCAGACGCCTCTGGCGCAGTTGTGACCAGCCGGGACAATCCCATGAACCATGTTTCCAATCCACTTGGAGGGATTGAGGTTCATGCCCTAGACTTTTTTAATCTGCCAAGCCCCCATATCAAACCCAAGCATATGCTTGCACTCTATCATAAGATTAAAGAGGAAGCAGACCACTACGATGGAGTTGTCATCACACATGGTACAGATACCTTAGAAGAAACAGCTTACTTCCTTGATACCATGAAAATTCCGCCCATCCCCATCGTTCTAACAGGGGCCATGCGTAGTTCAAACGAACTTGGTAGCGACGGTGTATATAACTATCTGAGCGCTTTACGAGTCGCCAGCGATGACAAAGCAGCCGACAAGGGTGTGCTGGTCGTCATGAACGACGAGATCCACGCAGCCAAATATGTTACCAAAACTCATACGACCAACGTCAGCACCTTTCAAACCCCAACACATGGACCACTTGGCCTCATCATGAAGCAAGAAATCCTCTACTTCAAAACGGCTGAACCTCGTGTCCGGTTTGATCTCGAGCATATTCAAGGTCTAGTTCCCATCATCTCAGCCTATGCAGGTATGACAGATGAGCTGATTGACATGCTTGACCTAGATCACCTAGATGGATTAGTCGTTCAAGCTTTTGGAGCAGGTAATGTACCCAAAGAAACAGCTCAAAAATTAGAAAGTCTCCTCCAAAAAGGCATTCCAGTCGCCTTGGTTTCACGTTGTTTTAACGGAATTGCAGAACCCGTTTACGCCTATCCAGGCGGAGGAGTTCAATTACAAGAGTCTGGCGTTTTCTTTGTCAAAGAACTCAATGCTCAAAAAGCGCGCCTCAAATTATTGATTGCCATCAACGCGGGACTAAAAGGACAAGAACTTCGCAATTACATGGAAGGTTAAAATTGAAAATCAGGAAATCTTCTCGATTCCCTGATTTTTTCTATTTACGTTTTCGTGTCGAGCGACGTTCTGTCAAACCGTGAGGCAGGAGAACTTCACGTTCTTCCAACTCTTCCTTATGCATAATCTTGGTCAACATACGCATACTGATAGCACCAAGGTCGTATAGAGGTTGAGCAATTGTCGTTAAGTTTGGACGAGTGAATCGTGCAATTTGAGAATCATCTGTCGTAATGATTTCAAACTCTTCCGGTACAGAAATACCGTGATCTGCCAAGCCATTTAACACACCCGCAGCCAATTCATCACCTGTCACAACTGCAGCTGTAGCCTGTGAAGAAACCAAGCGCTCTGCCAAGGCATAGCCATCATTATAGCTGTATTTAGACTCAAATACCAAGCCCTCGCTATAAGGGATTCCTGCCTTTTTCAAAGCCTCCTTGTAACCAATCAATCGAATTTTACCGTTGATATCATCAACAAGTGGTCCACTGACAAAGGCAATCTTTTCATTTTCCTGAAGCAAATGGGTGACGGCATCAATCGTTGCTTGTTTGTAATCAATATTGACACTTGGAAGTTGGTGTTCTATATCCACAGTTCCTGCAAGGACAACTGGTGTCCGAGATCGAGAAAATTCTGAACGAATCTTTTCAGTCAAGTGATAACCCATAAAAATGATCCCGTCAACTTGTTTTGAAAAGAGAGTATTAACTACTGAAACTTCTTTTTCATCGTCTTCATCACTGTTGGCTAGGACGATATTGTACTTATACATCTCTGCAATATCATCAATTCCTTTGGCTAGGGTTGAAAAATAGCCATTGGTGATATTTGGAATCACAACACCAACTGTCGTGGTTTTCTTGCTGGCCAAGCCACGCGCTACCGCATTTGGACGGTAGTCAAGACGATCAATCACCTCTAGAACTTTTTTACGAGTATTCTCTTTGACGTTCTTATTGCCATTCACTACACGGCTAACAGTTGCCATTGAAACCCCAGCTTCACGGGCAACATCATAAATCGTTACTGTATCATCTGTGTTCATTCTGTTTCCTTTCTATATTGAAAATTTCGCTTTCATACATCTGCTTACTCCATTTTATCACTTATTGTAAACACTTTCAAGTATTTTTTAGAGAAACTTTGAAAAAATTTCACAACCTATTCCCATTTTGAAAAAGTGAGTACGATTTCTTGATTTTTGGGATGTTTTGCTGTATGATAAGGAAAAATAAATGGGGGAGGGAATGTTTATGGCTTTTACAAATACTCAGAGACGTTCGGCCAGTTTTGGCGTTGTGACCAGCTTGCCTGACGATGTTATCGACTCTTTATGGTTTATTATCGATCATTTTTTGAAAAACGTCTTTGAATTAGAAGAGGAACTTGAATTTCAACTACTAAACAACGAGGGGACCATTACCTTCCATTTCTCTAGTCAGCACCTGCCGACTAGTATCGACTTTGATTTTAATCATCCCTTTGACCCTCTTTACCCTCCTCGGGTCCTTGTTTTAGACATGGATGGGAAAGAAACCATCCTCCTTCCTGAAGAAAATGACCTATTTTAAAAACTCTAGCTTCTCGGCGCAAACTGCTGAGGAACTAGAGTTTTTTCTATTTGTTCAATTCTTGATACAAGTAGCGTATCGGCTGTTTGAGTACTGGATGAATAAAATGGGGAGCTATTTCTTGCAGAGACTCAAGGACAAAGAGGCGTTCTGCTATATAGGGATGTGGTAAGATGAGCTCGTCTGTATAGATGACCTGGTCTTCTACAAAGAGCAGATCCAAATCGATCAAACGAGGTCCCCAATGAACCTCTCGAACCCGCCCCATTTCTGACTCAATGGCTAATAATGTTTCTAACAAGACTGGTGCTGGAAGCCAGGTTTCTACTTCAATCACCTGATTGGCAAAACTAGCTTGTTCCACACCGCCCCAAGGCTCCGTCGTCAAGACACTGGACTCTTTTAGAATATGGATACCACGAGCTCGCAGTTTGTCAATAGCTTGTTCCAAGTTTGCTTGCTTATCCCCCATATTACTTCCTAGAGCGATAAAAGCTCGTTGCTTGCGACGGTGAATGGTCACTGAGCAGGTATCCAGTGGTAAATGCACTGGAGCCCAAGGTTTTTTGAGTTCCAACTCAATTTCTTGGACAAGAGGATAGGTCTCAAAGGTACGTTCAACTAGTTTGTAGGCTACTGTTTCAATCAAGTCCTCAGTGGTTTCCTGAAACCAAGTCGTCCACTGCTGACAAAGTTCGCCGTAATGGATAGAAGCCGCCAAATCCAAGTCTGTCGCTGCCTTGGTCATATCATAGGATAGGGTCGCCGAAATGACAAACTTTTGCCCTAGCTCTTTTTCACTAGGAAAAAGCCCGTGATAGGCAAAAATTTCCAAATCTTTAATCTTTAGCTGATCCATAACTAGTCCTTTCTAGAAAAATCCGCATGAAGCGGATTTTTTTATAGTCCCATTAGACGATAAGCCTGATCTCGGAGATCTTTATCGGTCTCAAATAGACCTCGAGCTACTGTCGTCAAGGTTGCAGTACCTGGTTTTCGAACACCACGCATGCTCATACACATATGCTCTGCCTCAATGACAACAAAGGCTCCCTTAGCCCCCAGATAGTCCATCAAGGCATCGGCCACTTCAATATTCAACCGTTCTTGAATCTGTGGTTTTTTAGAATAAACTTCAACCGTACGGGCCAGCTTAGACAGGCCTGCCACACGACCATCTGGAATGTAGGCAATGTGAGCTTTCCCATAAAAGGGCAGAAAGTGGTGTTCACACATGGTGTGGAAAAAAATATCCTTTTCTACCACCATGTTATCATCAATAATCTCAAAGGATTTTGACAAGTGTTCCTCAGCAGTTTGGCCAAGACCTGAAAAAATCTCTTGGTACATACGGGCTACACGAGCAGGTGTTTCCTGCAAGCCCTCGCGGTTAGCGTCCTCACCAACAGCCTCGATAATCATTTTTACAGCCGTTTCAATCTTTTGTGTATCCATTCTCGTTCTTCCTCTCCATCAGATAGGCTCTCACTTGGCTCAAGAAATACAAGGAACCTGTGACAATCCTAACTGTTTGTTTCTCTTCTTTTTTATCTGTCAATTTCTGCTCTAGAAAATCCTGCCAACTTTGGTAATTGAGATTTCTAGACTTGGCTGTCTCTTTCAGCACGCTTTCATCAGTCGCCCGACTATCGTCAAAACAAGTCAGAGTCAGTTGACTATCTGGCACCGACTCTAGCAAATCCAGCATATCCTCCAAGGCCTTGGTTTTGATACAAGTAAAGAGGATTTCCTTATGATAGCCAGCAAAGCGTTCTCGCAAGGTTACCAACAAGGCATTGATAGCATGGGGATTATGGGCCCCATCCAAAAGCAACAAGGGGTTACTAGATACGATCTCCAAACGTCCTGGCCATCTAGTTTCTTTCAAAGCTTGAGCAATCAAGTCATTACTTGCCAACTCCCGTCCAGTCTCCTGACAATAACTGTCTAGGAGAGCAAGCGCCATCCCCGCATTCTCTATCTGGTGCAAACCAAGCAGACCTGTTTGAAAGCGACCTTGTCTGACAGAACTGGTATAATCAAAGATTTCACCCGCTACCACGCTTTCTTGATGACGAACCTGATAATCCGCCCCGTAGGCAAGTCTCGGTGCATGTTTGCCTTCCGCAATACGATCGATAACAGCCAAGGCTTCTGGAACAATATGACCTGTCACCAAGGGAATACCTTGTTTGACAATACCAGCCTTCTGCTCTGCTATGGCCCCCAAGGTATCACCAAGTAGGGCTACATGGTCCAGTCCAATGGTCGTAATCCCTGTCAAAATTGGCTGACAGACATTAGTACTATCCAAGAGTCCACCCATGCCGACTTCCATGATGGCTACATCTACTTGTTCTGAGGCAAAGTAATCATAAGCTATGGCTGTGATAATCTCAAACTCAGTCGTTCCTTGTAATGCAACGCTCCTCTCCCCCTCAAGCAAAAACTCATAGTCCGCCATTAGAGCTTCTAGTCTAGCTTCTGGGATGGATTTCCCGTTGATGCTAATCTGGTCTGAGTAATGAATGAGATAGGGCGAGCTAAAAACTCCAACTTTCAACCCCATCTTTTCCAACATATTTTTCAAAAAAGCGATGGTCGAACCTTTACCATTTGTTCCGCCGATATGGATAACCTTGAGTTTGAGATGGGGATTGCCTCGCAAAGCTAATAGTTCCACCATTCGTTCCAAACCAAAATGCGGTTGGTCCGTCCGGTAGTGAGCAATCCACTGATTGTTTTGAATTTCGTTCATCTTATTTATATTGTTTTAAATCTAGATTTTCTGCATCATCTGCCAAACGAATGGCTGACGCAATTTCAACTGCCATCCTGTGACTGGCTACATCGTGCACGCGCACCACTTCGACACCCTGTCTCGCAGCGATACTGGTCACATGAGCCGAAGCGGTGTCACGATTGCGGAAACCAACTTCCGTCTCAGGATTAACTTCAAAACCATTTTCTTCTAGGATATTGATAACAAACCGCTTGCGCGAAACTCCAAGAAAGATTGGATAGCCTTTCTGATGCAGTTTATCCAGATCACGTAGAAGGAGCAGATTTTCCTTCTTAGTCAGACCAAAGCCAATCCCTGGATCTAGCAGGATATTTTCTTTTGCTATCCCAGCTTCTTCTGCTCTTGCTAGAGCGCGGTCAAAGAACGCGGTCATCAAATCTTCTACTGGTAGTTGTTCAAAGTACGCCAAGTCTTCATTTGTAAAAGGATCCCCAAATCCAAAACGAGGAAATATGAGCGAACTAGGGTGCTGAGGTCGAGTCATGACTGGATTAAACATGATGACTACTTGCGCACCAGCCTTAGCAACCACATCCGCCATTTTCTCATCTCCCATGAGACCAGTGATATCATTGACCAGATTGGCACCAGCAGCCAAAGCAGCTTCTGCCACCTGACTCTTCCAAGTATCGATGGAGATGAGGACATCACTTTCCTCACGGATAGCTTTAATCACTGGAACAACACGCTGGATTTCCTCTTCTATCTCTACATAGCTGCTGCCCGGACGAGTTGATTCTCCACCGATGTCTAGCATGCTTGCTCCTTCAGCTATCAATTTACGGGCTTGCTGAAGAGCCTGGTCAACAGCAAAAAACTGCCCACCATCCGAAAAGGAATCTGGGGTTACATTGATAATTCCGCAAATGGCTGTTTTTGCCTGACTAGCTTTATTGGACATAAGGTCACTCCTCAAGGTTTTTCACCACATTATTTCTCTATTTTACCATAAAAAGAAAAAGATGGATACGCTAGCATTTATCTTTTCCAAGTAAGGAAATGGTTTAGAAAGGCAAGCCTACATTTCGACTAATCAAAACCAGTAAAGCCAGCAAACAAAAGGCGATACCATTGACAATCATATGAAGCAAGATCGACATCTCTAAACGTTCTGTTCTGTAGGCTGTCCAAGTTAAAACTGTCGACATTCCTCCATAGATAAGGAGAGAAGGCAGATTGGTCGGTGTGTGGAGCAAGGCAAAGACGACTGCACCTACAAGATAACCCAACTTCTCCTTCCCGCGGAAGATCTTCTTAGGGATAATTCCACGACACAATATTTCCTCACAAATGGGAGCAATCAGAACCAGTAAGAAAAAACTGGAAATCAGCGAGCTATTCTGAACCAGATTATTAATAGTTGATTGGTTGCTGGTCGTAGATTCATTCATCAGACGAAGCAAGGCAGAGCCGAATAAGTTACTTGTGAAAATAACCAAATAACTCAAAACCAAGCGGGCCAGATCTTTTGCCTTGAAAAAAGAAAGATTGAAGCTCGCAATCTCTGTTTTTCGCGCACTAAAGATAAAAACAGTTAGAATAGCAACCGACAGCAAAGCCACCAAGAGTCCTGACTGGAGGAGTGGGAATTGTCTAGCGGATAAAAGGGCAGATAAAATTAAAGGAAGTTGGGATAACACCAATCCTATTAAAAAAATTAACACCCATATTCCTCTATCCAGAATTTCTTGCCAGATACTTTTTTTCTTCATGATATGCCTCCTTATAAGAAAAAGGGGAAGACCCCCTTTTTGTATTATACCATTTATAGCGCCATGCTGATATAGTTCAGGATGAACAAGGCATCCAAAATCCAAATCATCACGTGCACATCCTTGGCTTGACCTTTGACAACTTTTGTCAAGGTGTATGTCAAGAAACCAACAGCAATACCTTGTGTGATAGAGTAGCTGAATCCCATAAAGATAGATGTGAAGAAGGCAGGAACCGCTTCAGCCATATCATCCCAAGGAATGTTTTTCAAGTTAGAAAGCATCATGATTCCTACGATGATCAAAATTGGCGCTGTTGCAGCTGTCGGAACAATCGCTAGAAGTGGGCTAAAGAAGCTAGAGAGAGCAAAACAGATTGCAACAACTAGGGCTGTCAAACCAGTGCGTCCACCAGCACCGATACCCGCAGCAGACTCAACATAAGTCGTAACGTTTGAAGTACCTGCAATGGCACCTACTGAAGTCGCCACCAAGTCAGAGTAAAGAGCCTTGTCCAATTTAACTGACTCATGGTTTTCCCCACTTGTCGCAACGATACCAACTTTTTCACCAGTACCGATAAGAGTACCAATTGTATCAAAAATATCCGTTAGTGAGAAAGCAAGAATGGCCATCAAGGTTTCTGGTAAACGTGAAGTGTTTGAAATCAAAGATCCTAAACCTTCTGAACCCAGAGCAGCACCAAACAAGGTTCCTAGGTCATTAACTGCTGATGAAAGATTGTTGCTAGCGAAGTCAATCCCTGACAATTTCACAACACCAACGGCAATGGCAAGGACAGTCGTTGTTAAAATAGAAAGAATGATTCCACCTTTGATGCCTTTAACAACAAAGAAGATGGTAATAGCCAGACCAGCAAGAGCCACCAATACTGCTGGAGTATTGAAGTCTACCAATCCTGGAACGGCTGCTGAGTTTGCAGTAAGTGCAGCTTGAGCCTTGTCTGCTCCTTCACCTGCTACAGTATAAGTACCTGGATCGATTGAGAATTTCAAAAGGCCAGCATTCTTAATCCCAACATAGGCAAGGAAAACACCAATACCAGCCGAAATAGCTGAACGAAGTGTTGTTGGAATAGATTCGATGATCATTTTACGAACATTTGTCAAAGTAATAATCAGTGAAATAATTCCACAAATGAAGACCATACCAAGAGCTTCTTTCCAAGTATAGCCCATCCCAAACACAACTGTAAATGTGAAGAAGGCATTGAGTCCCATACCTGGTGCTTGTGCGTATGGCAAATTAGCATAGAAAGCCATCATCAAAGTACCAACTACAGAACCGATAATTGTTGCCAAGAACACACCTTGAACAGGCATCCCTGTTTGTGAAAGCATTTGAGGGTTTACAAAGAGAATATAACTCATTGCAAAGAATGTTGTTAAACCAGCAAGCACCTCTGTACGGACATCTGTCCCGTGCTCTTTTAGTTTAAATAGTTTGTCCATGTTTAATCTCCTTTTGTTTTTTACGAACAATGAGAGTATTATATCATTTATCATTCACCTTTTCAATATGTTTGTTTGATTTATTTAACAAAATGAAATTTCTATTTTTGTTTTGAGTCTGTTTTTCTTCTTTCTTTTTGATATAATAGTAGACATCTTATCTGGAGTGTACTAGGAAGGTTTATATGACTAAAAAAATTATCGCAGTCGATTTGGACGGAACCCTGCTCAACTCAGAGAGTAAGATTTCAGATTTTACTCGAAACACAATTAAACGAATTGCTGAAAAAGGCCACCATGTCATCATCACTACTGGGCGCCCTTACCGTATGGCAAAAGAATTTTATCAGGAACTAGAGTTGCACACACCTATGATCAACTTCAACGGTTCCCTTACCCATCTACCAGGACAGGCTTGGGAGCATGAAAAGTGCCTGACCTTGGACAAAAAATATCTCTTAGATATGGTTAAGCGTAAAGAGGATATCCAAGCCGACTTTATTGCAGGAGAATATCGTAAGAAATTTTATATCACGGCTCCTAATGAAGAAATTGCCAATCCCAAACTATTTGGCGTAGAGAATTTCCAGCCAGAAAATCAATTCAAATCCGAATTGGTGACCAAGAATCCCAACTGTATCCTCTTGCAAACAAGAGTCGACGATAAATACGCGCTAGCAGATGAGATGAATCGTTTTTACCAACACCAACTGGCAATTAATACATGGGGAGGGCCCCTCAACATTCTCGAATGTACACCAAAAGGGGTCAACAAAGCCTTTGCCTTAGAATACTTGCTCAATGTTATGAACCGTGACAAAAAAGACCTGATTGCCTTTGGAGATGAACACAATGACACCGAAATGCTGGCTTTTGCAGGCAAGGGATATGCCATGAAAAATGCCAATCCCGATTTACTACCATATGCAGATGAACAACTCTCTCTGACAAATGATGAAGATGGTGTTGCCCATACCCTACAAGATTTATTCCTATAACGGTCAAAAAGTTAGCTTGTGCTAGCTTTTTTGATTTTCACAATTTTTCAATTAATCGGCCTGTTTTCATTTTTTTATATTAAATTACTCCCTTATCTTTTTAAACATTTCTACAAAAAGTTTTATATATTAACATTTTGTAAGCGAGTTTTCATTGAAAACCAATACATATTTATAAGAAATGGTTGATTTTTGTTTGAAAACGGTTTATACTTAATTAGGCTTAAAGTTTTCTTAAACACACAGTCAAACATTTTATAAGGAGGAATGACAATAATGAGTATCGGAATCATTATTGCGAGCCACGGCGAATTTGCTGCGGGTATTCATCAATCAGGATCTATGATCTTTGGTGAACAAGAAAAGGTTCAAGTTGTAACCTTTATGCCAAATGAAGGTCCAGATGACCTTTACGCTAAATTCAACAACGCTGTGGCTGCATTTGACGCAGAAGATGAGGTTCTAGTATTGGCTGACCTTTGGAGTGGATCTCCATTCAACCAAGCTAGCCGCGTGATGGGAGAAAATCCAGAACGTAAGTTTGCCATCATCACAGGACTTAACTTGCCGATGTTGATCCAAGCCTACACAGAGCGCCTTATGGACGCGAATGCAGGTGTGGATAAAGTCGCTGCGAATATCATTAAAGAAGCCAAAAATGGCATCAAGGCTCTTCCAGAAGAGCTTAACCCAGTTGAGGAAGTTGCAACTGCTGCAGCTGCTCCAGTTGCCCAAGCTGCTATTCCAGAAGGAACAGTTATCGGTGACGGTAAACTGAAAATCAACCTTGCTCGTCTAGACACTCGTCTCCTTCACGGTCAGGTTGCCACTGCTTGGACTCCAGATTCAAAAGCAAACCGTATCATCGTTGCTTCAGACAACGTTGCAAACGACGAATTGCGTAAAGAATTGATCAAACAAGCAGCTCCAAACGGAGTAAAAGCTAACGTTGTCCCAATCCAGAAATTGATCGACGTTGCAAAAGACCCACGTTTTGGTGAAACTCATGCCCTTATCTTGTTTGAAACTCCACAAGATGCACTCCGTGCCATCGAAGGTGGCGTGCCAATCAAGACCCTTAACGTTGGTTCTATGGCTCACTCAACAGGTAAAACAATGATTAACAACGTTTTGTCTATGGACAAGGAAGACGTTGCAACATTTGAAAAAATGCGTGACCTTGGTGTTGAATTTGATGTACGTAAAGTACCAAACGACACGAAAAAAGATTTGTTTGACTTGATTAAGAAAGCAAACGTTCAATAATTTTAATCTGTTTTTATCATTTTTGAAAACAGGATTAAATACTTTATTAAAACTAAATAGAAAAGGAATAAAACCATGTCAGATATTTCAATCATTTCTGCTATCTTGGTTGTAGTTGTTGCCTTCCTTGCAGGTCTTGAAGGTATCCTCGACCAATTCCAATTCCATCAACCAATCGTCGCATGTACCCTTATCGGACTTGCAACTGGTAACCTCGAAGCAGGTGTTATGCTTGGTGGATCTCTTCAAATGATCGCCCTTGGTTGGGCTAACATCGGAGCTGCCGTAGCTCCTGACGCTGCTCTTGCATCTGTTGCCGCAGCGATCATCTTGATTAAAGGTGGTAACTTTACTACTGAAGGTATCGCCGTTGCAACGGCAACAGCTATCCCTCTTGCCGTAGCTGGACTTTTCTTGACAATGATTGTTCGTACAATCTCAGTTGCCTTGGTTCACTCTGCTGACGCAGCTGCAAAAGAAGGAAACATTGCAGCTGTTGAACGCGCTCACTACTTTGCCCTTGTTCTTCAAGGTCTTCGTATCGCTATCCCTGCAGCCTTCCTTATCGCTATCCCAGCTTCTGCTGTTAAAGACGCTCTTGGCCTAATGCCAGAATGGTTGAATGGTGGTATGGCTGTCGGTGGTGCTATGGTTGTTGCCGTTGGTTACGCTATGGTTATCAACATGATGGCGACTCGTGAAGTATGGCCATTCTTCGCTATCGGTTTCGCTCTTGCAGCGATCTCTCAATTGACTTTGATTGCCCTTGGTGTCATCGGTGTTGCCCTTGCCTTCATCTACCTTAACCTTTCAAAACAAGGTGGAAACGGTGGCGGCGGAGCTGCGACTTCTAACGACCCAATCGGTGATATCCTAGAAGACTACTAGAAAGGGGAACAATCATGGCTGAAAAAATTCAATTATCAAAATCAGATCGTCAAAAAGTTTGGTGGCGTTCACAATTCCTTCAAGGTTCTTGGAACTACGAACGTATGCAAAACTTGGGTTGGGCTTACTCATTGATCCCAGCTATCAAAAAATTGTACACTAAAAAAGAAGACCAAGCGGCTGCTCTTGAGCGTCACCTTGAGTTCTTCAACACTCACCCATACGTAGCTGCTCCAATCATGGGGGTTACTCTTGCACTTGAAGAAGAACGCGCTAACGGTGTTGAAATCGACGACGCGGCTATCCAAGGGGTTAAGATCGGTATGATGGGACCTCTTGCTGGTATCGGTGACCCAGTATTCTGGTTTACAGTTCGTCCTATCCTTGGAGCCCTTGGTGCATCACTTGCTGCATCTGGTAACCTTGTTGGGCCACTTCTCTTCTTCTTCGGATGGAATGCTATCCGTATGGCCTTCCTATGGTATACACAAGAGTTCGGTTACAAAGCTGGATCTGAAATCACTAAAGACATGTCTGGTGGTATCTTGAAGGACATCACTAAAGGAGCATCTATCCTTGGTATGTTCATCCTTGCCGTTCTTGTACAACGTTGGGTGTCTATCAACTTTACTGTGAACCTTCCAGGTAAACAATTGGCAGAAGGTGCCTACATCAACTTCCCAGAAGGACCTGTATCAGGTGCTGAGTTGAAAGGTATCCTTGGTCAAGCACTTGGTGGATTGAGCCTAGATAAGATTCAACCACAAACCCTTCAAGGTCAGTTGAACTCATTGATCCCAGGATTGATGGGACTTCTCCTTACTTTCCTTTGCATGTGGTTGCTTAAGAAAAAAGTATCACCAATCACAATCATCCTTGCTCTCTTTGCAGTAGGTATCGCAGCTCGTTTCTTCGGTATCATGTAATCCAAGCCATCGAGAATATAGATAAAAAAGAATCAGGACTAAACCTGATTCTTTTTGTGTATCAACTTTTTCTCCTAGTAAGATAATGCAAGCCTCCAATCGCCACTGCTAGGCTGGCTACATAGACGACTTGGCTGGTTTCTAAAGGCACAAAAGTTCCTTGAAGGATAAAGGTATTGGCAAGTACGCCAACAAGGGCTGCAAGGCTCAAAAGTGTGAGCAAGGCTAGTTTGTATCGATTAAAGGGAATGCTGATCTTGGCAACTAGACACAGACCATTGACCAAAGCAAGGAGGAAGCAAATAAATTTAACCTGACCTGGGACAGTGATAAAGAAGTTAGTCAGGAGTACACTAGCAACCAGAATGCCACCGCCAATCGCAGCATTGGTCAAAATATCTCGCATAAAATGTGTGCTGACCTTTTCTTTATTGGACTCAAAAGTTAGGAAGAAAGATGGAATCCCAATCGTAATGGCTGAAATGATTGTAAACTGAATGGGGATAAAGGCAAATTCCAAACCAAATACCACACTCAAAATGGCAAAAACGATGGAGAAGAAGGTCTTTGTTAGAAAAAGAGAGGCTACCTTTTGGATGTTATTGATGACACGGCGTCCTTCCATCAAAATATCATAAAATACCGCAAAATCATCTGTCAGGAAAACAATATTGGATACACTTTTGGCTGCGCTTGTAGCACCATTCATAGCAAAACTGATATCTGCTTTCTTGAGAGCTAGAACATCATTAACTCCATCACCGCTCATGGCAACTGTCTTGCCAGCATTTTGCAAAACGGTCACCATCTTTTCTTTCTGCTCAGGTGTAACGCGTCCAAAGATATCGTGTTCCAAGACCACTCTTTCAAAGTCATCATCGCTCACCCTGGTCATATCAATCGCCCGTGCTTCTTCCTTAAAACCTGCTTTACGAGCCACCCCATATACAGCTACATGATTATCACCACTGATAATCTTCACTTCAACACCTTGTGACTCGAAATAGTCAAAGGTTTCCTTGGTATTGTCCTTGATCTCATCTGACAGAACCACATGACCCAGTAGTTCCATACTCGCTGGACTCGTGATGTGGTCCTTACTATGGGCAAGTGTCAAGATTCGAAAACCTTGCTGCTTCAGATGTTCATAGTAGGCATCCATCGGCTGGGTAAATCCTAGAAATTCATAGGCTCCAAAGAAATAGGTCCCACTATCTTTTACTTGGACAAAGGAATACTTGTTTTTACTTGAAAAGGCACCGACTTCTTGAACATCCCAATTTTTCTCACACTTCAAGTGAGTCTTCAGAGCCCGCGATGTTGCATTTTCATCGTCAAAATAGGCTAGATAAGAGGACAGTTTCTCTGCTACATTAGCATCCATTTCTTGAACCTTCATATTGCCAGTCGTGATGGTCCCAGTCTTATCAAAACAAAGAACATCTACTCGCGCCAAGGTTTCCACACAATATAGTTCCTGCACCAAAACCTTCTTTTTCGCCAGCTTCATGGCCGCTACCGCCAGAGACACACTGACTAGTAGAATCAAACCCTCTGGAATCATGCCAACCAAGGCACCAGAACTTCCCAAGACAATATCAACATAAGACCGCCCTAAACTAAAACCTCTGACATAGAGCAGAATGGCAACTGGCACCAGCAAGATCGAGACGATTTTTAAAATCTTATCCATGTAATCGCGCAGTTGAGAAGGGTATTTTTTGAATTCCTTGCTGGATTTTGCGAGTTTGTTGATGTAGCTATCCTGCCCCACAGCCGTCGCCGTGACCAGACAAGTACCGCTGACGACATTACTTCCGCTCATCAGCTTATCACCAACCGTTTTAAAGATCGAATCACTCTCACCCGTCAGCAAAGACTCATCAACTTCAATATTCCCTTCAAGGACTTCTACATCGACAGGCACCTGATCACCCAGATTGAGATGCAGGTACTCACCCAGAACGATGTCCTCTGGATCAATCTCGATTGTTTGACAATCTCGATTAACTTTATACTTACTTTTACCAAGCAAACTCAGCTTTTCTAAGGCATTTTTTGAACGCACTTCTTGGAAAATCCCAATAGCTGTATTGATAGCAATCACACCTAAAAAGAGCATATTTTCAAATCGCAAGGTTGTAGCTACCAGAACCGCCAGAGCCAAGTTCATGGCATTAAAAAAGGTAAAGATATTTGAAACGACAATTTCCTTGGTTGTTTTATAAGGTTTAATGTCGCTGATATTTCGTTGACGATCCTTGATGTCTTGACTGCTTAAATACTTCATTTCTACTCCGATATCCTTTTGTACTACTATAGTAACACATATCTTTTTCTCTGTCACTTAAAGACTCAAAATAAGAAGAACTCCCTTGGCAAGCATCATCTATCGCCACTTCAAGAAGAACTTAAAAAGAAGCTAGGATTTCCCTAACCTCTTTTCTATAGCTTTATTCTGCCAAGGCACCCATTGGATCCCATGGTGCTAACACGATTGGTTCTGCTTCATAGGCAGCTTGTTCTTCTGCTGTCAGCAATTCCTTACGGACAACGATTTGGTAAGTGTATTCATCCATCCAAGCGTCTGAGGCAACAAAGTAACCATCTGCGCCGACCTTATCTCCCCATGAGTTTTCAACCTTCCACTTAGTTGACTTGCCATTTTCATCCAAATCAACACCTGTCAAGACCATGGCGTGGGTCATCAAGCTTTCGCTGTAGTCCAAACGTCCAGCTTTGTCTTGAGTGAGTTGAATATCCATGCTTGATTCAAAGTCATAAACATCTGTCGCAAGAATTCCTGCTTTGCGGTTGCTGAGTTGGCCGACATCAGAACCAAACCAAACAGTCTCACCTGTTTGCATTTGAGCAATCGCCAATTCTTTCAAGCGCTCCATTGGAACGTTGATGTAGCGAACTGCACGGCTACCAACCACATTTCCTAACATCTCAACTGTGTAAGATTTGCCGTAAGGCTTGTCAGCAGTTGGGGCATTGATAACAGAAACATAGTCTTCTAGAGGAAGATTGACATATTTCTTGTAAAATTCCTGTGGCGTGATGCCCTTTTCGCTTTGGTAGTTGTTATCCTTATCGCGGTAGGCAAAGTCAAATTTACGTGGTGGAAGACCCAATGACATGGCAAGGAAGTTAAAGATTTCTTGCAGGAGGTCTTCTTTCTTGGTTTGAACAGTCGCTTGGTCTGCACCAGATGCGAGCAAGTCACGCAAGATCTGAGCATCTTGGCGAAGCAATTTGTTGAGGATAGCATTGAGTTCACGGCTATTGCTAGATGAGACAGACTCTGGATAAACAGACTTGGGCACGACACCGTATTTCTCAAAGAGAGAAACCACCATATCCCACTGACCACCATCTTGTTGAGGAGTTTGGAGCAGGAAGCTAACCTTGCGGCTCGTCAATTCTTGGTCTGCAGTCGCAATGACTTGCTCCAAGAACCAGTTAGATTTTTCATACTTGTCCCAGAAGAAGGTGTGGGCTTGTGACAGTTCAAAGTTTTCTAGTTTGTATTGTGCAATGAGTTTGTGACGGAAAGTGTTAAGGGCTGCAAACATCCAGCAACGACCTGATGCTTTCTGGTTAGTCACCTTGTCCTTGGTCAAATCAAGCGAGAAAACAGGTGTATTGTCTACATGGCTTTGACGACGTTCTAGGGCTGCAAAAATTCCATTATGGCTAGCAGCATTTTCGATAGCTTGGTATTTTACATTTGCTTCATAGTTAGCAAATAATTGATCCGTAAATGATTCTTGAATCGCGTTCATAGATTCCTCCTTTTATTCTACTGTCTATTATAACTCTTTTCACAAAGGAAGCAACTGAAAAATGAAAAAGCAAGCCAAATAGACTCACCTTTTTCATGTTATGGATACTATTTCACACTAGCAAAAAGCAATTCGAGCTCTTCTTGACTGACGCGACGCCATTCTCCCCTTTTCAAATTCTCATCCAAAACTAGAGTCCCCATAGTCAAACGTTGCAGGTCCACCACTTCCTTACCACAGTAGGCCACCATGCGTTTGACCTGGTGAAACTTCCCTTCCGCAATGGTCACCCGAACCTGGCTTTCACCCTTATCTGAATCCACGGACAGAATCTCCAGTTTAGCCGACTGGCAGGTAAAGTCCTTAAGCGGAATGCCCTTGGCAAATGTCTCCACATTTTCTTGGGTCATAATCCCCTTGACCTGAGCTAGATAAGTTTTATCCACATGACGCTTGGGCGAAAGAAGAGCATGGGCAAGCTGACCATCATTAGTCAAGAGCAGAAGACCATGCGTATCAATATCCAAGCGCCCTACAGGAAAGACTTCTTTGGCACGTCCATAGTCGTCCAACAAGTCCAAAACGGTTCTATGCTTGGTATCTTCAGTCGCTGAAATGACTCCTTGGGGCTTGTTCATCATGTAGTAGACGAACTCTTCATACTCTAGTTTTTGACCATCAAAATGAATCTGGTCTCTTTCTTCATTTATTTGCAGTTTTGCTGATTTTTCTTTTTTACCATTTACCGTCACGCGTCCAGCCTTGAGCAAGTTTTTGACCTCTGTCCGACTTCCCACAGCACAGGCAACTAAAAATTTATCTAATCTCATAAAACTATTATATCATACTCAAAAGGAGGCTGGTACAATGACCAACCTCCTTTTCTTTTCAGATTTAGGAACTTAACTTCCTCGTCTCCAGAAAATAGCTAAGACAAGCATAGCTCCTAAAATAGCTGGGATAATGGCCGTTCCTGCTAGAATTGGTCCCCAAGTTCCAAAGAGCAGGTGACCCAGAAAGGCACCAATCCATCCGAGAAACATTTTTCCAAAGCATCCCATGCTCTCTCCACGATTGGTCAAAGCACCTGCCAAGAGTCCCACTAGGAGACCAACAAACATACTTCCAAGCATTGTAACTCCTTAAATAGCCCAGTCTCCATTGCGGAAGAGGGGTACGCGTGTTCCATCCTCACGGATACCATCGATATCCATTTGGTTAGAACCAATCATAAAGTCCACGTGAACATCTGAACGGTTAAGTCCTGCAGCTTCAAGCTCTTCTTCGCTCATCTCTGCTCCACCAACGACGCTAGTCGCATAGGCAGCACCGATAGCCAAGTGGTTTGACGCATTTTCGTCGAAAAGAGTATTAAAGAAGGTAATTCTTGACTGAGAAATTGGACTTGGATCTGGTACCAAGGCACATTCGCCTAAGGCACGCGCTCCAGCATTTTCAAAGACAAGATCTTTCATAACTTGATCACCCTTCTCAGCTGAAATATCCACGATTTGACCTTCTTTGAAGGTTACTTTAATCCCTTCAATGATATTTCCATTGTAGCTAAGTGGTTTTGTAGAAGTGACATAACCATCCGCGCGACGGAAGTCAGGCGCAGTGAAGACTTCCTCTGTCGGCATATTTGGTAAAAAGCCTTCGCCTTGAGCATTGACAGCACCAGCTGATTCCCAAACATGGTTCTTTGGCAAACCAAGTGTCAAATCTGTTCCTGGCGCTGTGTAGTGAAGGGCTGAAAATTGCTCTTTATTGAGCATATCTGCCTTGCTCTTGAGGATAGCAGCGTGTTCTTCCCAAGCTTTAACGGGATCTTCTTCGTAGACACGGCAAGTTTTGAAAATTTGGTCCCAAAGGAGGTCGACTGCTTCTTCATCGCTTGCTGCATTTGGGAAGACTTTCTTAGCCCACTCGAGTCCAGCAGCGGCAGCCACTGTCCAGCTAACCTTGTTGGACTGAGTTGCGATACGCATTGGCTTCATGGCCAGTCCCATAGCTTTAGCAGAAGCTGAAAGCTTGTCAGCGTCCACTCCGTTCAAGGCACCTGGGTCAGAGGAACGAACCCCAAGACGGCTAGCCTTGTTCTCCAAGAGATAGTTCATCTCAGCAATCTTATATTCTGGCACATTGTCCAAACGCTCCATCGGCGCGTGGAGGAATTTCTCACGGTTAATGACATCATCTGTCCACTGAACGATGACCTCATGCGCACCCAAGGCATATGCTTCTTTGACGATTAGTTGCGCCAACTCGCGTTGCTCCACATCGATAGAAAGAGCCAAGGTATGGCCAGGTTGTACATTGATTCCGTTCGCAACCAACAATTTTGCATATTTTTCTAGATTTTCTTTAAAATTTGGTAAAACCATGTCGTTTTCTCTTTTCTATTTTTCTTTCAAAGCAGAGAATAATCCTGCTAAAGCAATGGCACCAGACAAGAGCGCTGTTGATAGGATAATTGTTTCGTCTGCGATCTCTAGCTGATAGTCAAAGACCTTTTCAGCAGGTTTGTCTTCCGCAAAAATTCTTAGTTTCATTTTACTTTTCCTCATCTCCTTTAAAACAACTCATCAAACAAACTCAACTGGTTATCTTCTGGCATATTGCCCAGAATACCCATTTCATCCATCTTTTCAACCAAGGTTGAGGAAAGTCCACCACGTTTGCGGAGTTCCGTTTTAGAGAGGAATTCGCCCTCTTGGCGCGCACGTACCAGTTGCTTGGCAACGTTCTCTCCAAGACCATCCATTGCTACAAATGGCGGAATGAGGGTGTCGCCATCGATGAGGAATTCCGTCGCATCACTGCGATAGAGGTCCAGTTTTCCGAACTTGAAACCACGTTCCCACATCTCATTGACGATTTCAAGTGTTGTGTAGAGGTCAATTTCTACGTTGGAAGCCTCATTGTTCTTCCGTTTTTCAGCGATTTCTGCCATTCTGCGCTTGATGGCATCCAAACCCGCTCCCATGGTCTTGATATCAAAGGCCTTAGCACGGATTGAGAAGTAAGCACAGTAGTAATAAATGGGATGGTGAACCTTGAAGTAGGCTACACGCAAGGCCATCATAACATAGGCCGCAGCGTGGGCTTTAGGGAACATATACTTGATTTTCCCACATGATTCGATATACCACTCTGGTACCTTATTGGCCTTCATGGCTTCGATATAGCCATTTCGCTCCTCTTCGGAAATCTTCAACCACAAGCCCTTACGTACGCGCTCCATGATGGTAAAGGCCATCTTTGGTTCTAGACCCGCGTGCATGAGGTAAACCATGATGTCGTCCCGACAACCGATAACGGTTGAGAGGTCAGCAATTCCTTGCTTAATCAAATCCTGGGCATTTCCCAACCAGACATCAGTACCGTGAGACAACCCTGACAACTGCAGCAACTCCGCAAAGGTTGTCGGATGGGTTTCATCAACCATGCCTCGGACAAAGTTGGTTCCAAACTCTGGTATTCCCAGCATACCCGTCGGCGTTCCGATTTGCTCAGGTGTCACACCTAAAACTTCCGTTCCAGAAAAAAGTGCCATCACACCTTCGTCATCCATAGGAATTTCATTAGGGTCAATGCCAGACAAGTCCTGAAGTTTCCGAATCATGGTCGGATCATCGTGTCCCAGTACATCAAGCTTGAGGACGTTCTCATCGATATCGTGGAAGTTAAAGTGAGTAGTCTGCCATTCAGCCGTTACGTCATCTGCTGGATACTGAACAGGCGTAAAGTCGTAAACATCCATGTAGTTCGGAATAACAACGATTCCCCCCGGGTGTTGTCCTGTCGTCCGCTTAACACCAGCAGCACCTTGAGCGAGGCGTTCCACCTCTGCATCACGATAAAATTTGCCATAGTCACGCTCGTAACCCTTGACAAAGCCATAGGCCGTCTTGGCAGCCACTGTACCAACCGTTCCTGCACGGAAGGCATATTCCTCACCAAAGATATCACGAACATCCAAGTGAGCGCTAGGTTGGTCTTCTCCCGAGAAGTTCAAGTCAATATCGGGAACCTTGTCTCCATCAAAACCAAGAAAAGTCTCGAACGGAATATCCTGCCCATTTTTGCTGAGTTTATGACCACACTTTGGACAATCCTTATTAGGCATGTCAAATCCTGAACCATAAGAACCATCGGTGATAAACTCACTGTACTGACACTGACCACAGACATAGTGAGGAGAGAGAGGATTGACCTCTGTAATCCCAATCATGGTCGCAACAAAACTGGAACCGACAGATCCACGAGAACCAACCAAGTAACCCCGTTCATTAGAACGTTGTACCAGCATCTGGGAAGCCAGATAAATCACGGCAAATCCATTCCCAAGAATGGAAGTCAATTCTTTTTCAATCCGCAAATCAACAATATCTGGCAGCGGATTTCCATAAATCTCAAAAGCTTTCTTGTAGGTCAGCTCAGCGACCGTTTCTTCCGCCTTGTCGATGAAAGGCGTGTACAAGTCACCCTTAACAACCTCAACAGGTTCAAAGACTTCTGCCAAAGCATTGGTGTTTTCAATAACCAGTTTGCGAGCTAAATCTTCTCCCAGGAAGGCAAATTCATCCAACATCTCATTAGTGGTTCGAAAATGAGCTTTGGGAAGTGGAGCTGGTTGGGCATGTTCGCCATGACCGATGGTTCGGTTAATCATAGCCCCCTGTCCTAAACTACGGACGATAATTTCACGGTAAATCTCTTCTTCTGGTTCGATATAATGGACATTTCCCGTAGCCAAAACAGGCTTCCCGAGACGGTCCCCGACCTCGATCAAACTCTTGATAATGGTCTGAAGTTCCTCCATATCCTTGACCTGCTCTTTAGCAATCAAGGGAGCATAGATAGCCGGTGGCATGACCTCGATAAAGTCGTAATACTTAGCCACTTCAACCGCCGCATCCACACCTTGGGAAACAACTGCATCAAAAACTTCACCTTCTGAACAGGCTGATCCTAAAATCAAGCCCTCCCGATGGGCATCTAGAACCGTTCTCGGAATTCGTGGCACCCCTTCAAAGTACTTGGTATTGGACAAAGAAACCAGTTTAAAGATATTTTTTAGACCAACTTGATTCTTGACATAAATGGTCGCATGCTTGATCCGAGCTTTTTTATAAGAGTCTGGACTGATTAGATCAATATTTAGCCTAGCCAGATCGGTCACACCATGTTTTTCTGCTACCTCTTTGATAAAGATGAAAAGCAGACGACCTGTAGCTTCCGCATCGTAGTTGGCCATGTGGTGGTGTTCCAGTGCCACACCAAAACGCTTGGTCAAAGGTCCCAAACCATGACGTTTATACTCAGGATAGAGGTTCCTAGCAAACTCCAGCGTATCGATAACTGGCTGGCTAATCTTAGGCAGACCATGGCGCTCATAGTTGGCATTCATAAAGCCAACGTCAAAGGTGGCATTGTGGGCAACTAGGACGGTATCCTTACAGAATTCTTGGAATTCTTGCAAAACTTGTTCCAGTTGTTTGGCATTTTTGACATGATCATCTGTAATTCCTGTCAACTCAGTAGTAAAGGCTGACAAGGGATGACCTGGGTTGATAAATTCATCAAATTCAGCAATGACATTTCCCTTGTACATCTTAGAGGCCGCAACCTGAATCAGGTCATTATAGATGGCTGAAAGTCCCGTCGTTTCCACGTCAAAAACTACATAGGTCGCTTCTGACAAGTCCATCTCCACTTCGTTATAAACGATTGGAACACGATCCTCCACAATATTGGCTTCCATTCCATAGATCAGCTGGATTCCAGCTTTCTTGGCCGCCTTATAGCCGTGTGGGAAAGATTGAACATTTCCATGGTCCGTGATGGCAACCGCCCTGTGTCCCCACTTAGCAGCTATCGCAACGATCTCCTCTACTTCTGGTAGAGCATCCATAGTCGACATATTAGTATGAGCATGAAACTCAACCCGACGCTCACCTTCTGGCATCAAATCCTTCCGCTCATAGTGAACAACTTCCTGCACATCCTGGACGTTCATGGTCAAATCACGTGTGAAGTTATTCATCTCCACATTCCCACGCACTCGTAGCCAAGAATTCTTCTTAATGATGTCAAACTTCTGAGCTTCTTCTTCATTCTTAACCCATTTTTGCATTGAAAAACTTGAAGTGTAGTCTGTCATTTTAAAGTTGATTAAAACGCGACCAGTTCTGGTCACCTTATGCTCCACATCAAAAACGACCCCTTCAAAGACCAGGCGATTTTCCTCAGTCGTCACGTCGATCATCTGGGTAACTTCAGCCTTATCTAGTTTAGGCTTGGCCGCAGCCTTTTTAGCCTGAAAATCAAAGGCTGGCTTCTCTTCTACTGGAGGAGGAGCCATTTGTTCCAGTTGCTCCATAGCCCGGAGTGCTTCCTCATTGGCAGCCTGGACGATTTGTTCATTCTCCACATGAAAGGCTTCTTCCTGTTCTTGTGTAAGTGCATCGTTCTTTTCTATCTGGCAAACAAAGGCTGGGAAACCAAACTTTTCAAGCTGCTTTGCTAGATTAGGAAGGTGATTTTTCTTAAAGTGTTCCTTATCAATCGCCTCTGAACCTTCAATAAAGAGCTGATTTCCCTCCGTACGAACTTGCAGGTTCTGGTAAAGAGATTTAAACCCTTGACTAGCACATGGACCTTCAGAAAAAGCCTCCCTATAGTAGGCCTGCAAAAGTTCATTTGAAAATTCTTGAGAGAGAGCCTTGATTTCGAAAACAGCTTTATTCCCTGTCTTAGAAAATTCCTCACTCAACCCTTTCTTTAACTCTAAAAAGATTTCAATCGGTAAAATATTAGAAAATACAAAATGAAATTCCCAGACCTTACTAATTTTATGAACCACAACACGCTCAATATCAGCCTTTGATAAAGTAGGAGCCTGTCTCATTTCAGCAGGCATCCCCAGTTGATTCATTAAAATTTCAAACTTACTTGACATTCAATTTCCTCACATTATTCTCTTACTATTTTACCATAATTAAAGAAAATATATAGCTAGTACCATTTTCCTTGCGATTTAAATGGAAAGATTTTATCATACTTGTGGTAGATAAAACTATACTGATCCGTAGTCACATATTAAAAAGTGAGATGATTTTCATCTCACTTTTATTCTTAAAATCCATTATTGTCGCTGAGCTCTTTGAACCAGTGGCCTGATTTCTTCAGGCGGCGTTCTTGCGTTTCCAAGTCAAGCTCAACCAAACCATAGCGGTTTTTATAGCTATTGAGCCATGACCAGCAGTCAATAAAGGTCCAGATTAAGTAGCCTTTACAGTTGGCGCCATCTTCAATAGCACGATGGAGTTCACGCAAATGCCCCTTGACAAAGTCAATACGATAGTCGTCTTGAATCATGTCATTCTCACGGAACTTGTCTTCACCTTCAACACCCATACCGTTTTCTGTCAACATCCACTCAATATTACCATAATTTTCCTTGATATTTTGAGCAATATCATAAATCCCTTGCTCGTAGATTTCCCAACCGCGGTGGGGATTGATCTTACGACCCGGCATGACATATGGCTCATAGAAATGCTCTGGCAAGAGCGGGCTATCTGGATGCTTGGCAAAACGTGGCGCCATAACACGCAGAGGTTGGTAGTAGTTGACTCCAAGGAAGTCCACAGTATGCTCTCGAATGACTTCTAACTCTTCAACAGTGTACTCTGGTAGCAAATCATGCTCAGACAAAATTTCCACCAATTCCTCTGGATAAGCTCCCAAGACAGACGGATCTAGGAAAGATTGAGCTTGAAAGAGGTCGGCAATGCGAGCGGCCTTGACATCTGCAGGATGCTGACTACGTGGGTAGGCTGGTGTCAAATTAAGGACAATCCCAATCTTGGAATCAGGCAAAACTTCATGACAGGCCTTCACCGCAAGACTACTAGCCAGTTGTGTGTGATAGGCAACCTTAACCGCCGCTTTGGCATCTACCTTATGAGGATAGTGGGCATCATAGAAATAGCCAAACTCTACAGGAACGATGGGCTCATTAAAGGTAATCCATTGGTCCACCAAGTCGCCGTAAGTTTCAAAACAAAAACGAGCATAGTCTTCATAGGCTGAGACAGTCGCCTTATTTTCCCAACCATCCCCGTCTGCTTGAAGGGCAAAAGGGAGGTCAAAGTGGTAGAGATTGACTAGAAGACGGATTCCCTTAGACTTGATGGCTTCAAATACCTGACGGTAGAAAGCCACCCCTTGAGGATTGACTTCTCCACGGCCTTGTGGGAAAACGCGAGACCACTGGATAGAAGTGCGAAAGGCTGTATGACCAGTCTCTACCAAAAGCTCAATATCCTTCTCCCAGTTTTCGTAAAAAGTCGATGTTTTGTCAGGTCCAATCCCATTGTAGTAGCGATTGGGTTCCACCTGATACCAATAATCCCAGAGATTATCTCCCTTGCCATCACCTGGCACTCGTCCTTCTGTCTGTGGTCCAGAAGTGGAGGAACCCCAAACAAAATCCTTTGGAAATTTTAGCATTGTTATACCTCTTAAATTGATTATGTCTTTATTCACTCCCATTATATAGAAAAAACAAGGTAAAAACTAGTTACATTTTTGCCTTGTTTTTCTTCTGATTATAGTTTTTATTTCTTGCTTAGGATTTCAAGCGTTTCGAGCAAGTTGTCTGCGTGAACTTCGATAGTGTCACCAGTCGCTTTGATTTTAACTTCTACAATACCGTCAGCTGCTTTCTTCCCAACAGTGATACGGATTGGCAACCCAATCAAGTCGCTATCGCTAAACTTCACTCCGACACGTTCGTTACGGTCATCTGTCAAGACTTCGTAACCAGCTCCCATCAAGTTGGATTCCAATTTTTCTGTTAAGGCTTGCGCTTCTTCATCTTTGACATTGACAGTGATCAAGTGCACATCAAATGGTGCCAATTCTTTAGGGAAGTTAACTCCCCAAGCGTAACGGTATTCACCTTTTGGCGTTTTGTTAACAAAGAGGCGAGCGTGTTGCTCTATAACGGCTGAGAGGAGACGACTAACACCGATACCGTAACATCCCATGATGATTGGCACAGCACGACCATTCTCGTCCAAAACATCTGCGCCCATACTTGCTGAATAACGAGTTCCGAGTTTGAAAATATGACCGATCTCGATACCACGCGCAAAGTTAAGGACCCCTTGTCCGTCTGGTGAAATTTCACCCTCACGAACTTCGCGAATGTCCACGTATTCTGCAGTGAAATCACGACCTGGGTTCACACCCGTCAAGTGGTAGCCATCTTCGTTAGCCCCCACAACAGCATTGCGAACATCTTGCACCTTACGGTCTGCAATAATTTTAACATTCTCTGGCAAACCAACTGGACCAAGTGAACCAAAACCAGCTGGAATAACATTTGCTACTTCTTCTTCGCTAGTCACATCAAAGAAATCTGCACCCAAGTGGTTTTTCAACTTGACTTCGTTGAGTTGGTCATTTCCAACTAGAAGGGCTGCAACAAGCTCACCATCCGCCATGTAGAAGAGGGTCTTGATCGTTTGTTCTTCTGGAACGTTGAGAAAGGCTGCCACTTCATCGATGGATTTAACATCTGGTGTTGCAACACGAGTTACTTCTTCTTCAGCGACAACACGGTTGCTTGGTTTGTACTCGTTTGTTGCCATTTCTAAGTTAGCTGCATAGCTGGATTCACTTGAGTAGGCGATGGTATCTTCACCAGAGACCATCCACTTAAGCAATTCTGCCTTGATTTCTTCTTGCACTTCTGCAGGAATTTCGTCAAATGAGGCAACTGACTTGTCCAAAACAACCCAGCGGTCGAGGTCTGTACGGGCTGGTGTAATCGCCATAAATTCTTGGCTATCCTTACCACCCATGGCTCCACCGTCACCGATGATGGCCTTGAAATCCAAGCCACTACGAGTGAAAATACGTTCATAGGCCGCCTTGTACTCGTCATAAGTCACATCCAAACTGTCATAGTTGGCATGGAAACTATAGCCGTCTTTCATGATAAATTCACGCGTACGGAGAAGGCCGTTACGTGGGCGTTTTTCATCACGATACTTGGGCTGGATTTGGTAAAGGTTGAGTGGCAATTGTTTGTATGACTTAACAGAGTCACGGACAATGGCTGTGAAAGTCTCTTCGTGTGTCGGACCTAGGATAAAGTCCGACTTTTCACGGTTTTTCAGTTTATAAAGGTCTTCACCATATGTTTCATAACGACCTGATTCACGCCAAAGATCGGCACTAAGAAGGGCCGGAGCTAGCATTTCTACTGCACCAATCTTATCAAACTCTTGGCGCATGATGTTCTTAGCCTTTTCAATCACACGGTTAGCAAGTGGTAGGTAAGAATAAACACCTGCAGAAACTTGACGAACATAGCCAGCACGCAACATAAGGGCGTGGCTGATAACTTGAGCATCGCTTGGCATTTCGCGAAGCGTAGGGATTAGCATTTTACTTTGTTTCATAATATTCCTCGATTATCTAAAAGAAGAGTCGCATAATGTCATTCCAGGTCACAGCTAGCATCAAGACAACCATGATAACTACACCAGCCATGGTGACATAGGTTTCAATTTCTTGTTTAAGGGGTTTCCGGCGGATAGCCTCTAGGATATTGAGCACAATCTTTCCACCATCCAAAGCCGGGATCGGAATCAAATTAAAAATTCCGATATTAATAGAAATCATAGCTAGGAAGTAGAGGACATTCTCAAGACCATTTTTAGCAGCATCGCTACTTGCCTTAAAAATGGCAACGGGACCACCGAGTTTGTTCAAATCTGGATGGAAAATCAAGTTTTTCAGAGCCGAAAGGATACGGAGTCCCGAGTCAGCAGCTGTCGTAAATCCACCAACAAACATGGATAGAAAGTCTGACTTGACTCCCGGTTGAACCCCAAGAATGTAACGTCCTTGATTTTCTTCTGGCGTCACAGTGACTTGCTTTTCGCTACCATTTTCAGAAATGGTCACATCCAAGGTCGGAGCGGTCTTGTCCTTGGTATCTGCTTCTACAGCCTGAATCAAGTCTTGCCAATTCTTAACTTCGTGAGAGCCGACCTTGGTAATTTGAGCTGTCTCAGCTACACCCACCTTAGCCAAAGCGCCCTCTGGCATGACATGAAAGAGATTTGTCTGAGTATCTCTAACACCGCCTTGTAAAAAGATTAGGATCCAAAAAACAACGACTCCTAAGATAAAGTTGTTCATAGGACCTGCAAAGTTGGTGATGAGCTTGCCCCAGATAGAAGCATTTTGGTACTGTACATCCAGAGGGGCAATGCGCACTTCGGTTCCATCTGCCTCAACAACCGTTGCATCATGATCCACTGCAAAGGTCTTTTCTTCTTCCAAGACCATGCCTTTAATGAAGAGCTTGTCTTCAAAGTCAAACTGGGTTACCTGCATAGGGAGAGCTGTTTGATCCAGTTTCTTCCCAGATAGATTGATCCGTTTGACCTTACCATCATCAGTAAGTGTTAAACTGACTGGGGTTCCTGTCTTGATTTCTGTCGCATCATCGCCCCAACCAGCCATACGAACGTAGCCACCTAGAGGGAGCATCCGAATGGTATAAGCAGTGCCATCCTTACCAATATGGGCAAAAATCTTGGGGCCCATACCAATAGCAAATTCACGAACTAGAATGCCCGATTTCTTGGCAAAATAAAAATGTCCAAACTCATGCACCACCACGATAATCCCAAAAACTAGGATAAAGGTTAGCAATCCAATCATTCAATATTCCTTTCTTTAGAAGAGGCCAAACAAGTGCATGATAGGAAAGACAACTAGCATACTGTCAAAACGATCCAACACACCACCATGCCCCGGGATAAATTTCCCAGAATCCTTGACACCGAAATGGCGTTTCATGGCACTCTCAATCAAGTCACCAAACTGACCCGCCACACTGAAGAAGACGGCAAAGAGGCTCATTCTATAAATCCCATAAGGGAGAGCAACTGTGCTGTCTACTAGCATGAAGATTGCTGTTACCAGTACCGCACCTAGAATCCCACCGATAAAGCCCTCAATACTCTTATTAGGAGAAACTCTTGGTGCCAACTTATGCTTCCCAAAATTCATCCCTATCAGGTAAGCCGCACTATCTGTCGCCCAAACGATAAAGAGGGCCAGAAGCACCTTGTCAAAACCTGCCACTCGAGCATCTAGTAAGGCATTAAAACCAAAACCAACATAAAAGCTCACAGCAATTGGAAAGGCAGCATCTTCAATCGTATAGTTTTTACTGAAAACGGTCGTCCCTAGCATGATCGTAATTAAAACGCTGTAGGCAACCACATTCCCATCAACAGGCAAAAAAGTTAGATAATTTTCTAAGGGGATTGTGAGGGCAAATGTCGCAAAGAGGGTCAAGGCGCCCTCGATGGTCATGGTCTTTAGCCCCTTCATCTGCAAGAGTTCATGGACAGCCAGCATCGCTAACAAACCAATCCCTATCTGCAACAAGAGTCCTCCCACAAATAAGACTGGAAGGAAAATAGCCAGAGCCAATACCGCAAACAATGTTCTCTTTTGTAAATCTTGGGTCATATCTTCTCCTAAACTCCTCCAAAACGGCGATTGCGACGATTATAGGCCGTAATAGCCTCCTTCAAAGATGCTTCATCAAAATCAGGCCACAAGGTATCCGTAAAGTAAAGCTCACTATAGGCTGCTTGCCATGGCAAGAAATTACTCAAACGCAACTCGCCACTCGTACGGATAATCAAATCAGGATCTCGCAAATCCTTTGGCAGGCGTTGTGTGAAAAGATAATCCCCTATCATATCTTCTGTAATATCACCAGGATTGATTTTGGCATCTAGAACTTCCTGAGCCAAGCTCTTAAAAGCCTGCGTAATTTCAGCACGACCACCATAGTTAAGCGCAAAATTGAGAATCAAGCCTGTATTGTTCTTGGTCAACTCCTCTGCTTTTTTCAAAGCTTCAAAAGTCGGCTTAGGTAGGCGATCTGTCTCCCCAATCATCTGAATCTTAACATTATTTGCATGCAATTCAGGGACGTAGTTGTCATAAAACTCGACTGGCAAGTTCATGATAAACTTGACTTCTTGATCTGGGCGCGTCCAGTTTTCCGTTGAAAAGGCATAGACTGTGATGACCTTAACTCCCATCTTATTAGCTGCCTTGGTCACCTTTTGGAGGGCTTCCATCCCTGCCTTATGACCAAAAACCCGTGGTTGCATCCGTTTTTTAGCCCAGCGACCATTTCCATCCATGATGATGCCAATGTGAGCAGGAACCTGTGTTGGAACCTCAACTTCTACAGCTTTATCTTTCTTAAAAAATCCAAACATGATCTTATTCCTATTCAAAAATCTATCGTTTCATTATACCATATTTCCCTCTATTCTTCTATTGCTAAGTTACTGCCCCTGCTTACAGATAGACAAAAAATAAGCCGCCTGATTGGGCGACTTTATTTTATAGGGAGATTATTATGAAAAAGTTTTAGGAGTTTAAGTTAAGTTCTTCTTAACTTATGAGCTTAGTATACACCTCCTAGCTTAAATTTTTCTTAAGTTTTTTGAGAAATGAAAAATCTAAAATAAGATTGCCCACTTGAGTGTACGAAAAGTAGCTCAAATCATCTCAAATAGCCAATCTAAGTCTAAAACCTAGCTTTTTCTGAAAGTCATTTCAAGCTGGCACCTTTTTCCATAGTTTATAGATTGAAACTTTGCCTCATAAGTTACTTTCATAATGCACTTATCTATCAAATCATGTATTCTACACTATAGGTGGCATCTGATAAGATACGAGCCAGGAACTGCTTGGTTCGTTCTTCCTGCGGTCGACTAAAGAAGTCGTGTGGATTATTCTCCTCTACGATACGGCCTCCGTCCATGAAAATAACGTGGTTAGCGACATCCCTAGCAAATCCCATCTCATGTGTGACGACCACCATGGTCACACCTTCTCCCGCCAACTGTTTCAAAACATCCAAAACATCTCCAACCAACTCAGGGTCTAGTGCAGATGTTGGTTCATCGAGTAAAATCACCTCGGGCTTGACGGCAATGGCACGCGCAATTCCTATTCGTTGTTGTTGCCCTCCAGATAGTTGTGAAGGGTAGTAGTCCTTATAAGCAAGTAAACCAACTTTTTCTAAGGCAGATTCTGCACGTTTGAGCGCTTCTTCCTTGGGAACTTTACGAGCCACGATTAGGCCTTCTAGAATATTTTCCAGAGCAGTTTTGTTTGCAAAGAGATTGTAGTGTTGGAAAACAAAGGCTGTTTTTTGGCGAATTTCTAGAATGTCTTTCTTGCTCAATTTTGCCAAGTCATAGGTTTTTCCTGCCAAGGTCAACTGACCGCGGTCAGCTTTTTCTAAGTGGTTGAGACAGCGGAGAAAGGTCGTTTTCCCCGAACCTGATGGTCCTAAAATGACGACTACATCCCCTTGATTGACCTGGAGATTGACATCCTCCAGTACCTGCCTCTCACCAAATGTTTTTGCGATATGTTCTACTTGTAACATCCTGTCCTCCTATACAAAACGCGCACTAGATGCTTTTGCTCTCTTTTCTTTTTTTACATAGCCTTTTTCCAGCAGGGAGAAGACCCACTGAATCAAACCACAGATCAAAATATACTGCAAAAAGATTACAAAATAAGACTCAAAATACTGGTAACCATAGGACGCTTCCACACGAGCAATAGCGGTGATATCCTTGATAGTCATAACAAAGACCAGAGAGGTCCCTTTGACGATATTGATCACCAGATTGGCCAAGTTAGGCAAGGCTGAGCGCAAGGCTTGAGGAAAAACAATCCTTAGATAGGCCTGGGTCGTAGTCAGCCCAATCGCATGCGCCGCCTCTAGTTGTCCCTTGTCCACCGTCAAGATCGCTGAACGCAAAATCTCCGATAAACTCCCGACTGTCATCAAACTATAAATGATAAAGGCATAGTAGAGAGGATCAAGCTTGAAAATATCAAAGTCACTTCCTATGCTTTTGAGAAATTGATTCAGCAAACTTGGAAACAAACTATAAAAGAAGAGAATCAATAAAATCGGAGGAGTCGCTCGGATAAACGCCAGATAGACCAGAGAAAAACTCCTCACCCCTCGAATCTTGTAAATCTGCCCCAAGGCTAAAAATAGAGCTGGTAAAAAGCTTAAGACCATAGCCACAATCATGATAATCAAGGTGATTGGCACACCCTTCAAGGTCTCCAGAAAGGTCTTTACAATATAGTCTATATCCATTTCTTACCTCCCTTTTGTTTCCAAAGACTTCTCAAGCAAACGACTCAAGCTAGAAATAACCAAGGCAATCCCCCAGTAAAGAAGCGCAACTGCCGTATAGGTTTCCAGAGAGTAGTTCCCTAAATTGCGACTGATCAAGAGATTGCCTGCCCCCATGACATCAACAAAACCAATCGTATAAGCCAAGGCAGCATCCCGCATCAGATTGAGAATAGCGGTTGTTATATTGGGAAGAGCAACTTGAAAAGCTTGGGGAAAAATGATTCTCCAAAAAGTCTGACTTGGAGTCAAACCAATACTAAGCCCGGCCTCTGTCTGCCCCTTTGGAATAGCTTGATAGGCCGCCTTGAAAACCTCGGCAACGATAGCCGCAAACAAGAGAATCATCGTCAAGAGAACAAAAATAGTTTTAGACCAGTTGTTGATATCCAAACCAAGCCACCATTTCAGAAATTCTGGCAAGCCATAAAAGACTAGAAAAAGTAAGACAATCGGCGGTGTACAACGAAGGGTAAAGATATAGCCTTTGGAAATCGCTGCAAAACTCTTATCTTCTCCTACTTGCGCCCAGGCCAAGAGACCTCCAAAAAGGGAACCAAGAAGAGTGGTAAAAAAGAGAATGGACAAGGTCATAGGAAGCGCCTGCCATAAGGTCGGCAAAAACTGAAAGACCTTGGAAAAATCATAAGAAACCATGCAAAACCCTTTCTAGTCTTGGAATTTCTGGTCTAGTCTTTGTCTACGTAACTAAAGACATCTTCTTTAAAGTATTGCTGAGATAGCTTAGCAAGCGTGCCATCTTCTTTCAACTCTTTAATTGCTTTTTCGTATTCTTTAGCAAATTTCTCACCCTTTTCATCACGGTGAATCAAGGGATAAGTTGGAATACCCTTGTATGGGAACCAGCTGAGTTTATCTGCATATTGGTGGTAAGGGCCATCTTCTGCGGTAACTGCTTTTTCAAAGGACAGTTTGATATCAAAGAAGGCGTCATAACGTCCTTCTAAGACCCAGGCATAGGCATCTGCCACTTTGAAAGATTCAGCTGCTGTCAACTCAATCGGTGCATCCTGATGTTTTTCATTGTAGGTGGTGATAACATTCCATTGAGCATTCTGTGGAGAGATGGGAACCAATTTTCCTTTATTCTTAGCAAAGTCATCAATGGTTTTGTATTTCTGTTCATCTTCTTTTCTGACAGTAAATCCGATAATGCTCGCTCCGACTGGTTCAGATGGAATGACAAACTTTTTAGCTCGTTCTTCTGTGTACCAAGCTCCCTTGGTTCCGATGTCATACTTGCCTGATTCCAGACCAATCAAGAGGTCGTCATCACTGGTACCCGTATATTCAAATTGATAGTTTGCCAACTTCTCATCAACAGCCTTCAAAACAGCTACTTCATAACCATCTGATTCCCCTTTTTCATTAACAAAGTCATAAGGTACGTAGTTTTGTGTATGGGCAACCTTCAAGGTTATGACCCCACCAGATGAAGCTGTTTCTCCCTCTTTGGCTGGAGCGCCAGCTAAACTTCTCCCGATAATCGTTGCCCCAATTACTGCAACAACTGCTACACCACCGATAATCCATGCTTTTTTACTCATCTTTTTCTCCTTTAGTTTTCAAGCGCTTCTCTCACCCACTGGATACGTTCAACTGCGATATCACTTGGAATGGTACAATCTGCCCCAAGTACCAAGCCCTGTTCCCCAGCTTCTGCAACTAGTTTCTTTGCCTCAGCCTGAATGGCATCCTTGCTACCAGTATACAGCAAGCCTGTCTTGCCATTTTCGAATCCTCCAAGAACCGTACGTCCCTTGAAAATCTCGCGACCTTCCTTGAGAGTGATTCCCTCTGGTCCTACAGCCCAGTTAAAGACTTGGGCTGGATAATCTGCAAAAAGATGAATATCATTTCGCGCCCCCTCGTAGCCACAGATATGAAGAACAGTGACGCCACCAACAGCACTAGCTGCTTCCAGAACAGTTATCTCGCTAGGTGCAATGACGGCTTGATAATCTGCTGCCGACACTCGTTGATCTTGGATACTCTGCACGCTGAGGTAGATTCCATCAGCACCAGCCTCTTCGATAA
Organism: Streptococcus sp. 5905; assembly: GCF_013276505.1. Lineage (NCBI taxonomy): Bacteria > Bacillati > Bacillota > Bacilli > Lactobacillales > Streptococcaceae > Streptococcus > Streptococcus sp. 5905. The sequence goes on from NZ_VMLC01000003.1 coordinate 162,558, forward strand.
CAGCTCGGCTGAGACTCGCAATATCCTCTGCAATCACATCCAACACCTTCTTAAGGGCTTTAGAATCTTCCACCAGAAAGTCTGCAATAAGGTCATCCCCGCCAGACACTTCCCCAAGCAGCCACTTGAGATAGGTCACAGGAGCAAAAATATTGTAAATCGCAACGATATCTTCTGTAAACTCTTGCTTGATTTTCTTAACCAAGTCCACCTGCTCTTTTATCCAAGCGTGATCTGGTCCGAGTGGTTGAATGGTCGCCAATTCTTGAAGTGATTTGCCTTTGGCAATCGCTGGATTTGGATAAGCAAAGTAGCCATCACTCATGAGTTTGATAAAGTCCGGCTGAACTTCTCGGATAAAGCGCTTATGGCCCTCTATATTCTTCTCGATAATGGCTGGATTTGAGAAACCGTGTAGCCATTCGTCTTCGGATGTGAAATGGTGCCAAAAGCCAACTGGCACACGTTCAACCTTTTCACCTCTAAATGCTTTTAAAACCCATTCTTTTTTTTCTGACATTCTTATTCTCCATTTCTTACTTTTTCAACTAATAAACTGCTTGCGATATCATTCGAACGTAGAAAGGGGAGACTGGACTTGGAAAAATTCTGAACTCCACGACATCTCTCTCCATTTTTGCAGTGCCCATTTTTTACGACACTTATGGTGACCAAGGCCAGCAAACCGACAACTGCAATGAAGATACCCCATCTTTTACTTTTCATAGCTCCTCCTTTTAGAGAACAGCTGCCTGCCGAATCCAGTCCAACCTCTCTAAGTCAAAGTCATCTGGAACAGTACAGTCAGCTCCCAGAAGAACGCCTTTACTACCAGCCTCAGCCAGCAACCGCCTTGTTTCATTTTGCAATTCCTCCCTGGAACCTTGATAAAGCAAGCTTTTCTTGCCATTTTCAAATCCACCTAAAACGGCCTTACCTGGAAACAACTCTTGACCCTGTATCAAACTAACATCCTCATGATGAGTCGCCCAGTTGACAACTTGAGCTGGATAGTCCTTAAATATCGTCACATCATTGCTCGCACCTTCAAAACCACAGATATGGAGGATATTAGTGCCACCAACCTGATTAGCCGCCTTTAAAACTGCTATATTGCTCGGTTCGATATAGGTTTGGTAGAGTGCTGGTGTGATGCGCTCATCTTGAATTTCCTGGGTGCTGAGGTAAATCCCGTCAACACCGCCTTGCTGAATGATTTTCTGAGTTAGGATAGCAATATCTCCTGCAATCACATCTAGAATCGCTCTGAATTGCTCAGGATTTTCAAGCAATAGATCAGCCACTTCCCTATCTCCTCGAGAAGTTTCTGTACGGAACCAGCGCTTGAGGTAGGAGATCGGTGAAAAGATATTGTAGAAAGAAGCAATCTCTTCGGTAAAGGTCTCTCGAATCGCTTGTACCACTTCCACCTGTTGCTGAATCCATGGGTGTTCCTCACCAATCGACTCAATAGAAGCCAGCTCCTGAATGCTTGCAATCTTAGGACTATAGACATTACTTGGATAAAGGAAAAAACCATCGCTCATAATTTTGACAAAATCAGGGCGAATCCTTTCCACATAGTTGCGATGTCCTTCAACACTTTTTTGAAAGATACGTGGATTATTTAATCCCTGCCCCTTTTCTTCGAGTGTTACAAAATGAAACCAAAATCCCACAGGAACTCTTTCCACTTCATCGCCTCGAATCGCTCTAAAGACTAAATCTCTTTTACTTGCCATACCTTTCTCCTTCCATTTGGATTGAAACCATCTTACCACTCCTTTTCCCCTTTTCCCAATATATATTGACTATTGACTCGATTGGAAATTTTTATATCTATAAAGAAAAACACCTTAGAAATCCCTTTAAATCAGGTTTTCTAAGGTGTTTATACTCATTGTTTTAAAATGATGTTCTCTACGATATGAAATTTTTATAAGCTTGATAAGAATTATTTATACTCAGTCTTATTCCACTGTTACTGACTTGGCAAGGTTACGCGGTTTGTCCACATCGAGACCACGGTGGAGTGTTGCAAAGTAAGCGACCAATTGCGTTGGTACGACCATTGAAATTGGTGAGAGGTAAGGGTGTACGGTCGTAAGGACGATATCATCTGTATCTTTAGCAACATTTTCTTCTGCGATAGTGAGAACCTTGGCACCACGGGCTGCGACCTCTTGGATATTTCCACGAGTGTGGTTGGCAAGAACTGGATCTGACAAGAGGGCCAAGACAGGCGTTCCTTCTTCAATCAAGGCAATCGTTCCATGCTTGAGTTCTCCTGCCGCAAAGCCTTCACACTGGATGTAAGAAATCTCTTTAAGCTTAAGACTCGCTTCCATAGCTACGTAGTAGTCTTGACCACGTCCGATATAAAAGGCGTTGCGAGTTGTTTCAAGAAGCTCTCGAACCTTGGCATCAATCGCTTCCTTCTCAGAAAGAGTTGATTCGATAGACTGAGCCACGATAGACAACTCACGAATCAGGTCAAAGGCTTGTGCTTTAGCATTGCCATTTGCTTCACCGACCGCTTTTGCAAGGAAGGCAAGGGCTGCAATTTGCGCTGTATAAGCCTTGGTTGATGCCACGGCGATTTCAGGACCCGCGTGAAGGAGCATGGTATGGTTGGCTTCACGTGAAAGAGTCGAACCGGGTACGTTTGTCACTGTCAAGCTTGGGATGCCCAATTCATTGGCCTTAACCAAAACCTGACGGCTGTCAGCTGTTTCACCAGACTGGCTGATAAAGATGAAGAGTGGTTTTTTGCTGAGAAGTGGCATACCGTAACCCCACTCAGATGAAATTCCAAGTTCCACTGGTGTATCTGTCAATTCTTCCAACATCTTCTTAGAAGCAAATCCTGCATGGTAAGACGTTCCAGCTGCAAGGATGTAGATGCGGTCCGCACCTTGAACAGCCTTAATGATAGCTGGGTCCACTACTACTTGACCAGCCTCATCTGTATAGGCTTGGATGAGTTTACGCATCACAGTTGGTTGCTCATCGATTTCCTTGAGCATGTAGTAAGGATAAGTTCCCTTACCGATATCAGACAAGTCAAGCTCGGCAGTATAGCTAGCACGCTCACGGCTGTTGCCGTCATAATCTTGAACTTCGACACTATCAGCCTTAACGATTACCAACTCTTGGTCATGAATTTCCATGTATTGGTTAGTCTCACGAATCATAGCCATAGCATCTGAGCAGACCATGTTGTAGCCATTTCCAAGACCGATCAAAAGTGGTGATTTATTTTTCGCCACATAGATGACTTCAGGATCTTGTGAATCAACCAAGGCAAAAGCATAAGAACCACGGATGATGTGAAGGGCTTTTTTAAAGGCTTCAAGAACTGAGAGACCATCTTCTTCTGCAAATTTTCCAATCAAGTGAACAGCGATTTCCGTATCCGTTTGCCCCTTGAAGTGGTGACCTGCAAGGTATTCTTCCTTGATCTCAAGGTAGTTTTCAATCACCCCATTGTGCACCAAGACAAAACGTCCTGTCTCAGAGCGATGTGGGTGAGCATTGTCCTCAGTTGGTTTCCCGTGAGTCGCCCAACGCGTATGCCCAATACCAGTTGTCCCCTCAACACCAGCTGTCTTAACAGACAATTCTGCGATACGACCGACAGCTTTGACTAGATGATTTTCAGCACCACCTAGAACAAAAATCCCCGCAGAATCATAGCCACGGTATTCAAGCTTTTCAAGCCCTTGAATCAAAATATCAGTTGCATTTGTGTTTCCAACAACACCGACAATTCCACACATAGTATATACGACACAGACCAGCTGTGCTTTCTCCTTAAATTGGTATAGTCTGATTTTCCTTTTACAGAACCAGCAAAGACAGTATATACTTGTTTTTCTCACTTGTCAAGCATAAAAATTGGTATAGCTTTTTAAAATGCCATCAGAGCAAGATTTCACTTGAGAACTGACAAGTAGGATTCGATTACTTATAATAGAGAGAGGAGGTAGTTACCATGTGGTTTTTCTTCGCACTTTTATCTGCTGTCTTTGCAGCCTTAACTTCTATTTTAGCCAAGATTGGGATTGAGGGAGTTCCATCCAATCTAGCAACAGCCATTCGTACGGTCGTCGTCATTCTTATGGCTTGGGCTATGGTTTTCTTGACCAATAGTCAGACTGAGATTGTCAATATCAGTAGAAAAAGTTGGTTCTTTCTCATCCTGTCTGGTTTGGCAACGGGTGCCTCCTGGCTCTGCTACTACAAGGCCTTGCAGATGGGCAATGCGACTGAGGTATCTGCTGTCGATAAATTCAGTCTCGTCATTACACTCGTTTTAGCCTTTTTCTTTCTACAGGATGTCCTGACGTTTAAAACAATCATTGGCTGTATACTGATTACGATTGGGACCTTGGTGATGATTTTGTAATCCTCTCCCCCTCCCTATATGACCTCCCCAAAAAAGTTAGATAGTTTTGGGGTGTTTTGTTACGTCTAAATTTATAAGTAGAGGAAATCAGCTTCAAGCGTCTAGCAAAAAGGAGAGAACCAAATTGGTTCCCTCCAAGATGTGGTTTTTCATCATCCCACTACACAGTTGACAAAAAACTAATTATCCCAAGTGGCTAACTTCGACTTGAAATTTTGCCTTTCTAAATCTGAATGTGGTAAACCGATGACTGACTTTTGACTAATCTAAGAGCATCATGGAATCAATAAACAATTTCTTTGTGAAATAACCATTTTTAATTAAGTAAGCTGTATATTTTGCTCTTGTGACCATTTGATCATACTCTTCTGCCGTACATTCCTGAACTACACGGCTAGCTTCTTCCAAACTGGACACGACAAAGCCCAAACCTTTCTCACGGATATAGTCCACATTAGAAAGATAGTCTGGCACAACCACAGGAATACCCGCAGCCAGATAAGTTGTCAACTTATAAGAAACATTTTCTTTGTAGTAGTCACGCTCTTCCGCAGGATTTTCGGAATTTCCCCATACTAGGCCAAAACCTCCTCCTTTAGACAACTCCAACAATAATTCCTGCTGAGTTCGCCAACCTTCAAGATGGACTTTGGAATAATCTACTCCCTCTGCTCTCGTAGCATAAACATGAAGGGGGGTACTGTGTTTCCAGTCAACAATATGTGGAAAACGAGATGGGTCTCCTGAGAAGATTAATTTTTTCTCAAATTTTGGAGTATAGAGCTCCAAACCATGGGGAAGATCCCAGAGTGTTTGAACAACGTAGTTCTTGACGGTTAATCCCTCTGAAACGAGTTTCTGGTACATTTGTTCGGATGGTACTACCACCACATCACATTTATTATACATGTCAATGTGGGCCTTCATAAGATAATAATTGCTCTCAAACATTAGTGGCTGAACATCATGGATAAACATCACCATTTTTACATGAGAAAGCTTTAACTTTTCTATCAAGTGATTGTCCCATTCAACACTATTCCATGAAGGAGATTGGAAAAAAACGACATCTCCATAAGATACCCCCGCGACAATTCCATCCATTCGCGAGTTCAGTTCTTCCCACGGTTCATGGCTTGCATCATAAAAATATATCCCCAGTTCGTTAACTCCAAAGTCTCGAACAATTTTCATGACATTGTTCTGCGCCATCAAGGCAACACTCGTTGATGCTTGCCCAAATAAATTTGTGAAATGTACTTTCATTGTTTTCTAAATCCTCGTCTCAGTAATTTCTCTAAACATTGTATCATAATTTACGACTTTTCAAAAGCGTTTACATGCCAATTTTCAAGCTCAAGTTAGTTACTTGGGATAATTTCCCCAGGAGTCTTATCTTCCAAGAACAATAAGGATATCCTTAATAGACGTTTTTCTCACTCAATCTCACAAATTCGGTATCTTTGTTAGCTATGATAGATTGAATGAGTTGTTCCTGTTGAGTATATAATTTTTTGCATCTTTAGATTTCTCTGCTCATCTTGTGATGATTACAAACTCACATATAGAATTCTTATGTAATCAAGTCACTAACTTCTTTTCAAAGATTTGAGAAAGTGAGATTTTTCCATTTTTCTTGCCAATTTTTCTTGGATAATCGTGTTTGATAGAGTTTCATTCGGTCTTCATTTTCTAAGAAGTGAGGAGTCGGGTGAACTTGAAACTTTAAAATATCCTCTAAACCATAAGGTGCAAAGAGCTCTAAAGTGGAATCTTCATTCAAGCGTAGGCCTACCGCTGTACATCGTTCTGGATACTTACTCATAGCATCACGAGAACTCGTGTAAGGCGCTGTGTGGGGACTGTGCAGATGCATATAGACCTGATTTTTCAACTCCCACTGATACTGGGGAAAATCCTCTCTCAGCTTGCTCTCTAGGAATACTGTTTCCTCATAAGAAACATCTGGATCAAAGAAAATCACATCCACATCCGTTTCACGGTCAAAAGGGGATTTGTCTGACAAGAGATTCCAGATGAAATTTCTAACCGAACCCGCTGCCAACCACGAATCTTTCAGACCAAGGTTACGAATGATGGTCAGAATGGTCATCATATCTGGATTTTCTCTGAAAGCATCTAGAATTTCTTGTTCATTTTTCATTGTATTCATACCCTAAATGCTCATATGCCTTAGCTGTCGCCACCCGTCCAGAACGAGTTCGCATGATAAAGCCTTTTTGGATTAGGTAAGGTTCATACATATCTTCGACCGTCTCACGCTCCTCTGCAATATTAACAGAAAGGGTTCCTAAACCGACAGGACCACCACCGTACATCTCAATCATGGTACGAAGGATTTTCTGGTCCACATAGTCTAACCCCTCATGGTCTACATCCAGCATGGTCAAAGCCTTATCAGTAATGACATCATCAATTAATCCATCCCCCATAATCTGGGCAAAATCGCGCACGCGCTTGAGGAGGCGATTAGCAATACGGGGAGTTCCCCGACTACGCAAGGCCAGCTCAGCAGCTGCCTCATGGGTGATTTCCATCTCAAAAATATCTGCCGTCCGCTCAACAATTTCCGTCAAGTCAGCGTGGGCATAGTATTCCATATGACCTGTAATCCCAAAACGTGCTCGTAGCGGATTTGAGAGCATCCCCGCACGTGTCGTAGCCCCAATCAAGGTAAAAGGTGGCAAGTCTAAATGGACGCTGCGACTGCCCTCACCAGCCCCAATCATAATGTCAATGTAGAAGTCCTCCATGGCACTATAGAGCACCTCTTCCACCGACATGGGCAAGCGATGAATCTCGTCAATAAAGAGGACGTCCCCAGGCTCCAAATCATTCAAAATCGCTACCAAGTCACCCGCTTTTTCAATGACAGGACCAGACGTTTGCTTGAGATTGACACCTAATTCGTTAGCAATGACAAAGGCCATGGTCGTTTTCCCCAAACCTGGAGGCCCAAATAAGAGCACATGGTCCAGCGCTTCATCCCGCATTTTAGCAGCTTCGATAAAGATTTGCAGCTGATCCTTGACCTTATCCTGACCGATATATTCACGTAAATACTGAGGACGGAGCGTACGTTCTACTAACTCCTCATCCCCCATTATCTCATTGTCTAAAATTCTACTCATGCCTCTATTATATCAAAAATCCAAGCCACAAACAAAAAAGCCACCTGATTGGGTGGCCTCTTTAGGGAGATTATTATGAAAAAGAAAGGATTAGGATTTCATTAAATAAAGTTAGGAGGTCTTTATCTAATGACTATATGATACACGAGGAGACTTAAAATTACCTTAACTTTTTTCTGATTTATCATTTTTTTAGAAAAATTTTTTCCAAATGAAATTTCCTTTCTCAAGTCACAAAAAAGCCACCTGATTGGGTGACTTCTTTAGGAGATTATGATGAAAAAGAAAAGTTTAGGATTTCATTAAATAAAGGGTACTCAATGAAAATCGAAATCAGACTAGGCAGATAGACGAAAGCATAACTATAGTTAGCTAAGTCGACTCTAACGAAGGTTGATGAGATTTTCGAAGAGTATTAGGAGGTCTTTATTTAATGACTATATAATACACGAGGAGACTTAAACTTTGCTTAAGAAAAAACAAAATTTTTTATTTTTTTCGATCGCCCCAAATCATTCCTGTGCAATCATAAGTAGATAAGGTTTCAAATCCCAGTGAACGATAAAATCCCAAGTTTTTTTCTGTTTCTTCGGTCACTAGTTGGACTTGATAGGCATCTTTGTAATCACCTAAAGCCTCTTTCATCAAGTTGCTGCCAATCCCTTGGCGCTGATAGCTAGGCAAAACGATCAAATCCTGGACAAAAACCGATGAAAAACCATCTCCGACCAAACGGACCAAGCCCACCACGGTACCGCCATCAAGTGCCAGATAAATCGCTAATGAGTGAGACAAGGCCTTCTCCAACATCTGGGGTTGATGTGTATAGTTTGTCCAACCGACTGCCTGATAGAGATGCAAAACATCCTCTAGCTTGACGATTTCTTGCCTTCTAATAGTAATCATCTCAACACCTCTTAGAATTCTCTCAAGCTCTTGTACTGCCGTCCATTCTTGTCAAAATTTTTAGGAGCCAACCATGCTTCCAAACGAGCTTTGACTTGAGGCCAGTCCTTATCAATCATAGAGAGCCAATCCGTATCTCTAGTTCGCCCCTTATAAACGACAGCCTGACGGAAGGTTCCTTCATAGACAAAGCCCAAACGTTCCGCAGCTCGTCTGGATGGCAAATTTAGAGCATCGCATTTCCACTCATAGCGACGATAGTTAAGCTCCTCGAAAACATAGCGAGCTAGGAGATATTGAGCCTCTGTCCCTATACGTGTTCCCCTGAGTTCTGGAGAAAAAGTGACAGCTCCCACTTCTATTACTCGGTTATTCTGGTCAATGCGCATGAGAGAAAAAGTTCCCAAGGCCTTACCAGTTGCCTTGTCTATAATCGCATAGTAAAAACGGTCCTTACGAGCTAACATCTGATTTAAGACGGTAACCAGTTCCTCCATATCTGCCACCGGCTCCTGAAAGAGGTAGGTCCACATCTCTCGAGGAGTATCTGGACCATAAACATCTAATAAATCCTCCGCATGCTTTTCTACCGAAAGAGCCTCTATCCGAGCATAACGCCCTTCTAAAAAATCAATAGCAGGCAATTTACCTGTTGTGTGGCTAACCACAGCCTCACCAATCATCTGACCATATTCGTTTATTGGCATTGCTTTCTCCTTGATTTGCTTTTCAAACTTTACAGTTGCACATAGTATATCATACTTTCATGAAAAAATTCAAAAAATCCTCCAGATTCTACTCTGAAGGATTCCTATCTTATTTCACAACGATATTAACGAGTTTAGTTGGCTCAAACAGTTTGAGGAACTGTTTGAGGTTGGAAATCAGCAAATAAATTGGTTATTTCACAACGATATTAACGAGTTTGTTAGGTACCGCAATCACCTTCACGATTTCCTTACCGTCAATCTCCGCTTTGACTTTTTCGTCAGCCAGAGCAATTTCTTGCAATTCTTCGCGTGATAGGTCTTTCGCAACCATGAGTTTGGCACGAACTTTTCCTTTGATTTGGACAACGATTTCGATTTCGTCTTCAACCAATTTGCTTTCGTCCCATGTTGGCCAAGCTACATAAGAGATGGATTCACCTGTTGCAGCAACAGTTTGCCAGAGTTCTTCTGCCAAGTGAGGCGCAAATGGGGCAATCAATTGGATAAAGCCTTTGGCGTAGTCTACATAGAGTTTGTCTTCCTTGTTAGCCGCATTGACAAAGACCATAAGTTGGGCAATAGCTGTATTGAATTTCATAGCCTCGATTTGCTCAGTGACAGATTTAACTGTTTCATTGTAGACCTTGTCAAGAGCACCATTGTTTTCCGAAGCGATTTCTTTACTTGTAATCAAACGGTAAACACGGTCGAGGAATTTACGGCTTCCTTCCAGGCCTTCTTCTGACCAAGCAATCGAAGCGTCAAGTGGTCCCATGAACATTTCATAGACACGAAGGGTATCGGCACCGTATTGTTCCACTACGTCGTCTGGATTGACAACGTTCTTGAGGGATTTAGACATCTTGGCTGGTGCTTGCTCCAACTCTTCCCCTGTCTCCACATGGAAGAAAGAACCATCACGTTTTTCAACCTTGTCAGTCGCCACAAGAGCCCCACGGTGGTCACGGTAGCTTGTTCCCAAAATCATCCCTTGGTTAAAGAGTTTTTGGAATGGTTCCTTAGTCGGAACAACACCGAGGTCATAGAGGAATTTGTGCCAGAAACGAGCATAGAGCAAGTGAAGAACGGCATGCTCTGCCCCACCTACGTAGATATCTACTGGCAACCATTGTTTGAGGAGATCCTCATCGGCCAATTTTTCTGTGTTATGTGGGTCGATATAGCGGAGGTAGTACCAACTTGAACCTGCCCATTGTGGCATAGTGTTTGTTTCACGACGACCTTTGACACCATCTTCACGAATCACTTCAAGCCAGTCTGTCAAGTTAGCCAATGGGCTTTCCCCTGTACCTGAAGGACGGATATCCTTGGTGACTGGCAAGACAAGTGGCAATTCACTTTCAGGAACAGCTGTTGAAGTCCCATCTTCCCAATGAATGATTGGAATTGGCTCACCCCAGTAACGTTGACGACTAAAGAGCCAGTCGCGGAGACGGTAGGTAACTTTTTCTTGACCACAGCCTTTTTCTTCCAACCAAGCCACAATTTTAGCAATCGCTTCTTCTTTGTTCAGTTCATCTAGGAAGTCAGAGTTGACGTGAAGACCGTCTTCAGTATAGGCAGCTTCTGCTACATTTCCACCTTCAAGTACTTCTACGATTGGAAGGTCAAATTGTTTAGCAAATTCCCAGTCACGTTGGTCATGGGCAGGCACGGCCATGACAGCACCTGTTCCATAGCTAGCAAGAACATAGTCTGCTATCCAGATTGGGATTTCCTTGCCATTGACAGGGTTGATGGCATAAGCACCAGTCCAAACCCCTGTTTTTTCTTTGGCAAGGTCAGTACGAGCCAAGTCTGACTTGAGGCTAGCTTGGTGTTTATAGTCCGCAACTGCATCAGCTTGCTCTGGGCTTGTGATGACATCTACCAGTTCATGCTCAGGAGCTAAGACAGTGAAAGTCGCACCGAAAAGGGTGTCAGGGCGAGTAGTAAAGACGGTGAATTCCTTGTCAGTCCCTTTCACTTTGAAAGTTACATTGGCACCAGTGGATTTGCCAATCCAGTTGCGTTGCATATCCTTGATAGATTCTGGCCAATCCAACTCATCCAAGTCATTGAGCAAGCGCTCTGCATAGGCAGTGATTTTAAGCATCCATTGACGCATTGGTTTGCGGACAACTGGATAGCCTCCACGCTCAGAAGTTCCGTCAGGAAGAACTTCTTCGTTGGCGATGGCAGTTCCCAACTCTTCCACCCAGTTAACTGGAACTTCCGCTTCATAGGCCAAGCCTTTTTCGTAAAGCTTGGTGAAAATCCATTGCGTCCACTTATAGTAGTTTGGATCTGTTGTGTTGACTTCACGATCCCAGTCGTAAGAGAAGCCAAGCGCATTGATTTGGCGTTTGAAGTTAGCAATATTTTCCGCTGTAAATTCTGCTGGGTCATTCCCCGTATCCATGGCGTATTGCTCTGCAGGCAATCCAAAGGCATCCCAACCCATTGGGTGAAGGACATTGTAGCCTTGCGCACGTTTGTAACGGCTGAGGATGTCGGTTGCAGTATAACCTTCTGGGTGTCCTACGTGCAATCCAGCTCCTGAAGGATATGGGAACATATCCAGAGCATAGAACTTTGGTTTTGAAGCATCTGTTCCTGTCTTAAATGTATGATGTTTCGCCCAGTAGCCTTGCCACTTAGGCTCAATTTCCTTATGATTGTAAAAACTCATGCTATTTCTCCAATTTTATGATGTTACTATTATACCATTTTTGGGGGAATTTGAAAGTCGAGAAATGCTCTTTTAGACTTGGATAACAAGAAATACTGAGTCGCCAATCTAACTTATTTAACAGTAAAAAAATTAGCTCCTAATCGGAGCTAACTTCTATTAACTATTTGTTTCTTCCATCTTCTCACGTCCCAGCTCCCGATAGCTACGGTCACCAACAACTTCTACGCTAAACTGACCGTCCTCATATTCAAGAATCGTCACGCTACCATTATCGAGACCATGCGGATGCATACCATTAATCAGATACACAATGGTACCAATCGTCATTCCATGGCTCACAACGAGAGCATTGCCCCCACCTTGTTCTTCCATTTCTTTGGCAATCGCTTCAAAGCCTTCCTTGATTCGACTACTGAGTTTTTCCCAACCTTCTGCCCAGCCAGCTGTATCAACCTCTACCAAACCTTCTGCTAGCTCTGCATAGGACAACTGATGAACATGGTCTACATTGAAAATTCTCGGAATCAACCCCATAAAGAGGTCCCCATCATAGGCTCCATCAAAACTACCAAAACACCACTCACGGATTCGCTTATCCATTCGATAAGGAATTTTCCCCTGCAAGCCAAGTTCTTCCAGGATAATTCCCATGGTTTGAATAGTGCGCCCTGAATCACTGGAATAAGCTCGGTCAAACTGCAAGCCAGACTCTCTCAAGCCAATTCCTAGCTCATGGATTCCCAACTCACCTTCTGCTGTTAGAGGTGTATCACTCCATCCTTGCGCACGTCCAATCGTGTTAAACATCGTTTTTCCATGACGGACCAAGTACAATCTTACTTTAGACATTTTCTATCCTCCATTTTCTTCTATTATATCATGGATCAAAGAAATATTCGGCTTTCAACAGTAAAGTCCGCTCTCGTAATTTTCCCACAAGAAAAGCTACCCTTATGGTAGCTTTCCTAGGAGATTATTATGAAAAAGTTTAGGATTCTAATTAAATAAAGTTAGGAGATCTTTATTTAATGATTATAAGTATACACAGTCATCCTTAAACTCAACTTAAATTCTCTCTCTCTTTTTTATTAATTTTTAAAACTATGGATTGGAGCAGGAATTTGGCCTCCACGAGAGATGAAATCGACAGACGAAGCCCCGTTAACCTTCATCACTGGAGCTGTCCCTAGCAAACCACCAAACTCAATCACATCGCCTTCTTTTCCCTTTGGAATGATACGAACAGCTGTTGTTTTCATGTTAATAACACCGATTGCCGCCTCATCCGCAATCATAGCCGCAATGGTTTCAGCAGGTGTATCTTCCGGAATGGCAATCATATCCAGCCCAACAGAACAAATAGCTGTCATGGCTTCCAGTTTCTCTAAATTCAGAGAGCCATTTTGCACCGCAGCAATCATCCCCTCATCTTCAGAAACGGGGATAAAAGCACCTGACAAGCCACCGACTTGGTTACAAGCCATCACTCCGCCCTTTTTAACTTGGTCATTCAAAAGAGCGAGGGCAGCCGTCGTCCCATGCGTGCCAACTGTTTCTAGGCCCATTTCCTCAAGGACACGAGCCACAGAATCTCCAACTGCAGGAGTAGGTGCCAAACTTAGGTCGACAATTCCAAAGTCAACACCAAGGCGTTCACTCGCCATTTGCCCAACCAGCTGACCGATACGAGTAATCTTAAAGGCCGTTTTCTTGACCGTCTCGGCTACTACATCAAAGCTCTGTCCACGAATTTTTTCTAAGGCACGCTTGACCACACCAGGACCCGAAACCCCGACATTGATGATAACATCTGCTTCACCGACACCGTGGAAGGCTCCCGCCATAAAAGGATTATCCTCAACGGCGTTAGCAAATACGACCAACTTGGCCGCACCCATATCTGATAGCGCAGCTGTTTCCTTGATGATGCGTCCCATATCTGCAACCGCAGTCATGTTGATGCCTGACTTGGTTGAGCCGATATTGACGGACGAACAAACCTTGTCTGTCTCAGCTAGAGCGCGGGGGATAGAATTGATGAGAATCTCATCTCCTTTTTGGTAGCCTTTTTGTACCAAAGCCGAAAAACCACCAATAAAGTCAACACCAATCTCCTTGGCAGCCTTGTCAAGTGCCTTTGCCAAAACGACATAGTCTGTCGCATCAGTCGCTGCTCCAATCAAGGAAATCGGAGTCACCGATACCCGTTTATTAACAATAGGAATCCCTAGTTCCGCAGCAATTTCATCTCCTACAGCCACTAGATTTGCAGCTTTAGTGGTGATTTTTTGATAAATCTTTTCAGCAGCACGTTCAATATCTGGATCAATACAGTCCAAAAGGGAAATCCCCATGGTGATGGTTCTGATATCAAAGTTCTGCTCTTCGATCATGGCAATGGTTTCAGTAACTTGTCTAATATCCATGATAACCTCCTAGATATTGTACATAGCATCAAAAATCGCTGCACTTTGAATATTGATTTTAACATTCAAGGTCTGACCGAAAGTTTCAAACTCATTTCTGAGAGAGGTAAAATCTTGTTTTTCATCACTTGATACGACCGCCATCATGGTAAAGTATTCATCCAACACAGTCTGAGAAATATCGTCAATATTCAAACCCAACTCTGCAATCTTCGTAGACACGCCTGCAACAATCCCAGCCTTGTCCTTGCCAACCACTGTAATAATAGCCTTCATTCTTATACCCCATTTCTACGATTTTTAGAAAACCTGAACGTTTTTGATTTTCTTTTCCCCTAGTATAGCACATTTCCATAGAAAATACTAAAAAACGCCTGCTTACGAAGTTGTTCTTAAACAAAAAACAATTTCGTAAACAAGCGTCTACCCTATCAAATGATGATGAGTGTTCCCGCTAGGACCGAAGTCCCAGCGGTAGACCAGAGCTAGACTAAGAGCACAAGACTCCATCATCATAACACTCAACAAAATTGATGATTTTATACTAATTCGATGATCGCCATTGGCGCTGCATCACCACGACGTGGTTCAGTTTTAAGGATACGAGTGTATCCACCGTTACGTTCAGCATAACGAGGTGCGATTTCTGAGAACAATTTTTGAAGTGCTGTAGTAGAAGTGTACTTATCAGTTGCTTCATCATAGTTTTCAGATGCGATTTCATTACGTACGAAAGCAGCTGCTTGACGACGTGCATGCAAATCACCACGTTTACCTAGAGTAATCATTTTTTCAACAGTTTTACGGATTTCTTTAGCACGAGCTTCAGTTGTCACGATTGATTCGTTAATCAAAAGGTCAGTTGTCAAATCGCGAAGCATTGCTTTACGTTGTGAGCTAGTGCGTCCTAGTTTACGGTAAGCCATGTATTCCTCCTTTATTTATCTTTTAATCCAAGACCCAAGTCAATGAGTTTGAGTTTCACTTCTTCCAAACTCTTGCGTCCAAGATTTCGTACTTTCATCATCTCTGCTTCAGATTTTTCTGTCAAATCATGCACAGTGTTGATACCGGCACGTTTCAAACAGTTGTATGAACGCACAGACAAGTCCAGTTCCTCAATCGTACGATCCAAAATACGATCGTCAGATTCAGTATCAGCTTCTTTCATCACTTCAGTTGACTTAGCAATCTCAGTAAGATTTGTAAACAAATCAAGATGTTCTGTCAAGATTCGTGCTGAAAGCCCTAAAGCATCTTCTGGAATAATTGTTCCATTAGTCAAGATTTCAAGGGTTAATTTGTCAAAACCATCGTTGCTACCTACACGAGCAGGTTCAACTTGATAGTTGACTTTTGTAACTGGTGTATAAATAGAATCTACAGCAAGTGTTCCAACTGGTGCATTATCTTTTTTGTTTTCATCAGCAGGTACATATCCACGACCACTGTTAACAGTCATTGTCGCTTTTAGAGAAGAACCTTCACCGATTGTAAAGAGATAATGATCTGGATTTACAATCTCAATATCACTGTCAGTCAAAATGTCTCCAGCCGTAATTTCAGCAGGGCCTTCAACGTCAAGCTCAATGATTTTTTCGTCTTCAACGTATGATTTCACTGCAATCCCTTTAATGTTCAGAATGATTTGCATCACGTCTTCACGAACACCTGGAACTGTGTCGAACTCATGCAAGACACCTTCAATGTTGATAGATGTCACTGCTGCTCCTGGTAGAGAAGCTAGTAGTACACGACGAAGAGAGTTACCAAGAGTTGTACCGTAGCCACGTTCAAGTGGTTCGATTACAAACTTGCCATAATCTTTATTTTCATCAATTTTTGTTATATTTGGTTTTTCAAACTCGATCATTTAGTTACTCCCTCTTAAACGAAAAGCAGTGTAATGCAATGATTATACACGGCGACGTTTTGGAGGACGAGCACCATTGTGTGGCACTGGAGTCACATCACGAATTGCTGTTACTTCAAGACCAGCGGCAGCAAGCGCACGAATAGCTGACTCACGACCAGAACCTGGACCTTTTACAGTAACTTCAACTGATTTAAGACCGTGTTCTTGTGCAGATTTAGCAGCAGCTTCAGAAGCCATTTGAGCAGCGAATGGTGTAGATTTACGAGAACCTTTGAAACCAAGAGCACCAGCTGATGACCAAGCGATTGCATTACCATGCACATCAGTAATCATAACAATAGTGTTATTAAATGTAGCGTGAATATGAGCAATACCAGATTCGATATTCTTTTTCACACGACGTTTACGTGTTGGTTTAGCCAAGACTTTTACCTCCTATATTATTTTTTCTTACCAGCAATCGCAACAGCTTTACCTTTACGAGTGCGAGCGTTGTTTTTAGTGTTTTGTCCACGGACAGGAAGTCCACGACGGTGACGAATACCACGGTAAGAACCGATTTCCATCAAACGTTTGATGTTCAAGTTTACTTCACGACGAAGGTCACCTTCAACTTTGATTGCATCCACTTCACGACGGATAGCATCTTCTTGATCTGATGTAAGGTCACGTACACGAACATCTTCTGAGATTCCAGCAGCAGCCAAAATTTTCTTAGATGTTGCAAGTCCGATACCATAAACGTAAGTCAATGAGATTACTACGCGTTTGTCATTTGGAATGTCAACTCCAGCAATACGAGCCATGTTTTCTCCTTTCTATCTTATCCTTGACGTTGTTTGTGTTTTGGATTTGCTGGGCAAATTACCATAACACGACCATTACGACGAATTACTTTACAGTATTCGCAAATTGGTTTGACCGATGGTCTTACTTTCATTTCTTATCCCTCCAAGTTTTTCGATTATTTAAAGCGGTAAGTGATACGTCCACGTGTCAAGTCATATGGACTCATCTCGACAGTAACACGATCTCCCGCTAAAATACGAATATAGTTTTTACGAATTTTACCAGAAACTGTTGCTAAAATCTGATGTCCATTTTCAAGTTCAACCGTAAACATTGCGTTAGGCATTGTATCAACTACTTTGCCTTCAACTTCAATCACATCGTCTTTTGCCACGCAAAAGCACCTCCATAAATTTCGATTTGATGCCTCTAAACACAGAGACAACAATTATAAGTCAGACTATCTCAGTATAACATTTGTAGCGATTTTTTGCAAGTGTGAAAAACGCTTTATTTCAAATTTGTCAATACTTTTTCGATGTCCTTGAACACATCATTGATATCTTGATTTCCTTCGATATCGTGGACCAAACCTTTAGCACGGTAGTGTGCAATAATGGGTTCACCTTGGGCGATATTGACATCCAAACGACGCTTAACTGTCTCAGGTTTGTCATCTTCGCGTTGGTAGTAATCTTCTTCTTTGTAGTCAGCTGGTGGGTTAAAAACTTTATGGAAGGTTTCACCTGTTTTGCGGTGGATGATACGGCCACTCAAACGTTCCAAGAGAGAGTCTGGATTCACTTCGATATTGATCACACCTTCTAGTTCAATACCAAGTTCAGCCAATGTTTTATCCAAGGCATGAGCTTGTTCAATCGTACGTGGGTAACCATCTAACAAGAAACCTGTTTCTTTGATATCATCCTGTGAAAGGCGTTCTTTAACAATTCCATTTGTAACTTCATCTGGAACCAACTCACCTTTGTCGATGTATGACTTTGCAAGCACACCCATTTCAGTTTGATTTGCCATAGCAGCACGGAACATATCCCCAGTTGAAATGTGTGCCACGTGGAATTGTTCCACAATTTTAGCTGCTTGCGTTCCCTTACCTGCTCCAGGTAAGCCCATAATCAAAAGATTCATGATCTGATCTCCTTATTTTGTATTTAAATAGAAGCAAAAAGCTAGTTTCAACTCCTATTTAAAAACAAAATAGAAGAGGGGAGACGAAAGTCTCTCTTATAGATAGACCTTCATACTCCACTCTCTAAGCAAAAGTAGTCTTGCTTTTATTCTGTTTTGTCCATGAAACCAACATACTTACGTTTCAATAGGTAACCTTCTAGCTGTTTGATTCCTTCGATACCTGTCGAAATAATGATCAAAAGACTAGTTCCCCCAAAAGCAACCGCTTCTGAGAGTCCAAAGACATCTTTTGCTACAATCGGCAAGATTGAAATCACACCAAGGAAAAGGGAACCGACGGTTGCAAGGCGACGAAGAAGTTTTGACATAAACTCTTCTGTTCCCTTACCAGGACGGACACCGTGGATATAGGCTCCGCTCTTTTGCAAGTTTTCTGCTGCTTTCTCTGGATTGATCTGTACAAATGTATAGAAGAATGTAAAGAGAATGATTAACAAGGCATACATAGCAACACCTGTCGGAGATGTTGTAGATAACATTTCCTGTGCTGTACGTACCCAAGCCCAATCATGACCTGTAGCACTCAAAAACTGAAGAATGGCCGCAGGTGCTGCTGTAATGGAACTTGCAAAGATAACTGGGATAACACCAGCAGGATTGACCTTCAAAGGAAGGTAAGAACTGGATGGAGCACCTTGAGCAACTTTTGTATATTGGATCGGAATTTTATATTCTGCCTGTTGTACATATGTTGTAAAGTAAACAATCAATAAAACAGCGATAATGAGAATAACGACAAATACAATAGATGACATCAACCGATCACTTGGAATATTGACAAAATAGTCCACATAGATACCATGAATCATCTCTGGAATTGAAGCCACAATCCCAGCAAAGATAATCATAGACACTCCGTTACCATATCCCTTATCAGTGATTTGCTCCCCGAGCCAAGTAACAATCATAGTACCTGCAGTCAGGATAATACCAATCGTAACAAAGACTTGAGGGGTTAGATCTGTCGTTAATAATTTTGCACCAGATAGAGTATTAAAACCAGCAGTGATTCCGATTGATTGCACAAACGCAAGTACAAGTGCAATATAACGAGTCGCTTGGTTTATCTTTCTCCGTCCTACTTCCCCCTGCTTGCCCCACTCTACAAACTTTGGAACAATATCCATTTGTAGCAATTGAACAACAATGGAAGCTGTGATATACGGACTCACACCGAGTGCAAAAACCGAGAAGTTCTTCATGGCATTCCCTGAAACTAAACTAAGCATGTTCAAGAAGGATAATCCACTCAAAGCTTCCAGACTTTTTGCATTCACACCTGGTACAGTAATACTAGTCCCAATACGGAAGACAAGTATGATAAAAATCGTAAAGAGAATTTTTGATCGTACTTTCTTAACCTTGAGAGCCTCTTTTAATAATTTAAAAAACATAGGTCACCTCTCTAGATGACTTCTACTGAACCACCTTTAGCAGTGATAGCTTCTTCAGCTGTTTTAGAGAATTTAGCTGCTTTCACAGTCAACTTCTTAGTCAACTCACCGTTACCAAGAATCTTAACGCCTGATTTTTCAGCCTTTACAATTCCTGCTTCGATAAGAACAACTGGAGTAACTTCAGTACCATCTTCAAAAACGTTCAATTGATCAAGATTTACAATTGCGTATTCTTTAGCGTTGATGTTAGTGAATCCACGTTTTGGAAGACGACGGAACAATGGAGTTTGTCCACCTTCAAAACCAAGGCGAACTCCGCCACCGCTACGAGCTTTTTGACCTTTTTGACCGCGACCAGATGTTTTACCGTTACCTGATGAAGTACCACGACCAACACGGTTACGTACTTTACGAGAACCTTCTGCAGGTTTCAATTCATGAAGTTTCATTTTTATTTTCTCCTCTTTTGTAAAATGCTAGCGCCGATAAGGGAGAAAAGGTTGTCTCCCTTATCAACTCGCCTATACGATGTCATCATAGATGACTATATCCAGTTTTAGGGGATGGTATACTGCACATCCCCTAAAAATCATTAGTTTACTTCTTCAACTGTTACCAAGTGAGATACTGCAGTGATCATACCACGGATAGCAGCGTTGTCTTCTTTGATAACAGAGCTGTTCAATTTGCCAAGTCCAAGTGCTACAACAGTTTTACGTTGTGATGGAATGCGTCCGATTGGAGACTTAGTCAAAGTAATTTTAATTTGAGCCATTTTATCCCCTTTCTTATGCCAAATCAGAAACTGAAATACCACGAAGGGCAGCAACTTCTTCAGCGCGTTTCAATTGTTTCAAACCTTCAACAGTTGCGCGAACAATGTTGATTGGAGTGTTAGAGCCAAGTGATTTAGATGTAATATCTGCCACACCTGCCAATTCCACAACGGCACGAACTGCACCACCAGCGGCAACTCCAGAACCTTCTACAGCAGGTTTCAACAATACTTTAGCTCCACCGAATTCTGAAAGAACTTCGTGAGGAATTGTTGTTCCAACCATAGGAACTTCAATCAAGTTTTTCTTAGCATCTTCTACTGCTTTACGGATTGCTTCTGGAACTTCTTGAGCTTTACCAGTACCAAATCCTACGCGACCATTGTGGTCACCAACAACAACAAGAGCTGCGAAACGAAGACGACGTCCACCTTTAACAACTTTTGTAACACGGTTGACAGCAACTACGCGTTCTTCTAATTCAACTGCATTGTCTTTAAATGCCATTTTCTAGTGTCCTCCTATTAGAATTTCAATCCGTTTTCACGAGCTGCATCAGCCAAAGCTTTCACACGTCCGTGATATAGATATCCACCGCGGTCGAACACCACTTCTGAAATACCTTTAGCGTTTGCACGTTCTGCAACGAGTTTACCGACAGCAACGGCTTGTTCAGTTTTAGTTCCTTTTGAAACTTCTTTGTCAAGAGTTGAAGCACTTGCGAGCGTTACACCCGCTACGTCATCAATCACTTGAGCGTAGATGCCTGTATTAGAACGGAATACGTTCAAACGTGGGCGATCAGCAGTTCCAGAGAGTTTTCCGCGAACGCGACGGTGGCGTTTTTGACGGAGTTTGTTTTTATCTGGTTTAGAAATCACAGTTTTCACCTCTTTAGTTTTAAATCGCGTGCTATGCACAAAGTTGGAAAATAGGTTGGTGGTTGAAAATCAACCACTCAACATTATTTACCTGTTTTACCTTCTTTAAGACGAACGTACTCTCCAACGTAACGAATACCTTTACCTTTGTAAGGTTCTGGTGAACGAAGGCTACGTACGTAAGCAGCTGTTTGACCAACCACTTCTTTTGAAATTCCGCTGATAACGATTGTCGTTGGGTTTGGAAGTTCAAAAGTAATTCCTTCTGGAGCTTCAACTTCATCTGGATGAGATTTACCAACAGCCAAAACAAGTTTTGATCCTTGAAGTTGTGCACGGTAACCAACCCCACGCATTTCAAGTTCTTTCTTGAATCCTTCTGATACACCAATTACCATGTTGTTCAAAAGGGCACGAGTAGTTCCGTGGATAGTTTTCATTTCTTTTGAATCGTTTGGACGGTGAAGAGTTACTTCAGTACCTTCCACACGGATTTCAATATCTTTTGAGAACTCACGAGTAAGCTCTCCCTTAGGTCCTTTTACAGTTACTACGTTGTCATTGTTAGTGAGTTCAACACCAGCAGGCAACACGATAACTTTATTACCAATACGTGACATGTTTATTTTCTCCTGTTAAATTGTCAGGCCATTACAGCCAGTTTTCACGGGGGGCATTCGGATTAGAGCAAACCTAGTTTCTTTCGAAAAGCTTTGACAAACTCCTGATATTCTGTCAATACATCAATAGCCGCAGGACTATAACCAATTTCACATAAAAGAGATACAAGGTCATCTTTTGACAATTCAGCCAAAGCGTCTTCTGCAACAATAAGTTTTTCATTCAATTCAGTAGCTTTCATCTTTTTCTCCTAAACTAATTTACTCTCTATTTAGCTGATCAGTAAATCAGCTAAATTGAACACACTCTAACGAGCTTTGTATCTTGATTTGAGTTCGAGCTAAGAATTTGGTGAAAAAGATAAGTTTGTCTTGGAGCATCGCTCCTGCTACAAACTTCCTATTTTCACTGCATTCTTTTAACGCTCTCACATCATCAATTACCAAACGTAAGCGATAACTTCTCCACCAACATTCTTTTGGCGTGCTTCTTTATCAGTAAGCAAACCTTCAGATGTTGAAAGGATAGCAATTCCAAGTCCGTTAAGAACTTTTGGAAGATCTTCACGTTTTTTGTAGACACGAAGTCCTGGTTTAGAAACACGTTTCAAGTTAGTGATAACTTTTTCACCGTTTGGTCCATATTTAAGGAATACACGGATGATGCCTTGTTTGTCATCTTCGATGATTTCAACGTTTTTTACAAAACCTTCGCGTTTAAGGATTTCAGCAATCCCTTTTTTGATGTTTGATGCAGGCACTTCAAGTACTTCGTGTTTTGCTTGGTTAGCGTTACGAATACGAGTTAGGAAGTCTGCGATTGGGTCAGTCATAACCATTTTTTATTCTCCTCTTACTAGTAGTTTGCAAGTCGCACTTGCTAGTTAATGATTGAGCTGGGCTCAGATAGTATTGACACATTCAAATGAGAGAACTCTTATTTGAACACGAGCTACAACCTGTGCAAAAAAGATAAATTTGTTTTGGAGCATCGCTCCTACACCAAATTTCCTATTTTTGCTGTGGTTGTTACGCTCTTTGTATCATGATATTACCAAGATGCTTTTGTTACACCAGGAATTTGTCCTTTGTAAGCTAATTCACGGAAGCAAACACGGCAAAGTTTAAATTTGCGGTAAACTGAATGTGGACGACCACATTTTTCACAACGAGTATAAGCTTGAGTAGAGAACTTCGCTGGACGTTTGTTCTTAGCAATCATTGATTTTTTAGCCATTAGATTTACCTCCTATATTATTTTGCAAAAGGCATTCCAAGGCCTGTAAGCAATGCACGTGACTCTTCGTCAGTGTTAGCAGTTGTTACGATAACGATGTCAAGACCACGAGTTTTGTCAACGTCATCAAAGTTGATTTCTGGGAAGATCAATTGTTCTTTCACACCAAGTGTGTAGTTTCCGCGTCCATCAAATGATTTTGTTGGAACACCGTGGAAGTCACGTACACGTGGAAGTGAAACTGAAACCAATTTGTCCAAGAATTCGTACATACGTTCACCACGAAGGGTAACTTTTGCACCAATCGCTACACCTTCACGAAGACGGAAGCCGGCGATTGATTTTTTAGCTTTAGTGATAAGTGGTTTTTGACCTGAGATAAGTGCCAATTCTTCAGCAGCTTTTTCGAGGCTTTTAGCGTTTGATACAGCTTCACCAACACCCATGTTCAAAACGATCTTATCTACTTTAGGCACAGCCATCACTGATGAGTAGTTGAATTGTTCTGTCAAAGCAGGAACTACTTCATTAAGATATTTTTCTTTTAAACGATTTGCCATTATACTTCTCCTTTCCTTCGTGATTAATCAAGCACTTCGCCTGATTTTTTGTTGTAGCGAACTTTTTTACCGTCTACAAATTTGTAACCAACACGACCAGCAACACCATTTTTGTCCAAAACTTGAACGTTTGATACGTGGATAGCTGCTTCTTTCTCGATGATACCACCTTGAGGAAGCTCGTTAGTTGGACGTTGGTGTTTCTTAACGATGTTAACACCTTCAACGATAACTTTGTTTACTTTTGGAAGGGCAGTAAGGACAACAGCTTCTGTTCCCTTATCTTTACCAGCGATTACGCGAACTTTGTCGCCTTTTTTTACAAACATTAGGTTTCTCCTTGATTTTTCTTACGCCCATAAGGGCACCCTAGCTTGAAGCTAGGGGACTAGTTTGTTTGTTTTTGCTCTGCGAAAATCAAAGCAATCCTTCGTCAGTTTCAACTCAGCTAACTTAAGTTATGCTTTCGTCTTACTTCCTAGACTTGTTTTAATTTTCTTTGAGCAACCAATTAAAGTACTTCTGGAGCAAGTGACACGATCTTCATGAAGCCACCTTCACGCAATTCACGTGCAACTGGGCCAAAGATACGTGTTCCGCGAGGAGTTTTGTCTTCACGGATGATAACTGCTGCGTTTTCGTCAAATTTGATGTATGAACCATCAGCACGACGAGCACCTGATTTAGTACGAACGATAACAGCTTTTACAACGTCACCTTTTTTAACCGCACCACCAGGAGTAGCTTGTTTTACAGATGCCACAATGACATCACCGATGTTCGCAAATTTACGTTTAGAACCACCAAGAACTTTGATAGTCAAGATTTCGCGTGCACCGCTGTTGTCTGCGACTTTCAAACGAGTTTCTGTTTGAATCATTTCAGTTTTCTCCTTTCAGGCTTGATTAGATGATGACCGCTTCTTCAACAACTTCTACAAGACGGAAACGTTTTGTAGCTGAAAGCGGGCGAGTTTCCATGATACGTACGATATCGCCTTCTTTGGCAACATTGTTTTCATCATGTGCTTTGTATTTTTTAGAGTAGTTAATACGTTTACCATAGACTGGGTGGTTACGTTTTGTTTCAACTACAACTGTGATTGTCTTGTCCATTTTGTCAGATACAACACGTCCAACAAGAACTTTACGATTATTGCGTTCCATTGAAATTTCTCCTTCCCTAGTCTATTATTTCGCTTCAGATTGAACTGTTTTGATACGAGCGATTTGTTTTTTAACTTCTTTCAAGCGAGCTGTTTGTTCCAATTGACCAGTAGCAGCTTGGAAACGAAGTTCAAACAATTCTTTTTTCAATTCGTTTTCGCGCTTCGCGAGTTCTTCTTGAGAAAGACCACGAAGTTCTTTAACAAATTCTTTTACTTCATTAAGTTTCATGCCTTCTCCTTATTCTGCTTCACGTTTTACGAATTTACATTTAACTGGCAATTTGTGGCTAGCAAGACGAAGCGCTTCGCGAGCGATCTCTTCAGATACACCAGCAACTTCAAACATCACTTTACCACGTTTAACTGGTGCTACCCAACCTTCAGGTGCCCCTTTACCAGATCCCATACGCACACCGATAGCTTTAGCAGTGTATGATTTGTGTGGGAAGATTTTAATCCAAACTTTACCACCACGTTTCATGTAACGAGTCATGGCGATACGAGCAGCTTCGATTTGGCGGTTAGTGATCCAGTGGCTAGTTGTAGCTTGAAGACCGTATTCACCGAATGCTACTTCTTTTCCACCTTTTGCTTCACCGCGCATTTTTCCACGGAATTCACGACGGTGTTTAACACGTTTAGGTACTAACATTGGTTATTTACCTCCTTTAGTGTTTTTACGAGCTGGAAGAACTTCACCACGGTAGATCCATACTTTAACACCAAGTTTACCGTATGTAGTATCTGCTTCTTCCCAAGCGTAATCGATATCTGCACGAAGTGTGTGAAGTGGAACAGTTCCTTCAGAGTATCCTTCAGCACGGGCGATATCTGCACCGTTCAAACGACCTGATACTTGAGTTTTGATTCCTTTAGCTCCAGCACGCATTGCACGTTGGATTGCTTGTTTTTGTGCACGACGGAAAGCGACACGTTGCTCCAATTGACGAGCAATTCCTTCACCTACAAGGTGAGCATCCAAATCAGGTTGTTTGATTTCGATGATGTTGATGTGTACTTGTTTTCCAGTCAATTTGTTAAGTTTTGCACGGAGTGCATCAACGTTAGCGCCACCTTTACCGATAACCATACCTGGTTTAGCAGTGTGAAGTGAAACGTTAACTTTGTTTACTGCGCGTTCAATTTCGATAGTTGAAACTGCTGCGTCAGCAAGTTCTTTTTGAACGAATTTACGGATTGCAAGATCTTCATGAAGGTAATCCGCGTATTCTTTTTCAGCATACCATTTGGCATCCCAATCACGGATGATGCCGACACGCATACCAATTGGATGTACTTTTTGACCCACGATGTTACCTCCTTATTTTTCTGCAACAGCTACAGTGATGTGAGCTGTACGTTTGTTGATTGGTGAAGCTGAACCTTTCGCACGTGGACGGAAACGTTTCATAGTTGGTCCTTCGTTTGCGAATGCTTCAGATACTACCAAGTTAGCTTTGTCCAAACCAAAGTTGTTTTCAGCGTTAGCTACAGCTGAGTTCAAAACTTTCAAGATGATTTCAGCAGCTTTGTTTGGTGTGAATGTCAAGATTGCAATAGCATCGGCTACGCTTTTACCACGGATGTTGTCAAGAACAAGACGTGATTTACGAGGTGAAACACGTACTGTACGAGCCATTGCTTTAGCTGAAGTAATTTCTGCCATTTATGTTCTCCTTATTTTCTACGTGTTTTCTTGTCGTCTGCAGCGTGACCTTTGTAAGTACGAGTTGGTGCAAATTCACCAAGTTTGTGACCTACCATGTCTTCTTGGATGTAAACAGGTACGTGTTTACGTCCGTCATAAACTGCGATAGTGTAACCAATGAAACTTGGGAAGATCGTTGAACGACGTGACCAAGTTTTGATAACTTTTTTCTTTTCGTCGTTAGCTTGAGCTTCAACTTTTTTCATCAAATGCTCATCGACGAAAGGTCCTTTTTTAAGACTGCGTCCCATTTTTATATTTTCTCCTTTAAATGTTGTACCACAGCGGCTTGCGCTCACATGGAGCGCTACCGAGCTGGCGGATTATCTAGCGCTTATGCGACTAGTTTTAAATTATTTCTCGTTGCGACGACGAACGATAAGTTTGTCAGATTTCGCTTTCTTGTTACGAGTTTTAAGACCAAGAGCAGGTTTGCCCCATGGAGTAGATGGCGCTTTACGACCAACTGGTGCTTTACCTTCACCACCACCGTGTGGGTGATCGTTAGGGTTCATTACAGAACCACGAACTGTTGGGCGGATACCTTTCCAACGGCTACGTCCTGCTTTACCAAGGTTCACAAGTCCATGTTGCTCGTTTCCGACAACACCAACTGTTGCACGACAAGTTCCAAGAATCATACGTACTTCGCCAGATTGAAGACGAACAAGAACGTATTTACCTTCTTGACCCAATACTTGAGCAGAAGCTCCAGCAGCACGTACCAATTCTCCACCACGACCTGGTTTCAACTCGATGTTGTGGATCAAAGTACCAACTGGGATGTTAGCAAGTGGAAGTGCGTTTCCGACTTTGATATCTGCTTCTGGACCTGAAACGATACGTTGACCAACTTCAAGACCTTTTGGAGCGATGATGTATGCTTTCACACCGTCAGTGTAGTGTACAAGAGCGATGTTTGCAGAACGGTTTGGATCGTACTCGATTGTTTTAACAACAGCTTCAACGTTGTCTTTGTTACGTTTGAAGTCAACCAAACGGTAGAAACGTTTGTGTCCACCACCTTGGTGACGAACTGTGATACGACCGTTGTTGTTACGACCAGCCTTGCTCTTCAAAGCAACAAGCAATGATTTTTCAGGAGTGCTTGTTGTGATTTCAGCGAAATCCAAAGAAGTCATATTACGGCGACCGTTTGTTGTTGGTTTATAAACACGAATTCCCACGATATTTCCTCCTTAGATTATTCAGCTTCAGCAGCAAACAACTCGATTGCTTTTGAATCAGCTGTAAGTGTGATGATAGCTTTTTTAGTTTTGTTAGTAAAACCAGTGTAACGTCCAACACGTTTTGCTTTAGGTTTTACGTTGATTGTGTTAACGTTGGCAACTTTAACACCTTCGAAAGCAGCTTCAACAGCTTGCTTGATCAAAAGTTTGTGTGCACGAGTGTCAACTTCAAATACATATTTTCCTGCTCCAAGTTGAGCCATTGAGCTTTCAGTGATGACAGGTTTTTTGATAACATCATACAAATTCATTATGCAAGAACCTCCTCGATTTTAGAGATAGCTGCTTGTGTGACAAGAAGTTTGTCGCTATTTGCGATGTCAAGAACACTTGCAGTTGTAGCAGTTGCAACTTTCACATTTGGAAGGTTACGAGCTGAAAGAGCTGCGAATTCATTTCCTTCTTCAAGGATAACAAGAACTTTTGAATCGATGCTCAATGCTGCAAGAACTTTTGCAAATTCAGCAGTTTTTGGAGCTGTAAATGAAAGAGCGTCTACAGCTACGAATTTGTTTTCAGCAACTTTTTCAGAGTAAACTGATTTAAGAGCTAGGCGACGAACTTTTTGTGGAAGTTTGTAGCCATATGAACGTGGAGTTGGTCCGAAGACAACACCACCACCACGCCATTGTGGTGAGCGGATAGAACCTTGACGAGCACGTCCAGTTCCTTTTTGACGCCATGGTTTGCGTCCACCACCTGATACTGCAGAGCGGTTTTTAACAGCGTGTGTTCCTTGACGAAGGCTTGCGCGTTGGCTGATGATCACATCAAACACAACTGATTCATTTGGTTCGATACCAAATACTGCATCGTTAAGAACAACTTGGCCAGCTTCTTTACCAGTTTGGTCAAATAATGTTACGTTTGCCATTGTGACTGATTTCCCCTTTCTTTATTATTTACCAGCTTTAACTGCTGATTTGATAGTGATAAGAGATTTCTTAGCACCTGGTACGTTACCTTTGATAAGGATAACGTTCTTTTCTGGAACAACTTGTACAACTTCAAGGTTTTGAATTGTTACGCGGTCGCCACCCATACGTCCTGCAAGGTTTTTACCTTTGAATACGCGGTTAGGTGCAACAGGTCCCATAGAACCTGGACGACGGTGGTAACGAGAACCGTGAGCCATTGGTCCACGTGATTGTCCGTGACGTTTAATAACACCTTGGAAACCTTTACCTTTAGAAGTACCAGTTACGTCAACAACGTCTCCAGCTGCGAATGTTTCAACTGTGATTTCAGCACCAACTTCCAAGCCTTCAACGTTTTTGAATTCACGAATGAAGCGCTTAGGAGCCGTGTTAGCTTTCGCTACATGTCCTTTAGCAGGTTTGTTGCTCAATACTTCGCGTTTGTCATCGAAACCAACTTGGATAGCGTTGTATCCGTCTGTTTCAACAGTTTTAACTTGAAGAACAACGTTTGGAGTTGCTTCAATAACTGTTACAGGGATCAATTCGCCAGCTTCAGTGAAGATTTGAGTCATTCCCACTTTTTTCCCTAAGATTCCTTTTGTCATGAGAAAATAGTTCCTTTTCTATATTTTTTATTCAAAAAGTTTTTAACGAGCGTTTTTTATGCTCAAGGTTTCAAACTTTGGATTAAAGCTTGATTTCTACGTTTACACCACTTGGAAGATCCAATTTCATCAAAGCATCAACTGTTTTTTGAGTTGGGTTAACGATATCGATCAAACGTTTGTGTGTACGCATTTCAAATTGTTCGCGAGAGTCTTTGTATTTGTGAGTCGCACGAATGATTGTGTAGAGGCTACGCTCAGTTGGAAGTGGGATTGGACCCGCAACTTGTGCACCTGTACGAGTAGCTGATTCTACGATTTTTGCAGCCGCTGTGTCAAGCGTACGGTGTTCGTAAGCTTTCAAACGGATACGGATTTTTTTGTTTGCCATCTTTTTCTCCTTTTCGTCTATTTAAGATAATAGGCTAGCTCCACAAGAAAACCGACGCGCGTTGCGTGGCAATGCAACCGAGCGTGTCGCAACCTCTTGCATCAAAGCTAAGGCTGTAATTTACAGCACCATAATAGAATAACACAAAGCCCCTGCGATTGCAAGGGATTTGTGAGCTTTTTTTCGTTTTTTTAGGATGAAACTGTTTTCCTTTTTCATCTTTCCAAAATTACGGATTTATATCTATAAAAAACCGTCTTTTCGTGTGTCATTTTGACCTTGAATGTATCTTCTGATTGATCTACTAAAATGTCCGCTTTAGACTCGGTTTCTCTATAGTATCGCAGATATTGCTCCCGTCTCATCTGATGGCTAGCCAATATAAAGGAAGCATCGCGATTTCTCATAGTCGTATCTCTAGCTAGACGCCTCTTTAATTCTGTTTCTTCATCCGTGTAAAAACAGATGGTTTTATCAAAGAGTTCCTTGGGTAGAAAGCCCACAGACATCCCTTCAACAATCAGAATTGGTTTTGAGCCAGTTAAGACTTCGCTTGGCTTCCAAGGTTCATCAATCGTCAAGATGTCCATGCCAGCCTTTAAGGCGAGAATATCTCTCTGTAAACTTGCCAGTTCATGTGCCACTGGCAGACAAGCTGTCACCTTTTGATTTGGTGCTTGCTTTGGTACTACCAGGTGACGTTCTGAAGTGATATAGGGATCTGTTTCTAGTAAATTTACTGTAGTAGAATCTAAAGCTTGGTACAATTCCTGTGCAAAGGTTGATTTACCTGAAGCCCCATGACCGCAGATCCCTAGCGTCCTAATTCTTCCCGT
Organism: Streptococcus sp. 5905; assembly: GCF_013276505.1. NCBI lineage: Bacteria > Bacillati > Bacillota > Bacilli > Lactobacillales > Streptococcaceae > Streptococcus > Streptococcus sp. 5905. The sequence continues at coordinate 193,081 of NZ_VMLC01000003.1, forward strand.
TTCGATCTCTGAAACCAGTTGTTCTATCAGGTCTTTTTTCTTCATTCTCTCTTCACCTGCTCATAGCTTTCTTTTCCGTCATTAAGCTTGTCCCAAATCACTACTTGCCCACTTTTGAGGGATTTTTGCACATCGATAATTCGTTGATTGGACGAACCTCGAAACTGGAGCATGAGATTGCGCTTGCTTTTATCATACCGTCCATCGACAAGGATGTCAATCAATGATAAGAGTTCCAGTTTATCTGGAGTCTCCAGCATCATTTCTTCCCAAGTGTAGCCCGTCCAGGACCAGATGTCTTTGTCTGGCAATTCCTTTCGAATGCGTTTAACGAGTGGTAAGAGAATGCCTGTATTAAGAAAAGGTTCTCCTCCCAGCAAGGTCAATCCTTGAACATAAGGTTGGGCGAGATCTTCCATGATCTGTTCTTCTAATTCTGCTGTATAGGGAATGCCTGCGTTGAATGACCAAGTCGCAACATTATAGCACCCCTCGCAGTGAAACATGCAACCTGATACATAGAGAGAGTTGCGCACACCTTCTCCATCGACAAAGTTAAAGGCCTTATAATCAATGATCCGTCCTTTACTAAGTTCCTCACTTTTCCATTCACCTGGTTTTGGTGTATTCCATGTCATGCTGTCTACTCCAAGTCTATCCAGTAACGTTCTACGCCATTGCGAACATCTTCAAACACCCCGCCATTTGATACAATCACCGCTCTACTAACAGAGTTTCCCACACTACAGGTCACAAGTGCTTTTTTGATGTTCTTTTCCTTGGCAACTTGCAGACCTTGTCTGAGGGCTTCTTTGGCATAACCTTTACCTCTTTCAGAGGGGCGGATGGAATAGCCGATATGGCCAGCATAATTCAGTAAACCCTCATTCAGTCTCAATCGCAGATTCAAAAATCCTAGAGCACGACCTACATCATCAAATGATACAAATTGAATAGAAGGAACACGATTTTCAGGCAAGTTTATTCCCATCTCTTTTTGCATATTTATTTCCAACCACTCTTCATACACAAAGTTCTCTGTATCCCAGAAACCACCATCATGAGGTGACTGTACTTGTTCAAACTCCGCAATCATCTCTAAAATCGCGTCTTTATCTTCCAAAGTTGGTCGTCGTAATTCCATAAACTCTCCTCAATCTATATCAATCCAGTAACGCTCCGTTCCGTTTCGAACATCCTCCAACTCCCCTCCATTAGCTAAGATAACAGCTCGGCTTGCTGGATTTTCTGTGCTACAAGTCACTAAAGCTCGTTTAATATTCTTTCCCTTAGCAACTTGTAGACCTTGTCGGAGGGATTCTTTCGCATAACCCTTACCTCTTTCAGATGGACGAATGGAGTAGCCAATATGGCCCCCATTTTCTAGTAAGTAGTCATTTAATCGGAGACGAAGGTTGAGAAAGCCAAGAGCCTGGCCTGCTACGTCAAAACTAACCAGCTGGATAGCAGGAACCCAGTTTTCAGGAATATTGAGTCCCGCTTCCGCTTGAAGATTTTCTTCTAGCCACTCTTCATAAACAAAATTGTTGGCGTTCCAAAACCCACCATCGTGGGCTGATTGAGTCTGTTCAAACTCTGCCACCATCTCTAAAATCGCTTCTTTATCTGCCAATATCGGTCTGCGTAGTTCCATATTCCCCTCCCACCTAAGAGAAAAGCGAGAGCGGACTCTCACTTTTATTTTTTCTTGTTCTTGTTTAAAAACTGTTCTCTGAGGTTGAGCAAGCGTTCTTTTTTACCTGTTCCACCTTTCGAGTGTTTCTCGTGATAACGGGTCACTTGTGCGCGTCCCTTATCGTCTAATTGGTATTTCCCCATTCCACTTCCTTCTAATTTGTTACTTCATGTCCGGCTGTTTTAATGGTTGAACCGTTCATGTGTTTGACACGCGCAGCGATTTCCTTGTGGCGTCCGTTAACCATCGGACGCGCTTGAGGATTTCCCAGATAACCACACGTACGTTTGACCACATCTACTGTTTTAGGGTCGCTATTGCCACAGTTGGGACAAGCAAATCCTCGCTCAGTTGGTTCAAAATCCCCCTCAAAGTCACACTTGTAGCAACGATCAATCGGAGTATTGGTCCCTAGATAGCCGACACGGTCATAGGCATAGTCCCAAACAGCTTCCAAGGCTTTAGGATTTTGTTGAAGAACTGGATACTCACAATAATGAATGAAACCACCTGACGCACCTGCTTCTGGGTAAACTTTCTCAAAGTCTAATTTTTCAAACGGTGTTGGATTTTTACGAACATCGTAGTGGAAAGAGTTGGTGTAGTATTCCTTGTCCGTGATGTCCGGAATAGAGCCGAACTTCTCTGTATCCAAGCGACAGAAGCGGTCTGTCAGACTTTCAGACGGTGTAGAGTAGATAGAGAAATGGTAACCATATTGGTCAGACCACTCTTCCACACGACGTTTCATATCGCGAATGATATCCAATGTGAATTCCTTGGCTTCAGGATTGCTTTCCCAGCTGTTTCCAAAGAAGACTGTCGCTACCTCGTACAAACCGATGTAGCCCAGCGAAACTGTCGCACGGCGATTCTTAAAGAGTTGGTCAACACTTTCTTCTTTTCCGAGACGGCGACCGAAGGCTCCGTACTGATAGAGGATAGGGGCATTCGCTGGTGTTGCTTCCTTAGTTCTTTCCACACGGTAAACCAAGGCATCTTCCGCGATATTCATCCGCTCATTGAAGATTTCCCAAAACTTATTCAGATCTCCTTCAGACTCGAGGGCAATGCGAGGCAGATTGACCGTCACAACACCTAGATTCATCCGACCTGAATTGACCTCGACACCATTTTCATCCTTCCATCCTTGAAGGAAAGAACGGCATCCCATAGGAACCTTGAAAGAACCAGTCAGTTCGATAATCTTATCATAGGACAAGACATCTGGGTACATCCGCTTGGTTGCACACTCGAGGGCCAACTGTTTGATGTCGTAGTTAGGTGAACCTTCCTCTAAGTTGAGTCCTCTTTTCAGCGTAAAGATGAGTTTAGGGAAGATAGCTGTACGGTGTTCTGAACCAAGACCCTTGATACGAATGGTCAAGATAGCTTTTTGAATTTCACGCTCAAAACGATTGGTTCCTAGACCGAAACCTAGCGAAGTAAAAGGTGTTTGTCCATTTGAAGTGAAGAGAGTGTTGATTTCATACTCGAGAGATTGCATGGCATCGTAGATATCTTTCTGCGTTTTCTTCCATGCGTAATCTTCCCGTTTCTCAGGCAAGACCCACTCTTCTGCATCCTTGAGATGTTTTTGGTAATTCTTCTCCGCATACGGAGCCAAGACTTCATCGATACGGTCAGCTGAGCAACCCCCGTACTGGCTAGAAGCAACGTTGGCGATGATTTGTGAAATTTGAGCTGTCGCAGTCTGGATAGACTTGGGACTCTCTACCTCCGCATTTCCAATCTTAAAACCATTTTCCAGCATGCCTTTAAAATCAATCAAACAGCAGTTGGTCATCGGAGTGTAGGGGCTGTAATCCAAGTCATGATAGTGGATATCCCCTTTTTGGTGAGCATTGGCTACGTGCTTAGGAAGCATTTGCAGTCCGATTGATTTCCCCACAATCCCTGCCGTCAAATCACGCTGGGTATTAAAGACATCACTGTCTTTATTGGCATTTTCATTGACAACTGCCTGATCTTTATTGAGAAGTTTATGAATGCTAAAGTTGATATCTGTCGCTTTTGAGCGCTCAAAATCCCTTTGTGTCCGATAAGTGATATACTCCTCAGCTAGCGCATATTCTTTGGCTTCAAGGAGTTCATGTTCTACGATATTTTGAATCTCGTAAATCTTGACACCTTGAGGGAAACGACTGTGAATTTCCGCAACAATACGCTCAAGCAGCCCATTTAGACGTTTTTCGACCAAGGGTGTCACATCCATGACTTTGTCAGCCGCCTTGTGGAGAGCTTTGTCAATCTTGTCTATATCAAACACTACACGTCTACCATCTCGTTTTTCAACGAACAAAGTGGGAACGGTTGCAAGGTTTTCTTCTAATACAATCATATCCAGGCTCTTTTCTATTTTTCTTCTTAAGTGATATTATACCACTCTAAAAAGAAAAATCAATATCTTGTGTTAAAAATTATAAAATTTTTAAAAATACACAAGATATTGATTTGTTATTTAGATTTATAAAGCCTGAATTCCTTACTATCCGTCTGAACAAGCTCGTATTTTTCGCTAAGTAGGCTCTCTACATCCGACCACAAGGCAACCTTTTGGTTGACCAAAATCATCTTCGGTTGATTTTCTTTCAAGTCATTGACTAGTTTCGTTTTATTCTCGTCGCTTGCAGTATAGAGTGTTGGTGTTACTAGAGAGCTTGGCGCCAAGCGTTCACTTGCGCGGTAGAAATCTGGCCGATTATCCCAAGCATAGACACGATCCTCAGAACTCGTTTGCTGTTTGACCAAGCTAGCAAGCTGCTCGCGTTCCTGATAAGTACTTGGATGCGAAATATAGCGACTCAAAACAGGTAGGAAAAGTAAATAGACTATCGCAACTAATGGTAGATAGAAATTTCCCTTGAGGTAGCGACCAAAGAGTGATGAAGAGCGAACTCTTCGTCTACTACGACTGATACGATCAGGGCTTCCTTCTTTGATGTTGGTTAACAATAACAATGTCAGAAAGGGCAAAATTGCTGCCAAACGTGAGCCATGCAAAGGTTCCTTTGAAAGAATTAATAAAGCAAGAGTTACCAGTAAACCTAAAATAGCGCCTATTGAGACAGCAGATTGTTTGGCTGGTTTAGATTGAAACAATCCTGAAAAGATCAATGTCAGAATCCCAATACCGATGGATAGCAAACCATAGAAAGCAGCATTCTCCATAAGATTGGCATTTGAAAATAGATTAAGCGTATCTATTGGATACAAAGTATGGCTAATCGCATCACCAAAAGTTCCTGTTAAGACTGTATAATAGCCAATTGGATAAAAAAGGATAGAAAATCCTAGAGCTGATGCGAAAAATTGATACAAACCATGAGCAAATTTACGCTTGGCAATATTAAATCCAAACAAACTCAAGGCAAGTGTGGTTGCAAACAAGGCTGTGGGAATAGGTGATAGGAAGAAAGCTAATGCTAAACTCATCCCAACTCGCAAGAAACCTTTATCATTACTTGGATCATCCAGATAGTCAGCCACTAGGCTAAAACTATAAAATAGAAAAGGCAAGGCCACAGCCACTGCATAGCTACCACCAAATCCCAGACTGCCTACAAGCAAATAGAAAACCAACAAAAGCTGTCTAGCCTGCTCTCCCTGACCGGTCAAGGTATCTGCGGATTTAAATAGAAAAACACCAGCTCCGAACAAGGCCAACCACTCCACCAAAGCAAAAAGAATACTCCCTTGAGAGAGATAGATTAGTACGTAATAAAGCAGTCCATTTGAGCCATAATAATCCGTGTAAATCTGCCCACTCTGATGTAGTGCCCAACCAGTATAAAGATCTTGCATCTGTTGAGGACTCACCAAACCAAAGATCAGAGGCAACATGACAGAAACAGCTGTAGCAACTAGACTCCAAATCACCATACTAAAAAATGGAAGCGGAGTTCGTTTCTTCTTACCTCGCTCCAGTCCAAATTCAGACTCTTGATCCAGTCGTTCCCGATACTGGTATCGAAATTCTTCTAGCTGTTCGTCTTTTTCCTCGTATACGTTCATTCAATTTCTCCTAGTAAGTTTATCTGTTTTAGTATATCAAAATCTTACAGGAATGTCAGCTAAGGATTGATATTTCCTTAACTTCTTATCTAGCTCAGCATAGCGTTCAATCTCTCGAAAACGGTGTAAACTGCTTGTTTGGAACTCTAGGATAAAATCATATTCTTTTTGATTTAGCATTTTCATCCTCCTGCTTATCTATTCGCAAAAAGACAAAAATAAGATCCAGCCTTGGGCTAGATCTTGGTGAATAGTTAGAGCATGGGCGCAAACAACTGAACAATTTCCTTGATCAGGCTTTGATACCAGCTTGTTTTGATGGTGTGAGGATAGATTTCTTGAGAAACTTTAAAAATCTCTTTGAAGTCCCTCTCAATATCGATGATAGACTGCGTTTTATAAAGCAAAACGCCATTTTCATAGTGGTGGAGCAAGCTCCGATAGTCAAAATTGATGGTTCCCACAGTAGCCACCTCTCCATCGACAAGCATTTGCTTGCTATGAAGAAATCCTGGACTGTACTCGTAAATGCGAACACCTGCAGATAGCAAGTCTGGATAGGCTCCCCGAGTAACCAATTGGATAATCTCCTTATCTGGGATATATGGCGTCACAATTCGCACATCTACCCCTCTCAGAGCTGCATTTTTGATACTTTCAGTTAGATCATAGTCGGTAATCAGATAAGGGGTCGTGATATAGACATAGTCTGTAGCTTGATTGATAAGGTTTTGATAGACCGTTTTTCCAACTTGGGCTCGGTAGATAGGCTTTGGCCCACTACTGTAAGGAATACAAAGCCCCATCCCATCTCTAGGTTGATTTTCGAGATGGTATTGGTCAAAATCGCTAATTTCCCCACGATTGATATACCAAGTTGATAAAAAGAGTCTAGTAAAAGCCTTGACTGCTGGTCCATCCAGACGAATACCGCTATCCTTCCAATAGCCAAAGCGTTCGATATGGTTGATATACTCATCTGCCAGATTAACACCACCTGTATAGGCGATCTGCCCATCGATAATCATGATTTTACGGTGATCACGGTTGTTATAAGCAACAGTCAAACGTGGAATCACCTTGTTAAATTTGTGAGCTTCAATCCCTCGGCTACGAAGCTGGATGGTGTAATCTCCAGGCAAGGTTGCCATACAACCAATATCATCATAGAGGAGTTTGACTTCTACTCCTTGAGCTGCCTTTTCTTCCAAAATTTTCAAAATACTATTCCACATCAAACCTTCTTCGATGATATAGTATTCGAGAAAGATAAATTTCTCGGCTTTTTTGAGATCCTCTAGCATCTGGCGCCACATGCTTTCCCCTGAAGGGAAAAAATGGGTATCCGTTCGATTATAGACATCTGCATTCGTATCCATGCTGAGGAGGGATTTGATGACACCGTAAGCCGACTTATCCTCTTCCTTTAACTCCAAACGGAGGGCTCTGCTATTGTCCTCTCGGTCAACCATTGATTGGAGTTGCTTTAGCTGTTTCATTTCTTTTTTAGATAAACGGCGTTCTCCAAACATGATATAGAGCAAGGGACCAAATACTGGCACAAAGGCTACTAACAGCCATGTCACCTTGCTTTCAGGATTCATGGACCGATTGACAATTGATACAATGGTCGCTAAGCTCACTAAAATGACAAGGATAATCCAGAGAATCGGAGCCATCTGTCCTAGATAGAGAAATAAACCAAAGACGATAAACAACTCTGCCAACATAATGGTAATACTAAAACCATACTTGGACATGAGTAGCTGCATTTTTCTAGCTGTCATACATCCCCTTCCTTTTCTAACATCTCCCTAATTGCTTGCTAAACTAATATTTCTACTAGTATACCTCAGTTCAGGGGTAGATGGCAACCGTTTACCTTTTTATATTTTTAACTAGGATATTAAGGGACTTAAAAAGAACTACCAAAATGATAGTTCTTTCCAGCATTATTTAGCTTCTTTTCACTTTACGAATTAGAAGAGTTCTTTGTAGAGAGCAATGGTTTCTTCTAAAGTTGGCATAAATGGATTTCCAGGTGCACAGGCATCAATCAAGGCATTCTTAGAAAGATAGTCAAAGTCAAAGTCTTTTTCTTGGATACCGAGTTCAGTGAGTTTCTTCGGAATACCTACTGTTTCAGACAGTTTCTCAATTTCAGCAATAGCATAGGTAGCACATTCTTGGTCTGTTTTCCCTTCAACATGAAGTCCCAAGGCCTTGGCTACATTGCGGAAAGCTTCTGGTACACGTTTGGCATTTTCACGTTCTACAACTGGGAGAAGCATGGCACAGCAGACACCATGCGGCAAGTTATATACCGCACCGAGTTGGTGAGCCATGGAATGAACATAGCCCAAACCAGCATTGTTAAAGCTCATGCCACCGAGGAAGATGGCATTGACCATCGCCTCACGCGCTTCAATATCTTGTCCGTTAGCCACAGCACGAGGAAGATACTCCTTGATGAGTTCAATGGCTCCGATAGAGAGTTTCTTAGTCACATTATAAGCACCTAGTGTTACTAAGGCCTCGACAGCGTGAGTAAGAGCATCCATGCCTGTCGCTGCTGTCAATCCTTTCGGTTTTGAAAGCATGAGTTCTGGATCATTGACAGAGATAAGGGCAAGGCTATTCTTATCTACCATTACCATCTTGACCTTGCGTTCTTCGTCAGTAATGACATAGTTAATGGTGATTTCTGCTGAAGTTCCAGCTGTTGTATTGATCGCAACCACTGGTAAGCCTTTTTCAGCAGACTTGTGAAGTCCTTCGTAGTCCTGTGGTTTGCCACCATTTGTCGCAATGATAGAGATACAACTAGCCGCATCCTGAGGAGACCCACCCCCAAGACTGATGATAAAGTCACATCCATGCTCTTTCAGGGCAGCCACTCCGTCTGTGACGTTCTTGCAAGTCGGATTTGGCTCCACATCGCTAAAGATCACATATTCGATCCCTTCAGCATCTAATGGTTTTAGGACCTTAGGTAAAATATCACTTCCTTCGATGAACTTGTCTGTCACCAAAAGGGCCTTCTTATACCCCAGTTCCTTGATATACGGACCTACTTCATTTACAACACCTTTACCGATAAGGTTAACTGATGGAACGTAAAATGTAGCCATATGCTTTTCCTCCTGCGCCTCTGCGCTATTGATTATTCACTATAAGTATACGACCTTATAAGAAGTTTTACAAATATTTGTAAGCGTTTTAAGTAAAAAGTTAGTAAAGAACCGCCAGCCATTTTTTCAAGAAAAAAGCTCCAAAAAGATATCTTTCATCTCATTGGAACTTTTACTTAATCATTATTGCTTCGTTAAGACTACTCGGTCAGATGTCTCTCGGTCCATGTCATCGATAATCATTTGATTACCATTAACCGCGTAAATTTTAACATCATCTCCGATAATGACACGTTGATTTTCTGGCTCAAAGGTGACTTGCTTGATTTCCTTATCTCCATCTGGTTCGACCTCAGTCCATGTACCAGTTTTACCTGTTACAACTAGAGTGATCTGGTCATTCTCATCTTTTCCAGTATAGGTACCATCGATGTTCGTAGGTTGAGCTACAGTAGTGTCCTGACTTGAGGACGCCTGTGGTTGGCTGGCACTTGTAGCAGAACTAGAAGATGACTCTTGTTGAGTAGATGGTTGTTGAGCAGATTGCTGGGTAGGTGCTTGTGTCTTAGATCCACAAGCTGCTAAAAGACTAAGAATTGCTAGGGAAGCAATAGAAAGTGTGAATGTTTTCGTTTTCATAGCGATTTCCTTTCTTTTGTGCCAATATTTTGCTGGAATCGTTTCCAGAAATACCTCCTACCTCCAGTATAGCAACTTAAACCTAGACGGTCAACTAATCCCATCGCTTCCAACCAAACTCGCTCGTACTTCCGAGATAAAGTAGAGGGATCCCGTCACGAAAAGCAAGTTCTGGTTATTGGCCTTTTCTTCAAATTCGCTGATAAAATCGCCATAGGAAGGAATCAAATCGTAACCCGCCACATCCTTCTCATCCAAAGAACCTTGGTAGTCAAAGCCCGTTACCTTAAGTTCCACCTGAGGCAACTGCTCAGATAGATAGCCTAGCATCCCCTGATAATCCTTGCGTTTAAGTGCTCCAAAAAGAATGTGAACTTGATAGCCTTGCTGGATTTTCCCTTGAATAAACTCGACCAGACGAATTAAGGCTGGAAGATTGTGAGCCCCGTCTAGGTAGATATGCGGACGAATCCGTTCCAATCGACCTGCCCAGCGAGTTTCTTTGAAGGCCTGTCTGACAAGTTCTTCTTCGACACCTTCACCTCTTGACGCCATAAATAGAAGAAAGGTTTGTAAAGCCAAGGCGGCATTTTCTTGCTGATAAGCACCTTCCAAACCAATTTCAAGCTGTGAAAAACTTGCTAGGCTACTTGAAAAATCTCCTGCATTCAAGGTGAAGTCTTGCCCAGCTTGATAAAGGTCTACATCTAACTCTCTCGCTCTTTTTTGACAAACAAACTCCGCTTCTGGAGCAAGCTTGGCAATGACCGCCTTCTTTCCAACCTTGAAGATACCAGCTTTCTGCTCTGCTATTTCTTCCAAACTATCGCCCAAGGTCTCCTGATGATCTAACCCAATCGAAGTTATAACTGCAATCTCTCCTGTTACGACATTAGTGGTGTCAAGTAGACCACCAATCCCCACTTCTAGCAAAACCAAATCCACTTCTTGTTCCCTAAAATAGAGGAAAGCAATCAAGGTCAGCAACTCAAAAAAGGACAACTGGTCATGAGTTTCCAAAAGAGTTTTTTCCATCTCCTTAACTTGTTCTGCCAAACGGATAAAATCTGCATCAGCTATTGCTTGCCCATTGATACAGATTCGATCATGGATACTGATGATATGAGGAGAGGTAAAAGTACCAACTTTTTTACCATGAGCAACAAACAACTCCCTCATAAAGGCAATAGTTGACCCCTTACCGTTAGTCCCTGTTACGTGGATAATAGGATAAGTCTTCTCAGGATTCCCCAGCAAATCCACCGCTTGCTGCATTCGTCCAAGTCCAGATCTAAAGTTTAAACCAATCCGACTATGGAGCCATTCTTCTACTTCAAACATGCATATCTCCTTAACAAAAGTACAATCAACTACTGCATCAAAGTATGATTACAAATAAAAAGCGAGGTCGGGACAAAAATCCCAACCTCTTACCTGGTTAGCTAATCACTAGCTACTATGAATTTCAACGTGGGCTAAAAACGTCCACTGGACGTTCCAACTCTTCTAATTTTCAGGAGTTGGGCTGATACAGTCTCCCAGACTTACCAGTTCTCTCTTATTTAAAGGAACTGGGCTAAAAACGTCCCCCGGACGTTTTTACTCCTCCATAAAGCTGTTGAAGACTTCTTCAATCATGTTCCATTCGTCTTCTGAATCTTCTGGGATTGGTTGCAATTCACCTTCTGTCCCGTCTTCATTTTCGATGAATGAGTAAGCTTGAATTTCAACTTCACCGTTTTCGTCTTCTTCTGCGTTAACTGGCACTAGAAGAACATAGTTTTTACCAAACTCTTCTTTTCCGTCGATGGTCAAAAGAATTTCAAACAAGGTTTCATTTCCTTGCTCATCTACTAGTGTAATCAATTCACGTTCTTCGTGGTCATGGTTGTGATCGTGTGACATAGTTTCTCCTCTGTCTTAAAATTTTCTATCTAAATAATTTTGCAAAATCAGCTGAGCAGCCAACTTATCAATAACTTTCTTGCGCTTGTTGCGACTGATATCTGCTTGTTCAATCAGCATACGTTCCGCAGCGACAGTCGTCAGACGCTCATCTTGATAGTCTACTGGTAAACCAAAAAGTTCCTCTAATTTTGCTCCGTAGGCTTGACTAGCTTCTACCCGCGGTCCACTGGTATTGTTCATGTTTTTAGGCAGACCAACTACAAAGCGTTCCACCTTATAGTTGTCAACCAATTCCTTGATACGGTCAAAACCGAACTGACCCTGATCCTCATTAATCTGAATGATTTCAAGTCCCTGAGCGGTGAAGCCTAGGGGATCGCTAATAGCCACCCCTACTGTTTTTGAACCGACGTCCAATCCCATAATTCTCATAGATTATAGATCGACTCCTTGTCCCTTAAGGTAGTAGCGTACCAGTTCTTCAACAATTTCATCACGCTCATACTTACGGATTTGATTTCGTGCATTGTTGTAACGAGGAACGTAGGCAGGGTCTCCACTCAATACATAACCGACGATTTGATTTATCGGATTATAACCCTTTTCATTCAGAGAAGCATAGACATCTGTCAACGTTTCACTGATTTCCTTCTTGTTGGAATCATCCAATTTAAAACGTACAGTTTCTTCAGTAAATCCCATTCTAACACCCTCTTTCCTTGGAATAGTACTATTATAGCATATTTCCTTACGTTCTACAATTAAGTCAATCCATTTATTTGGATTTTCTTACTGTTCTGTCGCACCATTTGCCACTCTGTCTGCGATATATTGGCTTGGTTCATTTTTCAAAAGAGTCTCTAAGCCAAGATTTTTCAAATAATCTGTCTGTGACGCCTTTTTGACATCCAAGACTTGTAAATCATAGGTCGTTGTGGTCTGGATTTCAGTCTCACTGAGCAGTTTGGTTTCAAGTGTAAAACCTGCCAATTTGCGCGCTTCCTGAAGCATTTCATCCTTTTCTTCTGCTTCTAAAAGAGCTTTTTGAGTTTCTTCAAGACCGTGGTCAGCGATAAAGGATTTCAATTCCTCACTTAAGGGCCGTATCTGCCGAATAACCAATTTTAGAAATTGTTTCCCTTTATAGGTAATGGTTTGCGTTTGCTTGACGCCATCTCCTGACTCAGGGAAAATCAAAGTCTTGGTCACAACCGTATTCTTTTCCGCATTTTCCAAAATGGGCAGAGTAGACTGGAGTGTTTCGGATTCATGTTTTGAACTGGATGTCGTTTCCTTCTTTTGGCCACATCCTGCAAGTAGCAGGAGGAGAGTAGCTGCGCCAATTACTATCTTTTTCATAATTCCTCACATAATTTTTTGATAAAAAATGAACAAGGCTAGGAGATACCCCAGCCTCGATGTTTATAGAGCTGCACGCAAACGTGCTTCTGCATTTTCTACATTACGGACAGAGCGTGGTAAAAAGGCACGGATATCATCTTCTTTGTAACCGACCTGCAAACGCTTCTCGTCAACTAGAATAGGACTTTTTAAGATCCGTGGTGTTTCCATGATTAAGTTGAGTACTTCATTGACACTCAAATCTTCGATGTCAACTCCTAAAGCTTTCGCATAGCGGTTTTTTGATGATACAATGCTGGCAATTCCATTATCTGTCTTTGTCAGAATATCAAGTAGTTCTTCTCTCGTAATCCCTTCTTTACCAAGGTTTTGTTCTTTATAACTTAACTGGTGTGCGTTGAGCCAAGTCTTCGCTTTCTTACAGCTTGTGCAACTGGAGACGGTATAAATCTTAATCATGTGCCTACCCCTTTCGCTACATGTTACTATCAGTTTAGTCTATTATACCATAAAAAACATCCGACTTGCGACCTATTTTTAAAAAAATTTAACTTTTTTAGCGATTTCCGTACTTTTTTCTTGACAAAATCAATTTATAGCCAACTTTTAAATTTTTTGATGTACATTCGTTTCACAACTGTAACACTAATCATATAGAGAACGATTATCAAAATCAAAAAGAGGAAATAAATTGGTTCCAAAGGGGTTAAATGAAGCAGGCCAGCGATTGAAGAATAGGGAAGGAAAGTCACAAAACTAGCTGCCAGCAAGGTTGTTCCAAGAACAAACCATGATGGACGACTTTGCAAGAAAGGAAGTTTTGCTGAACGAAGCATATGGATAACCATGGTTTGGGACCACATGGATTCAATGAACCAACCTGTCTGGAACAAGATGATAAAGCCCGTTGCCGACTCTGCTCCGTGAACATAGGTATGACCTGTCGTCATTGGGACAATGACAAAATAGAGCAAGATAAAGGTCAAAATATCAAAGGCAGAAGAAATCGGACCCATCCAAATCATAAAGCGAGTAATAGACTGAGCCTCCCACTTATGAGGATGCTTCAAAAAGTCTTCATCCACATTATCAAATGGCAAGGCAATACAAGAAAGGTCGTAGACGAGGTTTAACACAATCAAGTGAATCGGAGCCATAGGAAGGAAAGGTAAAAAGATACCAGACACTAACAGAGAGAAAATGTTCCCGAAATTAGAGCTGACCGTCATCTTGATATATTTGGTCATGTTGGCATAGACTTTGCGTCCTTCAACCAGCCCTTTTTCAAGCACCATCAAATCCTTATCTAGCAAAATGACATCAGCCGTTTCTTTGGCAATATCTACTGCTGTGTCAACAGAAATCCCCACATCGGCCACTTTCATAGAAGGGGCATCATTAATCCCATCTCCCATATAGCCGACACAATGTCCATTAGATTTGATTTGTAAGATGATTCGTGCCTTTTGATCAGGAGAGAGTTTGGCAAAGACGGTCACCTTCTCAACTGCTTGGGTCAACTCTTCATCCGTCATGGCGTCAATATCAGAACCCAACAAGATTTGATCAACGTCTAAACCAACTTTTTCGCATACTGCTTGGGTTACCTTCTCATTGTCCCCCGTCAAGATCTTTGTTTGAACACCGTGTTCTAACAAAGCTTGGATAGCAGGTGCTGCTGATGGTTTTGGTGGGTCAAGGAACGCAAGATATCCTGTTAGAATCATCTCTTTTTCATCTTCAACGGAGTAAGCAAAACCTTCTTTTAGGCCTGTTTTATAGGCGACTCCCAAGACTCGCAATCCCTGTTGATTGAGTTGGTCCACTTCTTTTAAGATTTCCACTCGGATATCATCCGTCAGAGGACTAATTTGACCTTGATATTCCACATGGGTTGAAATCGCAAGCATTTCCTCTAGGGCACCCTTGGTTACCAAACTAACAACTTCATTTTCATCCTTGACGATGACACTCATCCGTCTGCGTTCAAAATCAAAGGGCAATTCATCTATTTTTTGGAAGCTAGTATCCAAATTTTGTAAAATAGCTTGTTCTTTAGCCTCTTTTTCAGTTCTACTGATAATGGCACGGTCCATTAAATTTTTCAATCCCGTTTGAAAATAGGAATTGAGATAGGCCCGTCTCAACACAGACAAATCCAAATCCCCATGTATATCCAAAGGATATTCAAGGACAATTTCGTCTTGGGTAAGTGTTCCGGTTTTATCCGTGCATAGGATATCAATAGCACCTAGATCTTGTATGGCATTGAGTTTTTTGATAACGACTTTTTCCTTGGCCATGATAATGGAGCCTTTTGCTAGACTGGCCGTGATGATCATAGGAAGCATCTCAGGTGTCAATCCAACACCAACACTCAGTGCAAATACACCTGCTTCCAGCCAGTCGCCATCTGTCAAGCCGTTGGAGAGGAACACGATAGGAACCATAACTAACATCAAACGGATCAAGAGCCAAGAGATGCTGTTCATCTCCCGTTCAAAAGAGGTCGGTTCGTCATAGGTATTGAGGGTCTGCTCGATTTCTCCCATCATGGTATCATCACCGACCGCTAGAATCAAAGCCTTGGCACTTCCTGATATCACATTGGTTCCCATAAAGGCGAGCGCTTCTGCTTCTAGCAGACTATCAAAATTTGACTGACTCATTTTTGACAAGGCCAGTTTTTCAACCGAGTCACTTTCACCTGTCAAACCAGACTGTTGGACAAAGAAATCACGTGATTCAGTTAAAATGAGGTCTGCTGGAATCATATCCCCAGCACTCAACTTGACCATATCTCCAACGACCAAATCTTCAATTGCGACCTCTAAACTCTGGCCTTCGCGAATAACTGTGGCTGTGTTCACAATCATTTTTGATAGATTGGTCGCAGCTTTGTCACTTCGCAATTCTTGGACAAAGCGTATGCCACCAGAGATTAGAACGAGAACGACGATGATGATAGAGGTCGTCGGATCTTCTTGTCCAGGCTTCGCCAACCAGACGTTGGTCACCATGGAGATCATAGCAATGACCAGCAGGATGATTGTAAATGGATTGATAATAGATTCGTAAATCTTTTTGAGGATACTGTCTTCTTGACCCTTGGTGATGGTGTTTTCGCCATATAGGTCACGATTTTTCTCCACCTGCTCCTCAGTCAAGCCTGTTAGACTTGTCTTATAAAAAGATAGAGTTTCGTTTAAAGGTGTGTGAATAGCTGTTGCTAATCTTTCTTTTGTAGTTTTCATTGGTTTCTCCTATCTGTATGAATGATGTGTTTCATACACAGAGACCAATCACTTTATAAGGGCAGAACGACACAAATCAGCGATTGGCTGTGTATGTGCGGTTCTGGATGATCGTCAATTTGCATCGTTTGTCTCCTTTCCTTGTTCTAAAACAGTAGAAAATCCCACCATAAAATGGCAGGATTAAAAAACTAATTATCTGTTTTTTCGTTCAAGCTTTAACTCCATAGGGCAATGTAATGAGCTTAGTCTTGGCCTTCGCGACCAGGACTGTTGACCAACGAGTAGTGTCTCCACTGCTTTGCGGTAGTCATCCGTATCCCTATGGTAGCCTCACCTACCGTTTTCGTCTTTCAGTATAAACCTTTAAAATATAAAAGTCAACGATTTATCTCATTTTTTAGATAACAATCAATTCTTTTGGAGCTAGAGTCAACAATTCGCAACCTGTCTCCGTAATCAAGATATCATCCTCAATACGAACACCGTATTTGCCTTCGATATAGATACCAGGCTCATCTGTCAAGGTCATGCCTGCCTTAATCGTATCAGTTGATGTTTGGCTAAAGTATGGTTCCTCATGGATATCCAATCCGATACCGTGTCCAATACCGTGGGTAAAGTAGTCGCCATAGCCTGCCTCGATGATAATATCGCGAGGGATTTTGTCAAAGTCACGGAAACATAATCCTGCCTTAGCCTGGTCAATCAGGGCTTGGTTGGCTTTTAGAACCGTATTGTAAATCTCTGCCTGTTCGTCACTGACATGACCGAGATAAATGGTACGTGTCATATCGCTGACGTAGTGGTCGTAGAGGCAGCCGAAGTCCATGGTAATGGCTTCTCCAACTTCAACTGGTTTGTGCATTGGATGAGCATGGGGTTTTGAAGAATTGATACCGCTAGCTAGAATAGTGTCAAAAGACAAGCCAGATGCTCCCAACTCACGCATGCGGAAATCAAGGAAGTTGGCAATTTCGATCTCAGTTTTTCCTGGTTTGATAAAGTCAAGCGCATCGCGAAAAGCTTGGTCTGAGATAGAACAAGCCTTGCGAATAGTCGCAATCTCTTTCTCATCCTTAATCATACGAAGCGCTTCAACAAACTGAGTCTGCGGAAGCAAGTCGATTCCTGCAAAAGCAGCCTGCATACGGTGGTAATAAGAGACCGAAATCTCGTCCTCAAAACCGATACGAGACAAGCCCATATCCTTAACAATGCCTGCAATAACAGCCAATTCATCGCGGTCAGCCACAATCTCAAAACCTGTCACTTCTTGCTTAGCTGCAATGATATAGCGAGAGTCTGTCACCAAAATCTGACGATCACGGCTAATAAAGACTGTTCCGTTTGAGCCCCAAAAGCCGGTCAGGTAATAGACGTTTTTTAGGTTGTTGATGATGATGCCATCTAGTTCTTTTTCTTGCATTTTAGCTAGAAATGCTTGCACACGTTTATTCATGATGTAACTTTCCTTTCAAATAATGTCCTGTGTAGCTGGCTTCATTGGCCGCTACTTCTTCTGGAGTTCCTGTTGCGATAATGGTTCCACCACCTACACCGCCCTCAGGTCCCAAGTCAATGATATGGTCTGCTGTTTTAATAACATCCAGATTATGTTCGATAACGAGAACTGTATTGCCATCGTCTACAAAGCGAGCCAAGACTTTAAGCAAGCGAGCGATGTCCTCAGTATGAAGTCCTGTCGTCGGCTCATCCAGAATGTAGAAGGACTTACCTGTCGAGCGTTTGTGGAGTTCACTAGCCAGCTTCATACGCTGGGCTTCTCCTCCAGAGAGGGTCGTAGCTGGTTGACCTAGCGTTACATAGCCCAACCCCACATCTTTGATGGTCTGGAGTTTGCGTTGGATTTTTGGAATATGCTGGAAAAATTCGACTGCGTCATTAACCGTCATGTCCAAGACTTGCGAGATATTCTTTTCCTTGTAGTGAACTTCTAGGGTTTCACTGTTGTAGCGGGTGCCATGGCAGACTTCGCAAGCCACGTAAACATCTGGCAAGAAGTGCATCTCTATCTTGATAATCCCGTCACCTGAGCAGGCTTCACAACGACCACCCTTGACGTTGAAACTGAAACGGCCCTTCTTGTAGCCTCGAATCTTGGCTTCATTTGTCTGGGCAAAGAGGTCCCGAATGTCATCAAAAACTCCCGTATAGGTAGCGGGATTGGACCTCGGCGTCCGTCCGATTGGACTCTGGTCAATATCAATCAGACGATCGACATGCTCAATCCCTGTAATCGTTTTAAACTTCCCAGGTTTGTCTGAATTGCGGTTGAGCTTTTGGGCAATGGCTTTTTTGAGAATGCTGTTAATCAAAGTAGATTTCCCAGAACCTGATACACCAGTCACAGCGATAAATTTTCCTAACGGGAAGCGGGCAGTAACATTTTGTAGGTTATTTTCACGCGCTCCTGTCACCTCGATAAAGCGACCATTTCCGACACGGCGATCTTCTGGTACTGGAATGGCACGTTTACCTGATAGATATTGGCCTGTGATAGACTTGCTGTTGCGAGCCACTTGCTTAGGCGTACCTGCAGCGACAATCTCCCCACCAAAGACTCCCGCACCAGGACCAACGTCAATCAGATAATCCGCCTCACGCATGGTATCTTCGTCATGTTCCACTACGATCAGGGTATTACCCAAATCACGCATCTTTTTGAGACTGGCAATCAGACGGTCATTGTCCCTCTGATGAAGACCGATTGACGGCTCATCTAAGATATAGAGGACTCCTGAGAGGTTGGAACCAATCTGGGTAGCCAAGCGAATACGCTGGCTCTCTCCACCTGAAAGGGTCCCTGCCGAACGAGATAGGGTCAGATAGTTGAGCCCCACATTATTAAGGAAGGTCAAACGGTCCTTGATTTCCTTGAGAATAGGACGGGCGATGATGGCTTCATTTTCAGACAAGGTCAACTGACTCACTAATTCCAAGTGGTCTGCGATAGACAAATCTGAGATTTCACCGATATGTGGCCCTTGCTCACCACCCACACGGACAGACAAGGCCTGGTCATTGAGACGGTAACCGTGACAGGTTCCGCAGGTCAGTTCATTCATATAGAGACGCATCTGGGTGCGAATATAGTCACTATTCGTCTCATGGTAACGACGCTTGATATTATTGACGACTCCCTCAAACGGAATGTCGATATCACGCACACCACCAAATTCATTTTCATAGTGGAAATGAAATTCCTTGCCATCCGAACCGTAAAGAATCAAGTTCTTTTCCGCTTCGGATAAATCTTCAAAGGGCTTATCCATATCCACTCCAAAGGCTGTCATGGCTTGTTCCAGCATATTTGGATAGTAGTTGGATGAGATAGGATTCCAAGGTGCCAAGGCTCCCTCACGCAAAGTTTTGCTGGCATCTGGCACTACCAAATCAGTATCCACCTCTAACTTAATACCCAAACCATCACACTCACTGCATGAACCAAACGGCGCATTGAAGGAGAAGAGACGAGGCTCTAACTCTGGTACGGTAAAACCACAAACTGGACAGGCATAATGCTCAGAGAAGAGCAACTCAGAGTCGTCCATGGTATCGATAATCACATAACCTTCTGCGATACGAAGGGCAGCCTCAATGGAATCAAAGAGACGGCTACGGATCCCCTCCTTGATGACAATACGGTCAACTACGACATCGATATTGTGTTGCTTGCTCTTAGACAGCTCAGGCATTTCGGCCACATCATAGACTTCCCCATCCACACGGACACGAACATAACCATCTTTCTGAACCTTCTCAATAACACTCTTATGTTGGCCTTTTTTCTTGCGAATGACAGGGGCCAAAATCTGCAAGCGTTGGCGTTCTGGCAACTCCAAAACCTTATCAACGATTTGCTCCACAGAAGAAGCCTTGATAGCCCCGTGTCCGTTGATACAGTACGGCGTCCCCACACGTGCGTAGAGGAGACGCAGATAGTCATTGATTTCAGTAGTTGTTCCAACGGTTGAGCGAGGGTTTTTACTAGTGGTTTTCTGGTCGATGGAAATAGCAGGACTGAGGCCATCAATGGCATCTACATCTGGTTTTTCCATGTTGCCCAAGAACTGGCGAGCGTAGGCAGACAAGCTCTCTACATAACGGCGTTGGCCCTCAGCATATAGGGTATCGAAGGCTAGGCTGGATTTTCCAGATCCTGACAAGCCCGTTACGACGACCAGCTTGTCTCTTGGAATCTCCACATCAATATTTTTTAAGTTATGGGCACGAGCCCCATGAATCACAATTTTATCTTGCATCTTTAATCTTTCTAGTCCATTATTGCTTTCCATTATACCAAAAAATGTGAAATTCTATTACCCAAAAAGCCGTTTTTGTAGTATAATAGTACGGTGCAAAAAATCAAACACTGAATAGTAGGAAAGGATAGGGGATATGAAACAAGTCTTTCTCTCAACAACAACTGAATTTAAAGAGATTGATACACTCGAACCGGGTACTTGGATCAACCTTGTCAATCCTACACAAAATGAATCACTGGAAATCGCCAACGCCTTTGATATCGACATCGCCGACCTCCGAGCACCGCTCGATGCGGAAGAAATGTCTCGTGTAACCATCGAAGATGCGTACACTCTAATTATCGTGGACGTCCCCGTCACCGAAGAAAGAAATAATCGCACTTACTATGTAACCATCCCACTAGGGATCGTCATTACCGATACCACGATTATCACTACCTGCTTAGAGCCACTTCCTGTACTGGATATCTTTATCAACCGCAGGCTTCGCAACTTCTATACCTTCATGCGCTCTCGTTTTATCTTTCAGCTCCTTTATCGTAATGCAGAGCTTTATCTAACTGCCCTTCGTTCAATTGACCGTAAGAGTGAACAAATCGAAAGTCAACTTCACAAATCTACTCGAAACGAAGAACTGATCGAACTCATGGAATTAGAAAAGACCATCGTCTATTTCAAGGCCTCACTTAAAACAAACGAGCGCGTGATTAAAAAACTGACCAGTGCAACTAGCAATATTAAGAAATACCTAGAGGATGAGGATATTCTTGAAGATACTCTAATCGAAACGCAACAGGCCATCGAGATGGCAGATATCTATGGAAACGTCCTTCATTCTATGACAGAGACCTTTGCCTCTATCATTTCCAACAACCAGAACAACATCATGAAGACTTTGGCACTTGTGACCATTGTCATGTCGATTCCGACCATGATCTTTTCAGCCTACGGGATGAACTTTAAGGATAATGAAATCCCTCTAAACGGTGAGCCTCACGCCTTCTGGTTAATCGTCTTTATCGCCTTTGCTATGAGTGTTTCGCTCACTCTCTATCTCATCCATAAAAAATGGTTCTAAGAGGAATCCCTATGTCTCAGATTGATTTACAAAAACTAACCAAGAAAAACCAAGAGTTTATCCACATCGCTACCCAACAATTTCTCAAAGATGGCAAAACAGACGCTGAAATCAAGGCTGTCTTTGAGGAAGTCATTCCTAAAATCCTTGAAGAACAAGCCAAAGGAACGACAGCTCGTTCCCTCTATGGCGCTCCAACCCACTGGGCTCATAGCTTCACTGTCAAGGAGCAATATGAAAAAGAGCACCCTAAGGAAAATGACGATCCAAAACTCATGATTATGGACTCAGCCCTTTTTATCACCAGTCTCTTTGCATTGGTTAGCGCTCTGACTACCTTCTTCTCTACAGATCAGGCTATTGGCTATGGGTTGATTACCCTCTTGTTGGTTGGACTTGTAGGAGGACTTGCCTTCTACTTGATGTACTACTTTGTCTACCAGTACTATGGACCAGACACAGACCGTAGCCAACGTCCTCCATTCTGGAAGTCAATCCTCGTCATCCTGGCCTCTATGGTCCTTTGGTTGGTTGTCTTCTTTGCAACAAGCTTCCTACCAGCCAACCTCAATCCAATCCTTGCTCCATTGCCTTTGGCTATCCTAGGAGCGGCTCTTCTCGCTCTTCGCTTCTATCTCAAGAAACGTTTCAATATCCGAAGTGCAAGTGCGGGTCCATCACGTTATTAAGATAATAAATAAGCAACTGCTCAGGCGGTTGCTTTTTACTACTTTCTTGATTTAAAAGCATTCTTCTGACATTCGCCATAGTTTTCTCTCATCTTTTGTGATAAAATAGGCTCAATCTATTTCTAGGAGGATGAGATATGGTTTCTACTATTGGTATTGTTAGTTTGTCTAGCGGTGTTATCGGAGAGGATTTTGTCAAACACGAAGTCGACTTGGGTATCCAACGTCTCAAGGATTTGGGACTCAATCCTGTCTTTTTGCCCCATTCGCTAAAGGGCTTGGACTTTATCAAGGATCATCCTGAGGCGCGTGCAGAGGATTTGATGCAGGCCTTTTCAGACGATAGCATTGACATGATCCTATGCGCCATTGGTGGGGACGATACCTATCGTTTGCTACCCTACCTTTTTGAAAATGACCAACTCCAAAAAGTTATCAAACCAAAGATTTTTTTTGGTTTCTCGGATACAACCATGAACCACCTTATGTTGCACAAACTGGGAGTCAAGACTTTTTATGGGCAATCCTTTCTAGCCGACATTTGTGAATTAGACAAGGAGATGTTGCCCTATAGCCTTCACTACTTTAAAGAATTGATTGAGACTGGAAAAATCTCAGAAATCCGCCCTAGCGACGTTTGGTATGAGGAACGGACTGATTTTAGTCCCAAAGCCCTGGGAACACCCCGTATCAGTCATGTAAATACCGGTTTTGACTTGTTGCAAGGAAATGCCCAGTTTGAGGGAGAAATTCTCGGTGGTTGCCTTGAGTCTCTCTATGATATCTTTGACAACTCTCGATACGCAGATAGCACGGAGCTCTGCCAAAAATACAAACTTTTTCCTGACTTATCCGACTGGCAAGGAAAGATTCTCTTGTTAGAAACAAGCGAAGAAAAGCCTGATCCGGAGGACTTCAAAAAGATGTTGCAGGCTTTGAAAGAAACTGGGGTATTTGAGGTCATCAGTGGACTCTTGGTCGGAAAGCCAATGGATGAAACCTTCTATGACGACTATAAGGAAGCACTATTGGATATCATTGATAACAATATTCCGATTGTCTATAATCTGAATGTCGGTCACGCAACTCCAAGAGCCATTGTGCCCTTTGGCGTTCACGCCTATGTGGATGCACAGGAGCAAGTCATTCGCTTTGACCATAACAAAAAATAAACAATTTCTCTATTTTTGTGCTTTGGTATTGATTTTCGTTACAATTTGTGTCTAAATTTATTGCATTTTGCTTATTTCTATGATATCTTTTTGAAGGAGGTATATATGACTAAACAAAAAATAAATCAAATTGTCGGTTCAATTGGAGCCTTTATCGGGATTATTGTATTTATCGCCTACATCCCACAAATTTTTGCCAATTTACAAGGCAACAAAGCTCAACCATTCCAGCCTTTATCCGCAGCAGTATCTTGTTTAATTTGGGTTATTTACGGGTGGACAAAAGAACCTAAGAAGGATTGGATACTAATTATTCCAAACTCAGCTGGCGTTGTCTTAGGTGGACTGACATTTCTCACTGCACTATAAAAATTACTAGCATATAATCAAAAAGCTGAGAGGAATTTCTCAGCTTTTTCTATATTCTCAGATAGTTAGACGCTTGGACTCACTAACTTCCGCTTTTCCACTCACAATCATTCTCATGATCATCTATCAGACCTGCCGCCTGTAGAAAAGCTAAAACTGCGACTGGACCTGTGAATTTGAAACCACGTTTTTTGAGATCTTTAGCTAACTTTTCAGACAAGGCTGTTTTAGCAGGCGCTAGGTGATAGTCAGGAACATCATTGATGATGGTTTTTCCCTCAACAAAGGACCAGAGATAAGCGTCAAAAGAGCCAAAGGTTTTCTGGATTTGTAAAAATGCTTGGGCGTTGGCACGCGTCGCAAAAATCTTGGCGCGATTTCGGATAATGGCTGGATTCTCTAACAAGGCTTCCAACTCCCCATCTGTCATTTCCGCGACCGCCTGAATTTGATAGCCATGAAATGCTTCTCGGAATCCTTGGCGTTTGTTTAGCACCGTTTCCCAAGATAGACCCGACTGGTAAGTTTCCAAACAAAGCAACTCAAAAAGAGCACGGTCATCATGAAGGGGTTGGCCCCACTCTTCATCATGGTAGGCTACATATAATGGGTTGTTCATTTTAACCCAACCACAGCGTTTTGTCATAAAAATCTCCTATTTTACCAACATCTTAAGGGCTGACTTGATATAGTTCTCAGCTGTATCCGTCGTTCCTTCAAAGAATTTCTTGATTTTCTTAAGCTCGGTTGCCTTGTAGCCCAGTGCCAACATGGCTTCCATAGCTTCTTCCAGTTCTTGGTTTTCAGCACTGGCTTGCACTGCGACCTTGGCAGGAAGGTCATCACTAGCCACGACTACCTTGCCTTCCAAGTCCAGCACCATCTGTTGGGCTGTTTTCTTGCCAATTTTAGGGAACTTGGTCAAGTAGGTGATGTTCTTAGTCTCGATCGCCTGAACCAAGCCAGCATTGTCATCGGCAGCAATAATAGCAAGAGCTGACACAGGACCAATCCCAGAAACCGAAATCAGACTAAGAAAGAGTTTTTTCTCATCTTCTGATCGAAAACCGTAGAGCAGATGCGCGTCCTCACGGACAACTTGGTGCACATAAATTTGAGTTTCTTGATTGACCTGACCTGAGTAAGCATAGGGATTGGCTACATGCAAGATATAACCGATACCATTTGCCTCAATGACGATGTATTTAGCAGTGATTTTGGTAATGATTCCTTTTAAATATTCGTACATAGTTTTTTCTCCATTATTTTGCCTATCTAGTATACCATATTTCCCCAAGACAGACTGCAACAAAAGGTGCAACCTCTGGTTGACAAATAGTACAGGAGATTGTATTCTCATTATAAGTAAAAATTGTTAGGATAGAGGTAGAAAAAGGAGGATAGAATGATGAAACTCGCAGAAAAACTATTTGAGCTCCGAAAGGAAAAAGGTTGGTCCCAGGAAAAGCTAGCAGAACAAATCAATGTTTCTCGGCAAAGCATCTCCAAATGGGAGTCTGGACAAGTCCTTCCAGAAATCGAAAAAATCATTGAATTAAGCAAGACTTTTCAAGTGACAACTGACTATCTACTACTGGATGAAAACTCTGAAAAAGGTTCCTCAGAAGTGATCTTGGAGGAAAACAAGGACAAATACTATAAAGAAGTTAAATCTTTTGGCCTCTGGCAAGTGATTTATATTTTCGTCTTAGCTCTAGCTATCTATCTCTTTTTAGCTGGTTCTAGTTTTCCAGCAACATTCACTGCGCTGGTCTGGTTAACTTTTTTCCTCCTAGTCGCATCCGCAATGGCTATTAACAAGGCGCTAAAGATGAAGGAAAAGTATCTGGACAAGGTTATCGGCTTTGATAATTCTAAAAAAGAAGATGCTAAAGATGAAACTAAAAACTGACAATCCTATACCTGTCAAAACTCGTCTGAAAGAACTGATTGGAGACTGGCTCTTCATCTCAGGCTACCTCATTGCTCTTTTTTTACTAGCTATGGGTCTTTACTATCTGATTCTAGGGGGCATTCCTACATTCACTGAATCCCAGAGCAAGCGTTGGGCAGGTTTACAGCTGATTTACAAACATAGGAGCTTTGCTCACAGCATTTTGCGCTCTGCTATTAAGCTTTTCCCTTGGCAGCTGGGACATATGGGAGCTATTCGTAGTGCTTATCAAGCAGATAATCTGTCAATTTTCTTGTCAACTTCAGCAGAGATTCTTTATTTTAACCAGTTCTTAGACAATACCTTATATTACTTATCTACTATATTTTAAATATGCTGTTAATATTCTATTCTAATGTCTACTCTTAAGAATGATACAGTTTCACGATGTATTTATGACGAAATAGATATTAGAAAATATGACTGATATCACTTAATATTGTATCTCTCTTTAAAATCTCGAGGAAGTAAACTTTTAATATGTTCAAATTCTTCAGCACTCATATTTTCTGCACAAACTTCACAATAGGCTTCTAGTATTCCTTTTTTACGCTCCTTTTCAATATCTAAAATAGTAGTACGTATTTTTGGGAGAACCTTCGTCATGTTAATTTTATGTTCAAGTTTAATTTTATCTTGAGGGGCGAATTCGTCACCTTCTAAACTATAATTAAAATCTATTCTGAATACTTGTGCATAAAGAAAATAGACCAATTTTTTTCTATCTTCTGGTGACATAACAATAGTATCGTTATCTGAATGGGGACTTTTATTGCTTATATCTTCAATTTCTAAGGTAGTTTGCTTCATCAAATCGGTTAGCCATACTTTATGTTTTTGAAATAGATTTTGATATTCTATATTTGCATTAGAAAAAGAATCATGATTGGTTATATAGTTATCTATATTGTCATCTAAAAACAATTCTGTCGGAGAAAGGTAATAAAGATTTTGTTGGGAATCATAACTTGCATTATAAACATGATCTAGAACATACAGTGCTTTGTCTACATAAACACTAGATGAATTAGATATCTGCTGGATAATTTGATTGTTCTGTCGTATTTCGTTAAATTTAAAGGATATAACAGGCATTATGATCCCTATGATCCCTACTAATAAAGGTATGACAAGACCTAGAAACCATGAATATCCTTTTAACCACGACATAATCCTAGATTTCTTCTGCTTGGTTAATAGTTTTTCTTCCTTTTCCTTGTCAGTATGAACATTTGCTGGCTTTTTATTGCTTATAATTTTCTTGGTTTTTTTAGCTTTTCTTTTTTTTGACATATAATTACCCTCCTTCTCATATCAAAATCATTATATCAAAACCTTAAGTCATTTTGAATAGTATAAAATTACTTTACTTAAATTATAGTAACAGTGTATTGGAAACTTATGTTATCATTGATTGTAAAAAATAGGAGAAAATGTTTTTAAATTTAATAAATTCCTCATGTACCAACTAAAAAAACTCGGCATCTATCTTCTTCCAGCTGATTTGCTTGCTGGAACACAAGTTCAGCTCAAACATTCAAAACAACTCTAGTTCGATGACTAGGGTTGTTTGATTTTCTATAGAGTTTAATATTTCCCCAACTCTCGTAGGCTCGTATGATTTTCCTGAATACGTCGGAACATTTTTTCCATATCTGACTTGGTAAAATGCACCAAAACGGGACGTCCATGAGGACAGTTATAGGGATTGTCACACTGAGAAAGCTGATAAAGGAGCTGTCTGGCTGAGTAGTCATCGATACGATGGTTGGCCTTGATAGACCGCTTGCAGGACATCATGATAGCCAACTCTGCTCGGTATTTCTTGATAGAAACTTCCTTGGTCAAGAGCAGCATATCACACATTTCATAGATGCCCGACTCAATCTCTTCTTCTGCCATCCAAATAGGATGTTCACGTAGGATAAATTGATTTTCTCCGTACTCTGCTAGAAAGACGCCCACTTCCTCTAAGAGAGGCATTCTTTCCCTGAGACGAAGGGCATCATCTGCAGGAAATTCAAAGATGTAAGGTACTAGGAGTTGCTGCTGACTTTGGTCAACATTGCCAATACTTTCACGATACTCCTCGTACTTAACCCGCTCTTGAGCAGCATGCTGGTCAATGATATAGAGTCCATCTCGCCCTTGGGCAAAGAGATAAGTCCCGTGCATCTGCCCGAAAAATTCCAACTCTGGGAAGCTTGAAGATTCTTCTCGCTCCAGCTTATCATAGGCCTTATCAAGACTAGCAAGATCCAACTCTGGATGGTCTAGTTGGTCATAGCTAGCTGGTTTTCTCTCTGCAAAATGCAGTTTTGCGGGCTTGGTTAGCTGGTCCAAGGTTTCCTTGGCAAACAGGGTTAGGTCCCTACCTTCCTCAGTTAATTCAACCTGATGATCAGCCACCTCAGCTTGACTGGGTTTTGAGAGTTCTGTTTTTTCATAGTAGAGCGTATTTTCTTTGAGTGGGAGAATGGTCTGCTCTACCTTTTGACGATTGCGCACGGTAGACTTGGCAAGATTTTCCAAGGCATCAGGGATCAGGGCTTGTTCCTTGAGACTATTTGAAATAGCTTCTGAGACTAGCGCCATCAGTTCTTTTTCCTTAGAAATTCGTACTTCTTGCTTGGTCGGATGCACATTGACATCCGCTAGATAAGGGTCGATATGGATATGAATGACAGCCAGTGGAAAACGTCCCACCATGAGCTTGCTACCATAACCATCAAGAATAGCACGATTGAGCAAGAAATTCTTGATATAACGCCCGTTGATGAAGAGGCTGATATAGTTGCGGTTGGCTCTGGTCAACTCAGGCAAGGACACAAAACCTGAAATTTCGAAATCTAAGTCAGAGTTTCCAATAGCAATCATCTTTTTCGCACTCGCCAAACCGTAAATCCCTGCAATGGCTTGGCGCAGCTGACCAGTTCCTGCTGTCCGTGTCATTTCCTTGCCATCACTAATCAAACTAAAGGAAATCTCTGGATGACCCAAGCCCAGACGGTTGACAATATCAATGATATGGGACAACTCCGCCTGCTGGCTCTTCATATACTTGAGGCGGGCAGGCGTGTTGAAAAAGAGGTCCTCCACACAAACCTTGGTTCCCACTGGACTAGTCGCTGGGATGATTTCTTCGACTTCACCTCCACGCGCAACGAGCTTGGTCCCATGACTCGCACCATCCACCGCTGTCAACAGAGTCAAGACACTGACAGAAGCGATAGAGGGCAGGGCTTCACCTCGAAAGCCGAGCGTCCGAATCCGAAAGAGGTCTGCTTGATTTTTTATCTTACTGGTCGCATGGCGACGCAAGGCCAATTCCACCTCATCATGGGCAATTCCATGGCCATTATCGGTGATTTGGATTTTCTTGAGGCCAGCTTCCTCAATCTCGATGATAATCTGACTAGAACCCGCGTCAATGGCATTTTCTACCAATTCTTTGACCACACTAGCAGGACGCTCAATGACCTCTCCTGCCGCGATTTGGTTTGCTAGCACCTCTGGCAATTCAATAATATGAGACATCTTTCAGCCCCTTTCTGTATCTATTTTCCTAGAAATTGATTATATTATACCATATTTCAGATGCTACCAGAAAAAGCAAATACCACATAGACTCCAAATCTCTCCACATAGACAAAAGCTCTTGTTTTTGAAAATAAAATAGTGTTTAATAAAAGTGTACAGGAAGTGATCACAACTTTGTATAACTGAAAAGGAGGGAAATTTATGAAAGTAGAACTACAGATTAATGAGACTTACGAGGAGGAAAAGCTGATTGTCCAAACTCCTCAGCCGACCGAAAAAGTCCAGAAAGTCATCGAGTTCGCAGAAAATCTTGACCAAAAAGAAACAATCAAAGGAAAGATTGATGATCAGGTCTATCTAGTTAAGATTGGTAAGATACAACGCTTCTATATCGAGAATCGGAAGGTTCTAGCAGAAACTGCAAGCCAGACCTACATCATTGATTTGCGACTCTATCAGGTTCTTGAAATTCTGCCGACCACTTTTATCCAAATTTCCCAATCAGAAATCATCAATATCGATTCCATCTCTCATCTCAAGCTCACGCCCAACGGTCTGGTTGAAATTTTCTTGAAAAACGAAAGCTTCACCTACTCTTCACGCCGTTACCTAAAAACCATCAAGGAGAAATTAGAACTATGAAAAAACAAGTATTTCACGACGCAGCTGCTGGCGTCCTCATCGGCCTCATCCTCTCTATCCTCTTTTCACTCATTTATGCACCAAGTACATACACCCCATTAAGTCCCGACTCTCTCATCGGCCAAGCGATGGCTCAACATCAGGTTCACGGTGCCCTGGTTTTGCTCTACTGCACATTTATCTGGTCAGCTATCGGCGTTCTCTTTAGCTTTGGCAGTCGCTTATTCAGCCGTGATTGGAGCTTGCTCCGTGCCACACTTTCCCATTTCTTCCTCATGCTGGCTGGCTTTGTTCCACTAGCAACTCTGGCTGGTTGGTTCCCCTTCCACTGGACCTTCTATCTCCAGCTCATTCCAGAGTTTGCGATTGTCTACCTCATCATCTGGGCTATTCTCTATAAAAGAGAAGCTAAAAAAGTAGACCACATCAATCAACTCTTGGCCCATAAAAAGTAATAGAGAAAATCCCACTCACAAAAATGTGAGTGGGCTCTTTTTATAACTTTTGTTTGAGCTCGACCAAGACGTTCATAGCCTGCATAGGTGTCATATTGTACACATCCAGTTTAGCTAATTCTGCTAGGATAGGATGTTCTTCAGGCGAATCAAAGAGTGACATCTGTTCACTGACGGCACTTGTTTGCCTCATCAGACTTGGACTTTCTCCCCCTTGACTCTCCAGTTGTGTCAAAATCTTATCCGCCCTTGCTAACAGTTCTGCTGGTAAACCAGCAATCTTAGCAACGTGGATACCGTAGGATTTGTCAGCTGGTCCTGGTTCAATCTTGTGAAGGAAGGTAACCTGCCCATCCTGCTCCAAGGTTGCCACATGAACATTGACCAAGTGTTCCAGGCTGGACTCCAGACTGGTCAACTCATGGTAGTGGGTCGCAAAGAGGGTTTTAGCTCCGATATGTTCATGAATGTATTCGATGATGGACTGAGCAAGAGCCATCCCGTCATAAGTTGCAGTTCCGCGTCCCAATTCATCAAAGAGAATGAGTGAGTCCTTAGTCGCATGCGAAATGGCATTGTTGGCCTCCATCATCTCCACCATAAAGGTTGATTGACCTGAAACCAAGTCATCTGCTGCTCCGATACGGGTAAAGATCGCATCAAAAATAGGCAAATGGGCGCTCTCAGCCGGCACATACGAGCCCAGCTGGGCCATAACCGCAGTCATGGCTAACTGGCGCATGTAGGTTGACTTCCCACTCATGTTGGGCCCTGTGATTAGCTGAATACTGGTATCTTCTGCCATCTGGATACTGTTTGGAATGTAGGTCTGCGCTCCCATGACCTTTTCAACGACAGCATGGCGCCCTTTCTGGATATCAATTTGTGAATCGTCTCCGAACTCCGGTCGGATCAAATGCTGGGTTTCAGCCACAACTGCCAGACTTTGCAGGACATCAACTGTCGCAATTCCTTGGGCTAGAGCCTGCAAACGCTGGATGTACTTGCTGACTTCCTCACGGATACGCATAAAAATTTCATATTCTAGGTTGGCTGACTTCTCACGTGCCTCCAGCATATCCCCCTCGATACGCGCCAACTCCTCGGTACCGAAGCGTTCTGAGTTTTTCAGCGTCGCCTTGCGGAAAAAGTGGGCAGGCACATTCCCCAGCTGCGAATTGGTCACATGGAAATAGTAGCCATCCTTCTTATTGTAGTCAATCTTAAGCGTGCTGATGCCAGAGTTTTCTCTCTCCTTAGCCTCAATTTCAGCAATCCAGCTAGTCCCCTCTCTGAGCACTCGGCGGTATTTATCCAAGGTCTCATCAAATCCCGTACGGATAATGCCGCCTTCCGTAATCACTTGAGGAGCTTCAGGAGCAATCGCTGCGCTAATCAAACTCTCCAACTCAGGGATTCCATCCAATTGTTCGATAAGATAGGCCAGAGCAGGTTGCTCCATTGCCTCTAAAATCGCTCGAATCCGTGGCACACTGGATAAGGTGGTCGCCAACTGCAAGAGATCCTTGGGATTGGTCTTACCAAAGGAAATTCGACTAGCCAAACGTTCGATGTCATAAACGCCTTTGAGACTGTCTGTCAAATCACTGCGCTCAAAGAAGTGGTCAAGAAAGACCTGCACCACCTCTTGACGTTGGATGATTCGCTCCTTATCAATCAAGGGACGATGGATCCAAGAACGCAATAGACGCATGCCCATAGCCGTTTTGGTTTCATCCAAAAGCCAGAAAAGACTGCCTTGCTTCTTGCCTGAACGGGCATTCTCAACCAAATCCAGACTGGCCTTGGTCGCATAGTCCATCTGCAAGAAATCTTTAATTTCATAGCGGATAACTGGTTTGAGGTGATTCAATTCCCGCATCTGGGTCCGATGAATATACTGGAGCAGCTTACTAGCTGCCGCTTGCTCCACAGCTGCCAGTCGTGGATCCAGTAAATGGACATCCTCAAAACCTTCCTTTTCATAGGAAAGCACCAGATTCATCTGACGGCTGAGGATTTGTTCTTCTTCCTCAGACAAATCATAACCCAGCACCACTTCACGAGCCTTGAGGTTACGGATTTCCCCACAAACGAGGGTAAAGTCCAATAGACCCGTCACATAAAAATCACCCGTCACCAGGTCCATATAAGCTAGACCAAATTGATTGCCGTCACGATCTATGGCAACCAAGAAATTGTTCTGACTATCGGGCTTACTACTATCAACCACTGTACCGGGTGTGATGACCTGAACCACCTCTCGCTTGACAACCCCAACCGCTTGTTTTGGATCCTCCATCTGCTCGGCAATAGCCACCTTATAGCCCTGCTCAATCAAAACATCGATATACTGCTGGGCAGAATGATAGGGAACACCAGCCATGGGTATCGGATTTTCTGCATTTTTATTACGACTGGTCAGTGAAATCTCTAAAATCTGCGCCGCATTGACCGCATCTTCATAAAACAGCTCATAAAAGTCACCCATCCGAAAGAGCAAAAAAGCATCTGGATATTGCTTTTTTATATCCACATATTGCTGCATACCAGGTGATAGTTTTTCTGTCGTCATATTGACTCTCTCCTTGTCAAAAATAAGGCTTGGGAACAAGTCCCAAAACCCTATTTATCCTTCATCAAATCTAGCAGACGCTCTTCCATGAGCTTGGCAACATGCTGGTCTCGACAAATAACCAGTAAGGTATTGGCACCAGCAACCGTCCCTAAAATCGCCTCGTCCTTATTTTCATCAACAATATTTGCTAAGACAGCTGCTTCTCCCAACTTGGTATGAAGTACCAAAGTAAACTCTGCTCTCGCAACCCCTTCTAGATGATGCGACAAAAACTCTACCAAATCAATCTTTTCTGTTTCATTCGCTAGCACATAATATACCATACCATTTTTCTTAACCTTGATCAAGCCGATTTCGCGCAAATCGCGAGACAAGGTCGTTTGCGTCACAAAGACATTCCGAACTTCTAGGCGATCTTGGATATCCTTTTGTGTAGCTAGTTTTTCCTCAGTGATCATCTTTTTAATCAACTGGTGTCGTTCTTTTTTTCTCATATCAACCTCTTACATGAATATTTATAACCGATTTCGGGTTTATTTTTAGATATAATTATACCAAAAAAACTGAATAATTCAAAAAAATCTTTCTTCTTTCACTAAATTTATGATAAAATAGAATAAAAGTCCAAAAGGAGCCTACTTATGAGTACAAAAAAACTGATTGCTAGTGAATTGGCTAGCGTCATCGATAGCCTAGATCAAGAGGCTATTTTAAATTTACTAGAACAACCAAAAAACTCTGACATGGGAGATATCGCTTTCCCTGCTTTCTCACTTGCAAAAGTCGAACGCAAAGCCCCTCAAATGATTGCTGCTGAAATCGCTGAAAAAATCAACAGCCAAGCCTTTGAAAAAGTTGTTGCAACTGGCCCTTACGTCAACTTCTTCCTTGATAAATCTGCCATTTCTGGAGCAGTTATCAAAGAGATCATCGAAAAAGGATCTGACTACGCTCAACAAACGGAAGGCAAAGAGCAAAATATCACGATTGACCTATCAAGTCCAAACATCGCAAAACCTTTCTCAGTAGGTCACTTACGTTCAACTGTTATCGGAGATGCTCTTTCTAATATCTTTAAGAAAATGGGCTACAACACTATTAAAATCAACCACCTTGGAGACTGGGGTAAACAGTTTGGTCTTCTCATGGTTGCTTATAAAAAATGGGGAAGTAAGGAAGCCGTAGAAGCTAATCCAATTGACGAATTGTTAAAATTGTACGTTCGCATCAATGCTGAAATCGAAAACGACCCAGCTCTTGATGAGGAAGGACGTCTTTGGTTTAAAAAATTGGAAGACGGTGATCCAGAAGCAACTCAACTCTGGCAATGGTTCCGTGACGAAAGTTTGGTTGAGTTCAACCGCATTTACAAACTGTTGAACGTTGAATTTGACAGCTTAAACGGGGAAGCCTTCTATAATGACAAGATGGACGAAGCCGTGCAAATCCTTGAAGAAAAAGGTTTGCTAGAAGAATCACGCGGCGCTAGCATTGTCAACCTAGATGATGTCGAACTGCCACCTGCTATGATTAAAAAATCTGACGGTGCAACCCTCTACATCACACGTGATATTGCGACAGCTATCTACCGTGCACGTACTTACAATTTTGTTAAGAATATCTATGCGGTTGGTCAAGAGCAGTCTAACCACTTTAAACAGTTAAAAGCCGTCTTGAAAAAAATGGGATTTGACTGGAGCGATGATATGATTCATGTAGACTTCGGTTTGGTAACCAAGAACCGTCAAAAGCTCTCTACTCGTAAGGGAAATATTATCCTGCTCGAACCTACTCTTCAAGAAGCTATCAGCCGTGCTAAAGCACAAATTGAAGCGAAAAATCCTGATCTCGAAAACAAAGAGCAGGTTGCCCAAGCTGTCGGAGTAGGAGCTGTTAAATTCTACGACCTCAAGACTGACCGCCGAAATGGTTACGACTTTGACCTCGAAGCTATGGTTTCCTTTGAAGGAGAAACTGGTCCATACATCCAATACGCTTACGCTCGTATCCAATCTCTCCTTAGAAAAGCAGACTTCCAACCAAATGCTCAAGCAAATTACAGTCTAAATGATGCTGAAAGCTGGGAAATTATCAAACTTCTCCAAGACTTTGCCCGTGTCATCAAACGCGCATCTGTTAACTATGATCCATCGCTCATTGCCAAGTATGCAATCAGCTTAGCTCAAGCTTTCAATAAATACTATGCCCACACTCGTATTCTGGATGAAAGCCCAGAGCGCGACAGCCGTCTAGCCCTCAGCTACGCAACAGCTGTTGTTCTCAAAGAAGCCCTTCGTTTGCTTGGAGTAGAAGCACCAGAGAAGATGTGATTCAGTACTAACAATTGGAACTAAAGTTCCTAATTGTTAGACGCTAGCCGCTTATGCTTATATGCGAACTAGCTAACTGCTTCACTAGTCATGACCCCTAAATATAATCGATTTAGAGGCCATGACGTCGTAACTATGGTGATTTGGCTAGGCGCTTCACTAATTCACATAAATAAACAGCGATTTGTTTATGTCATAATAATAAAAAACTAGACCTTTCAAGTATATCATCGAATTATCTAGTCTCTTGTGCGGGATGCCTGCCATGCAATTCTAGTCACCTAATAGAAAAGCGAAATGTTTCTTTCGCTTTTCTTATGTCATCAACTTTTTTATCAAACCAGGAGAAATTTTATGAGCCAGTATGCTTATATCTTAGTTCTTATCAGTCTTGTCGTTCTTTTTCTCATCAATAAGTACGAAAAAGAAAAACTTCAACAACTCCTTCAGGAACAGCTTCTGAAGGACGAAGCTTTCAAAACAGACATACGCGAAAGGATCCAAACAACGGAAAATATCAATGATGTGATTGACTACATCAATAAAGGTTACCGTTTGGGACTCCTGCTTTCTAAGGAAATCACTGAGCAACTGAAATAAGGGAATCCGAGAAGCTTTCTTCTCGGATTTTTTACTCCCATCAATACCATTTCCTTGTGATAATCATATCTTTCATATGATTTTTCTGAAATTTTCTAAATTTTTCAAAAATTCTCTTGCATTTTTCATAAGTTTCTTGTAGAATAGTAGCTATCTATTCAGATTATTCTGAAAATTCAAAAATAGGAGTGTTTATTATGTCACAAGTTACTTCATCACACCAGTCTACCTGGGCAAGCAAACTAAAGGCAATGGGGCCAGGAATCCTAATGGCTTCTGCTGCCGTTGGAGGTTCTCACATTGTATCCTCTACTCAAGCTGGTGGTTCTTATGGTTGGTCACTACTCCTCTTGGTTATCTTGGCCAATGTTTTTAAATATCCATTTTTCCGTTTTGGTGCCGAATATACTGCCGACACTGGCAAAACCTTGGTGGAAGGCTATGCTGAAAAAGGAAAACTCTATCTCTGGATTTTCTTTATCCTCAATGTCTTTTCAGCTATGGTCAACACAGCTGGTGTTGCCATTCTGTGCTCAGCTATCATCGCCAGTGCCTTCCCAATGATCGGTCTTAGCATCACTCAATGGTCCCTCATCCTTGTTGCGGTCATTTGGGCTATGTTACTCTTTGGTGGCTACAAACTATTGGACGGTATGGCAAAATGGATCATGTCTGCCTTGACTATTGCAACTGTTCTTGCCGTCATCATTGCTGCCGTTAAGCACCCAGAATACAGCTCTGATTTTATCGAGAAAACACCTTGGCAAATGGCAGCCCTACCCTTTATCGTTTCCCTTCTAGGTTGGATGCCTGCCCCTATTGAAATCTCAGCTATCAACTCACTCTGGTCTGCTGAAAAGAAAAAGACCGTCAACTTTAATACAGAGGATGCTCTTTTCGACTTTAACGTTGGTTACATTGGAACTGCTATCCTAGCTGTATTCTTTGTGGCACTAGGAGCACTTATTCAATATCCTACAGGGCAAGCGGTTGAAGCTGCTTCTGCCAAATACATCTCGCAATTTGTGGGCATGTACGCCTCTGTCCTTGGTGAATGGTCTCGTTATTTGATTACCTTCATCGCTTTCCTCTGTATCTTTGGGACAGTCATTACTGTCATCGATGGATATTCACGTGTCAATCAGGCCTCCCTTCAACTCTTGGCAAATCAAAAAGAGGATAATCGTAAATCTTTGAACATCTGGATGACCATCACAGCTATCATTGGTATCGTCATCATCAAGTTCTTTGCCGGTCAAGTTTCAACCATGCTCCGCTTTGCCATGATTGGATCTTTTCTTACAACACCATTCTTTGCCCTTTTGAACTATGTGTTGGTCACAGGTGAAAATAAAAATCTTCCTTCTTGGTTGAAACTCCTCGCCATTGCAGGATTGATTTTCCTCTTTGGCTTTGCTATTTTCTTTATCTATGCACTTGCCATCGGAAAAGCAGGTTAATTCCAAAGCAGCACCCTCGTCTGGGTGCCTTTTTCTGCATTCAAAAGGCAGTTGAGAAAATCCAACTGCCTACTTGAACGATTCTAACTTTCTGAACCCAATCCATATAAGTCCGCGATAATCGCTGCGACCTTTTTAATATCTCCCAGCATTCCACGCATTTCAAAGTCTGCTAGGACCGGGAAGCCAAAGCGCTGGCTATACTGCTTGGCTGTCAGGCAGTATTGATTGTTAAAATTGCGATTACCAGATCCCACTACCCCAAAACACTTACTAGCATTGTCTCCATAGGCGATAAAGTCGCCCACTGGAGTCGTAAGAATCTCAACATCGCCGTTATCGACACCATTTCCACCTTCCAGATAGGTCGGCAAGAAAGCGACATAGGGATGCTCCATTTCAAAGAATTCTTGGCCTTCCTTGACCAAATCCTTGATATGAATCTTTTGGACCTCAATCCCTTCGTACTGGGACAAGAGATAGTCCTTAAGTCGAGTTACAAAACTCTCTGTATTCCCGCTCAAACTGATATAAACTAAGGATATTTTTTTCATGCTGACCTCTATCTTTTATGTTTACGATATAAAAAGAACTAACAAGATTGTAACTTGATAGTTCCCTTTTGTCAATACTTAGGCAGCCTCTTCTGTTTCGACTTCCTCAGACAAATCTTTTTGTTGACGCCACATCTTGTAAAAGACAATGGCAAGGAAGAGGACATTGATAACAACAAATAAAATCGTTGTTCCCTTTCCAAGGACTTCTGTCCCTAGTCGCAAAGTTTCATCACGGATAGCTTGTACAGCATCTTGCATACCCATATAAGTATAAATCGAACCAACAATGGCAAGCAAAACATAAGCAATGTAAGCATAATTTGCATATTGCAAATGATTACGAACCAAGAGCACAATACCTGCGACTACTAAAATCGCAGATAAAATAATCAAAACGATGTTAACAGTCGAATGCGATAATTCAGCTGTCTTATGTAGATAATTAATCGTATCCTCTAGTTGCTGGGCGCTAGCACCTTGAACTTGAGCTTGACTGGCACCTAGTGTTTCTTTACTAGGAACTGGACTTAGTATTCCAAACAAAGACATAGCTGAAATCAATGCTGATAGAACTAATAAAACCCAAAGATAAATTGGTTTCTTTTTCATAATTTTTCCTCCTTAAGGTATTTTGAACATTATAGCATTTTTTGTATGTAAATACAAGTTTTACAGGGAACTTTCGACTTGTTTGCGATAAGCTTTTGGTGATTTTCCGCACAATTTACGGAAGACCTTGTAGAAATATCCAACATTGCTGTAACCAACAGCATAGCAAACATCTTCAATACTATCATTGGTTGAAAGCAAGAGCTGTTGCGCCGCCTTGATGCGCTGTTTGTTGAGCAGTTCTGCGAAGGTTGAGTTGGTTTCTCGCTTGATTAACTGACCGAGGTAGACAGGGTTGATAAAGAGATCTTTGCTAATATCCTTCAGTGAGAGCTCTTTTTGATAATCACGCCCAATCACCTCCAGAACGCTCACCACATTTTCATTCATGCGGTACTGGCCAAAGAACTTGATCAAGGTCTCTTTGATGTAGGCAACCAATTCTTCAAAGGAGTTAATGGCATGGATGGCTTTGACAATCTCGGTCATATCATCCGCTTTTAGATGCTCAAACAAGTGGAATACATCCATGACAAACTGAGTGAAGAGCTGTTTGGTGATAGCAACGCGCGGTGTATTCTCTAAGACAACCTTCTCCAGCAGGGTCAATTCTTCTATGATTTGATTGATATTTCCTTGAATAATCACCCGATAAATCGGTTCGTAATAAGCAAATAGACTCTCGGATTTTTCTAGATTGACAGAACCGTAAAAGAGGGCTTTTTCTGCGTTGATTTTCCATTTTTCAAAGGCTTGTTGGTAGGGCGCTCCAAAAGACGTTACTACGATTCCATCTAGTGGCTGATCAGAGATAAAAATCTGCCAGTCTTGACCTAAAACATAGTAAGGAATAGTGAAAGAACCTTGTTTTTCCTTGGAAAGGCCTATCCACCAGTTGTCTTTACCTGCTAAGAAGTTGACAAAGCCTTCTTCATCCAATTCTTGGCTGAGAGTCTGGCTTTGCTCCACCTTTTCCTGAAGTTGGCTCGCAATTTTTTCTAATAAATGACTCAACTCCACCTTATCCACTGGCTTCACCAGATAATCCACGACACTTAAGTTCATTGCTTTCTTGACATAGTCAAACTCCTGATAGCCAGACAGCAAGATATAATAGGCATCTGGGAGAATCTCCTTCATCTCCTTGATCATCTCAAGCCCTGTCTTATCTGGCATGTTGACATCCGAAATAATCACATCAACTGGATTTTCCTTGACGTAGTCCAATGCATCATCTGCGTGATTAGCTGTTGCGACGACTTGCATATCCCATTTTTCAAAGGGGATTAATCGCTTGAGACCCTCTGTCACCATGTACTCATCGTCTACTAATAAAACTTTATACATTTCCCTTCCTTTCTATTCATTTTGAATAGTAATACGGTAACGAACACCTTCTTGTTCAGCAGACTCTACACTGATTTGGTAGCGATCTCCAAAATAGAGGACAAAGCGTTCGTGTACATTGATTATTCCAATTGATTGTCGCTCTCCGCTATAGCTTGCCTCGTGCTCAAAACTTCTCTGAGTTAGTTTTTCTTGCAAGGAAGCTAATTTTTCGGCAGGCATTCCACGACCATTATCGACTACCAGGATCTCAACAAATCCCTCACCCTTCAAGACCTTGATGCTGATTACATTGTCTGTTCGACGGTGGTCAATACCGTGGGCAAAGTAATTTTCTACCAATGGTTGGAGCGTAAACTTGGGAATCTTCATATTTTCTAATTCTGGCGCGATCTTAAAGCCATAAGCAACAGACCTTGGATAGCGAACCATACAGAGATAGCTATATTTTCGGCAAAATTCCAACTCCTGCTTCAACGTTGTTTCCCGCTCGTCGGAGATATTATTGCGTAACAAACTACTAAATTCATAGATAATATCTGCTAGCTCATCTTGGCTTTCCATCACCGCATACATCCGCAAGAACTCCAAGGTATTATACATAAAATGCGGGTTAATCTGAGCTTGCAAGGCCCGCATATTGGCATCTTTTTGGCTCAATTCCAACTGATAAATATCGTGGATATTCTTTTCCAGTCGGTCCAACATATCATTGGTTGTTTCTGAGATGAGGAGCAATTCCTGGTCTTTCTCAGAAGTATCAATGCGAAGTCCCTCTTCTCCTTGGGCAATAACCTGAATAGACTCGACCAGATCCACCACCTGCTTTTGGTAATTGGAAAAGGTCTGCCTCAGAGTGGTATACAAGATAATGATAAAGAGAATGCTTAGTCCAATAATGACAGTCGAACTGGTCAACGTTCCCTTAAGAACAAAATCCTTAGGAACGGCTACACGAACTTGATAGCCATGGGAGGTAACTCCTACAAGCCAGTCCTCCCGCTCGGCAGATACTGTCTCCCCAATCTGAAACATCTCCGTATCAAAAGGCGAAGTTACTGTTACAGCCATCGGGATATGGCCCCTTGTATTGTCAATAGCATCATGGAGAACGTCTGGGGAAAGGGAGATATAGATGACTCCTAAATCCTTGTCAGACACAGGATCGGATACAGGAATGGCAAAACTATTGGGAGCTGGTTTGAAATTTTCTGCTGGAATTTTCTCTCCACTTCGTTTCCCTCTGGTAGAAACAAAGACTTCTTTATAATCCTGAAGGACAATTGCCACACCCGTCACAAAGTCATTTCTTACATACAAATCGTCAATGTTTTCATACAAGGATACCGAGATATAGGGCGAAGCCTTGCGCTCTAATTGCCAATAAAAATAGTCTGGTGTACTGAGACTAAAGTACTTATAAATCCCTTCAATCCGAGCCTGATTTTCAACCAAAGCCTGGGCAATCTGAGTCGACTCTCTATGGTAATATTCAATCTCGCTCACTGTCCGAGTCGTCACACGTTGAGCTACTCGTTGGGCTTCTTTTTCACGGGAACTCCAGTCAGCATAGGAGAGCATGACCGCAAAACTTGCAATGATGGCAATCATCACCAAGGTATAGATGCGCAAGAGCGAATGGAGCCAGAACGGCTTCATTTTATTTTGTCGCCAATTTTTCATGGATACTTTCATATACGGGTTCCAACATATCACTGATAAAGAAATGCCACACACCAATTCCTACGAAAAAGAGGAGGGCAGGCATATAGTAACCAATTCCTACAAGCATGACCGTACCAAATAAAACCTTGGCAATTGCCGGCAAATTCATAAAAATCCCGATAAGAGCGAGTTTTACGGTATTTCGATAAGAGAGCTCATAGTGAACTTGGAGTTTCAATGAAACGGTATAAGCTAAAAAAACAAAGGCAACAACAAGGATATTGAGAAAGGTTGCCAAGAGATGGAAGATAGTTTGATGGGGCAATTGAACCAAAAGGTATAAACCATAAACTAAGACTAGATCTACAAGTACAAAACTATAGAAAGCGAGATTGCTCTTGACAAAATTACTCTTATACAATTCCCAAGCTTCTTTAAAACTATAAGCTCGGTAAGTATAACCGTGCTCCGCATATAAACTCATAAGAGTTGCACTAGCTGGTGCCAAACCAAAGACTACACCTCCTGCTAGTGTGAATAACCAGAAAAAAGCCGTCGCAATCATTCCTAAAAAGAAACGATTAAAGACGAATTCTAGAAACTTTCCCATAATATCCTCCTTAAAACAACTATGTAACTATTATATCATATTTCAAACGTTTTCAAAAACATAGAGCACCCATTTACAATCCTCTAAAAGCGTGATACAATTGATTTTGACAGTTTTATATAAGGAGATTCTCATGAAGAAAAATATCTTAACTACCCTCTTAGCCGTCGTTCTCTACTTTCTCTGTCTAGGAATTGGAGTATTGCTTGGACACTTGGTGGATTCAACGGGCAATATGTTCTATGCGCCTGCCTTTTCTGCCCTTGTTGGAGGGAGCGTCTACATGCTTCTTTTAGCAAAGGTTCCTCGTTTTGGCGCTATCACGATTCTAAGCCTTTTTATGGCACTATTTTTCCTAGCTAGTAAACACGGTGCCGGCGCCTTTCTACCAGCTATCACTTGCGGTCTTGCAGCAGATGCCATCGCTCGTCTCGGCAACTACAAAGATCGAATCAAAAATACCCTCTCCTTCCTCGTCTTTGCTTTTAGTACAAGT
Organism: Streptococcus sp. 5905; assembly: GCF_013276505.1. Taxonomy (NCBI): domain Bacteria; kingdom Bacillati; phylum Bacillota; class Bacilli; order Lactobacillales; family Streptococcaceae; genus Streptococcus; species Streptococcus sp. 5905. Next base: position 235,546 of record NZ_VMLC01000003.1, read on the forward strand.
GGACCCATCCTCCTCATGTGGATTAGTCCAGAATCCTACGCGGCAACTCTCCTCGCTCGTGGAAAATCCCAAGAATACATTGACCGTATCATGGTCGCTCCAGAGCTAGACAAAATTTTTCTCTTTGTCGCAAGCATTCTCCTTGGTGCTGTAATGGGTGCTGTGATTGGGCAATTTCTAAGTCAAAAAATAGCCGATAAAATGTAAGGTAAAAGCCCTGAAGGCTAGTAACACCTAGCTTCAGGGCCTTTTTGTATACAATCTTAGAATTCACTATAGATAAATTCTTGAATGTTCGAAAAATCGGTCACAAAACAGTAAATCACGATGCTCAAGATAACCGTATAGAAAAATAGTGTCCACAAAATTAAACGATGTGTGTTAGTTAGCTTGGTTTGCAAATTTGTAAAGTTCTTTTTCAACTTCCATCCATCCTTTCACTCCAACGTGCATCACGTCAAATAAAAAGTAATCATCATACTCTCTGTTTCCATAGTTTAATACGGTTGCACCATGACTTTTTGCGACATCTTCTATTTTTTTATAAGTTTTTTCTCGCATCTCTCTTGAGACACCCGTGTAGTCATTCCATTTCCCGTTTACTGGGAAAATAATAACCTCAACTTCAATGCCCAATTCTTTGGCAACTGTCAAGAAGAGTTCCATATCTGAATACTCTGGCGACTCTAGGTAGCTCAAATCTTTATTAGAATCCTTCAGTGATGCATAGCGATCTTTTAGGTAGGTATTGTAGTAGTTATTATCAACAGCATAATCATTATTGTCTGTTTTCTTTTTGACCTCTTCTACAAACTGATTTGTCATTTTCTCCCAATCATAGTCTGGGGTTTTATCTCCTAGTGAAGGATAATCTGATTTGGCATGTTTTTGATAAAAAGTCTGTTTGAGCTTAAAGGAATACATCGCCTTATCTAATTCTAATAATTTTTTATCAACAATAGTTCCTGTTCCATCTATGAAATAACTTTTATATTTTTTGTAGATGTCATTTTGTTGCTTGTTCCCCTTGGTAATCTCGATAATGCGATTGATTAGTTTTTCTTTCGTTTCCTTACTGATCTTGTCATTATCTAGCATGTGGAAAATATGTTCCTGAGAAGCCTTGTTCAAAAAGGCATCTTGATGAGTCCCATCTTTTTCAAACCACTGAACAGACTCTACTATAGCCACTTTCCGCTTACTCATAGATCCTTCAATAGAGGCTAAAGTAGAGGCTTGAATGATATTTTGAGAATAACTGGTCCCTATCTGCATGATATTAAAATCATTGTAGTTAAAAATTTTATTGGGATGATAGTCTTCATTTATCGTTGCAACCAACTCAGATGACCCCAATAAAACCAGTGTATTGGGAGTGATATTGCTTGTTAAAATATCTCTACTTTTATACTTTTCATACGAGGTACTATAACGAATACTGTTATCCTTGACTTTATAATAATCCTCAATTTTCTTGACATAGGTCACATTTAAAAGGGCAAGCGTCGCAATTACGAGCACAAGCGATAGTAAAAATGCTTTTAATTTAATCATTTCGTTTTATCCTATCCCTTCGATCCGTCCGATCTCTTTTCAATCTCTTATCTCTTTAAAATCGTCAGTAAGATTTTATAGGGTTCACCTGAAAAGATAAAGAAACCAACCATAAACAAATTCATGGTCACAAACCAACTTAGTAGTTTATACCATTTTTGGTTTTTATTTTTCTTATAAAAATTGCTTTTCTTTTGATACACTTCAAATCCAGCCATCAAGACACCATGATAAAAACCATAAACAATGTAGCTAACACTAAGACCATGCCAAAAACCCATGACCAACATATTGACCATATAGGCATAGGTTGCATTATGTAGTCTATTTTTAAACCATTTTTTCCTGATAACCTGCATCAATACTCTTGAAAATACAAAATCTCTCAACCAGGTCGACAAGGTGATATGCCATCTGGTCCAGAAATCCTTGATATCGACACTCAAGAAAGGTTTGTTAAAGTTCATTGGTGTCTGAATACCTAGAATATTACTACTTCCAACGGCCATTAGACTATAGCCCGCAAAGTCGAAGAACAGATACAAGGTATAGAGGTACATATATTTAATTGAGTAAACGACTGTGCCAGTATTATTTAGAGTGAGTAACATCTGGTAAACATAGGTTGATAAAACAACCTTATAAAGTAGACCTAAAACGATACGATACACACCGTCCCCTGCTAACTCCAGATACTCTTTTCGGGGCATGACCTCGTTTATCTCTTTTAAAAATCTCCTACTCCGATCAATCGGACCAGCACTAACTGTTGGGAAAAAGAGCAAAAACTGTAGATAATCTTTTACAGTGATTTTTTCTTTGATCAAGCCATCCGATATTTCTAGCATGATCTGAATGGTCTTAAAGGACATATAGGAAATACCAATAAAGGCCAACAAATGCAGAGAAGTCAGGGCAAAGACTTTATTGATCACTAAAGGAAGAATGGAAAGGAAAACCAGTGGTTTCAGCCGCTTTGCCTCTATCCTCTGTGCTAGAAAAACCAGAAAATATTGGTAAACGATAAAGGCGAGCAAATAGACTATCATCGCTCGACTCTTGCCATAGATAGCTCCTGCAAATAAGAGGGAGAGCGCCAAAATATAGTAGTCCTTACGTTTTTCAAAAAAGTTTACTACAAAACCAATCAGTAAAACTACAAACAAGAGAAGGAAGAAATCATTCCCCTCAAAATAATTCATATCAACCGAACTCCTTTTTCATTTTCTCATCTCGCTTCAAGGTTTATCTTTCTAGTTTTTTCCTATCCTATCACCAGAGAGAGTTAGCTTTATCTATTATACCATAATTTAAAAACTTTAAATGCCCCTGTTTGCAGCTACCTAGAACAAAAAAGAGCCCTTCGGCTCTTTTTATTTATGACTTAATTTCTTGGTCAAGAAATCTCCCAAGAACTGGATCGTAAAGATAATCAAGATGATAATGATGGTTGCTAAAACTGTCACATCGTGATTGAAACGGTTAAATCCATAAGCAATGGCTACGTTACCGATACCACCAGCTCCAACTGCCCCCGCCATGGCTGTTTCTCCAACAAGGGAAATCAAGGTCACAGTCGTCACACGAATCAAATCTGGCAGACCTTCTGATAGGTAAACACCCACGATGTCCCAGAAGGTCGCTCCGCTCGCTTGAGCCGCTTCAATGACACCACCATCCAATTCAGCCAAGACCACTTGCACCTGACGGGCAAAGAAGGCAAAGACTGCAAAAGAAAGTGGGACAAGGGCTGCATTTGGACCGATACTAGTCTTAACAATCAAGTGAGAAAGTGGTGACAAAATGGCCAAGAGGATGATAAAGGGAACCGCACGGAAAATAGAGGTAATCTTGTCTAAAATCCAGAAGATAACCTTATTTTCCAAGACACCACCTGGCGCTGTCAAGACGAGGAAGAGACCTGCCACCAACCCCAAGAATCCTCCGATGATGAAGGAAAGAACTGTCATATAAAGAGTTAGGTAGATAGCCGTTCCCCAGCCGGCTTGTCCAGCCCAGCCCATTTTATAGACATTTGGTAAGTAAGTTTGAATAAACTCTGTCATATTACTGTCCTCCCTTCAATACTTTTAACTGGACACCAGCCTGACGGATGGCTTCTTGAGCACCTGCTAGTGCTGCTTTTTCACCTGACAAGACCACAACCAATTCTCCAACAGGAGTGCCATCGAGAATTTCGATATTTCCATAGAGAATATTAGCTGTTACTTGGTAATGTTTGTACAATTCATTCAAAAGTGGTTCGTCTGTCGAAGCACCTGCATACTTGAGTTGCACTAAGATACTGTTCTCAGATAAATGCTCTACGATTTCTTGCTTCTCAATCTTAACCATGGCTTCGTCAATTCCTGTGGCTGTTGAAATAAAGTCCTGGGTCAAAGGTTGTTTAGGGTCTGAGAAGATTTCAAGAACACTGCCCTCTTCAATCAAATGCCCATCCTGCATAACCGCCACACGGTTGGCAATGTCTTTGACAATCTGCATTTCGTGTGTAATCAGGACAACGGTCAAGCCTAATTTTTGGTTCAAATCTTGCAACAAGGCCAAAATCTGCTTGGTTGTCTTAGGGTCGAGGGCAGATGTTGACTCATCTGAAATCAAAATTTTTGGATCATTTGCCAAGGCACGCGCAATGGCCACACGCTGTTTTTGTCCCCCAGATAGCTGAGAAGGGTAGTTTTCAGCGCGATCTGCCAAGCCAACCAAGTCTAATAACTTAGCTACTTTTGCTTTCTTTTCTTCCTTGCTGAGTCCAGAGTGTTTGAGGGCAAAGGCCACATTTTCCTCTGCTGTCTTTTGACTCATGAGGTTAAAATGCTGGAAAATCATCCCAATGTCTTGACGCTTACGACGCAACTGCTCTGCAGTCAAGGTCACCTTGCCGTCAAAAATGACGTCGTTATCAATGGTAATTTTCCCTGCAGATGGTTTTTGCAAGAGGTTAATCACCCGTACAAGGGTTGATTTCCCTGCTCCAGAATACCCAACGATTCCGTAGATATCCCCTTCTTGGATGTGAATGGTCACATCCTTGACCGCTATGATGGTTCTCTTCTTTTGATGAAAGGTCACATCGATCTGATCTAACTTGATAATATCTCTACTCATAGCTTCTAATCAGCTCCTCTACTAATTCAATATGGGTGTAGTAATCGGCGATTCGCACGTTTTCATCTCCACCGTGGTCTCGGCTATTGGCATTTCCTAGACCGAAGGCAACCATTGGTACCTCTAGGGCATCAAAGACCGTATGCATAGGTCCTGTCCCCGCTGTTGTCGGCAAGACTGAAACGCCCTGTGGATAGAATTTCTTGGCCAACTCGATTACATTGAGAATGGCTGGCGCGCTCATATCGCTTCGATAGCTCATCTCTCCCAAGGTATAGTATAATTCTACCTTATCAAAGCCATTTTTGTCTAGCTGTTTCCGAATTTTTTCCAGAACATCATGCGGTTCTAGGCCAGGAACCAAACGAACCTCTAGCTTAGCACTAGCTTCTGCTGGCAAAATCGTTTTCACTCCTTGCCCTTGGTAACCTGACTGAATCCCTTCGATATTAAGAGCTGGTTCAAAAAAGAATCGTTTGAGAAAGGCGGCACGATCCTCTTGTAAGAGAGGCAATTCCAAGCCATAAATACGACTAATTTCCTCAGGATTGCGTTGGGCATAGGTATCTACCAAGGCTAGTTCTCGTTCATTTGGCTCTTGAACATCCTCGTACAAGCCTTCTACTAAGATACATCCATCTGCTGCACGTAGGCTACTTAAGGCCTGGATAAGATACCATGGAGCTGATTCCACAACTCCACCATAACTCGAGTGGATATCCACATCAGCACTTTTCACCTTAGCATCAAAGGTTACAATCCCCTTGTTTCCGCCAGAGATTTCCAGCTGTTCCAAGGCGTTCTTAGTCCCTTGTTCCCAGACTAGCAAGTCCGCCCCACGAAGTTTGTCTGCGTGTTTCTCTAAATACTTATCTAGATCCATGGAAGCAGACTCCTCTGCACCTTCCATGATAAAACTGATATTGACAGGTAGGTCATCGTGGTGCTGCATATACTTTCTCAAAGCACTCAAACGAGCCGTAATATGACCTTTGTCGTCGTCAACCCCACGTCCATACATAAAGCCATTTCGCACAGAAAGGGTAAAAGGATCCTCTGTCCACACCTGGTCGCCATCCGCTGGCACGGTGTCATAGTGATTATAGAAGATCAAGGTCTTGGCATCCGGACGCGAACTCTTGAAATGCGCCATGACAAAGGGAGCCGTGTGGCTCTCATCAATCTCCACTTCAGCCCCTACACGCTTGAAAATCTCACCCAGATAATTTGCGACTTCCTTCAGTCCAACCTGCTGAGCAAAGACTGATTTCTTGGAAATTAAGGTGCGCAAGACTTCAAAATAATGTTGGGCCACATGATCCTTTTCAAATTTTTCAATCTGCTCTTGTTCGCTAGGAAAAACCATTTTCTCTCTCCCTTTCTACTACGTACTTGTGTCCTTGGAACGACAACAAGTGCCTCTTTAAAATCAACTCTCTATATAAAAGCAAGAGGTGGAAACTCTCTCCCACCTCCCTGTGTCTTATTACCAAACTGGTTGGTCCAAACCGTCTGATGTTTCTTCGATAACCTTTTTCACTTCATCAGTGTGGTAAGCTGCGATAATTTTCTTGATGGCATCCGCTTTAGGTGATGATTCCCAATCTTTTTTCGCAACGATGATGTTGTACCATTGTTTTGAGTTTTCGTCAGCTTGTTCTTTGAAGAGTGCTTTCTTGTAGTCCAATTTTGCTTCTGTAACGAAGGTATTGTTTACAACAGCAGCATCAACTGATGACAATGAACGAGCTGTTTGGCTAGCGTCCAATTCAGTAATCTTCAAGTTCTTTGGATTTTCTTTGATGTTTGCGATAGTAGCAAGCTCAGTTCCTGAAACGTCCAATTTGATCAAACCAGCTGATTGAAGCAAGTAAAGCGCACGACTTTCGTTTGTTGCATCGTTTGGTACAGCGATTTCACCATTATCTGGGATTTCTTCCACTTTGGTGTACTTGTTTTCTTCCCCATTTTTACCTGAGTAAAGGCGGATTGGTGAGATGTAAGTATCTGCAATCGCTACAAGGTCTTTTCCGTTTTCTTTGTTCCAGTTGTTCAAGAAGTTGTAGTGTTGGAAGGCGTTCAAGTCTACTTCGCCATCAGCAGTTGCCTTGTTTGGTTGAGAGTAGTCAGTGAACTCTGTGAATTCCAATTTAATACCGTCTTTTTTAACCAATTCTTGGATTTTATCCCAACGTTTTTCTTCAGAACCACTACGGTTAACTGTTGCGATTTTAACAACTGTTTCGTTGTCCGCTTTCTTTTCTGAATTTCCGCAAGCTGCAAGAGCCAAACCTGCGACTGTAGCAAGAGCTGCTACACTGAGCCATTTTTTGATTTTCATGATTCTATCTCCTTTAAAAATAATACCGTAATAGTATCTCATACTTTATTTGATTTCGCAAATTGTTATTAGATAGGCAGACATATAGTTTAAAACTATATGTCTGAAAATTGAGAAATCATCCGCCTTTCTCAGACTGGATGATTTCATACGACTATTTAATATCAGCTTCTGCTGGGAGGTAAGTGTCCCCGAAGAACTGTTTAGACAATTTTTCAAGAGTTCCGTCTTTGTAGAGTTCTTGGATACGTTTGTCTACAAATGATTTCAACTCATCTTGACCTTTAGCAAGAAGTGGGTAAACATAAGGTTGTTGGTCGCTTGGAAGTTCAATCACTTTCAAGTTGTCCAAACCTTGGTTCTTGATAACTGTTTCAACACCGATTTTATCAAAAATCTTGTAGTCAAACTGACCATCGCTCAAACGAGACATGATTTGTTGGAAATCAGCCTTGGTGTAGTTGAGAACCGTTGGGTTGTCTGCGTGTTGTTTGTTATAGTCTTCCAGTTGTTTAGCTGTTGTTGTTCCTTGAACAACCTCAGTAGATTTTCCACCAATATCATCGAGAGACTTAATACTGTTATCGTCTTTCTTCACAACGAGAACGTTAGGATTTTTAGCAGTTGGAGCTGCGTAAAGGTATTTTTCAGCACGTTCTTTGGTATAGCTGATGTTGTTCACAGCCATTTGGTAGCGATCAGCGTCAAGACCCGCAAAGACACCTGACCATTCTGTCTTTTCAAACTTGACATCATACTTGTCAGAGTCTTTAAAGATAGCGCGAACCACTTCAATCTCATAACCCGTCAACTCGCCATTTTCTTCGTAGTTAAATGGTTTTGGTGAAGCGTTGGTCGCTACGACAATTTCTTTCTTACCAGGTGTTGCTGCTTCGCTAGATGTGCTATCTTTCTTATCTCCACCTGAGCAAGCTGCTAGTACACCTGCGGCAACAAGTCCCAGAGCAGCAAGAGATGAATATTTGACGATTTTTTTCATGTTATTTCCTCCAAAATAGAATACTGTACTATCTTAACAGAAAATATTTTTTTTCGCCATTATATGATATCTATCTCGGTGATAGGTTTTTTTTATGGCTGATTTAAAAGACCAGACGCAAGACTGCAATCAAGACTACCCCAAAAAGAACCGTACCCACTAGATTGCGGTAGCGAAAGGCTACCCAAGCCGTTGGAAAGACCGCTAAAAAGTCCAGCCATTTGATTTGAGGAAGGCTGCCAACCTTGCCAGTCACTACGCTTGAAAGGATCAAAGCAAAAATAATGGAAACAGGCAAGAACTTCAAAAACCGCTCAACGATAGCTGGCAACCCCTTGTACTTAACCAAAATGAAGGGAATCATACGGGGAATCCAAGTCACTAGGCCTGAAAAGATAACGGCTAACAAAAGATATTTACTGACCATCTAAGACCACCCCCATAGTACAACCTAGCAAGGTCGCAAAAAGAACAGCTAGCGACTGAGTCACCACTGTCAAGAGCAAAAAGAAAGACACTGCAACAACTGCTAGGATCTTCAGCAGATTCCGTACAGGAACCCGTCTTTGCATAATCTGAAATTGCGAAGTAAAAATCCCGATAAACATCCCAACAAGGGCAAAGTCTAGTCCAAAGATTTCTGGATTTGGTAGCAGACCACCCAGAGCCGTTCCAACCACTGTCCCCACAAACCAAGCCGCATAGCTATTCAAGTTATTTCCGTGCATCCACATGGGATGGACCTTGTCTGTATGGGCTAATTCTCCCATCAAAACTCCGTAAGTCTCATCTGTCAAGAGACTGGACATGCCGATATTTTGCCAAAGACTAGTATGACGGAAATAGGTCGACGCATGCAAGCTTAGCAAAAAGAGGCGCAAGTTGATCAAGAAGACCGTCATAGCAATAGCTGCCACAGGCGCTTGTACCGCAATCAGTGCCAACATGGCAAACTGGGCGCTCCCAGCATAAACAAAGAGGCTCATCAAGCCCATCTCAACAGGTGTCACATAGGGCGCGCCAATAATCCCACAAGCCAGTCCAATGCTGACATAGCCAAGGGCAGTCGGCATGGCCGCCTGTGCACCTTCCCAAAATCCTTTTTCTTTCATCCTTCTCCTCATATTCTCTTCGTTTGAGGCTGTTCAAGGTCACAGCCACAGCAAGAAATATTATAACACATTCAAAGAAGAGAAAAAAGTTTAGAGTTTGAAACTAGTAGCTAGCAAACATTGTTACAAAGCATTACTTGCTGATGGATATATAAGAAACTGATCCACTCGGATAGTGTACTTATCGGCTTGGCTTTCAACAGACTCATCTTCTGTCGGATAAACATCGATCCAGAATTCTCTCCTTTGTCCTTTCAGCTTGACTTTATAGCGATAGCTGTCATCGTATAGTCCTACCGTCTCGGTAGTTACAGATTGAAAATTTGGAAGAGCTTCAATTTCTTTTTTTATAGTCTGGGATAGATTGTTGAGCACTACATATTGCTCCCCTTTTGAAGCTACAGGAATATGAACTGTCGCTTTTTCCAAGCGATGTGATTTTGAAAATGTGAATCTTGCTCGACCTGTATAACCATTCAAAGCAATATTTTCGTAATCATAGAAAAGACGCCCTGTTTTATAGAAATAAGGGTCTTCAGCACGCCAAGTATCGCGATAGGCCATTTCTGTTTCCTCCTCCACTTCGCTAACCTCTCCAAATACTTCTTCAAAAGATTTAGGAGGCATGCCGAACGAAAGGGAATCAAACAAGACCAGTTGTGTCTGTTTAACATTCTGGCAAGCTGATAAAAGCATGAGGAAAGCTCCAAGAGCAAGCAAACTACTGATTATTTTTGTAAATTTCATATTTCTACTATACAAAAAACTCTAGAATTGACAAACTTTGATAGAGTCGGATTCCGTGATTAGATTTTAAAATTACTTTTTCATTTAAGGTAACAAAGAATTGAGCAAGGACTATTATTAGATATTTTAGATAAAGAAAAAGACTGGGAAGCCAGCCTTATCGTATGAACAAAAGTTAAATCAGAAATCCCTACTAAATGCTCTCACGAATATTCAAAAGCATGACAAATGAGGTTAGGAGTAATAGCAATAGAATAATGCTGACCGCTAGGGTTCCAAAACTTGTAGCAATCGTTACGAAAACAATTGTGAATAGACTTGGTAAAACAACCGTAATAGCACCAATAGAGGATTGAACCGCTCCCATTGACTCCTCAGGTATTTGTTTAAAGACGAGTTCCTGCAATCTAGGAGAGAGTAACCCTGCGATGAAGGCATCCAAGGAGCTGAAAAGCAGAATCAAGCCAAAATGAACTGTGGCAAATCCTACTAGAAGGAGTAACTGGATGACGACCGAAGCGTATAGAGCTGTTTTTATAGAAATCGTATTTTTCAGATAGCCACTTACAAGACTTCCAACAATAAGTGCTAACAATTCTAGTGTTGATAACAAAGCGAGAGATTGACCAGTTTGTAAATTCAAAAACGGTTGGTTTCTTAAAAAAAGAGTCGAAATAGGAACAGTGACATTGATCACAGCTTGGCTGATAGAGACGATAAACAAAATGAAGACCACTCTATCCATATTCCAGATCAATTTCGATGATTGGAACAAATGCTGGCAAAACGATTTTATAGAAAGACCTTCTTGATAGCTAATTGTTTTTTCAACTTTCAAAAGATCATTTTTTATGAGAAGAATACCTACAAATGCTATCAGAAACGTCAGAGCGTTTAGCAAGGAAATGAACTGAATGGAAAGAATTCCTAGTAAAATCCCTCCTAGAATATTACTGATTGTCCGAACTAAACTAACCGTTGATTGTTTAAAGCCAATGGCTTCTGTCAGATGTTCTTTCCCAATGATTCTTATAAAAATAGGAGTTAGCATGGCTCCTGAAAAGTAACTCAATGTATCCGACAAGAGGTTCATTAAACAAATAAAGAATACGAGCCATAAGGAAAAGGACTGCCCTGAAAGCGAAAGTGCCACTATAGAATAAAGTACAAATTTGACAAAACTAATAACCGTATACTTTAGAACACGATAATGTTGAAAGTCAGCCAAAACTCCCATAAAGATTTGCAGAACTTGAGGAACAGTCTCTGAAATCGTAATGAGTAAAATCGCCAAGGGGGCAAACGAAGCGTCTGCCACATAATTCAAAAAAGCAAGATAAAAAATCGTATCCCCAACCGTTGAAATCCACTGGTTGATGGTTAATTGCCTAAAATCTCTATTTTGAATAAATACTTTCATCGCAACTCCTTTTTGAATTCAAATGGGAACTTTTCCCCAAGAATAGACCAATAAATCCCTAGATTTCCGATACCAAAATCAAATAATGTATCTGAACTTTCTTCACATTCAAATACCAAAATACCATTTTTATCTCTTTTGGATCTACTTAATAAAATCTCAATTACATTCTCACGTAAATTTAAATTATCCTGATAGTTTAGAGTTTGCAACAAACTGGATAAACCATGACAATAACAACTTGACTGAATAAGATTGAATTTGAAAGCAAGTTGTTGAAATCTTGAAATTATTTTTGAATACCTTTTATCATATAATAATTCAAAATAAAGTAAGATTCCTGAAGTTCCTTCGCACCACGATAGTTCTAAATTTGTAGGAGTTGCATTTAGTCTACTATACTCATTTTCTAACAGATTTTCTAACAAATTATTGAATACATTAATACTATTTTCGTAAGCTACCTTAAATTCAAATTCCGAATTATAAATTGAAATTACGTATGCAATCCCAGCTAAACCATGTGCAAAATTACATTCTTTTAAACTATTAACATTTTGTATCTCTTCTACAAAATATAAATATAACTCCTCTATTTTTTCTCTAATAAATTTCATACTATCGACATCATTGAAATTTATACAGTATTTCATAATACTCAATAAAACACCTGACTTTCCTAAAGCAAAGTCAAATACTTCAACTTTCTGATAATTACTTATCAAGTCTTTATAAATTTCTCTAGTTTTATCTATAATCAATTCTCTACTTGGATTGTTGCTGGCAAATTTTTTATAGAACTCTAATAATGCCCAAAGATATCCGGAAGAACCAAATAAAATTGAATAACCATTTAAATACACATTTCCTTTATTTTGATTTCCTTCAGAGATAAGCCACTCGATAATTCTACCATTGTCAGAAATGTCTCTCATGTGTGATAAATAAAACAAATATCCTGATAAGCCATGTTGAAACGATACTGGACTAACAAATTCTCCAAATTCATTTGAATTTAGTATCCTACTTTCTCTATTCATATTTAATGAAAGAAGATAGTTAATGAGTGTCTCATTCTCAATTTGAAAATCGAATGAGGAATTAACTCTCTTTGAATGAAATTCTATATTTTTATCTTCAAAATCGTTTATATACTTCATCTTCTCGAATCGGTCTAACTTCTCTTGTTCACTTAAATTCAATAAATACATCAACCAGTTAAATTGCGATTTAGTTATGTTCCCAATTTCTTTCTCCATATACATACAAGACTTGATTTTATCTAAAGCAGTTATATTTAATAAGACGTCCTCTCCTTCAAATATTAAAACATGCTCGCGCATAATCGCCAAACTCAACATTGCAAGTGCAAAATAATCCTGTTGAATGGTACAAATTTTTGAGGAACAATCAGTATTTATCATGAATTTTGTAGCAGCTCTTCTAACAGTATTATTTTTGTTTGTAAAATTTTCTAGGTCTATTAACCTAACACGACCAAAATCATCCAATATAAAGTTTGTTGGAGAAATATCCACTGCTAAATATCCTTCAGCATGAATGTCATTAATAATATCAATTATATTATTAATAATTACATTTTTTTCGATATCAATATTTTTTAAATCAAAAAAATTATATCCTGGTATAAACTTTTGCACTACGAAGTAATCTTCATTGACATAAAACTCTTCAATTAATTCTGTCGTATAGGACTTGTCCTGAAATACTTTCAAATTTGTTGCTTCATTCTTTAATTCATCAATTGCAGAGAAACCATCTTCCCAACTATAAACATACGGTCGTGCATGTTTTATTATCACTTTCTGATTACTATTTTTTACTACAGCTCTGTAAACATTTCCTCTATTGGATTTTTTCAGAATACACTCGATATTATAGTGATTTAAAGGGTGATTCTCTGGAATTCCCGGGGAGGGTTTAAATAATTTATTTTTTTCCACATCAGTAAATAAATCCTTAACCCCTTCTGGCAAATACGGATAATTTAATCTCAGATCCTCTACTAATTCTCCTCTACTATTTTTCATCATGTAGACAATTTTATTTTCAGAAAAATTGTAGTTTTTAATTGCTTTAAACGCCCCATATCTATAATGTATTGGAGAATGTTCACCACATTGAAAATCTGATAAAATCCTTGGAGCTTTATAGTTTTCTAACTTTTTTTTTAGATTTAATATTATTCGTTTGGCCTGCTTCCTACTAGACGGATATATAGTGATAAACTTATTTGCAGTAGGAGAAACTTCTCTCGGAGAATTCAATTTTTTTAACTCATCCAAACAATCTAGAACTTTGTAGTTACATCTTTCCTTCTCCAGCTCTTGTACAACAATATAAAAAATATCACAAGCGTCTTTTAATTGACTGCTTACATGAAGTTTCCATCCCTGTGTAAGTTTATTGTTACTATACTTCACAAATAACCACCCATTTTTATGGTAAGTGTCAACTTGTATTTTATTCAGCATTGTTTGTAATCTATCCATAAATATAATAAATACATTATCTCTAAAATGAAATTAAGGATAGTTAATTAGTAATCAACTATCCTTAATTTTAACCAGTTATTCTTAAAGAGCAGTAAATGAGCAAGTCCACTTACAAACTTCACGTGATACAGTAATTACTGGCTCTTCAGGTAACAATTCAAGTTCCATTAGATTATGCATTTCTTTTCTCCTTTATTTATTTTTCTTTGTAAACCACTTCTGCAACCTAGGATTTGCTTCAAATGTCTTACAAGGACAGTATAACACGGAAATTAGCTCATTTTAAAAAATCGCATATTTGATATTTTTTCTCATGGAAATTTCACATTTGCGATTTTTGTAGATTTGACTCTTTCCCTGATATAATGTAGGTACTACTCACAAGGAGGGATATAATGATGAAGAAAAGCAAAATCCAACTGATGCTCCTACTTATTTTAGAGTGGGTTATTGTCATTCCTTTTCTAACTAATCGATAAGTTCTTTGTATTGCTGAAAACGCAATTCAAAAAGAGCTGTTAATTGGGGATTTTCTAATACTTGCAGGGATTGGATAAAGTATTCAATCTCTTTTTGATTGCTTCCCTTAGTTTGAAGGAATACACTCATCTTCTTTAAAAACTGCAATGATACTTTCTCAAAAACATCATATGGCCGGAGCATACTCTCCAACTCGGCTTCAAAGATTGGGATATAGGAAAAAAGTTTGCGCTCCATGAGCTCTGATAAGATATTCAGATAGCCACTCTTCATATACAATCTATTGTGAACCAACTCTTTAAATTCCTTGGATTTTTCAAGTAAAGAGGTTGATAAAAAGATCAGGTCTTGATTGCTCAAGAAAGGCATGGTATTGCAAAAAAGATAGAGTTCAAACCAGGTCCAAGATTCGATGGCATAGAGGTAGCTAGTCAAAAACTCGCTATCCTCCTCTGCTAGCGGATAGCTTTTATCTAAAGAATGAATGGCATCTTTGATCACGATGGCATTCAAACGACGATAGGTCTGCGCCATCTGTTCTTGCTCGACTTCCTTCAACAGTTGCTCTAATCCTGCTATATCTTGATGAGCAAAGCGATCCACAACCTTTCGACCGATTCGCATATGGGGAGATTCTTGGTAGTTGTTGAGTTTATGCCCAAACTCGTCGAAGGTCACATTAATCCCTTGGATAGCTAGGATCAGTTTATCCGCAGACAGCATAGACTGCCCTAGTTCGAACTTGGATAGCTGAGATGCTGTCAAGCCATCACAAGCCACATCTGACTGCTTGAGTTTCCTCGCTAGGCGCAATTCCTTGTAAAATTCTCCCAATTCCATTCTCTCAATCATCTGACCACCTCCTAATTTTTACATATTATATCATCATTTTTATGGTTATGTCAAAATATTCTGACATTTTCCGGAGTTAAAAAGCCAGCTCAAAGCTGACTCTTTATTCTATAGTATCAAAGGCGAGGCTTGGTTTGGCATTTAGGTCCAAGCTTGCAAAGTTTTCTTTGTTCCACTCGCTAACGCTGGCATAGGCAATCATGCCTGCATTGTCTCCACAGAGACGCAGGGGTGGAATGATGACCTTGACATCTGTGATTTCGGCTGCCAAGCGTTCTCTGAGACCTTTATTGGCCGCCACACCACCTGCCACAACAAGGGTTTTCACGGGGTATTTTTCTAAAGCCTTCTTGGTTTTTGCCATAAGAATATCCATGACAGCTGCTTGAAAGGAAGCACACAAATCCTCCGTAGACAGGCTTTCTCCCTTTTGCTCGGCATTGTGGTGAAGATTGATAAAGGCAGACTTCAAGCCAGAGAATGAAAACTCCAGATTGTCTTCCTTAATCATAGCACGAGGGAAATCATAAATATCCTGACCTTTATGAGCAAGTTCGTCGATCTCACGACCTGCAGGATAGGTCAAGCCCATGACACGGCCGACCTTATCATAGGCCTCACCAACTGCATCATCTCGGGTTTCTCCAACAATCTTGTAATCACCAGCTTCAGAAACATAAACTAACTCTGTGTGTCCACCGCTAACCAAAAGGGCTAGCAAGGGGAACTCCAAAGGCTCCACACTCTGAGCTGCCATGAGGTGACCAGCCATGTGGTTCACAGGAATCAGCGGAAGGCCATGCGCCCAAGCAAAGGCCTTGGCAGCTGACAAGCCAACTAGTAGAGCTCCAACCAATCCAGGTCCACAGGTAACTGCAACAGCTGTCACATCGTTTTCGGTAATTCCTGCTTCTGCTAGCGCCTCCTCGATACAGGCTGTAATGACCTCAACATGGTGACGACTGGCCACTTCTGGCACTACGCCACCAAAACGTTTGTGACTCTCAATTTGACTAGCAATGACATTGGACAAGAGCTGGTCGTCGTTTTTTAAGACAGCGACACTGGTCTCATCACAGGATGTTTCAAATGCTAAAATATATCTATCCTTCATCTATTTCTCTCTTCATGACGATGGCATCCTCGACTGGGCTATGGTAGTAGGCCTTTCGCTCAGCGATGACCGCCATCTTTTCTTTCTTGTAAAATGCTTGCGCTCGGTGATTTGACTTTCTAACTTCGAGGAAAAGCTCCTTATCTGTCGGCAATTGAGCAAACAAGGCTGACGCAATTCCCTGACCCTGATAGGCGTTTTTGACAGCGATTTGTAGGACTTCTGCTTCAAAGAGATTCTCCTGCACGGCTAGAAAGCCAATCACTTCTGCCCCATCATAAGCCAAAGCATACCATGTCTGGTCTTGGGACAGGTCTGCTTGGATTTGTTTCAGCGTCCAAGGGCTGACTGGGTAAACAGCTGCCATGACGGCGTAGATGGCTTGAGCTAGATCAGGTTGCTGTTGAATTCGTTTGATTTCAATCATAAGCGTTTAATGTAAGACTCACCAGACTCGGTGTGGTTCTTGAGCCAATTTTCCTCGGCTTCGACACGCTTGAGGTAATTCGGCACAAAGTCATGTAAGGAGCCTGCTTCCTTATCCCAAGCCAAAAGAGCAAGATTAGCTGCATTTGGCAAGGTCTCTTGGTAGTTAGCTTGTGATAGCTGTTCTTGGATCTGCTCCACAAAGGGACCGACTTCTCCAACAAAAGTCACCTGCTCAGCATCCTTGACCTGCTCTAGCACTTCCGCAAAGGACAGGTGTGCTTCTGGCATGACAGGTTTGGCATTTTCATAAAATCCTGCATAAACATTGTTGCGACGCGCATCCATCAGGGGAACAAGTAAGCCTTCTTGTTGGCGTGGCACCAGAGCCAAGAGGCTAGACATACCAACCAACTCAATGTTCAGGGTATGAGCCAAGGTCTTAGCAGTTGCTACCGCAATTCGCAAGCCTGTGTAGCTACCTGGCCCTTCCGCCACCACGATTCGATCCAAGTTCTTGGGGGTCCAATCCAAACTTGCCATCAAAAAATCGATAGCAGGCATGAGGGTAATACTGTGATTTTTCTTGATATTAATCATCGTCTCAGCAAGAATCTGCTTGTCCTCTAAGATAGCGAGAGAAAGAGCCTTGCTGGACGTATCAAAAGCTAATACTTTCATAACACATTCCTATCTTTTTGTCTGTTTACTATTATACTACAAAAGCCAGCGCATTGGAATTTTCTTTGTTTTGAAACAAAAGAGGCCTGCCACTTAGACAAAGAGGAGGGTACAAAAATTTAAAAAAGTTCTACATTTTTCCTATCTTTTCCGAATATATAAGTGAACAAGGAAATTGAAAGGTTCTTCATAGGAAGTTTAGATAAGTCATATATGCTTTAACTTGATTTTCGATGTTAGAAATCATCGTCATAACAATAAAGAGCTCATCTAAAAATAGAAAAATCCGCCCATCTATCAAGACGAGGTGGATTTTCTGTATATTTAGATGAATAATTGAGCTCAAACATTTAAACCAAAATGAAAAACGAGCCAGACAACATAGGTGACAAGAAGGAGAAAAATTGAATAGAGTGTCACAAAAGCAAGCTTCCAAAGGAATTTTGTTTTGCGGTGTTCTAGATACGTAAAAATAAGATTTCCACCATAGACACAGGCTACAAAAACTATAAACATCAAGAGGCGAGCCCCAATCGCAAATTCAAACAAACTAAACATCCTTAATCCTCCTTGTTTTAAAAGCTATAGGGAATATTCCCATCCATAAACTTCCCTTTCTCTTTCCATTATAACACCTAAGCGCTCTCCGACCAAATCCTACCTGTCTTTTTGCTCCTTCTTCCCCTCCAGACTTTCTCCATTTCCGTCTTTTACTAATTTTTCATTTTGTGGTATAATTGAAATAATTGTAACGAATCAAGGTCAATCTAGACACAAAATGGAATGAAATCAAGCAAATCTATGCTAAAAGTTTGGAATAAGCTGACCTGTAAATAGAAAGGAACTATATGATTTACAAAGTTTTTTATCAAGAAACAAAAGAACGTAGCCCACGTCGTGAAACAACACGCGCACTTTACCTAGACATCGATGCCAACTCAGAACTTGAGGGCCGTATCGTTGCTCGTCAACTTGTCGAAGAAAACCGCCCAGAGTACAACATCGAGTATATCGAACGCTTGTCTGACAAATTGCTAGATTACGAAAAAGAAACTGGCGCTTTCGAAATCACGGAGTTCTAATATGGCCTACACTCTTAAACCTGAAGAAGTCGGCGTTTTTGCCATCGGTGGTCTGGGAGAAATCGGGAAAAACACATACGGAATTGAATACCAAGACGAGATTATCATCGTCGATGCTGGGATTAAATTCCCAGAAGATGACTTGCTGGGTATCGACTATGTCATTCCTGATTACTCTTACATCGTGGACAATATCGACCGTGTCAAGGCTGTCTTGATCACACACGGACACGAGGACCACATCGGTGGGATTCCTTTCCTGCTCAAGCAAGCAAATGTCCCTATCTACGCTGGACCGCTTGCCTTAGCTTTGATCCGTGGGAAACTCGAAGAACACGGTCTCTTGCGCAACGCCAAACTTTACGAAATCAACCACAACACTGAGTTGACCTTTAAAAATCTCAAGGCAACTTTCTTTAGAACAACTCACTCTATTCCAGAGCCTTTGGGGATTGTCATTCATACCCCTCAAGGAAAAATCGTCTGTACGGGTGACTTCAAGTTCGACTTCACTCCAGTTGGAGAACCTGCGGACTTGCACCGGATGGCAGCCCTTGGTGAAGAGGGTGTGCTCTGCCTCCTCTCTGACTCGACAAATGCAGAAGTGCCAACCTTTACCAACTCTGAAAAAGTCGTTGGCCAGTCCATCATGAAGATTATCCAAGGCATTGAAGGACGTATCATCTTTGCATCCTTTGCCTCAAATATCTTCCGTCTCCAGCAAGCAACGGATGCCGCTGTTAAGACTGGACGCAAGATTGCGGTCTTTGGTCGTTCGATGGAAAAGGCCATTGTCAACGGAATCGAGCTTGGCTACATCAAAGCTCCTAAGGGAACCTTTATCGAGCCAAATGAAATCAAAGACTATCCTGCAGGCGAGGTTCTGATCCTCTGTACAGGTAGTCAGGGTGAGCCGATGGCAGCCCTCTCTCGTATCGCCAATGGAACCCACCGTCAGGTGCAACTCCAACCCGGTGATACCGTTATCTTCTCTTCTAGCCCAATCCCTGGAAATACCACTAGCGTCAACAAGCTGATTAACATTATCTCAGAAGCTGGTGTCGAAGTCATTCACGGAAAGATTAACAATATCCACACCTCTGGACACGGTGGTCAGCAAGAGCAAAAACTCATGCTCCGCTTGATTAAGCCCAAATACTTCATGCCTGTCCACGGTGAATATCGTATGCAGAAAGTCCACGCTGGACTAGCAGTGGATACAGGTGTCGACAAGGACAATATCTTTATCATGAGCAATGGTGATGTGCTTGCTCTTACTGCTAACTCAGCCCGTATCGCAGGTCATTTCAACGCTCAAGACATCTATGTCGATGGAAATCGTATCGGTGAAATCGGCGCTGCTGTCCTCAAAGACCGTAGAGATCTATCTGAAGACGGTGTCGTTCTAGCAGTCGCTACTGTTGACTTCAAGTCTAAAATGATCTTGTCTGGTCCAGATATCCTCAGCCGAGGTTTTGTCTACATGCGAGAGTCTGGAGACTTGATTCGCCAAAGCCAGCGTATCCTCTTCAATGCTATTCGTATCGCACTGAAGAACAAAGATGCCAGCGTGCAATCTGTCAATGGTGCCATTGTCAACGCCATTCGCCCCTTCCTCTATGAAAATACAGAACGTGAACCGATTATTATCCCTATGATCCTCACACCAGATGAAGAAGAAGAATAAATCAACTAAACAGCCCCGTCTTCGGAGCTGTTTTTTCTATGCTTTCTTTTCTTGATTTTTAGAAATACTGCGATTTTTACCTTCAAGATACACCATCAAAATAGAAATATCTGCTGGGTTTACACCAGAGATACGGCTAGCTTGCCCGATGGTTTCTGGATTGATGAGTTTGAACTTCTGGCGAGCTTCTGTTGCGATAGAATCAATATCATCCCAATCAATATTAGCTGGAATGCGTTTTTCTTCCATTCGTTTCATCTTGGCAACCTGGTCCATAGCTTTGGAAATATAGCCTTCGTACTTGATTTCTGTTTCAATCAATTCGATAATCTTGTCATCCAAGTCCTCAGCAGCTGGTCCGATGAAGGTCACCACATCCTGATAAGAAACTTCTGGACGGCGGAGGAATTCTTTGGCTGTTACCGCATCTGTCAACGGCTTGAAGCCCATCTCCTCAACCTTAGCATTGGTTTCCTTGACTGGCTTGAGTTTGATGCTATCTAGTCGCTTCATCTCATTGTCAAATTGATTTTTCTTGATTTCAAAACGAGCCCAGCGTTCATCATCCACAAGTCCAATCTCACGACCCATCTCGGTCAAACGCATATCGGCATTGTCATGACGGAGAATGAGACGGTATTCTGCACGACTGGTCAAGAGACGGTAGGGTTCAATGGTTCCCTTGGTCACCAAGTCATCAATCATCACCCCAATATAACCGTCGCTACGCTTCAAAATCAACTCAGGCTTGCCTTGGATTTTCAAAGCAGCATTGATACCAGCGATAATCCCTTGGCCAGCAGCTTCTTCGTATCCTGACGTTCCATTTGTCTGACCAGCAGTAAAGAGTCCTGAGATTTTCTTGGTTTCAAGTGTTGCACGCAACTGGTGTGGCAATACCATGTCGTACTCAATGGCATAACCTGTTCGCATCATCTCTGCATTTTCCAACCCTTTGATAGAATGAACCAACTCACGCTGTACATCCTCTGGCAGACTGGTTGATAGGCCTTGAACATAAACTTCCTCTGTATTGCGCCCTTCTGGCTCAAGGAAAAGTTGGTGGCGTTCCTTGTCCGCAAAGCGCACAATCTTGTCCTCAATCGACGGACAGTAACGAGGTCCCACTCCCTTGACCACACCTGTAAACATAGGCGCACGATGGAGGTTGTTTTGGATAATCTCATGACTGGTACCATTAGTGTAGGTCAACCAGCATGGCACTTGATCCTTGACATAGTCCTCATCACGTGAAGTATATGAGAAGTGATTTGGTACTTCGTCTCCTGGCTGAATCTCTGTCACATCGTAGTTGATAGAAGAAGCCTTGACACGTGGAGGGGTTCCTGTCTTGAAACGACCGATTTCGAGGCCCAACTCCTTGAGGTTGTCAGCAAGGTTAATCGAAGCCAGACTGTGGTTAGGGCCAGACGAGTACTTGAGGTCTCCGATGATAATTTCCCCACGGAGGGCAGTCCCTGTAGTCACGATAACAGCCTTGGCAGCATACTCTTGATGGGTGGCTGTACGAACACCGACAACCTTGCCATCTTCCACCAAGATCTCATCAATCATGGTTTGACGAAGGGTCAGATTCTCTTGATTTTCAACTGTTTTGCGCATTTCCTTAGAATAAAGCTCCTTATCAGCTTGCGCACGAAGGGCACGAACGGCTGGCCCCTTCCCTGTGTTGAGCATCTTCATCTGGATGTAAGTCTTGTCAATGGTTTTGGCCATCTCGCCACCAAGAGCATCGACTTCACGCACGACAATCCCCTTGGCAGAACCTCCGATAGAAGGGTTACATGGCATGAATGCCAACATTTCAATGTTGATGGTCGCAAGCAAGACCTTACAGCCCATACGGCTGGCAGCCAAGGAAGCCTCGACTCCAGCATGTCCCGCACCGATTACAATAATATCGTATTCTTCAGTAAAATTATAAGTCATTTTCTCTCCTATTCCTCAAGATGAATGTGTCGTAGTTGGCCGTCCCAATCTGGTAGGGCTGTTTTTAAAAAAGCTGGGACTAGCTGGATATCCTCAAGCCTATCCAAGTCAATCCACTTACAGGGCTGCCTTTTCTCATCTTCCTGCATGGTCAATGGGGCATCCTCAAACAAGTCCACTAGATAATGAAACTCAATGTTGTGATAGGAAACACCGTCTTGTTCAAAACGATTTTCAACCACGAAAGCTAGCTGCCCAGCTTGAGCTTTGACACCCAGTTCTTCCTTCACTTCACGGACTACCGCTTCTTCCGTGCTTTCATTGACTTGAATCGCACCGCCGATGGTGTAATACTTACCCTTATCTTTGGTGACTAGGAGCTTGCCATTTTGGAGAATCAAGGCTGTCGCCCGAACGCCAAAGACCGTATTTCCTGCTTTTGTCCGAAAGTCTTGTTGAGTCATTTTTATCCTTTCCCTTAAACGACACAAAAACAGTCAAAACTCCAAAGAAGTGCAGGACAAAAAGCCTGCAACATCCATGAGCTTTGACCATCATTTCTATTGCTTTTATTATTGTAGCAAATTGAGAAAATTTGTCAATCTAAATGTACTGACAAACCTGTCCATCTCGATAAGCATTGTCAATCAAGCCACCACCTAGACACTCTTCGCCATCGTAAAAGACAACTGCCTGGCCTGGTGTGATCGCGCGTTGTGGCTCTGCAAAGATGACTTCTGCCTTGTCTCCTTTGACATGTACTGTCACCTTAGAATCAGGCTGACGGTAGCGGAATTTAGCCGTACATTCTAGCGTAAACTCTTCAGGCATCTCACGAGTAAAGTGGACTTGACTGGCTTCTAGGCTTGTTGACATGAGCGAATCATGATAGAAACCTTGGCCGACATAGAGGATATTTTGGCTCAGGTCTTTTCCGACAACGAACCACGGCGCATTGCCACCGCCTTGTTGCCCACCGATACCGAGTCCGCCACGCTGACCGATTGTATAATACATGAGACCTGCATGCTCACCCATATCGCGTCCATCCACAGTCATCATGCGACCAGGCTGAGCTGGCAGATAGTTGCTGAGAAAGTTTTTAAAGTTCTTTTCTCCGATAAAGCAAATCCCTGTCGAGTCTTTCTTCTTAGCAGTCGCAAGTCCTGCTTCTTCTGCGAGTCTGCGAACTTCAGGCTTTTCCAAATGTCCCAATGGGAACATGGTTTTTTGGAGTTGTTCTTGCGAAAGTTGACTGAGGAAATAGGTCTGGTCCTTCCCATTGTCCACGCCACGAAGCATGTGAACGATGCCATCCTCATCACGCGCCACTCGAGCATAATGCCCAGTCGCTACATAGTCTGCACCTAAGGTCATGGCATAGTCCAAAAAGGCCTTGAACTTGATTTCCTTGTTACACATAACATCTGGATTTGGCGTGCGCCCTGCACGGTATTCCGCTAGGAAATACTCAAAGACGCGGTCCCAGTACTCTTTTTCAAAATTGACAGAGTAGTAAGGAATGCCGATCTGGTCTGCCACCGCAGCCACATCCTTGTAATCTTCGGTCGCCGTACAGACGCCGTTTTCATCTGTGTCGTCCCAGTTCTTCATGAAGATACCGATCACATCGTAGCCCTGCTCCTTGAGCAAGAGAGCCGTCACCGACGAATCGACACCACCACTCATCCCTACGACAACACGTGTTTTAGAGTTATCACTCATGGTAAGTCTCCCATCTATTCGTTTATTCATACCCTCAAAATTCTATTCATTATGACTTTCAATAGAATTTCTTTAAGTATAGTCTTTTCGTTTGCTTTTAGGAGTAAAATGGTCTGGGAGACCATTTTAGCCTATCATCTTAAAATGAAAATATGATAGGCAACGAGTCGCAGGCATAACTCAAGTTAGGTAAGACGAGTTAACGACGTAATAAAAGATAAACGAAATGACTAGTTCACGATTGAAGGTCGTGTGTGCTTCACGATTGAAGGTCGCTTGAGCAGTATTCATTATAACACGCTTGGTTGGAGAAGACAAGAAAGAGGCTGATAAATCATCTCAACCTCTCTTTCTTACTTTGCAAATGAATCAATTTTCCCCTTTAAGTTCTTTCTTCGCTTGTTCTATCTGGTATTTCACTTGCTCAAAGCCGGTTCCTCCTAAGGAATTCCGTCTCTGAACAGCGGTTTCTGGGCGCAAGTAGATATAAATATCCTCTTCAATCAAGGGGTGGTAGACTTGCAACTCCTCCAAATCCCAATCTTGGATGTTTTTACTATGCTTGATAGAGTCTAGAACCAATTTTCCTACAATTTCATGCGCTTCTCTAAAAGGGAGGCCTTTTTCTGCCAAATAATCTGCCAGTTCGGTCGCATTCGAAAAATCATTCTCTGTAGATTGCTGCATTTTGGCCTTATTAACCTGCATGCTCGATAGCATACCTGCCAACACATCCAGAGAATTCAAAATCGTTTCTACTGTATCAAACATGCCTTCCTTGTCCTCTTGCAAATCCTTATTATAGGCCAGAGGCAAAGACTTCATGACGGTCAATAGCCCAAGCAAGTGCCCGTAAACCCGTCCTGTCTTCCCTCGAATCAACTCAGCCATATCAGGATTTTTCTTCTGGGGCATGATAGACGAACCCGTTGAAAAGCTATCAGACAAGCTAATATACTGATACTCAAAACTGCACCAATTGATGATTTCTTCACAAAAACGACTCATATGCATCATCAAAATGCTGGCATTTGATAGAAATTCCAAGATAAAATCACGGTCACTCACTGCGTCCAAGGAATTGGTATAGGGTTGTTGGAAACCCAGTAAATCACTCGATAATTGACGATTGATTGAAAAAGTTGTCCCCGCCAAAGCAGCCGCACCTAGGGGAGATAGGTCCGTATGTTTCAAGTTAAATGCAAAGCGCTCGCTGTCCCTTTGGAACATATTGTAATAAGCCATGAGATGGTGGGCAAAACTAATCGGTTGGGCGTGTTGCAAATGAGTATAGCCTGGCATGATGGTTTCCACATGTTTTTCAGCCAAATCCAGCAAAACACCGTTCAGATTCGCCAACTTATCCAAGACATGGCCAAGCTGCTCCTTTAGATATAAGTGCATATCCGTTGCGACTTGGTCATTCCGAGAACGAGCCGTGTGCAATTTCCCAGCCAGAGGACCGATTTTCTCTGTCAGCAACACTTCCATATTCATATGAATATCTTCATTTGCAATATCAAAATGAAGCTCTCCTGCCTCTAAATCTCGCAACAAAGCTTTCAGACCATCTTGGATCTGCTCTGCCTCTTCCAAGCTTAAAATGCCAGTCTGTCCTAGCATTTGAACATGAGCTAGGGAACCCATCAAATCAAATTTGGCCAACTGGTGGTCAAAGGAAATACTTGCACCGAACTGCTCTACCCAATCTTCCACAGTGCCTTCAAATCGACCACCCCATAATTTTGTATTTTTCGACATATCCTGTCGTCCCTTTCTATCGCGTCACTACTCAACATTTTTCTGAACTTCTGAATAAACCTTAGTCGGAAGCCCCCAAAGCTTGATAAATCCAACAGCCGCATCTTGGTCAAAGGTATCCGCACTAGTATAAGTCGCCAAATTTTCATCGTAAAGAGAATTTGGAGATTTCCGCGCCACTACTTGGGCATTCCCCTTATAGAGTTTAACTTTTGCAGTTCCGTTGACAACTTTCTGTGTCTCCTTGATATAGGCAATCAAAGCCTGAGTTGCTGGGCTAAACCACAAGGCATTATAGATGAGATTGGACAACTCATTTTCGATAATAGGTTTGAAATGAGCCACTTCTCTCACAAGAGTCAAGTCCTCAATCTCCTTATGAGCTGCCAATAAAGTCACAGCACCTGGGCACTCATAAATCTCTCTTGACTTAATACCGACTAGGCGATTTTCTACATGATCAATACGACCGACACCGTGTTTACCTGCAATTTCATTTAGCTTTTGAATCAAATCCGCCACTTTCATCTTCTCACCATTGAGAGAGATGGGCACCCCACAGCTAAACTCAATGTCAATAAATTCTGGACTGTCCGGTGCCTCTTCTGGCGAAGATGTGATTCCAAATGCTTCTTCTGGCGCTTGGTTCCAAGGATTTTCCAAGACACCACATTCATTTGCACGTCCCCAAAGATTTTGGTCAATAGAGTAAGGATTGTCAAGGTCAGCAGGAACTGGGACGCCATTTTCTTTGGCATATTGGATTTCTTCTTCACGAGACCATTTCCACTCACGAACAGGCGCAACTACCTTTAGATTGGGATCCAAAGCTGCAATAGAGACTTCAAACCGAACTTGGTCGTTTCCCTTGCCTGTACAACCATGGGCAATTGTGGTTGCCCCCGTCTGATGAGCTATTTCAACGAGTTTTTTTGAAATAAGAGGGCGACTCAGAGCAGATACCAAGGGATACTTCTGTTCATAGTAGGCATGAGCCTGAAGGGCCACTAAAACATAGTCATTAGCAAATTCTTCCTTAACATCAATGACATAAGACTCAACAGCCCCAACCTTGAGAGCTTTATCATGGATGAACTCCAAATCTTTTCCTTCACCCACATCCATACAAACAGCAATCACATCATAGTCTTTTTTTAACCATGTAATCGCAACTGATGTATCCAATCCACCTGAATAGGCTAAAATAACTTTTTCCTTACTCATTTCACTTCCTTCTTTCTATTTTTCGATAGAGGCTTTAAAAGCATCGTCAATCAATTTGTCCAACTCCCCAGAATCCTTCAACTTCTGGATGGTTTTGTCAACCGCCTCTTTCAATTCTTTACTGTCTTTTTTCATCGCAACAGCGTAGGAATCTTCTTTGTCATTGTCAACATCAAACTCAGCGATGACTAGGTCTGGATTATTCTCTACATATCCTTTCGCCACTGGCTCCTCAAAGATAACCGCATCCAGTTGCCCTGATTTCAAGTCTGTTATCAAATTTCCATTTTTAGGAAGTGAAACGAGAGAAGAATTCTGCAAGGTTTCTTTGACCAAAGTTTCCTGGATAGAACCTTTCTGCGCTCCAACCTTTTTCTGAGCCAAATCCTTCACTGATTGGTAATTTGTTAATTCAGATTTTCTTACGATAACCTTATTTTTCGAAGTGTAGTAGGGAATTGAAAAGTCGTAAACTTGACTTCTCTCCTCCGTTTTAGAAATGCCTGATATGGCAAGATCGGCTTTGCCTGAATCAAGACTAGCCAGTACATTGTCAAAACTCATTGGAGAGAACTCCACTTCCACACCTAGCTCCTTTGCGATGGCTTTGGCTAGCTCAACATCTGAACCTACAATCTGATTTTTCCCATCAACCAATTTCTGGTATTCAAATGGAGCAAACTCTGGATTTAGTGCCACCACCAATTTTCCTTTAGCCTTAATGGCTTCAACACCTTGGGACTGACTGTTACTACAAGCAAATAATACGGGAAACATAAGCAAACTAAACATCGTCATCAGCACCTTCTTTACTTTATTCATAGAAAACCTCCTCTTGTTTTTATACTTTTAAATTGTATAAATAATACACTTCTCGAAAACATTTGTCAAGTCAAAACTGAATTTTATTTCATTTTGTTCAAGAAAAAAGCTTATTATGCAATATATTTTTACACATAATAAGCTTATTTATACTATTGGAGTTTTGAAACAATTCGAAACATTGCATTGAATTCATGCAAAAAGAGTATTCCTGAAAAGATATTTACACTTTTTGTTCTAGCAAAACAAAAAAGAGTCCTAAAGGACTCTCAGATTGAAGACAAAGGCCATTTTAGACAATTTTCTTCAATCTGGACACTTTTCAAATCCAGACTATTCTTCATAGAAAAAAGTCCTATAAATTCGAGCAATAGTTAAAATACAAACAAATATAATACCCAAAATAGATAATACTATTTTCACAAAACTCATTTCAGAACCTATGATATATACATGCAAAAGAGGGGTTATTCCTACACATATATACAATAAATAGCTAAGAAATTTTATCTCACCAATTCCTGCAAAAAAATGTTTCATGTAACGATTCTCCATTTGCTCCATTAAATCAGTTTTATTTTAGAATATCATAAAACAATCAACTCTTCAATAAAAACCCTTGGCGAAATACTATTCTAAACCATTGATCGTCCAGATTTCCCAGAATAGAGCTGTCCTAAACATCGAATAGGTCAAATACATACATATCCATGTAATTCTAAGCTTAGAATTGCTATAAAATAAATGTTTTGGGGTTGTCCTAAGTCTTTGATTGCTTAAAATTTTACGTTCTGATGGATTCTAAAGCTAGAATAGCTCAAAATCACGAGAACTAAAGTATTCGAAGCTTAAGAGGCATACGATTTCCATAGGAGATAATTTTAAGGAATATCCTAAAAACAACCGATTTTCTATTTTTATCAATCAAAAAATGTTGATAAATGAGTATTTTAAAATTAAATTTTAAAGGTATCTTTAAGTTTAAAGATTTTTGATAAGATTTCTGTATTTTTCACAATTC
The DNA here is from genome assembly GCF_013276505.1 of Streptococcus sp. 5905. Lineage (NCBI taxonomy): Bacteria > Bacillati > Bacillota > Bacilli > Lactobacillales > Streptococcaceae > Streptococcus > Streptococcus sp. 5905. Next base: position 264,190 of record NZ_VMLC01000003.1, read on the forward strand.
AATGACTCGATGGCATTGTTGAGCCACATAGGCATCGTGGGTAACGATAATGACCGTTTTCCCTTCCTTGTTCATATCTAAGAGAAAGTTTAAAACTAAATCTCGATTTTCAGGATCTAAAGAACCGGTTGGTTCATCTGCTAACAGGAGCTGGCTGGGTTTTAAAATGGCTCTAGCAACTGCGATTCGCTGCTGTTCCCCTCCAGATAACTCTGAAACCTTTTGATGTAGAGTTGATGGCAACCCCACTCTCTCTAAAATTTCTTCTATCTTTTTGACTTTGTCTTTCTTGGACAATTTCACATACTTTAGAGCAAGCATGAGATTATATTCTACCGTTTCATTGTCAATCAGAGCAAAATTTTGAAATAGATAAGAGATATGTTCGCGGATAATCGCTTGCGACTTAGCAGAATTGACAGGTACATTTGTCTGACCGAAAATTTCATAATGCCCACTATAATCACCATCTATCAAACCCAAGAGATTTAACAAGGTTGACTTGCCACTGCCACTCTTTCCAACGATGGCAACTAAATCTCCCTGGTTAATTTTTAGAGATAAGTTCTCCAAAATAACTTTTTTCCCAATGGTTTTCGTAACATTTTCCAACTTTATCATAAGATGTCCCCTTTCAATAACTGCGCTACATTTCGTTTTTCCATCTTAGAACCCAAGAAAAGTACAAACAGAATATCTAAGCATGTAAATCCTGCAAAAAGCACGAGTGGAAAAAGAGCATGAGCAAAGAATAACAAAACCATAAAAGGAAGGCTATAAACGGCTAATAGGAGACCCAGCAAGGAACGATACCGATCTATCAATTTCCAGCCCATAAACTTCTTGGTAATAATATCTGTTCGCTTCAATAAGAAAGTTGTTACTAGTAAGAAGTAGGAAATCATCATGCTAAGGAGACCAAACAAAGCAAAGAGTAGATTAAAATTCCGAACAGCATCTCGGTAAGAATCTACCTTCTCTTGTTGAATGGCTTGAATAGATGAAAACTTAAGATAGTTCCCATCTGACAATCTCTCAACTAACGCTGTCACTTCTTTTTGGTGTTGAGCCGTATTTTCGATTTTAATGGGGTTATTTAAGCCTGTTGTTGACAGGGAAGCTTTTTCATCCCACATCATATCAGAATCATTGATCAAGCTAATAATTGGATTGTAGAGATTTTCCTTTCGCTTCTCGTTATAGGGGAAGAATGACCAATCACCTTCATAGTAGGCGATCTCGACATCCATCTCCTCTATCGTTCGTTTTTGCTGCTCCTCATACTTCATCGAAAGATAGGCAATTAATTTCCCCAAGAGCTGATTTTTATCTTCTTCACCTTTCGCACTTGCTGGCATCAAAATAACTTTTTTAGTGCCAGTATCGGGTAGCTTGAATCCCTTGCTCTTTAGAAAATTGCGATTGGCATAGTAAACAGTTAGCATATCAGCCAGTTGATACTGCTGCACTTGTTCTGCAGTGGCAAAATTTTTTATAGGCAGGTTGCCAGTTTGCACATAGCCTGCCTGCGTTTTTTCTACCAAATCCTGATAAAATCGATAGAAATAATCCACTGCTTGCCCTGAGCCTGCCAACTGCTCTTGCCACAGATTATCATTGAGCTGGAAAGTTTCTAAGGTCAGATAATTTCCTTGACTGATCCACTGTTTCTGGTAATCCAACTCTTTGTTTTCTTGCTCCAAACTTTTCCCCACCCCGATCAGTAAAACCGTCAATAAAATGGTGGTTCCAATTTTCATCAAATAATTAAATATCAAACCAAATTTGAAAGATGAAAAACCTTTCAGCAGAGAGCTGATTGTCATTTTTTGGATTAAGAGATAAGTCAACCAACTGATAAAGAGATAAAGTTACAAAAGCAAAAAATGAGATAACCACAGCATAGGGAACAAATCTTTCGGCTTATAATCAAGCAAGAAACACACTCCTAGATTGATCACAAGCGCCCCACCTAGGAGGAGGTAAAGGTTGCCTTTCACAACATCAGCTAAAACAGCCCTATCTTGAAAACCAAGCAACTTTTGTACACCCACTCTTTTCATTTCCATCATCGGCTGATACACTGTTACTAACACAAGAAGTAAAATGGCCAAGACAAAAACAATGGCAGATAAAAGCAAATCTCGATTTAGGACTTCCACTGCACTTTTGTAGGTCGGCTCTAGCAAGGTAGCCTGGTCTATCTTGAAAAAATCGCTCCATTTCTGTACAATCCTATCCTTGTCCATCTCTTGAGTTGAACTAATCGTGTAGCGACCATTTAAACTACGAGATGTATCCTTGATATAGGTTTGAAAAGTCATAAGCTGAATAGGCTTGGCTTTTAGAAAGGTCGGAATCGTACCAAGTTTGTTGGAAATTTCTTTATTACTATAGACTCCTTCACCATCTTTGGTAAAATCAAGGGAAGAAAGTCCAAACTCTTGGTAGGGAAAGGTATCTTTATCAAAAACACCAGACTTAATCACCTCATCACCGCTGTCTGTTTTGATGATGTAGACTTTGTATTCCTTTGATACATCCTCAAAAAATCGAAGTACAGATGCTGCAGGTTCGTTAATCTCTTTCAAATATACATCCAAAGAACCCGCTGTCTTTCCCATTTCCTGAATCCGAACCACTTCTCGTGTGTAGTTTACATTAAAAACAAAAAAAGTAGTACACAGAAGCAGAAGTAACATACAGAAATTACTGATTTTTTTCATAAAGATACCCCCTTAGTACTTTATCATCTTCGTCGTAGAATTTGTTACCCTTTTTCAAAAATTTATTTTAGATTTCTTTTTTACTTTTTATACTACTATGATACAATATTTTTAATCAATTTCTATTTTTTGTTAACTTTTTTCACACATAAGGAGGAGATTATGCGCTACGATTTTGGAAATGTTTATAAAGAAATCCGTGAGTCAAAAGGGTTGACCCAAGAAGATGTCTGTGGCAGCGTCCTTTCAAGAACCAGTCTATCAAAGATTGAAAGTGGCAAGACAACCCCAAAATATGAAAATATGGAGTTTCTTCTACGGCAAATCAATATGAGTTTTGAAGAGTTTGACTATATCTGCCATCTCTATCAACCTAGCCAACGCACAGAAATTATGCAAACCTATCTCAATATGAGCTCAATCCTAGGGACTAGTGAACTCGAAAAACTATTCCAAAAATGTCAAGACTACCTCAAAACTCACCACGACCTCCCCATCAAAGAGATACGAGATATGCTAGAAATTGTTATCTATATCCGCCAAAATGGGACTAAAAAACTGTCAATCGAAGTTAACAATACTGTAAAGAAGCTATGGAAGAAGATAGAAAAGCAGGACACTTGGTACGAGAATGACTTAAAAATCCTCAATACCATTCTCTTTACCTTTCCTATAGAGCATATCCATCTCATCACCGGAAAAATCTTGCGACGCTTAGAAGTCTATAAAAACTATCAACATTTATATGACTTGCGAATGGCAATCCTACTCAATCTATCTACCATATACTTGTACAATCAAGATAGAAATATGTGTCAACAAATCTGCTACACTTTACTGGAGGATGCCAAGAACAAGAAAAGCTACGATAGGCTTGCCATCTGCTATATTCGTATTGGGATTTGTACGGATGATTCTAAACTTATTCAAAAAGGATTCTCCCTTCTGGAGCTAACCGATGAAACCTCCATGCTATCTCATAAGTAGAAACCTATTATCAACCGAAGGAAATATAAAAAAGTCGAGGGGTTTCCTCGACTTTTCATATTATTCTGTTAGTTATTTCTTAATACCAACCGTTGTTAAGCCAGAAGTTCTTGGCAGCTGTCCATGAACCGTAACGTCCTGCAACGTAGGCATCTGCTACACGTTCTTGGTTTTCAGCTGAGTAGTCACCGTTCAAGTATGAATCTGTCAATTGGTAACGTCCGATGTAACGTCCGTTTGTAGCTGTGTAGCTACCGCCTGATTCTTTTTGAGCGATCCATTCTTTGGCTTCTGCTTCAGAACCACTTACAGTTGAAGCTGTGTAACTTCCTTCTTCATAAGAAGTGCTGGTTGTAGCAGCTGGCGCTTCGTAAGTTGTTGTTTCAGTTATTTCTTCGTAAGTCGTAGTCTCTTCGATTGTTTCTCCTGTTGCAGCTGGTGCTTCATAAGTTGTCGCAGCTGGTGCTGTCCCTTCGATGACCAAAACTTGGTCCACAAAGATCAGATGAATATCCTCTATCTTGTTTTTTTCTGCCAATTTTTCAACCGTAGTGTTGTACTTCTCAGCGATTTCTGAAAGAGTGTCACCTGGTTTAACTGTATAAGTGATTGTTTCATCTGCAAAAGCAAGTGATGGTGCAAGGAAAGCAAGGAAAGTTGCTGCTCCTGCAAGAGTTAATTTGATTTTTTTAGTTGTTAATGTCATTTCTAAAAATTCTCCTTTTTACTATGCTTCTATCATACCGTTTGAATATTACTATTTCTTGACGGTTTCGTGTAGAAATATTACAAAAATATTTTATATTTACTGAAACATTGATATTTTTGTCATAAAAGACAAGATTTTATACTACTTTTATCCATTTTTTCAGTTTTATAAGGGAAATAAGCACAGAATTTCATTCTTTGATATAATAGAAACAAGAATCTTTGTAAGGGGAAACAGATGCACTCACTTCGTTTTCAATCTGTCTTTGATATTATCGGCCCTGTCATGATTGGCCCATCAAGTAGCCATACAGCTGGTGCGGTTCGTATCGGAAAAATCGTGTCTTCTATCTTTGGTGATAGACCGACAGAGGTGGAATTCCAACTATTTAATTCATTTGCCAAGACCTACCGTGGCCACGGGACTGACCTAGCTCTCGTTGCAGGTATTTTAGGCATGGATACGGACGATCCCGACATTCCCAATAGCCTTGAGATTGCCCATAAACGTGGCATCAAGATTGTCTGGACCATTCAGAAAGACAGCAACGCTCCTCACCCTAACACCACTAAAATTACTGTGAAGAATGAACACAAATCCATTAGTGTGACGGGGATTTCTATTGGTGGGGGAAATATCCAAGTTACGGAACTTAATGGTTTTGCCGTTTCTCTCAATATGAATACCCCGACCATCATCATCGTGCATCAGGATGTTCCGGGGATGATTGCCCATGTTACTGAAGCCCTCTCTCGTTTCGATATCAACATCGCTCAGATGAATGTGACTCGGGAAAAAGCTGGAGAAAAAGCCATCATGATCATCGAAGTCGATAGTCGAAGTTGCGAAGAGGCGATTGAAGAAATCCGAAAAATTCCTCATCTCCACAATGTCAATTTCTTTAAGTAGGAGGAAACATGTTTTATTCTATCAAAGAATTGGTTGAGCAAGCAGATCTAGACTTCCAAGGAAATGTCGCAGAACTCATGATCGCGACAGAATATGAACTGACCGGCCGGGAACGTGCAGAAGTTCTCCTCCTCATGGAGCGCAATCTAGAAGTCATGAAAGCCTCTGTTGAGCTCGGTCTTAGTGAAAACAAATCTCGTAGTGGCTTAACGGGTGGCGATGCAGCCAAGCTAGATCGCCATCTCAAAAGTGGCAAGGCCTTGTCTGACTTTACCATCCTATCAGCTGCCCGAAATGCCATCGCGGTCAATGAACACAACGCTAAAATGGGCTTGGTCTGCGCCACTCCAACCGCAGGAAGTGCTGGCTGTCTGCCTGCCGTTCTTACTGCAGCTATTCAAAAACTTGACCTCAGCCACGAAGAACAGCTGGATTTCCTCTTTGCTGCGGGTGCCTTTGGATTGGTTATCGCAAACAACGCTTCTATTTCAGGTGCTGAAGGTGGCTGCCAGGCCGAAGTTGGCTCTGCCTCCGCCATGAGTGCCGCAGCCTTGACCTTGGCTGCAGGTGGAACGCCCTATCAAGCTAGTCAAGCCATCGCTTTTGTCATTAAAAATATGCTAGGTCTCATCTGTGACCCCGTCGCTGGTTTGGTCGAGGTTCCCTGTGTCAAACGAAATGCCATGGGAGCTAGCTTTGCCTTTATCGCGGCAGATATGGCCTTGGCAGGTATCGAGTCTAAGATCCCTGTTGACGAAGTCATCGATGCCATGTACCAAGTCGGATCGAGCCTCCCAACTGCCTTCCGAGAAACGGCTGAAGGTGGACTCGCAGCCACCCCTACTGGCCGTCGCCTACAAAAAGAAATCTTCGGAGAATAATCTTATCTAATAGGAGAAACTATGTCATCAATCTCAGCCATCTTTTTCGATCTAGACGGAACCCTCGTTGACAGTTCCATCGGAATCCACAATTCCTTTACTCATACCTTTGAACAACTGGGAGTTCCGACTCCTGATGCTAAAACAATTCGTGGTTTCATGGGTCCACCGCTTGAAACTAGTTTTGCAACTTGTCTCCCAAAGGAGCAAATCTCGGAAGCTGTTCAAACCTACCGTTCTTACTACAAGAAAAAAGGGATCCACGAAGCGCAGCTCTTCCCCAAAATAACGGAATTGCTTCAAGAACTCTCACAAACCTATCCTCTCTATATCACCACAACAAAGAATACTCCTACTGCTCATGATATGACTAAAAATCTGGGAATCCATCATTTCTTTGACGGCATTTACGGTTCTAGTCCTGAAACACCACACAAGGCGGATGTCATCCGTTATGCCTTGCAAACGCATCAACTCCTCGCAGACCGAGTCCTCATCATCGGAGACACCAAGTTTGATATGATCGGAGCCCAAGAAACTGGCATTAAAAAGTTCGCTGTTACTTGGGGATTTGGAGAAGAGGCTGATTTACTCAGCTATCAACCCGACTGGATTGCCCATACAATCGATGATATCATCAGTCAGCTATAACATGCTAATAGCTTCAAACTACAGAGTAAAAAGACCAAGGTTCTGTCTATACAAAACCTTGGTCTTTGATTTATGTTTAATTGTATGAGTCACTCTTACTCAATATGAGTTGTTTCATTTGCAAAGGAAATGATCGCTTCTTTAAGCTCATCTCCACTGAGTGAACGGAACTCCTCAATTTTCTGATTGATGGCTTCTAGTGGCATGACATTTACCTTACCAACGAAAATCTTGTCCATAACTTGGTTATCAACCAATTCGGTCGAAACCAAGAGTTCCTCATAGAGTTTTTCACCCGGACGAATACCGACCTCAACGATTGGAATTTCACTTTCCGTGTGCCCGCTTAGAAGCACCATTTTCTTAGCCAAGTCGTAGATCTTGACTGGTTTGCCCATATCGAGGATAAAGACTTCTCCGTCCTTGGCATAAGCACCAGCATGGATTACCAGACGGCTAGCCTCTGGAATAGTCATGAAGTAACGTGTCATACGGAAGTCTGTCACTGTTACAGGGCCGCCTTCAGCAATCTGACGTTCAAAGACAGGAATCACACTACCACGACTACCGAGAACATTCCCAAAACGAACTGCACAGTAGGTTGATTTGCTACGTTGGTTAAAGCCAGTGACAATCAACTCTGCCACACGCTTGGTTGCGCCCATAACATTCGGTGGATTGACCGCCTTGTCAGTCGAAATCATGACCATCTTAGGTACTTTAGCTGCATCAACAGCCTTGGCAACATTGTAGGTTCCGAGGATATTGTTCTTGAAGGCTTCTTTTGGATTGCGTTCCATCATCGGAACGTGTTTGTGAGCAGCAGCATGGTAAACGATAGCCGGTTTGTACTGTTCAAACACCTGCAAGAGACGGTCATAATCCTGAATATCTGCAATAACAGGAACATAATCAATCCCTTGGAATGTACGGATCAATTCATGATAAACGAGATAGATTGAGTTTTCACCATGTCCAAGCAAGATGACACGCTCTGGATTGAAGCGGCTAACCTGACGACAAATCTCCGAACCAATCGAACCACCTGCTCCTGTCACCAAGATGGTCTTGCCTGTAAGCTCTGCACCCAGACGGGATTCGTCAAGACGGATTTCCTGACGCCCCAAAAGGTCTGTGATGTCAATTTTCTGGAAGCCACTACCTGGTTGGTGAAGCCCCTGAACAACTGTTTCAACCTTAGGCATCTTGTAACATTTGATACCGAGTTTATTACACATCTGCAGGATACGTTCGTACTCTGACGGGTCAAGCGAAGGGATGGCCACGATGACGCGCTCGATTTGGTGGCGTTTGGCCAATTCAGGCAGATTATCATAGGAGCCCAAAACTGGGATTCCACCTAGTTTTTGTCCCTTTTTCTTTTCATCATTATCCAATATCCCCACTAGCTCAAGGTCACTAGTTGGGTGTTGATAGCTGTTCATAAAGAGGGCACCACCATCACCAGCACCAATCAAGAAGGTACGACGATGTTCACCATCTCCACTACCTTGCTTGCGCTTAGAATAAATCAGCTGCCAAGTGATACGAGGGAGCAAGATCAGGAAGGTACTCAATAAGATAAAGAGTATGATGAATCGGATAGAAAATAGAGGAAGAAAAGCGTAGCAAAGTCCGTAAGAGACAATGCTGCTGACGGTTACGCCAAAAAAGATTTTTAAGAAATCTGTGATTTTACTATAGCGACTAATACTCGCATTGAGCCCCCAAAATCCAATCATGATTTGATAGAAGAGGAAAGCCAAACCAGTATAGATAACATAGTCCACAGGCGCTGGGTTAATCAAGCCATAAAAGAGAATGTAAGACACGATGATGGAAACCACCATACTAATAATGTCAAATACACCCCAGAACACCTGCTTTTGCTGTTTATTTAAAATTTCAACCAGATCAATTACATAATCTGTTAGTTTTTTATTCATAGGAATTTACTCTTTCTTAAAAGAATGCAAATAAATATACCGTCATTATAACATTTTTTGGCTATTTTATCTTTTACAATACTATTTATTTTTTCTTAATAATTTCACAAAAATAAACTGACGTACAAAACCTGGACAAAGTGCCACAATCGCCTGAATGGCAATGCTTTTCGCATATTCCATGTAGGAAATTTGCCCTCTTTCAAGCATGCGCTGACGAGCTTGGCGATAGAGTTTGAGGTAGCGCAAACCACCTCGACGTTCGAACATCCCTGCACCGACACGAACCTGACACAAGATCTGATTGAGGTTTCCAGTCTTAGCACCTGCGGCAATCATATTGAGCCAGAGGAGATCATCCTCCATATAAAGTCCGTCTTCGTAGTTGCCCGCCTTGAGGACCATGTCCTTTTTGAACATGACTGTCATATGGTTAAAGGCGCTTCTCATTCTCTGATAGGCCACAATGTCTGCGTGCTGAGTAGGAACACGACGGTAAGAAACAATCTCGTCAGGGTTATCAATAAACTCTGCAATATGTCCACCTAAGAGGTCCAGATTTTCCTGCTCCATTAGTTGGACTTGCTTTTCAAAGCGGTCAGCTACCGCTATATCATCTGTATCCATACGAGCGATGATATCGTACTGACACTGTAAAACACCGGATCGAAGAGCCAAACCTAAACCTTGATTTTCTTCCAAGGGGCAACGCTTAACTGGAATCTCTGACTGCGCTTCCACTTCATCTAGCACCTGATAGAGTTCGGGCGTGAGCGGCCCGTCCTCAACAAGAACAAGCTCACTCGGTTTTAAGGTCTGGTTTTGAACACTTTTGATGGCATCTCTCAAAAATGTCGGATTTTCCTTTACATAGACCGACATCAAGACGCTGATTTTTTGCTTTTCAGACACAGTTTTTCTCCAATTTATAGATTTCCTTCCACTATTTTATCACAAAATTTCCTAGTTTCCTATTTTTATCTCAAATCAAGAAAAATTCTGGTAAAGAAATCTGTCCCCTTTCACTCTATTTTCAGTTAAATCGTTCTAGCTTTCTTAGCAGTCCTCTCCTTGACATTGTAAGAAAAAAACCTTAAAATAAGCTGTTATTAAAATCATCCTATCGAGGTTTTTATGAAAAAACAATCACTCTTTTTTGTTCTAGGAATTGTCTTAATCGGGACTGTTTTACGCTCTCCTTTTACTGCTCTTCCAACTATTTTAGGAGATATCGCTCAGGGACTGGGAGTGGAGGTTAGCTCTCTTGGGATTTTAACCAGTCTCCCTCTCTTGATGTTTGCTCTTTTCTCAGCTTTCGCGAGTCGCTTGGCACAAAAGATTGGACTGGAGCATCTCTTTACTTACTGTCTCCTCCTCTTAACTGTTGGCTCTGTCATTCGGATTTTCAATCTTCCCCTTCTCTATCTAGGAACTCTGATCATCGGAGCGAGCATCGCCATTTTCAATGTACTCCTCCCAAGTATGATCCAGGCAAATCAGCCTCAAAAGATTAGTTTCCTAACAACTCTCTATGTCACTGCCATGGGGGTTTCAACGGCCATCGCTTCTTATCTTTCGGTCCCTATCACCCAAGCTAGTTCTTGGAAGGGCCTCATCCTCGTTCTCAGCTTTCTCTGTCTGGTCACTCTGCTAGTCTGGTTGCCAAATCATCGCCACAACCACTATCTAGAAGGACAGCAAGAAAAGAAATCGAAAGAGAATATTCTAAAAAGCAAATCTGTCTGGGCCATCATTGTCTTTGGCGGGTTTCAGTCCTTGCTCTTTTATACAAGTATGACCTGGTTGCCAACGATTGCCATTGGTGCTGGTCTTTCTAATAAGGATGCGGCTCTCCTTGCTTCTATTTTCTCACTGATCAGCATTCCTTTTTCGATGACCGTTCCAAGTCTGACGACTCGTCTGTCAGATGGTCACCGTCGAATCATGCTGGCAATTATCTCTATCGCTGGGATGACAGGAATTGCCATGCTCTTGTATCCAACCAATAATTTCCTCTACTGGTTAGTCGTCCACCTCTTGATTGGAACGGCCTGCAGTGCCCTCTTCCCCTACCTCATGGTTTGCTTTTCTCTTAAAACCAGTTCTCCTGAAAAGACAGCTCAGCTGTCAGGACTGGCGCAAACAGGTGGGTATATCTTGGCGGCCTTTGGTCCTACCTTGTTTGGTTATAGTTTTGAACTTTTCCAATCTTGGATTCCAGCCGTCCTTGCCCTTCTAGTCATCGATATCATCATGACCGTCTCACTCTTTATGGTGGATCGGGCTGATAAGATTCTCTAATTTTCTAAAATCTATCACAACCATAAACAATGCAAAGCTAGACTCTGTCTGGCTTTTTAGGCGTTTCTAGCAACAAAAAGCACCATCCATCTGTTAGCAGAAAGATGGCATTTTTGATATAATAAGATGTATAGAAACTAATTGTCATGCGAAAAATAAATTAGTTTATAAGACAGCTACTATTTTAAATGAGGTGTACAGAATGGATGAACTGAAATACAATTTGGATCAAAGTTTAGCAGAGTTAGATCAGCTCTTTGACTTATCAGCAAAGGAGACAGATAAGACTGCCTGCGAAGCTCTAGCAGAAAAAGCAAGAATAATTTATGAGCAATACCCTGAATCAGAAGACATTGCGTTGCGGTATGCTAGGATTTTGTTCAATTTGTCAGTTGAACAAGTAAATGTAGAAGAGAGAGGGAATACCGCTAATTTAGTCAAACAAATCTTTGAGAAGTTCAACCAGTCTGAAGATATTGCGTTACAGTATGCTATGGCTTTAGTCAATTTGTCAGCTAAACTTGAGGAACTACTAAACACTGCTAATTCAATCAAACAAATTTTTGAGCAGTTCAAGGATTCTGAAGACATTGCGTTACGATATGCTATGGTTTTAGTCAATTTGTCAGTTGAACAAGTAAATGTAGAAGAACTAGACAAGACTATGAATTCAGTCAAAAAAATTTTTGAGCAGTTTAAACAGTCTGAAGACATTGCTTTACGATATGCTATGGTTTTAGTGAATTTGTCAGTTGAACAAGTAAATGTAGAAGAACTAGGCAAGACTGTAAATTCAGTCAAAAAAATTTTTGAGCAGTTTAAACAGTCTGAAGACATTGCTTTACGATATGCTATGGTTTTAGTGAATTTGTCAGTTGAACAAG
>NZ_VMLC01000003.1:276237-392035 GCF_013276505.1 Streptococcus sp. 5905
CAGTTGAACAAGTAAATGTTGAAGAGAGGAAGAATACCGCTAATTTAGTCAAAAAAATTTTTGAGCAGTTTCAGCAGTCTGAAAACATTGTGTTACGATACGCTATGGCTTTAGTCAATTTATCAGCTAAACAAATAAATGTTGAAGAGAGAAAGAATACCTCTAATTTAGTCAAAGAAATTTTTGAGCAATTCAAGGATTCTGAAGACATTGCGTTACAATACGCTATGGTTTTATACAATCTTTCAAACAGGCAAACTGATAGCAAGGAACGTAAAGAAACCATATCAGAAATAGAAACTTTAACCCTAAAGTTTCAACATTCTGAAAACATTGCGTTACGATATGCTAGGGCTTTAGTCAATTTGTCAGCTGAACAAGGAAATGTAGAAGAACTAGGCGATACCGTTAATTCAGTCAAACAAATTTTTGAGCAGTTTCAGCAGTCTGAAGGCGTTGCGTTACAATATGCTAAAGCTTTAGTCAATTTGTCAGCTAAACAAGGAAATGTAGAAGAGAGAAAGAATACCGCTAATTTAGTCAAACAAATCTTTGGGCAGTTCAAGCAATCTGAAGACTTTGCGTTACAATACGCTATGGTTTTAGTGAATTTGTCAATCGAACAAGTAAATATAGAAGAACTAGGCGATACCGTTAATTCAGTCAAACAAATTTTTGAGCAGTTTAAACAGTCTGAAGACTTTGCGTTACGATATGCTAAGGCCTTAGTCAATTTGTCAGCTGAACAAGTAAATATAGAAGAACTAGGCGATACCGTTAATTCAGTCAAACAAATTTTTGAGCAGTTTAAACAGTCTGAAGGCGTTGCGTTACAATATGCTAAAGCTTTAGTCAATTTGTCAGCTAAACAAGGAAATGTAGAAGAGAGAAAGAATACCGCTAATTTAGTCAAACAAATCTTTGAGCAGTTCAAGCAATCTGAAGACATTGCATTACAATATGCTAAGGTTTTATTTAATCTAGCAAACCTTCAAAATGAAAGAGATAAAATAGACAATGCAGTTAAACAAACATTAGCTATCTTAACAAATCTCTCTAGCGTTGAAATATTTAAAATTGTAGTGGAAATATTAGAAAACAATCCTGATACTCCATTAGATACAAATGATACTCCATCCACTAGCATCACAAAGATTTTAGATAAACTATGTTTTTATTCCAATGATGATTTTGACAGAAAACTACTCATTCGGGCTTTAAATCTTGACCTTGTTATAAATACAAAATACGATATTTTAAAGGATTGGATAAAACACTATAAAGATGATGAAAATAAGCTCAATCAGTTAATAGATATCTATAGAATTGTTCAAGAAATCAAGTATCAACTTGGCTTGAAAGCAAAAGATAAAAATTCGAATCTTAAATTTGGTCATTATACCAAAGGAAAAACTCTCCAAAATTTATTAGATCAAGATACAGGAAAGACAGATGATACAAAGTTTTCCGTATCTGGAAAAACTCGTTTGTATAATGCCAATTATATGAACGACCCCGAAGAAGGTGTAGTTATCGAAGAAATATTGGAACCTAGCAAAGATGGGGAAAGAACATCCTACTTCGAAAAGCGAAATATTTTAGATCCTAGTCCATGGTTTTTAATGAGCTTCACCAGTAAAACAGATGACTTGACTATGTGGTCCCAATACGGCGATGATGCACAGGGTGTTTGTCTGGTACTTAAGGAAGATGATTTCTCAAGATTTACTTCTTTCAATGATGTTTCATGGCGTCGAGAAACTACATTCCTAGAGTTCATTAATAAGATTGATTTGTCTATGTCGGAATTAAGCAGTGATTTAAAAATCTCAGCAAACGAAGCCAAGAAAAAAGAGCAAACTTTTTCTGCTAGGATTGAAGAAATACAGCACCAACCTGAAAAAAAAGATAAGGTAGCTAAAGGGAATATTGATTATCTCTACCGAATAGCCTATGTCAATGATTCAGGTGGTGAGTTTAGCATAGAAAAAACGGAACTCTTCAACGACGATGAAATCAAAAAATTAGAAGAATTCTTGGAAGCTTTAAAGGAAAAAATAGATAAGGATTTGAACAAAGGAGATGATTTTTATAAAAAAGCAATTTCTGACTGTATAGAGGAGATTCGTTACTTGTTTAAATCTGTGGATTACAAGTATGAGGACGAACTTCGTATCTTACGCTATGCGAACCTAGATCCTAGCAATAAGGAAATCAAAATTGATAAAGAATCTGGAATTGGTAAACTTTATGTAGAACGGGAAAATCCAATTCAAATCGATGAAGTCATTTTCGGCCCTAAGTTTCCAAATCCTGAATACGTGACTCCTTTATTGAAACTTTTGGATAAGGAAATTAACTATAAGAAATCCACAATAAAATTTAGATAAAGACTGACAACATCCTCTAAACTTCTAGTTTTTACTAGGAGTTTTTTATATATAAAATTTTTACACATATTTCTTGACAGGGCTTTCAACTTGAGATACAATATATTTGAAAAGAGTATATATAAAATTTTTATATAATATAAAGGAGGTTTCCCATGTACTTCCCAACATCCTCTGCCTTGATCGAGTTTCTCATCTTGGCTGTACTGGAGCAGGGGGATTCTTATGGTTATGAGATTAGCCAAACCATTAAACTCATCGCCAATATCAAAGAATCTACGCTCTATCCCATTCTCAAAAAATTGGAAGCCAGTAGCTTTCTAACCACCTACTCTAGAGAGTTTCAGGGGCGTATGCGCAAATACTACTCCTTGACTAGTCGGGGCGTAGAGCAGCTCGTTACTCTAAAGGAAGAGTGGACGCTCTATACCGACACCGTCAACGGCATCATAGAAGGGAGTATCCGCCATGACAAGAACTGACTATCTGACTCAGTTAGAAACCTATCTCCATAAACTACCTGAAGCTGACCGCATCGAAGCTATGGACTACTTTAAGGAACTATTTGACGATGCAGGTCCAGAGGGCGAAGAAGAGCTCATCGCCAGTCTAGGAACTCCAAAAGAAGCAGCCCACGATGTCCTCTCTAACCTCCTCGACAAGAAAGTCAATGAAGCCCCTGCTCAAAAGAATGACCGTCAACTGCTACACATTGCCCTTCTTGCCTTACTAGCAGCCCCTATCGGCATTCCTGTTGGAATTGCAATTATCTTAACCATTATCGGGCTTTTTATCGCAGCTGCCTCCGTCATTCTAGCCTTCTTTACCGTCTCTGTGACGGGTATCCTGCTGGGCGGACTCTTTATCGTAGAAAGTTTTAGCATCCTAGTAGAAGCTAAATCTGCCTTTATCTTAATTTTCGGGGCTGGTTTGCTTGCTATCGGTGCTTCTTCTCTTGTTCTACTAGGCATCTCCTATGTAGCTCGTTTCTTTGGCCTCCTGATTGTCCGCTTGGTGCAATGGATTCTTAAAAAAGGAAAGAGAGGTGACAGACATGCGTAAATTGACGAAAGGATTTCTCATCTTTGGTGTGGTTTCCACTATCCTTGGTTTTATCATGATAGTTACAGGCGTTCAGTCCAATGGTATTCAAAGTTTGCTTGCCATGTCAAAAGACCCCGTCTATGACAATCGTGTCGAAGAAGTGACCTTTGGAAGTGAAGTGGAAAAACTTGATTTGACTCTTGAGGAGCACAGTCTGACTATCACAGAGTCTGTAGATGACAAGATCCATATCACCTATCATCCTTCGGTGTCTGGTCGTCACGATTTGACTACTGGTATGAGTGACAAAACACTGAGCGTCACTGACAAACAAGCCTCCCAACATCGTTTTCTCGGTTCAGGAATCGAAAGCCTACTTCGTATCGCCAGCAACTATTCTAATCGTTTTGACGAAGTCGTTCTCTCCCTACCCAAAGGAAGAAAGCTGCAAGCTATCACCGTCTCAGCCAATCGTGGACAAACTAATATTCGTCAAGCCAACCTTGAAAATGCAACCATCAAAACAAAAGGCTATCTCTTAAGACTAACAGAAAGTTCTATCAAGAACAGCACACTAACGGCACCTCATATCATCAATATCTTTGATACCGAATTGACAGATAGTCAGGTCAAGACGGAGGGAGCACACATCTATGCTGAAAATATCCAGGTTCGCGGCAAGGTTGCGCTAGAGGCCCATTCCACTCTACAACTCATTCTCTCCCAGAAAGAGACCGACCGTATCAATCTAGATATTTCTTCTCAGCATGGCGGTATCTATCGTAAACCCAAAGAAGAACATCGTGGACAAAAAGAGAATGAACTTGCCAACCCTTATAAAACGGAAAAAGCCGATGTCAAGGACCTACTCATTGCAAAAGCCAACCAAGATATCTACCTACCAAAAGAAGAGTACTCTTCTCCATCTAGAAACCATTGACAAAAACGCTTTCATCTGCTAGTCTAAAGATAGAAAACGACCATAAAAAAGGAGGTCCCACCATGACACAAGAATGGTTTGAAAGCGCCGATCTTGAAAAGAAATCAGCTCAGACGAAATCGGAAATCCAACCCGACCAACCAGAGACTTCGGAAACTGTGGAGACCGAACCACAAGCAAGTCAAGAAACACCTGTCTCACCTAAAGAGTCGGAAAGGCATGAGGAGGAAGATCCAGAAACGATAGAAGAAACCCAAAGCGAGGAACAGGGGGAAGGGAAAGCTGAAGAGGAACGCAACCAAGAAAACTCTGTAAAAGAGAAAAGCATCCTCAGCAAGGCTTTAGAGAGTCCCTATATCCCAGACATTGACCCCCGCAAAACTGCTCGATTCAAAGAAGAAATCGCACTATTTTGGACTTGGTTACTAGACGCTATCCAAGAACCAACCGCTAGCAAGACTAGGGACCAAAGGCATCGTTATAGTGTCTTTGCCCTACTCACCTTGCTGTCTTCGGTCAACCTTTTCTTTAGTATCTATCATGTCAAGCGCCTCTACTATGGCTATATGATTTCTATGGCTAATAGCTCTCCTAACCAGCTCCCACCTTTAGATCTCTTTGCTGGACTTTCTATCTTGGTCGCTAGCGCTTTATTTTACTTTTCCATCATTTTGGGAGGCTTTACTGTCCGACGTGTGCTGGATCAGGAGAGCGACTTTACATTCCAAGAAGCCTTTGATCGGTATAGCAGACTCTTTGCTATCCCGCTTGTCCTAACGGCTCTAGCAAGTTTCTTTGCACTCTTTGGCGGCTTGCGATTTGCTGGTATCCTCACTCTTCTAAGCATGGCCATCTTTGCCCTTGGCAATCTCTTTGTGATTAGCAAGCCAAGTAAGACCAGTAGCCTCGACCCATTTTATCGATTCCTGCTAGCTGTCTTACTTGATGGTGCCATTCTCTTGCCCTTCTTCATTGCAGAACTTGCGCTGACAGTGGACTACCTTCGCATCCTGACCTTCTTTTAACCAAAATCCCTGCCATTTGTTAATGACAGGGATTTTTATGCTTACTCTTTTTTGAACAATGGCTACTCGGTGCTTACCAATTCCTCAAAATCTTTTCCTAGAATGGGTTGAATTTCTAATTGATTAGCATCTAATTGCTGGTAAAATGCTTTTGGTAGTGACTCTAGGAATTTTTCATAATCCAAGCGAGCGATGGCTTCATAGTCTTCTGCTTTTGAACCATCGCCAGAAATCTTCACTAGGTCAATCTCCCAAACAAGCTCCTTGCCTGCCAGCTGCTCGGTATAAGGCACTGGTACAAAGGGTTCCTTTGGCAAAATCGTCTTGACTCCCTGAGCCAGGTGATAGATACCGTGCACCTTACCTTGAGCATCTGGGTAAAATTTCACACTGGCAAGGTAAGCATCAGAGCCTTGGACCTTCTTGACCAACTCTTCAAAACGTGCCAATCCATCCTCAGCCAAAAAGCTCTCGAGGTATTCCTTGTTGAGATAGATAGGGGCCAAGAGTCCTTGGCAATAGACTAGACGAGTCGCCTTATCAGCTAGATAATGCTTGACCGTTTGTCGGAAATAAGCTTCAAAGTCAAATCCTTCTAGCCCTTCTACCGCTTCCCCCAACTTGCCAGATAGGGCCTGGAGGAGAGTCTCTACAATCTCCCAGTCCGCTCTAGTAAGAAAATCTGGGATCACCACTTGATAACCTTTTCGACTATCCGCATAGTTGACCTTGAAGAGAAATTGCGACTGGCCTACAATCCCACACTCGATATACTCGAGACGGTTAAGAGGCTGACGGAGATAGACCGCATCATAACTGTGTGACTCCAAGTCCTCCACCAAGGACAAGATGGACTTGGCAGTCAAAATCTCCTGTTGTCCTAGAATGCTTTCTTTATTTGGGATAAAAAATGTTTTCGCCATAACTGGCCTCCTTTGAAATCGTTTACATATAGTATAACCTATTTTCCTGAAAGATACAGAAACAAACTTTAGATTTTTAGATAAAAAGCATAGAAAAACAGCCCCTGAAGGCTGTTTACTTTATACTGAGGCGACTTGATCCAAGCTTTCACCGATAGCTGCTAGGCGCTCAACAACTTCTGCTTGTGTCAATTCATTTTCTGAAACATAGCGGTTACGTGGGTGAACACGACACTCGTGTGAGCAGCCACGAAGGTACTTGTCTTCATTTTCTTCTGATGTTAGGATACGACGGTTACAGAAAGGATTTCCACAGTTGACATAGCGTTCACATGGTGTTCCATCAAACCAGTCTTTCCCTACGATGGTTGGGTTAACATGGTTGACATCGACTGCGATACGCTCGTCAAAGACGTACATTTTCCCATCCCAAAGCTCACCTTGAACTTCTGGATCTTTACCGTAAGTTGCGATACCGCCATGAAGCTGACCGACATCTTTGTAGCCTTCACGCACCATCCAGCCTGAGAATTTCTCACAGCGAACACCACCAGTACAGTAAACAACCACGCGCTTGTCCATGAATTTTTCCTTGTTGTCACGAACCCATTGTGGCAACTCACGGAAGTTGCGGATGTCTGGGCGAATAGCCCCACGGAAGTGCCCTAGGTCGTACTCATAATCATTACGTGTGTCAAGGACAACTGTATCTTCATCAAGAAGGGCTTCTTTGAACTCTTTTGGAGACAAGTAAGCACCTGTTGTTTCAAGTGGGTTAATGTCGTTATCAAAATCGTTGTCTTCCAAACCAAGGTGGACAATCTCTTTCTTGTAGCGAACAAACATCTTCTTAAAAGCTTGTTCACTTTCTTCGTCAATCTTGAACCAGAGGTCTTCCATGCCTGGAAGGCTGTGAACATAGTCCATGTATTTTTGAGTTGTTTCGTAATCACCTGAAACGGTTCCGTTGATTCCCTCGTCAGCGACTAGGATACGTCCTTTGAGGCCGATTGATTTACAGAAAGCCAAGTGATCCGCCGCAAATTGCTCTGCATTTTCAATTGGAGTATAGAGGTAGTAAAGTAAGACACGAATATCTTTTGCCATAAGATTTGTTCTCTTTTCTATTCTTAAATTTTCAGAATTTTTCATCTAACTATACTAGTATACCCACTTGGGAAAACGAATGCAATTTATTTGACTGGAAATTATATAGAGAGACCTGCCACTGCACTTCATCAGTACCCATACCGAATCGCAGATAATTCTCTCAATTTCTTGATTTGCTTAGCTTGACTTTCTGACAGAATCAGCTTATTGTCAATCAACACACGTGAGATGTCAACGTTCATTTGGCTCAGAATAAATGGAGTAGAGGTCCCATCATCCTCTAATCGTTTTTTATAAATCACTAACTGATTTTTCAAGGGAGTAAGTTGAGGCACATCCTTTATATCTTCCAATAGATAATCAATGATGGTCATCGCTTCACAACGCCTTTCTCTACCTCCAGCGAACCATTTTAATGGTGTCATTCTCATTTTCCTCCTGAAACTCGCTTATAAATTGAAAAACTATAATTCCTAACTCTCATGCTAATATTTTACCCAAACACCCTATGTAAAAAAGTCAGCAAAAATGGTAATGTCGCTACGATATTATTAATCACATGCACCGCATAGGAAGGATAAATGCTCTTAGTATAGCGGGTCAAACCAGCAAACATGATTCCAAATGTTGTAAAGACGAAGATATCTAACAGACTAGGCAGGCTTGAAAAATGAGGGAGAGCAAACAAAATGGACGGAAGAAGCAAATCAAGACCAAATCTCGAATCTTTAAAAAAGGCGTGTTGAAGTAATCCTCTATAGAGCAACTCTTCCATCAGTGGAACCAGAAAGAACAGGGTTATATAGATACCTAACTCGGCAAAGTTAGTCCCACTATAACCAATCAATACGGCCCAACCTTCAGCAGTTGACTGGACATGTTTAGCTGTTTGAATATTAAAAAATATATGAGCTACCGCTACTAGGGCTGTTAGGATTGAATACCAGAGCCATTTTTTTCTCGAAACGCGAAAGAGATAGCCATGGCCTGTCTTAACAAGAATCCCAATCATGACTCCACTAAATAGCAAGCTCAAGATATTTCGAATCCAGAAGAAATTTCCTATCTGAGAAGAAAATTGCCAATAGTTTTGGACGATAAGAGTCAGCTGAGAAAGACCAAATACGAAAAATAGGTAAGAGAAGACACCACTCATTTTAAAAAGAAGACGATACCTTTTCATGATAGACCTCCTGTAGATATATGTGTATCCCATCACCTAAACTCTCAGAATTGCTACTTTCATTTTTACATCCTAAAAATCACTACCTCCCCTAGAGAACTAAGGAAGGCAGTGATCACATTTTTAGGAATTAGGAATGAATACACGAAATCAATTGATCTTATGATTTTTTGTTTTTCAAGAATTCGTCGTATTGTTTTTGCATTTCGTTCAATACTTTTTCGTAGGCACCTTCAGATTTCAATTTTTCCATTAATTCTGGGATTGCTTTATCTGGGTCTACAGTACCAGTGTTGATAGCTGTATCGAATTGTTGCATTGTGTTAGAGATTGCTGAAATTTCAGATTTCACACTGTCAGTGTTAAAGATGAATCCAAGCGCTGGAGATTCTTTAGCTTCTGCCAATTGTTTCTTAGAATCTTCGATTTGTTGGTCTGTAACGTTTTCGTTGATGTAAAGGATCCAGTTGTTACCAGTGTTCCAACCTGACATGTGAGTGTTTCCTTTGTAAGCATCAAGGACGCGGACACGGTTTTCTTTACCTTCAACTTTTTCCCAGTTCTTGCCTTCTGGACCGTAAACAAGACCGTTCAAGAGTTCTGGGTTAGTGTTCAAGAGGTTCAACACTTCCATTGATTTTTCTTTGTTCTTAGAGTTGTTTGAGATGACAAAGTTAGCAACTTGTGTTGTTTGGTTTTTCTTGATAAAGTTAGTGATTGGTTTGATTTGGATATCTTTATTAGCAACACGTGAGAGCAAGCTGTTACCGTAGTCAGCTGGTCCTACTGTTTCTTCACGAACGAACCAAGTATCTTGTTGAAGGTCAAATGAAGTGTCGCTTGTTGCTACGTCTTTTGGAATGTATCCTGCTTCATAGAATTTGTGAAGAGTCTTCAAGTGTTCTTTGAAACGAGGTACTTCGTAACGGTTTACAATCTTAGTAGTGTCTCCTTCAAGGTCGATAACGAATGGAAGTCCGTTTGGTACTGGGTAGTCAAAGTTATCAGATGGGATGAAGTTCTTCGTAACCGCAAATGGTACTACGTCTGGAGCTTTTTCTTTGATTTGTTTCAAGACTGGTTCAAGTGTTTCGTATGAAGTGACACCTGAAATATCAATGCCATATTTGGCAAGAAGAGCGCCGTTAAAGGCAAAGTTTTGAGATGATGCAACGTTGGCTGCAACTGGAACAGCGTAAATCTTACCGTTTACAGTGTTCCCTTTGATGTAAGCTGGGTCAAGTGCTTTGTAAAGCTCTGCTCCTTCTTTCTTGTACAAATCAGTCAAGTCAGCGTAAGCACCTTTTTGAGCATTTACAACATAGTTATCTGCAAAAGCGATATCGTAGTTTTCACCTGATGATGTGATAACTGACATTTTCTTACCGTAGTCACCCCATCCAAGGTATTGGATATCCAATTTAGCACCAACTTTTTCTTCGATGATTTTGTTGGCATTTTCTAGCAATTCATCCAAGTTATCTGGTTTGTCACCAATTTGGTACATTTTAAGAACAGGTTTGTCACCTGAAGCTGAGTCAGCAGCTTTTTTGTTGTTACCTGAAAGGTTTCCACAAGCAGCAAGACTTGCAGCCAAAGCGACTACGCTAGCAGATGCAAAAGCATATTTTTTCCAGTTTTTCATGATAAAAACTCCTTTTTTTATTTTTAAAACTTATAAACGATTTAATGATTTGTAACTTCAGTCACTAAGATGAAGTTGGGAAGGGAGAAACGGTGTTTCTCAGCAAGTGCTATTCTTTCACACCACCGATAGTCAAACCTTTAACAAAGTAGCGTTGGAAGAATGGATACAAAATGGCAATCGGAAGGGTTGCAACCACAACCATGGCCATACGTCCTGTTTCTTTCGGTAGAGCAACCCCCAGTTGGCCAGATAGGCCGACTGCTTTTGCAATGTAGTCCATATTTTGCTGAATTTGCATGAGCAAATATTGCAATGGATACAAGTTATCACTCTTGATGTAAAGAAGGGCGTTGAACCAGTCGTTCCAGAAACCAAGAGCTGTCAAAAGCGTGATGGTTGCGATACCTGGAAGTGACAATGGTAAACAGATCTGGAAGAAGATCCGTGCTTCACTGGCACCATCGATACGAGCGGATTCGAGAATGGCTTCTGGAATGGTCTTCTTGAAGAAGGAACGCATCAAGATGATGTTGAATGGTGAGAGGAGCATTGGAACAATCAAGGCCCAAACCGTATCACCAAGTTGAAGCAAACGAGTCACCACGATATAGCCTGGTACCAAACCAGCATTGAACAACATACTAAGAAGGGCAAAGATTGTGAAGAATCTGCGGTACTTAAAGGTTGTACGTGAGATGGCGTAGGCATAGGTGGTTGTAATGAAGACGTTGGTCACTGTTCCGACTACGGTTACAAAAACTGAGATAAAGAGCGCTTGGAGGATCTTATCTTTAAACTGAGCTAGGAACTGGAATCCATCTACACCGAACTTCGAAGGGAAAAAGCTATATCCATACTGGAGGATGCTCTTTTCGTCTGTCACCGAAATGATGATAACGAAGATAAAGGGCAAGATACAAGAAAGAGCGATTAAACCAGAGATAATACTAAAGAAGATATCCGCTTTCTTGCTGAAGGAGTGAATGCCGACATTATCGATTTTTTCTTTTTTAATTTTCTTTTCTGCCATATTCTCCTCCTTTCTAGAACAAAGCTGAGTTTGGATCGACTCGTCTTGCAAGCAAGTTTGATAGGATAACCAGTATCAAACCGACTACGGATTGGTAGAGACCGGCTGCTGAAGCCATACCGATATCTGCTGTCTGAGTCAAACCATTAAAGACATATACGTCCAAAACGTTGGTTACATTGTAAAGCTGACCAGCATTGTGTGGGATTTGATAGAAGAGACCGAAGTCTGCACGGAAGATATTTCCGACTGCAAGGATAGTCAAAACTGTCACAAGTGGAGTCAACTGAGGAATGGTTACGTTGCGAATACGTTGCCACTTGCTAGCCCCGTCCACTGTTGCTGCTTCGTAGTAGGTTGGGTCAATTCCCATGATTGTCGCATAGTACATGACACTGCTATATCCAAAGCCTTTCCAAATTCCTAGGAAAAGGAGAAGATATGGCCAAATGCCTAAGTCAGCATAGAAGTTGACTTCCTTCATGCCAATGGATGTTAGGAAATGGTTGAAAACCCCTTTGTCAATGTTTAGGAAGGCATCTGTAAAGAAACTGATGATAACCCATGACAAGAAGTAAGGGAACAACATAGACGTTTGGAAAATCTTAACCATTCTCTTAGAGCGAAGCTCACTGAGGATAATGGCAATCCCTACTGATACAATCAAACCGATAAAGATGAAGCCGAGATTGTAAAGAACAGTATTTCGAGTGATGATAAAGGCATCTTTTGAACTAAACAAGAATCTGAAATTATCTAACCCGACCCATTTACTATTCACAATACTATCTATGAAACCATTACTGGTCATATGGTAGTCTTTAAAGGCGACCACATTCCCAAATACTGGAATGTAAAAGAATAGAATCAGCCAGAGAGCCCCTGGTAAAACCATCAAGAGAAAAATCCAGTTATCTCTCAAGGTCTTTGAAAACTTTTTCATAATTTCCTCCCTTTTTATTCCTAAAAACTGATTCTATCGAATTTTTAGGTTTGATAACGATTACATTATTAGTATACTCCTATTTGAAGGTCAGGTTAAACTACTAATTATAGAAAAAACTCCACAAATTATTTTATGTGGAGAAGTTTTTTATAAGAAATAGGTTTCACGAGAAACACTCTGCATATGATAAGTGTATTTCCGCTTTATTAATTGAAAACTTGTTCTAATATTGGGTGATGAAACTCGACAAAATGAACCTGGGCGTTTATGATAGCCCCTGATTCATTTTTATCAATCTCTGGTCTTCCTTCGGTGTGTAAAAGAGCAGGATTACCATCCTTGTAGCCAAAGAGAATCACCTCTGTCCCTGCTTCATTCACATAGCAAGCTAGGATATCGAACCGCCTAGAACCTGAACCTGCAATATAGCCATACCATTTAAAAGTATAATTCATCCCATCCACTTGCCCAAATTGCATTATCTGGTCTGGCACTGCAAGTCCATAGTAATTACCGTAGGTGGCCAAGTTAGTTGACTTAAATCTTTCACCTTTACTATCCGAATAGGATTCCATGGCTGTTTTTATCTTTTCTATTAAAGAACTATTATCTGTATCTGGCTCGCTCTCTGTAGTTACACTTGTTTTTAATAGAAATTCCTTAAAACGTTGCGCTAAATCTGTGTTTTCAGTCTCTTCAAAATTTGCAGTAGGGATAGTTTCCAGTGTCTTATCGGCATGCAAGACCTGTGCTTGCCCATCCTTCAGTGTAAATAGGTAGAAATGTTTGTCCTGATTGTCATAGTAGGCATCCAAAGCCAAGTAGTCATAAGCATTGTCACTCGATACTCCAAAAACATTCCATTTGACACTTTTCTGAGACACAGTTGTTGTTTCTAATTTTTTGATTAGTTCATTTTTTTCATCAAAGTTTCTATGCTCTAGTCTATGATAGGACTGCCCCATAGAAGAAGCCCAACTTGCAAACTCTTCCTCCCACTTTTCAGTATTGTATTGGATTAGCTTCTGAAAATCCAAGTAATTCTTCATAATCAAGGCTTGATCAGTCGGATTAGATAACTGGAGTTCTTCCATGGCTGCAACTGTGGCAGCCACAGGTGACTGAACACTTGTATCCTTGGATTCTTTTTCGTGCGAAAGAGCCTTTTGATAGGAATCTGCTAAATAGTGAAAATAGTTGGTTGTTTCCTTGGTTTGTTGCTCCCTTGGTATTGACGGACTAGTTGCTCCATCCTCTGTCATTTTATGGCAGGCAGATAAGACTAGCATGCTAGTAGCTAGGACTAGTAGTAGCTTTTTCATGGTCAGACCTCCAAACTATCTTTCTACCTTCATTATACTCCTTCCCTATCTCCAAATCAAAAAACATCTCCATGTATTTAAAAGGAGATGTTTAACTGTTTGTGATAAATGCCTTTAGGTCGTATAAATCGTCGATGCTGTCACAATGGTATGCCACTGGTTGGCTGTTGTGGCTGCAAAGTCCCTGTCTGCGTAGAAATCAGTAAATGGTAGAATTTCAACTTCTAGCTCGTCAATGCAGTCAATCTGACCTGCCAGATAAGCCTCAATGCGACTCTCTGCGCGCTTGATTCGTTGCAAGAGTCCGCCCATACGGATATCGACTGTATCCAAGCCAAAGACCTTGTTTTCTTTCAACCATTGACGGCTAAAGAGGGCATGGAAGTGTTCAATCTCGCTTCTGAGTTTTGGTAATTCTTGTCTGGCGATTTGCTGCAAGCTGACTTTGTTACCGACTTTATAAGTTTCACGAATGCGTCGTCCAACATCAACCTTACTACTTAAAATAGCATTCAACTGAGCCTGAGTTTCAAAGAGATAAGCGTAGATGCCTGCTTTGTCTTTAATTTCTGACAGAATCTCAGCAGCTTGGGCAAAGTGGGGCTTGTCCTGTTCAGGTGTCATGTGTCGATCAAGAATCGGACAGAGAACATCCTGATAAAAGACATAGCGGTTGGGATTGATCCCGCTGAGATTGCCTGGTAGGTCTGGCAAGAGGTTAGCTAGGTCAATCTGCATGAAGTCCTCAACTGATAGACCTGTATTGGTCTTGAAGTGAGCAGACAAACGGTCTAGGTTATCGCGGTAGCTAAGTTCTGCCCAGATTTGCAAGCTTGGCAGGATAGAAAATTGAGCTGTCTCACCACCATTGTCCCCCCAACCCGTCACGATGACTTCTTTTATCTGATTAACACGACAGGCTTTGTTGGCCTCGATAGCCACTAGACGGCTGAAATGGTTGTGAGGCGTAAAACCGATCCACTTCCAAGCTCCACCTGCAAAGGCAAGGTCATGGCTAATCTTGTGGTGGTTGCGGAAATTACGGTTGTATTTTTCCTCACTATCCTGATAATAATCCCAGTAAACCAAGGTTACACGGTCTTTGAGACGGTCTAGGTAGACACGAGTTTCCTCAGGAATTTCCACATCACGGTCGTACTGACCATCCGCTGACATGAGTTTGAAGAACATATCACTCCACATCTGGCAGTGGAAACCATACTTGTCAGCAATATCCAGCACGCGCTCCAAGTGTTGGCACATGAGGAGACTACGGTCCACAACACCGTTCAATATGAGGTAGCGTCCCAAACCAACCAAGTGGGCCTCGTCCATCCCGATATTGACCTTGCGAGTCTGCAGTTTTGACAGAGTGGCAAACATGCCATCAATCAAATCATAAACCTTTTCTTCGCCAATAAGGAGAATGTCCTCTACATCACGGAGTTCTTGCACTTCTTTGACACCCCATTTGACAAAAGCCGACAAGTGGGCCAAGGTCTGGATACAGGGCACAAAAGCCATGTCAAACTGCTGGGCGTAGGATTCGATTTCCTGCAACTCCTCAGCTGAATAGGCGCCACGGAAGTAACCAAAATATGGCTGCCCCTCAATCTGGTAGGTGTCTTCCATATAAAGCTCAAAGGTTGAGTAGCCCATGAGAGCCAAGACCTCAATCATCTGCTTGGCAGAAGCCACATTCAGCACCGCATTTCGAGAACAGTCTGCCATGTAGGCCAAATCTTCATAAGCCGCCTTCTCTTCAATCTCTACTTTGTCAGCTTCTGCTAGAGCTGTTGCTAGCACTGACAAGGCACGGTAAAGTTGGTGAGGTTTGCGATAGGTTAGTTGATAGTGTCCACCTTGACCTATAATCGAGATAGACGTTTGGTCAGACTGAGTGACAGCCACTTCCACATCTGGTAAAGAGATATGTTTTGTCAGCAAGTCGATTGCCTGAGTTTGTTTGGGACTAAGTCCTGTAAATCTTACCATTGGTTTTCCTCCTGTAGCCAGTTGACTAGGGCACCGTAAAGATTGGCATCTGCATGATAGGTGCAGGCCTGGATAACGGGTGCGACCGTGTATTCTTCGTAGGTCTCGACAAAGTTATCGACAGCCTTCTTGACACCTTGGATGAAGTCTGGATTTTGGCTGATAGAGCCCCCTAGACTAATGACATCTGGATCGATGAGATACTGGATATTGAGCAAGCCTTGCGCCAGATTACGATTCATGCGCTCAATCGCTTCTTGACAAAGAGCATTGCCTGCTGCGGCCTCTTGGTAAATCTTGCGACCGTCCCAGTCAGTCTGACCAGATTTTTCAATCACGTATCGCACCATATTGCCAGTTGACGCTAGTTGCGACCAGTTGTTAAGCTTTTCTGCTGGTTCAATGGTTGTCATGTAGCCAAATTCTCCTCCCAAGCCGTGGCGACCTCGGTGAAGCTTGCCATTGATAATCATGGCACCGCCGATTCCTGTCCCAATAACGACACAGGCTGCATTTTCAATCTCTGGGTGAGCCAGCAGTTCACTAAGTCCAACACAGTTGGCATCATTTTCTAGATGGATAGGTAGCTGATGATGAGCAAGGGCCTCATACCAAGAAAAGCCATGAATATAAGGTACGGCACTGATTCCCTCAATCACACCTGTTTCTTGATTGACCGCTCCTGGAACACTCATAGCGATCCCACTATAATCTTGCTCTGACAAGCGTTGGTCTAGCCAAGTTAGTAAATCTTCCAAACTTTCTGGTGTCGGAGTACTTGTCTTATCTAGTATTTTTCCATCAGGAGTTAGACTGGCAAACTTAATCCCTGTCCCTCCGATATCAATGGTTGCAATGGTCATTGTTCTTCCCATAAAAAGGGGCGAAGCAGTAGTTAGTACTTACTCTTTCGCCCCTCCTTTCTATCTCATAGTATTAGTTATCAAACACTTTAAAACTGTTAAATGTCTTCTTTTTTGATCAATTCTGTGCGAATTTCTTGTGGTGCTAAGAGTCCTGAATGAACTGAATATGGTCGTTCAAGCAAGTCCAAAATGGTTTGTTGGTGTTCTGATATACGCACATTTTCTTGACTCATATTGTAGTAACGGAGTACATATCCTTCTTCATTTTCAGCAACTTTAAAGGCTGTCGGGCAGACTTGTGGCAAGCTGAGCGCCGCATGGCTCAAGAGGCTGCCAGTCGCTGCCACACTTCCTTCTTGTTTAGCAACTTGAAGACCAGTGAATGGTGTTTGGAAGGCTTTGGCACGACGGAAGGCTGAGAAGCGTTCCCCTGCTTGGTGGCACTCAAGTGTAAACTCGACTTCAAACTCACGCAAGCACTGAGCCTCTGGTGTCGGGAAGTAACCCCAGTCACCTAACTCACCTGAGGCACGAAGAATGGTCACTGCAATGATGTCATCTCCAAGGATTTCATACTCATGCAATCCTTTATTTGCCACTGTCACTCCTTTTTCATCATCATAAAGGCTGACAAAGGCTTGTTGGTGTTGAGGGTTTTCAGGATTTTCCCATGAAGCTGCTGGTTTATTTGGTCTTGTCACCACCTCATAGATGCTTTCAGAGTCATTGCTTGGACGCGTGTTATGGGTCTTGACCAAGAGACGGATGCGGTGATCTTTGGCAGTGTTAGTAAAGCGAGTCTTAAAGCGAATTTGTGGATTGTCAACAAAGACGGTCATCTCTGTTTCAAGAAGAATGCTTGTCAATTCATCTGAGCGTCCAGCTTCACGCGTCATAAACTCGATGATGCCTCTTTGTTCCGCATCCAGTTTTTCGTCTGCACTTACTGGAATTGTCAATTCATGCTTGAGCAAAATCTTGGCAAAACGAGCTGTATTTTCCAAGACCTCATAGCCTTTCAGCTCGGCGTAGATAGGTTCTGTTCCTTTTGGTTGGAAATAGATGTACTCATTTCCGATGTCACCACGGTCTTCAAAGCGAACAACATCTTCATACGCTTCATGAGTTGTCTTGTCGTAGACTGTGATATTTTCATCCACACTGACCGTTACAAATGGTGTATCAATCACTCCATTTTGGTAAATACCGTCACGGTGTTCTTGTTCTCCTTCAAGCAATTGGAAGGTTGTCCAAGAAAGTGGTGCCAGATGAACAGGCACTGTCACGCGCACTTGTCGAGCGATACGAGCCTGACGGAACTTGTCTTTTGGCAAATCATACTCAAAATTAGCTCCCAGATCTTCGATTTTCGCTTCTACAGCATGCCCTTCCAAGTCTTCGACACGGTAGCTTGGCAAGGTCAAGGCTGCCATCTTCTTATAGCCTTCTGTTGGGTGCAATTCTTTGAAATCACAAGTCGCCACATCAATCACTGTGCTGACAGTGTCAACCTTGTCATGCAATCCTGTGTTGATGACGGTAAAGAGATGGTCGCTTTGCGCTTCGTGAGTTGCGATTTTGCCCTTCCACTCGTTGAGAAGGTTGGTCTTAACGAAATTTCCAACTTGGTTAACCTTGGCAAAACGTGTCTCCATCTCACGGTGAACCTCGTCCACGCTACAGCCACAGATACTGTCATGGGGCGCATTTTGTAGAAGGGCTTTCCAAGCATAGGTCAGCTGGTCCTTATGGTTGCGGCCGCCAGTGATGACAGTCAATGGTTCCACCACTTGTTCTAGCAGATTGCTATTTTCTTGGAAGGCTTGTTTGAGGTAAATCCGTGATGAAGAAGTGTTGGCAAGTGTGTACCAGCCATCTGTTTCCTGGCTCGTCAACTCACCCGTAACGGTAGATAGTTGCTCAGGTAGAGCACTTTCTACTGCATGGACATAGTCATCAAAGGAACTATGCACAAAGGTCACATCTGGGAAGAGTTCATTGGCCACACGAATGGCTTCACTCAGATTCCTCTGTACAGGCTGGTGGTCACATCCGTTCATCATCAACCACTGGTTGGTCGAAGCATAGTCACGCACGTCTGACAATTTTTGTTTCCAGAAGGCCAGGGCTTTATCCTTATCAACAGGGATTTCATTCCCGTTACTGTACCAGTTGGCAAAGAGGATACCGAGAACACGACTTCCGTCTGCACCCTGCCAGTACATTTCTGAAAACTGGGAAGTAAACTGCTCATCTTCGAGGACTTGGTTGTCAAATCCAATCGGCTTCACACCACGCCCAAAAGCTGCCACGTGAATACCTGATTTTTGAAGGATTTGGGGAGCTTGTCCCATATTTCCAAAGGTATCTGGGAAGTAACCAATCTGAGTTGATTTGCCCCATTTTGCGCATTCTGCTTGACCAATCAAGGTATTGCGGACGTTGGCTTCACTTGAAATCAAGTAATCATCCTGCAAGATGTAAAAGGGACCAATTTTGAGTTTGCCTTCGCCGATGTAACGTTGGACTTTGTCGCGATTTTCAGGGCGAATTTCCAAGTAGTCATCCAGGACAATGGTTTGGCCATCCAAGTGGAAACTCTTGAACTCAGGGTCATTTTCAAAGAGATCAAAAAGATTGTCAAACAATTCCACCAGCTGCATCCGGTGGCTTTCAAAAGGCAAGTACCACTCACGATCCCAGTGACTATGTGAGATAATATGTACAACAACATTTTCCATGAAGTAAAACCTCATTCTAACTTAAATTTTTATTTCTATCTAACTAAAGAACTGACTAGCGAATATCTAGATAATCCAAAACCAACTCACAAAACATCATATTGGCCCAAGAGAACCATTCACGTGAGTAGAGCGTTGGGTCATCCACGTGGAAGCTTTCGTGCATGACACCTGTACCACCATCGCAGGCAACCAGCTGATCGAGTAAGAATTTCTTCTCGGCCTTATCTCTTGTTGTCAATCCTTGGATAGACAGAGCAATGGGCCAGATATAGCGATAGAAGGTATGAGAACTTCCGAGACCACTAGCGTATTTCCCTTGATAGAAGTATGGATTTTCAGGGCTCAGAATGGTGCGACGAGTTGCTTGATACACTTCATCGTTGACATCGCAGTAACCCAGATAAGGCGCAGCCAACAAACTTGGTACATTTGGGTCATCCATGATGCTAGCATTTCCTAAACCATCCACTTCAAAGGCGTAAATCTTTTCACCCTTGCTGTTAGTGGTATAGGCGTAGTTTTCAATCCCTTCTTGGATTTCAGACTGGAGACGCTTAGCATCTGCGATAATACTCTCGCTATCAGCTATGTCTAGTTCTGCAAAGATTTCTTGGACATAACCCAAGACTACTACGGCAAACATATTGGACGGAATCAAATAGCTATACTGACAGCAGTCATCACTCGGACGAAAAGCTGACCAGGTCATACCTGTCACTGCAAAGTCAGGTCCAAAGCCATCATTTACCAGAGTATCTTCCTTGCGGTCTGTATCCCGAACAAAACGATAAGGTGAATTCTTGTGGTCTTGTTCTACCGTCCAAAGATGAAGAATTTCCTTAGTCGCTGCGACAAAAGTCTCATCAAACTGACTAGTCTCGCCAGTTTCTTTCCAAAGGAGATAAGCCAACTGCAAAGGATAGCAAAGCGAGTCCACCTCATACTTGCGTTCCCAAATCCAGCCGTTAAGGTCTGTGTGGTCAGTCTCATGGTGACCCTTCCAGTTCTCCTCAATGTTGAAGGAGTTGGCATAAGGATCCTTGAGCACCAAGGTCATCTGACGTTTAACCAAACCAGCAATGGTCTGACGCAAGAGAGGATCTCTTTTAGCCACATGAAGGTAAGGTCTGAGTTGGGCTGTCGAATCCCGAAGCCACATGGCAGGAATATCCCCAGTCAAGACAAAAGTTGAGCCATCTTCTAAGATTTCAACCGTATTGTCCAAGGTGTCTGTATAGCAACGCTCGAAGACATCCACCCACTCCGGATGGTCCTTGGCCCGCTCCGCTACTTCGTCTAGCCACTCTCTGACAATTTCTTTTGAATAAATCATCGTGCAGTTTCCTCTTTCAAACAAGTTTCATGTTCAGTATATAGTTTTTGAGACAGAAAATACATACACAAATGATAGTCATTTTTCTACAAAATTGCTTACTTTCGAACCCCGTATCTAAAGGCCTCATTTTTCTGATATAATGTAGAAAAACAGCTAAAGGAAAGACTATGAAACCACTACTTGAAACCATCGATACCCGCTTTGGTACTGCTAGCAAGCATGCCTTCTCTCGGGGAAATACTCTGCCTTACACAGGCGTTCCTTTTGGGATGAATTACTTTGTTCCCCAGACCAGTGACCAGGAGGGAGCTTGGTTTTTCGATCCGCATCTGCCCATCTTTCAGGGGATTCGATTAACCCACCAGCCCAGTCCTTGGATTGGGGACTACTCTTGGCTACTCCTGACACCTGTCACAGGCCAGCTTGGGGGAGACAGTCTCTTTCACCGCCAGTCTTCTTATGATATCGAAAAAGCCTCCTTCCAACCTCATTATCTGAAGATTTTCTCCCTGCGCTATCAGATTGAAACCCAACTGACACCGACTTGCTATGGCGCTTCTATTCGCTTAGAGCAAAAGCAAGGCAAAGCCCTCTCCCTCTATCTTCACGCAGCAGATGAACTGACAGTCAAGCAAGTAGATAAGCGAACTCTTTCCCTACGACAAGAAGGTAAAACAGAGACCAATAAAAGTCCGCTGATACTATTCACTGCCCTGCAAATGAACAAGGATATTCTTGCTGTCAGCCAAGAAGGTGGAGACTGGCGAATTGACTTAGCAAGCAGTCAGGCTGAAATCCAGCTAGCAACTTCTTTCATCTCTCCATCTCAAGCTCTGCTTAATCTACCTCAAAAGGACTTTGATAGCTGTAAAGCAAGTGCAAAAGCGGACTGGGAAAATCTCCTCCATCGTTTTGACGTTATCGAGACAGGAGAGGCTGACCGAACCTTCTTTGACCACTGCCTTTACAGACTCTTCCTCTTCCCGCAGACATTTTATGAGGTTGATGAATCAGGGCAAGCCATCCACATGGATCTGGCTACTGGTACTGTCAAGCCCGGTGTCCTCTTTAGCAACAATGGTTTCTGGGATACCTTCCGGACTACATTTCCCCTCTTTGCCCTTATCATACCGGAACACTATCGTCTCTTTTTAGAAGGCTTTCTCAATAGCTACCGCGATACTGGATTCCTTCCAAAATGGCTAGCTCCAGACGAACGGGGTATGATGCCTGGTACCCTTTTAGATGGCATTATCGCAGACAGCGCCTGCAAGGACATGGCCCCCGACCTAGAAAAAGAACTCCTTCAAGCCATGCTTGAAACAGCCACTAAGTCCGACCCTCTCGGCATCAATGGCCGCCACGGACTAGCCCAATACCAAGAGATTGGCTACCTCTCTACCGACTACCACGAAAGCGTCAGCCATACCCTAGACTATGCCTATAGTGATTTTTGTATCGCCAGCTGTGCCGAAAAGCTTGGTCAGAATGACATCGCGGAAACTTATAGAACTGCATCACAAAATTACCGCAATCTCTTTGACGCTGAGACAGGTTACATGCGAGCGCGAGACAGCCAAGGCAACTTCCGCCCCGACTTCTCTCCTTATAGTTGGGGACGCGACTACGCCGAATGCTCTGCCATTCAAGCGACTTTAGGCGTCCTCCACGACATCCCAGGCTTAATTCAGCTTATGGGCGGAAAAGAAGCATTTAGCAACTATCTTTTGAAAGCCTGTCAGGACGCTCCTCTCTTTGAAACCACCGGCTATGGTTACGAGATTCATGAAATGAGCGAGATGGCTACCGCTCCTTTTGGGCAAATCGCCATTTCCAACCAACCGAGCTTCCACATCCCTTATCTCTTCCGCTACAGTGACTACCCTGACTACACTGCTCTACTCATCAAGACCTTGCGTCAAAAAGCCTTTCACCCAAGCTGGGAAGCTTATCCTGGCGATGAGGACAATGGTAGTCTCTCTGCTTGGTACATCTGGTCAGCTCTTGGATTCTACCCGACCTGTCCGGGCAAACCAAGTTACGATCTCGGAATTCCTCTCTTTAACCATCTCCGTATCTACCTGGCTAAGGAAAATAAATGGCTGGATATCCATGCCGAGCAAAACTACAGCCATTTCAACTTTGTCAAAGAATGCCGATTGGACAAGACCATAGTATCTAGCATTCAACACCAAGACCTCTTGAAAGCTGAGCAACTGACCTTCACCCTCAGCTGGCTACCAAATCACTCATAACCAAAAGAACCTTTGCATCATGCAAAGGTTCTTCTTTTATGAAACTTGGACTTGAAGTTGATCAACAAGCTGACCCTCTACCGTCAAATTCAGATAAAAATCTAAGCTTTTATCTCCTGCAAAATACAAGGTTGGTATCGTTAGCTTTTTTTCAGTCTCGCCAACTTGAAACGCAAGGACTTGAGTCTCGTCCCGATAGGCGACACCATGCACACCCGTCCCTGGTTGAATCGAAATCTTAGCTTCCAAAGGACTGCTAGATTCTCTTCGCTTCACTGTGAAGTGGACATTTTCTCCCTTAGTCACAACTAGACTTTTTTCTGAGAACTCTAGTTGCTGAACAGCTTCTTTTCTCAATAAGGTAGGTGTTTTATAGAGTGAAATCTTAGTCAACAAAGGCAAAGCCTGTGCCTCTGTAATGGTCACACGTATCTTCTGCGCCTCAACGACTGATCCTCGTAAGAGACGTTTGTAGCCAACAGTATAACCAGATCCAAACTCCTGCCAGACACCATCCAACTCTACCTGAACATGGAAAGCAGCGATGCGTTGCCCCAGCTTCAAATCTTCCCTCAGCTCAATCACATCGAAAGTTTTAGGTGCCCCTAAATCGAGCTCTAATTGGATTGGCAACTCTGCACCACTTGCCCATAAACTAGTTTCCAGTCCATCTGTCAGATGATGACAGGCAAAGTCTGGTGATAGAGCTGGACCAGATACCTTGGCTCCCAAAGCCAAATCTTCTTTATAGAGCTCATCACGGTAGGCAGCAAATTCATAGAGACGCTGGATATCCTTTTCGTCAAAGAGGCCATCTTGGTTCGGTGGGATATTAAGCAAGAGTGGAGTTCCCCGCCCTACCGAGTGAATATAAATCTCGACCAACTCCTTGAGAGACTTGGAATCCTGATCCTCATGGTAAAACCAGCCTGACCGAAGGGAAACATCTGCCTCCCCGATTGAAAATAGCGTACCTGAGGGGTCTCCGTGCTGTAGATAATCTAATTCCGCCTCGGTCCCCAACTGGTCTGGCTTGACTTTTTGCCACAAGGGATCCCCTGCATAGCCTCGTTCATTTCCAATCCAGCGGATACTGGTCCCTTCAGTTGAGAAAATCAAACAATCGCCCTGCAAGTCACGAATGGTTTCAAACCAAGTTTCAAACTCATAGTTGACTTTCTGGGCCCCTTCGCCTCGAGCACCATCCATCCACACCTCAGCGAACTTCCCGGCATTACCATAGGCAGGATTTGACAAGATTTCCTTCAATTGAGCTAGATAGTAGGCATTGTAGTCCGCTTCTCGGTCCACATGATAGAGGGGACTATGGGCATCCCAAGGAGATAAATACACTCCCATATCCATGTCAAACTCTGTTGCAGCTTGAGAAACCTCGAGAAGCAAGTCCCCCTTTCCATCCCTCCAAGGGCTAGCCTTGACCGAATAATCTGTGTGGGCTGTCGGGTAGAGGACAAAGCCATCGTGATGCTTGATCACCAAAATCAGTTTTTTAAAACCTGTTTCTTTGAGTACCCGAACCCATTCACGCGCATCCAACTTGGTCGGGTTAAAACGCTTAGGATCCTCTTGCCCACTTCCCCATTCTTGGTCATAAAAGGTATTGGGGCCAAAATGGATAAAGGCAGCTAGTTCATCCTCTAAATAAGCTAGTTGGGCCTGACTTGGTAATGGCCCATGTGGTTTTATGTTCGTCATCATCTCGTATCTCTTTCTCTGATTATTTCTCTTGTTCACAAAGTTATCCACAGATTGTGGATAAGAAAACATGCCTAAAAACTAGCTTTTCTAGACTCCAGCTCTTTGACTTTGAACCTATCACCTTCAGCAAACTCTGCTCAAATCCCCACTGCACTAGGATTTCTACTAGAAAGCTGGCCAGTTACTAGTTGCCGGTACTATTATCAAGAACCCTCTAGGATATTAGCTGAATGTCCTGCTCTCCCTAGACTTATCCACAACTTGTGAATAAACCCTTCTTCCTAGTTGTTACCTCGTTGACTATAACAAAAAATCTAGGTACCGTCAATAATACAAGGCTGTCTTCCTAAATACTCGGAAAAGATTCTATAATTTGTACAATATACATTTTATGACATTCAAAAGAAAGGCTTTCAGATAGATTTCATATAATTTTCTAAACGACTTTCAATCACTGCTCCTCTCAATTCCTCGTCAGAACTGAATTAAAATCTGGACATTTCTTCTTAAAATGTGAAATTTAGCATAATTTTTTCAAAAAATATTATATTCTTTTTAGTAGAAGTTTATACATTTATTTCCTGTAATTCCTTTTGCCATCGTATAATAACATAAAATACTACTAAAACCTTGTTTTGTCCGAATTTTTAATCATTTTTTACTATTGACACGCCTCTGAGAATATGATATAACGTAAATGTAAGCGGTACCAAAAAGGTGCCATCGTAAAAATTTTTAAGGAGGAAAACACATGTCTTCACATCCAATTCAGGTATTCTCAGAAATTGGGAAACTGAAAAAAGTTATGTTGCACCGTCCAGGCAAAGAGTTGGAAAACTTGTTGCCGGACTATCTCGAAAGGCTTCTTTTTGATGACATTCCATTCTTGGAAGATGCTCAAAAAGAACATGACGCATTTGCTCAAGCTCTTCGTGATGAAGGAATTGAGGTCCTTTACCTAGAGCAATTGGCTGCTGAATCATTGACTTCTCCAGAAATCCGCGATCAATTTATCGAGGAATACTTAGACGAAGCCAACATCCGTGGTCGTCAAACCAAGGCGGCTATTCGTGAATTGCTTCACGGCATCAAGGACAACCAAGAATTGGTTGAAAAAACTATGGCAGGGGTTCAAAAAGTTGAATTGCCAGAAATTCCTGAAGAAGCAAAAGGCTTAACTGACTTGGTTGAGTCAGACTATCCATTTGCAATCGACCCAATGCCAAACCTCTACTTCACTCGCGACCCATTTGCAACCATTGGTAATGCCGTATCACTTAACCACATGTTTGCCGACACTCGTAACCGTGAAACACTTTACGGTAAGTACATCTTCAAATACCATCCAATCTATGGTGGAAAAGTCGAATTAGTCTACAACCGTGAAGAAGACACACGTATCGAAGGTGGAGATGAGCTCGTTCTTTCTAAAGACGTTCTCGCAGTGGGTATTTCTCAACGTACAGACGCAGCTTCGATTGAAAAACTCTTGGTGAACATCTTCAAGAAAAATGTTGGCTTCAAGAAAGTATTGGCATTTGAATTTGCTAACAACCGTAAATTCATGCACTTGGATACTGTCTTCACCATGGTTGACTATGACAAGTTCACAATTCACCCAGAAATCGAAGGCGATCTTCGTGTCTACTCTGTCACTTATGAAGATGAAAAACTCAAGATTGTTGAAGAAAAAGGTGACTTAGCTGAACTTCTTGCGAAGAACCTCGGCGTAGAAAAAGTTCATTTAATCCGTTGCGGTGGTGGCAATATCGTAGCAGCTGCGCGTGAACAATGGAATGATGGCTCCAACACTTTGACCATCGCACCTGGTGTAGTCGTCGTTTATGCCCGCAATACCATTACCAATAAGATCCTAGAAGAATACGGGCTTCGCTTAATTAAGATTCGCGGAAGCGAATTGGTTCGGGGACGTGGTGGACCTCGTTGTATGTCTATGCCATTTGAACGTGAAGAAGTATAGTCACTGTTCAACATTCGTCTATAAAAATGTAAAAAATAGAAAGAGGAAATAATAGAATGACACATTCAGTATTCCAAGGACGCAGCTTTTTAGCAGAAAAAGACTTTACTCGCGCAGAGTTAGAATACCTTATCGGTCTTTCCGCTCACTTGAAGGATTTGAAAAAACGCAATATCCAACACCACTACCTTGCTGGTAAAAATATCGCCCTCCTGTTTGAAAAAACTTCTACTCGTACACGTGCAGCCTTTACAACTGCAGCTATTGACCTTGGTGCTCATCCAGAATACCTCGGAGCAAATGACATTCAGTTAGGTAAAAAAGAATCTACTGAAGATACTGCAAAAGTTTTGGGTCGTATGTTTGACGGGATTGAATTCCGCGGCTTCAGCCAACGTATGGTTGAAGAATTGGCAGAATTCTCAGGTGTTCCAGTATGGAATGGTCTAACTGACGAATGGCACCCAACTCAAATGCTCGCTGACTACTTGACTGTTCAAGAAAACTTCGGCCGCTTGGAAGGCTTGACATTGGTATACTGTGGTGATGGACGTAACAACGTTGCCAACAGCTTGCTGGTAACAGGTGCTATCCTTGGTGTTAACGTTCACATCTTCTCACCAAAAGAACTCTTCCCAGAAAAAGAAATCGTTGAATTGGCTGAAGGATTTGCTAAAGAAAGTGGAGCACACATCCTCATCACTGAAGATGCAGACGAAGCTGTCAAAGGTGCAGATGTACTTTATACAGACGTTTGGGTATCTATGGGTGAAGAAGACAAATTCGCAGAACGCGTTGCACTTTTGAAACCTTACCAAGTCAATATGGACTTAGTGAAAAAAGCAAACAACGAAAACTTGATCTTCCTCCACTGTTTACCAGCATTCCACGACACTCACACTGTTTATGGTAAAGATGTTGCTGAGAAATTTGGCGTAGAAGAAATGGAAGTAACAGACGAAGTCTTCCGTAGCAAGTATGCTCGTCACTTTGACCAAGCAGAAAACCGTATGCACACTATCAAAGCTGTTATGGCTGCTACTCTTGGAAATCTCTACATTCCTAAAGTATAAAACTTACTCGTATACACAACACAGGGGTTGAGACGAAAGCTATGATAGCTTATCAGTTCTAGCGAAAGAAAGCAAGGATTCCGTTTGACAGATTTGCCACCTTACTCTTGTCATCTTCCTGCTTCCTAGTCTCATTCTGATAAACGTCGGCTGTGCGTTCAACCCCTTTTATTAGTAGTAATGACTAATTTGTCTTTCAAAAAGACGCTACCTCCACTTCATATTTTATCATCATACCTGCCTGTAGCTCTTGGAGTTCTGTCAGGTTTACCATATTAAAGGAAGGAGAGCTCATGTCTCATAGAAAAATCGTCGTTGCTTTAGGCGGAAATGCCATCCTCTCCACTGATCCATCTGCCCAAGCTCAACAAGCTGCTCTGGTAGAAACAGCTCGTCATCTGGTCAAGTTGATTCAAAACGGAGATGAACTGATCATCACTCACGGAAATGGTCCTCAGGTGGGTAATCTCTTGCTTCAACACTTGATGGCAGATTCGGAAAAAAACCCTGCCTTCCCCCTTGATTCTTTGGTTGCCATGACCGAGGGTAGTATCGGTTTTTGGCTACAATGTGCTCTTGATAACGCATTGCTCGATGTAGGGCTTGATAAAAATGTCGCTTCTGTTGTTACCCAAGTTATAGTAGACAAGGAAGACCCTGCCTTTATCAATCCAACCAAACCAATCGGTCCATTCTACTCAGAAGAGGATGCCAAAGCTGAGAGCGAAAAAACAGGAGCAACCTTCAAAGAAGATGCCGGTCGTGGCTGGCGTAAAGTGGTGGCTTCACCAAAACCAATCGACATTAAAGAAATCAACAGCATCCGCACCTTGCTCGATAATGGTCAAGTTGTCATCGCAGCAGGTGGAGGAGGTATCCCTGTTGTTAAAAATGAAAACGGTTACTTACGTGGGGTCGAAGCCGTTATCGACAAAGACTTTGCGTCTCAACGACTAGCAGAACTCGTCGAAGCTGACCTCTTTATCGTCCTTACTGGCGTAGACTATGTTTATGTCAACTACAATAAACCAGACCAAGAAAAACTTGAACACGTTACTGTCAGTCAACTAAAAGAATACATCAAACAAGGACAATTCGCACCGGGTAGCATGCTACCAAAAGTCGAAGCTGCTATCGATTTTGTAACCAACCGCCCAGAAGGCAAGGCTGTTATCACTTCCCTCAGCAATCTAGGCGCCTTGATCGAGTCCGAAAGCGGAACAATTATTGTTAAAGACTAGCCATTTTAACCCAAGTACAAGCTCTAACCAGGAGTACTCAGGTAAACCAACATCATTCGTTTTTATACTTTGTGGCATAGTTTAGGAGGAAAAACAAATGAGTGAAAAAACAAAAAAAAGGTTCCAAATGCCCTCATCTTACACTGTTTTGATCATTATTATTGCCATCATGGCAATCTTAACTTGGATCATTCCAGCAGGTAAGTATGACACGAACGAAGCAGGTGGCCTCATTGCAGGTACCTATCAAACTGTTGACTCTAATCCCCAAGGGATTTACGATATTCTAATGGCTCCGATTCGGGCGATGCTCGGTCACGAACCAACTAAAGCCGCTATTGACGTAGCCTTCTTCATCCTCATGGTTGGAGGATTTCTAGGTGTCGTCAATGCGACAGGCACATTAGATGTTGGTATTGCCTCTATTGTTAAGAAATACAAAGGACGCGAAAAAATGCTGATCCTCATCCTCATGCCCCTCTTTGCGCTTGGAGGTACAACTTATGGTATGGGTGAAGAAACCATGGCATTTTATCCACTCCTTGTTCCTGTTATGATGGCTGTTGGTTTTGATAGCATTACTGCCGTTGCCATCATTCTACTTGGTTCTCAAGTCGGCTGTCTTGCCTCTACTCTCAATCCTTTTGCTACTGTTATCGCTTCTGATACCGCAGGTGTATCATCTATGGACGGGGTTATCCTTCGTATCATCTTCTGGTTTGTTATGACAGGTATTAGTACTTACTTTGTCTACCGCTATGCAGAAAAGATTCAAAAGGATCCCACAAAATCACTTGTCTACTCTCAACGTGAAGAAGACCTTAAACACTTCAATGTCACTGATAACGAAAATGCTCCATCTGTCTTGAACAAGAAACAAAAACATGTTCTTGCCTTGTTCATCTTGACTTTCATCATCATGATCGCCAGCTTTATCCCTTGGGTAGACTTGCACATCACTCTATTTGAAGACTTCAAGAATTGGTTGATTGGTCTTCCTGTTATTGGTGGAGCTATCGGTTCATCTGCTCTACCATTCGGTAGCTGGTACTTCCCAGAAGGTGCGATGCTCTTTGCTGTGATGGGTATTCTTATTGGTGTTGTTTACGGTCTTAAGGAAAGCAAGATTATCTCTACCTTTATGGCTGGTGCAGCAGATCTTCTCACCGTAGCCTTGATTTGTGCAGTAGCTCGTGGTATCCAAGTTATCATGAACGACGGTATGATTACTGCAACTATTCTACACTGGGGTGAAGTCGGACTTCAAGGTCTCTCTTCTCAGGCCTTCATCGTTTTGACCTACCTCTTCTACCTTCCTATGTCATTCCTTATCCCATCTTCATCTGGACTTGCTAGTGCTACAATGGGAATCATGGCACCACTTGGTGAGTTCGTTAATGTAAAACCTAGTCTCATCATCACTGCCTATCAGTCTGCATCTGGTGTACTCAACCTTGTCGCTCCAACTTCTGGTATCGTTATGGGGGCTCTCGCGCTCGGCCGTATTAGTCTAGGAACTTGGTGGAAATTTGTTACTAAACTCATTGTCGTTATTGTCATTGTGAGCATACTTCTTCTTATCCTAGGTACCTTCCTACCATTCCTTTAGAACAAAGTGTGAGGTAAAACGAATGACCGTCTACATCACTGACTCCATTAAACGGAGCTTTATACAGAGTCTAAAGACCCTCATCTCCTACCCATCTGTCCTCCAAGAAGGGGAAAATGGGACACCTTTTGGACAAGCTATTCAAGACGTTCTAGAAAAGACGCTGGAAATCTGCCGTGAGCTTGGCTTTAAAACTTATATTGATCCCAAGGGCTATTATGGTTATGCAGAGGTTGGTGAGGGAGAACTCCTTGCCATCCTCTGCCACTTGGATGTTGTGCCTGCAGGAGATTTGTTAGATTGGCAATCTCCTCCATTTGAAGCAACTATCAGAGAAGGCAAACTCTATGGACGAGGGGCACAAGACGACAAAGGTCCTTCACTCGCAGCTCTCTACGCAGTGAAAAGCTTGCTTGACCAAGGCATCCAATTTAAGAAGCGCGTGCGTTTTATCTTTGGTACGGATGAAGAAACTCTTTGGAGATGTATGGCACGCTACAACGCCCTCGAAGAACAAGCCAGCATGGGATTTGCACCGGATTCGTCATTTCCTTTGACATACGCTGAAAAGGGGCTCCTTCAAGTCAAGCTTCATGGCCCCGGCTCTGATCTTCTCAAGCTCGATGTCGGAGGTGCCTTTAATGTCGTACCAGACAAGGCAAGTTACCAAGGTCCTCTTTATGAAGCGGTTTGTATAGGTTTGAAGGAAGCAAATTTTGATCACCAAACCACAGACCAAACCGTGACCGTACTTGGAGTACCTAAACACGCCAAAGATGCTAGTCAAGGTGTCAATGCAGTCATTCGACTTGCTAGTGTGCTCGCACCTCTCCAACCCCACCCTGCCCTCCATTTTCTAGCCGACAAAGCAGGGCAAGATGGTAGAGGGCTTGGAATCTTTGGAGAAGTTGCTGATGAACCGTCTGGTTCCCTTTCCTTTAATGTTGCAGGGTTGACCATCAATCCCGATCGCTCCGAAATTCGGATCGACATACGTATACCTGTGCTAGCAGATAAGGAGAAACTGGTGGCACAGCTCACTCAGTGCGCCAAAGACTACCAACTTGACTACCAAGAATTTGACTATCTAGCCCCCCTCTATGTTGCAAGAGATAGCCAACTTGTTACTACCCTTATGCAAGTCTACCAAGAAAAAACCGGAGATAAAACTCCTCCTCTCTCATCAGGTGGTGCTACCTTTGCCCGCACCATGCCAAACTGTGTAGCCTTTGGCGCTCTTTTCCCAGGAGCACAACAAACTGAACATCAGGCAAATGAAGCAGCTGTCCTAGACGATCT
Source organism: Streptococcus sp. 5905 (assembly GCF_013276505.1). Lineage (NCBI taxonomy): Bacteria > Bacillati > Bacillota > Bacilli > Lactobacillales > Streptococcaceae > Streptococcus > Streptococcus sp. 5905. Next base: position 307,917 of record NZ_VMLC01000003.1, read on the forward strand.
TTATCGCGCTATGGACATCTACGCAGAGGCGGTTTGCCGTCTCGCAACCTAACTGGATGATCGTTTCTACCCAAAAAATCCCGCAGATTTGCGGGATTTTTCTCTTGCATCAATGCGCCAACATTTCTTGGGCGATTTCTTGACCAGATAGGTTATCTGGGTAATAGGTTGGCCAGTTGTCCATCTCTTCAAAGAGAGCTTCTTGGCTGGTGCCTCCAAAGAAGATATGGAAATGTTCTGCCTTGACTGGGGCGATATTGTGGTCGCTAAACTGAACATACTTGAACTGTCCAGCATTCGCATCGGTCGCTTCAAAGAGGAAGCGCACGCCACGATTGCCTTTCTTATAAGTCAAGATTTTCTTGCCGACATACTTGTAGGTGAATTTCTTGCTTTGACCACCTTGAACAAATTCCATAGTGTTGTCCGTGATGTTGATCTTAGTCACATCTGTCTGATAGCCTTTTCTATAGTAGGCCTTGTACTCATCCTTGGTCATCTTACCAGTCAACTTAGCCTTGTAATCAAAGACTTGATCAAAAGTTCCATCTTCAAGGAAAGGATAAACTGACTGCCAGTTACCTGCATAGTCACTCAAGGTACGGTCTTTGACATCTGCATTCTCAAAGTAACCATTGTGAACTGTCTTGGTGTTTTCTTCCTTCTCTGGCTCGATTTCCGGTCCTTCTTGATCTGTTGTCTGCTTGAGAGCCTTGAGGTTTTTCTCCATGATAGAGATATAGTCCTCACCAGCCTTGGTTGCTTCTTCTGTCAGACTTTCTAGCGGATTGAGCACATCTAGTTTGACACCCGTTTCTTTGGAAAGGGTATTGGCAAGGGCTTGGGAGGCATTTTCTTCAAAGTAGATATAAGAAATCTTGTTTTTCTTGATATACTCTGTCAACTCTGCCAAACGTGCTGCTGATGGCTCTGCATCTGGTGAGAGACCTGAGATGGATACTTGCTTGAGACCGTAGTCCAAGGCAAGATAGTTAAAGGCTGCGTGTTGCGTTACGAAGCTCTTTTGTTTAGCTTGAGACAAGCCTTCTGTGTAGGCCTTGTCCAAGGCTTGCAATTTTTCAATATAGGCAGACGCATTCTTTTCAAAAGCCTCTTTTTTATCAGGATAATCTGCTGACAAACTATCACGGATATGCTCTACCAGTTTGATGGCGCGTGCTGGTGAGAGCCATACATGGGGATCGTAGTCATGATGGTGACCTTCACCCCCGTGATCATGACCTTCCTCTTCTTCCTCAGCTCCTGGTAAGAGCAGCATATTGCCTGTCGCCTTGATAGTCTTGACTTTTTTCTTATCCAAGGATTCTAGCAATTTGGGAACCCAAGTTTCCATATTTTCATTTTCATAGACAAAGGTATCTGCATCTTGGATTTTGGCAACTGCCTTGGCAGACGGTTCATACTCATGGGGTTCTGTACCAGCACCGATCAGAAGTTCTACATTAGCAGTATCTCCTGCGACTTGCTTGGTAAATTCGTAGACAGGGTAAAAGGTTGTCACGATATTTAGCTTCCCATCTGCCTGTTTTTGATTGGAACAAGCCACTAAAAACAGGGCACATAGACTAGCCAGTAGTAAGCTAATTTTTTTCATTTCATTCTCCTATTTGATAAAACGTTTCAGTAGACTGACTAACAAAAAGACAGCTACAAAGATAATGGTGATACTAGCGCTGGCAGGGGTTTCCGCGTAGTAGGAAATATAAAGTCCTGCCACCATTCCCAAAAAGCCAATCGCACTGGCTAGCAACATAACGGATTTAAAGTTTTTCCCCAGACGAAGGGCAATACTAGCTGGTAAGACCATAATGGTCGACACCAAAAGAGCTCCTGCTGCTGGAATCATAAGGGCAATAGCTACCCCTGTCACCATGTTAAAGAGGATAGACATAGTACGAACTGGCAAGCCATCCACAAAGGCCGTGTCCTCATCAAAAGTCAGGATATACATTGGTCGCAAGAATAAGAAAGTCAAGAGTAAAACGACCGCCGCAATGGCAAAGAGGAAAATCACCTGCTCCTGGCTAATGGTTACAATCGAACCAAAGAGATATTGGTCCAAACTCATGGAACTCGAACTTTTCCCCTTACTCATCACGATAAGAGACACTGCAAGCCCTGTAGACATGAGGATGGCAGTCCCGATTTCCATAAAGTTCTTATAGACTGTCCGGAGATACTCTAGAAAGACCGCAGCGATCAAGACAATAGCAATGGTTGAAATGGTTGGAGAAATCCCCAAAACCAGACCAAAGGCTACCCCTGATAGAGAAACGTGACTGAGTGTATCACTCATCAAACTCTGACGACGTAAGATAAGGAAGGTCCCAAGGACTGGAGAAAAGAGACTCATGGCAATGACAGCCAAGAAGGCTCGCTGCATGAAGTCATAAGATAACAAACTAAGCATGTTCCACCTCCTGGTCGCTTTCGTGAACGTTGAAACAACGCCATGGCGAGTCTTGATTGCGCACTAGATGGATATTGCGATCTGCGTAGTCCTTGACTTCCTCAGGGTCATGGGTAATCATCAAAACAGCCTTGCCATGATGATGAGCACTGTGGTGCATGAGTTCGTAAAATTCATTTTTGCTTCCAGCATCCATCCCTGTCGTCGGCTCATCCAAGACAAAGATATCTGGGTCAGAAGCAAACATCCGAGCAATCACTGCTCGTTGCTTTTGGCCTCCAGAGAGGGAGCCAATTCGTTTGTCACGGTGTTCCCACATACCAACTGAGTCTAGACTGGCCTTGATATGCTCCTCATCATGGGCATTCAAGCGACGGAACCAGCCCTTCCGTGGATAACGACCCGACTTGACAAATTCATAAACCGTACTCGGAAAACCAGCATTAAAACTGGCAATCTGCTGGGGAAGATAGGCTATCCTAAGTTTTTTCCCATGAGTATTTGTCTTTGAGATGGTTACCTTGCCAAATCTTGGCTGCAAGATGCCTAGACTCGCCTTGATGAGCGTTGTCTTGGCAGCCCCATTTTCACCAGTCAGGGTGACAAACTCCCCACTATCAACACTGTAGTTGATATGCTCGAGGACAGGTTCCTTGTCATAATAGAAAGACAAGTCCTCTACTGTAATATACCGCATTATTTGATTTCTCCTACTAAAGCAGTTAAAAACCGCTGGATGACTTCTTGTTCATTTGGAGTAAACTGATTTACTACTTGTTCATAGGCTGAGAGCGTGTGCTCATGGTGGTGGTGGTGTTCCGCCGCTACTGGTTGAGCCAAATCAGTCAACTGATAAAAAATCACGCGTGCATCCTTTGGATCTCTGGATGTCTCTAACATCCCCTCTTTTACCAAAGACTTGATAGCCTTGGTCACTGCCGCCTGACTGACATTGAGGCGACGGGCCAACTCCGAGTTGGTTAGGGATTCTTCTGATAAGAGCATGAGGATGTGTTCCTGAGTATTAGTTAAGGCAACGTCACTTGTGCAATGCCCGATCAGAATTTCATGCTGGTTCTCAGATCTCAAGATCACCTCGTTTAAAAAGTTATCGATTTCCTGTGCAACCTGTCTCATGTGTTACTCCTTCCCTAGCTATCTTTTTTGTAAAAAGCATAGATAGCCACCGATTCTTTACTGGTTAATTATATCACAAATCAAAAAAGAGTCAAGGGAGAACATGAGAGCACATTTCACACTTGAACTCTTTTGATTTGTTATTGAAAATCTTTGATATTTCCATCATAGGTCGCCCAGTCCTTACTAAAGAAACGGTCATTCATCTTATAGTCTGGAGCTGGTTTCGGATCCGTCAAGAAGGGATTCACAACCTTATCAAAAGCCAACCAGCCCAACCAACCTAAGTGGATAGTATCCTTGATAAAGTAAGGTTCTCCTCCGTTTTTTGAAAAGTCAGCAATGTTGGTAAAGCCTTGACTTTCTAGCTGGTAACGAATTTTCTCCACTGCATGTTGATACATTTCTTCACTGAGTTCTGTGTATTCCATCCATTTCTTGTTGACGGGCTGGATAACAAAGAGTACATTGACTTTTGATTTGGCAAATTGATTGAGAACCAGCTGCAAATCATTGTATTCAGAGGACTTTAGGAAGTTATAATTTTTTTGATACCCTTCCCATTTTTTTAAGTCTTTTTTGACTTCATACGTGTAGAAATGATTCTCCATCCCCATATCGTTATTGGTCGTATTTGCCTCTGCATCCTTACGGGCAATTTCTTCTAAAGTGTCATAGGAAAACTGATCAGGAAGATCTTTTAAATAGTTTTCTACATGTTCTTTGTACTTGAGTTTCCCCTGAATGGAAAATTGACCAAAAAGAGAGGACTGCTTTTCATTGAATCGTGCAAAGACGTTGATGATAAGTCGATCAGCATCTGACAAGTCCTCTCCTTTTGAAAGCTTTTGAAGGATGCCTTTCAATGCCACACTCGGGTTCTGCTTCAACAAACGCGTCGCAGCATGCTTAGCCGAGATGTCCCCAGATTGATTTTCCAAAAAAGCTGTCAACTGGTCGCTATTAAAGAATCTCTGAAACGCCGCTGGCTCGTAATCCGTCTCTGTAAACCACTGAGGAGAGATGACAAACACCGCCTGCTTTTCCTCGATTTCTGGCAGAATCTGCTGCAAACCGAAATATTGATTAAGCGAGGCCGCTCCTGCCTGACCCATAAAGTACGGGCGATAGGGACGATTGTATTTTTCTGCTAAAACAGCTGGATGGACACTATCAAATCGAATCCATTCACTTGACCCTAGAAAAGGGACAAAACGCATATTGGGATCCGTTAGCGCCCTCACTTTTTGACTTCTCTCTTTAAAACTTTCTCTACTGATGGAAGCTGCAGAGTACTTCTCCTCCGTCAGATTATGGCTTGTTGTACTTGGATAAAAAAAGATGAGTAGAAGAACCAAAAATCCAGCGATGAAGATGGGCCCAAAGATCAGCCACAAGCGTTTAAGCATTCTTTAACTCCGTGATACCTTCCACGATTTTATTAGCCGTATTCCAGTCATCACGACCGAACTCCGTCACTGGAACACGAATGTCAAAACGGTTTTCAATCTCAACAATCAATTCAACAGTTCCCATGCTATCCAAGACACCAGCATCAAAAAGATCTTCATCCATCATGTCAGAAACATCTTCCATAAACAACTCATCAATAATTTCAATAACTTCTGATTTGATATCCATTTTTTATATCCTTTTATTTTTTAAACCATAAATCATTCAAAAATCCAGAAAAGATTAAGAATGAAACCATCACGACATGGAAGGTGACAACCATGCCAAGCAACTGAATCCAGCGATTCTCAGGTAAGGAACCCTTTCCAGCTTTTTTCCGTTCTTTATTGAGTGCTTTTTTCTTACGAACCCAAGCGTCATTGATGACCAGCCCAATCCCATGAAAAAGTCCATAGGCGATGTAGTACCAGGTCACACCATGCCAAAATCCCATAATCAGCATATTGAGAATATAGGCTACACTTGAGGTCACATTGCGATTTTTAAAGACCTTCTTTCTGGTCAACACCATGACCATCCGCATAAAGACAAAGTCACGGAACCAGAAAGACAGACTCATGTGCCAGCGATTCCAAAACTCTTTTAAATCCCTTGATAAAAAGGGTTTGTTAAAGTTGATGGGACTATGAATCCCCATCAAGTTTGAAATTGCTAAGGCAAACATAGAATATCCCGCAAAGTCAAAGAAGAGCTCCAGACCAAAGGTGTACATGACCGCTAAAGCATAGAGGTTAAAGAAACCACCTGTCTGCAAGGCCAAATTTTTCAGCGGAGGCAATAATGTCTCTCCTAAAATATGAGCCAAGATAAACTTGTAAAGGAAGCCAAGCATAATATACTTGACAGCCTCTTCTAGCATATCCATCAGCTCACTCCTCTCAGGAATGGTTTCATAATTTTCATTGAAGCGTTTAAAACGATCAATGGGACCACTTGAGAAGGTCGGCATAAAGAGAAGAAAACGCAAGAATTGCCAGACCGTTACATCCTTGATGACACCATCTCTCAACTCAACGATGACCCCAACTGAACGAAAGGTCAAGTAAGAAATCCCTAAAAAGCCAAATAAAGATTGAGGTCCATGAATAGCGGGAGATACTTTCACAAAGACTATTGGCAATAGAGATAAAAAGCTAACTAGGTAAAATATCCACTTACTATCCCGTCGTTTCCTGTACCCTTTGTAGAAAAATACAAGCAGTACTTGCCAGATAACATAAAGGATAAGAGCGCTTATTTGATTCGTCTTTCCACCGACCAACATGGTGACGATAAAGAAAAGACTAACGAGCACCTCATACCAGGCAAAGCGTTTCTTGAAAAAGAGCCCGATAAATATCGGTAGGGTCGCAGCAATCACGTACAAAAAATAATAAAGATTGCCATAAGGTTCCAAATGAGGTAGCTGTTTGTAAAGCTCCATCATCTATTGTTTACCTCATTGATCAAGCCCTTGATGTCAATTTTACCATTAGGCGTTAGTGGCAAACTGTCTCGATAGAGAAACTTAGACGGCATCATATAGGACATCATGATATCTGCTAAATCTTCCTTGATAGCCTTGGTAATATCGATATCACGTTCAAACTGCTGACGGACACCGTCCTTTAGGATGACATAGGCCAGCAGATTTTGCACCTTATGGTCCTTGTTATAACGTGGAACAGCAACAGCCGACTCGATATAGCGAGACTTGTTGAGGTTTTGAGAAACATCTTCAAGCTCAATACGATAGCCATTAAACTTAATCTGGAAGTCCATCCGTCCACCATAGAGAAGCAAGCCCTCATCTGTCATGGTTCCCACATCTCCTGTGTGGTAGGCTGGAAGGCCTTCAAACTCAAAGAAGGCTTCTGCCGTTTTTTCAGGATTGTTCATATAGCCTTTTGAAACAGCTGGTCCAGAAACGATGATTTCTCCCTGCTCACCATTTGGCAGTTTCTTACCTTCCTCATCAATGATAAAGGTTGGAGAATCAGCCTTGGTATAGCCGATTGGCAGGCGTTTGAGAGTCGCCAACATCTCATCAGTGACGGCAACTGCTGACAAAGCCACTGTCGCTTCTGTTGGGCCGTAAGCATTGATGATACGGGCATTTGGGAAACGTTCGCGCAGTTTTTGAGCTGTTTTGACCGTTAATTCTTCACCATCAAAGTAGAAATGCGTGATTCCAGGCATTTTCTCGCTATTAAAGTCTTCTGACAACATGGCCATATCTGCAAAGGAAGGTGTTGAAGTCCAGATAGCGATGGGTAATGAAAAGATAGTTGCAAAGAGTTGCTTGAAGTCCTGTGTGATAGCAGACGGAAGCGCAAAAAGTGTACCACCTAGTGCCAATGTTGGTGCCCAGTACATGACAGATAGGTCAAAAGAATAAGGCGGTTGAGCCAGCATTTGTGGACGACTTGGCGTCGCAAATTCCTTGTCCGTAATCATCCAGTTGGTAAAGCTGAGAAGATTATCATGGGAAATCTGCACTCCCTTTGGCTTACCAGTCGTACCAGAAGTAAAGATGATGTAATAGTTATCATCGCCCTTGACTGGATGCGTGATCTCATAGCTAGTCCCTTGAGCAAAGGCTTCTTGAACCTGAGCTAGATTCAAAATCGGTGTAGAAACCTGCTCTAATGGAAAGTCTGAAATGGCAATAATCAAGCTTGGCTCTGCAACTTCTACAATAGCAGAAACTCGTTCCAAGGCCGAATGGCTGTCAATGGGAATATAGGCATGCCCCGACTTAGTCAGCGCTACAAAAGTAGCCAACATCTCATATTCCTGGCCACCATAGACGACAACAGGAGATTTTTCTGGCAAATTCAACTGATCAATGGCTGCAGCCAAACTATCCGAATCAGCCTTTAAATCGCCATAAGTGTGCTCTTGACCTAAAACATTGTAGACGGGATATGTTGGCTGTGTTTGAGCAAAGTGCTCAATCGTTTCGATCATATCTTTTATCGGTTTATTAGACACGGTTCATTTTCTCCTTCAAACTAGAACTCATTATAAATAAAGGTTCCTTGACTCTGACCAAGGTAACTAAAAAAATAAAGCAAACCAAGTAAGATTACAAAATATAGGACGGTCTGTCCCAAAAACATATACAATTTTCTGTGTTTTCCCATAGTTAGTGTGTTCAATTTTCTATGATTTTTCAAAAAAGCTATGCAACTATGCATTTACTATCTTATCTTCCTAACATTTTACCATTTTATCAACCTTTTTTTCAACTGTTTACCATAATTCAAAAGTTCGTTTTAGCTTATTTTAAGGCAAGTTAAAATATTAACGTCTTAGCTATCAAAAAAGAGCCTGAGACTTCCATCTCAAACTCTATTGCAAATAGCTCATTTATCTTAGAAAAGTGAAAATACGAGGACTGCTAGGGCCGCACCAATTATAGGTCCTACTACAGGGATCCAAGCATAAGACCAGTCCCCATCTCCCTTGTTTGGAATTGGAAGAAGGCTGTGCATGATGCGAGGACCAAGGTCACGCGCAGGGTTCAAGGCATAACCTGTTGTCCCACCTAGTGAAAGACCGATACCGACAATCAATGTTCCCACTGCAAAGGTCCCCAATCCTGCCTGAAGGTCATAGAGCCCCAAGGCAAAGATTGTCAAGAGCAAAACAAAGGTTCCAAGGATTTCGCTAACCAAGTTGGATACTGTGTTCTTGATTGCTGGTCCAGTACTAAAGGTCGCTAGGATATTCCCTGCATTTTCTTCCGCTTCATAGTGGGGTTTGAATTGCAACCAAACCAAAATTTGAGCCACCATCGCCCCTGCGAACTGGGCTAGGATATAAGGGAAAACAGAACCCCAAGAGAGCGTCCCTTTTAAGGCCATCGCAAACGTCACAGCTGGATTTAGGTGGGCTGGGCTGAGCGTACCAGATACAAAGGCCGCAACGGCTACAGCAATTCCCCATCCCATAGTGATGACAATCCATCCTGAATTGTTACTCTTGGTTTTGGGAAGAACCACACCTGCTACAACACCATTTCCTAGGAGGATAAGGATTAAAGTCCCCAAAAATTCTCCAAATAATTCTTTCATCATATCGTTGTCTCCATTTAAAAGAAGGAGAGAGGAAGCAAGGAATGCTTGCCTCCCTCTTTTCTAGTTTTTCTTAATTTTTCAATGCTGCTAGATCATTTTGAGCAAGAGCTGCTTCGACATCCGCACGGTAAGTTGCTTTTTCTTCATCAGACCAGTCATAGAATCGTCCCATTTCATCCAGAACTGGCTCCACAATGCTATCCAAACTATCACGCATAAAGAGCATGTGGTTGGTACGGCGAAGGAGGAAGTCAACTGGGCTCAGAGCCAACTCATTGCGCATTGCATAGTGAAGGGACAAGGTATCTGCCAAGCTGAGTCCTGGCGCTTGTTCCAAGCTGTGAGCAAGGGCAAAGACCTTCGGTGCATTGGAGCCGTAAAGATTTGCGAGATAGTGGGCTTCCTTGCTATCCAATCCACGTGACACTCCAAGTTGAGCAAAGGCTTCAATTTCAGAGTCCACATTTGCTGGATTCAATTCTCCACCTGAAACAGGGTATGTCTTAGAGTTGATCAGTTTAAAGCTACGGTCAAATTCTGCTTTAAGGATATCAACCACGCGCTCCATAGCTCCTTCAGCCATTTTACGGTAGTCTGTGATTTTACCACCAGCAAGGGTCAAAAGACCATTGTCATCACGATCCAAGCTCGAACCACGAGAAACTGCAGATGGGTCCAAATGTTTCTCAGAGGTGCTGCTTTCAAGCTTGCTGACAGCAGACTCAACATCTTCACGCGATTTTTCTTTAGAGAGATAAGCCTCGACAGTCGCAATCAAACTATTAAAGCTCTCATCGCTAATGGTTCCGTTATTTCCACCATTGTAGTCCGAAGCGCTATTGCCTGCTATCAATGGACGAAGACCTGCCCAGCTGCTTTCGATATCGTCAATCGTGATGTTGGCTTCTGGGAAGCGGTTGTTGACAATGCCAAGTAGATAATCTACATCTTCCTGCGTCACTTTTGGATGTTCCAAATCACCTGTGTAGTCTGTATCGGTTGTACCAAAGTAAGTCTTGTTTTCACGTGGGAGAACAAAGACCATACGGCCATCTCCCAAGCCTGTGTCAAAGTAAACTGGCTGTGAAACCTTGATCTTACTAGAGTCAACCACCAAGTGAACTCCCTTAGTTGGACGCATTTGTGAGAATTGCGTTCCCTTATTAGACAAATTACGTACCTTGTCACTCCAAGGACCTGTCGTGTTGATAACCAAACGAGCCTTGATTTCAAAGACTTGGTCTGTCAACAAATCACGAGCTACAACACCTGTAATCTTGCCACTTTCGTCAAAGAGGAAACCTTCTGCCTTAACGTGGTTGGCAATGAGGGCACCGTCTTGGTTGGCACGTTTGATATTTTCAATCACGAGACGCGCATCGTTATTACGGAAGTCAAGGTAAACTCCACCTCCTACCAAGCCTTCTTTCTTCAAGTTTGGCTGGCGTTCCAAGACTTCTTCTTTGCTCAAGACCTTGTTAGCAGCTGGCGTGTTGCTAACACCTGCCAAAAGGTCGTACAAGTCCATGGCTACTTTGAGACGGAAGAGGCTAAAGGTCGCTCCATCTTCATCGTAAACTGGCAAGAGCATTGGATCTGGTTTTGGAATATGTGGAGCGATTTGTTGAACCACCGCACGTTCAGAAACTGTATCTGATACCACTTCTACGTCGAATTGTTTGAGGTAACGCAGACCTCCGTGAACCAATTTTGTTGAACGGCTGGATGTTCCTTCTGCGAAGTCTTGCATTTCAATCAAACCTGTGTCAAGACCGCTGGCTGCAGCCTGCAAGGCTACACCAGCCCCTGTAATCCCTCCACCAATAATCAAGAGATCCAAGGTGCGTTCCTGCATTTTTTTAATTGACAATTCACGTGTTTTCTTTGAAAATTCCATATTTACACACTTTCTAACTGAGTCGTTTCATTCTTAAACTGATAATTGCATCAAGAAACCGTATTAGTCGTCGATTTCCGCAAAGACTTGCGTTGCTTTCACAGCCTTCTTCCAACCCTTGTAGAGTTGTTCCTTGCGAGATTCGTTCATAGATGGCTCAAAGAGTTCTCCTGTCTCATTCAAGAGTTTCAACTCATCCAAGTCCTTCCAGTAACCCACTGCCAAACCAGCTAGGAAGGCTGCCCCTAGAGCTGTTGTTTCCAAATTTTTGGCGCGTGCGATATCGATTCCCAAGATGTCAGCTTGGAACTGCATGAGGAAGTTGTTCATGGCTGCACCACCATCCACCTTCAAGACTTGGATAGCTGTCTGAGCATCCACTTGCATGGTGTCGATGATGTCACGCACTTGATAAGCGATAGATTGAAGAGTTGCCTTGATAAAGTCTTCTTTAGTTGTTCCACGAGTCAAGCCAAAGACAGAGCCTCGAGCGTTTTGGTTCCAGTAAGGTGCCCCTAGACCTGTAAAGGCTGGTACGACATAGACCTCGTCATTGTTGTGAGAATTGAGAGCATATTTTTCAGACTCTGGTGAGTTTTCTACCATGCGAAGACCATCACGAAGCCATTGAATGGCACTTCCAGCGATGAAGATAGAACCTTCCAAAGCATAGTAAACCTTGCCGTTAATACCATAACCAATCGTTGTCAAAAGGTTGTTTTCAGACAACTGCATCTCTTCACCAGTGTTCATGATGATGAAAGAACCAGTTCCATAGGTATTTTTAACCATACCAGGATCAAAAGCCAACTGACCAAAGAGGGCTGCTTGTTGGTCACCAGCCATACCAGAGATTGGTACTTCTCCACCGTAGAAATGGAATGGAGCAGTCTTGCCATAGATTTCAGAGTTAGAACGGACTTCTGGAAGCATGGCCTTAGGAATATTAAGGATTTCTAAAATCTCATCATCCCATTTAAGATCCTTGATGTTATAGAGCATGGTACGAGCTGCGTTTGAATAGTCGGTCACGTGAGCTGCGCCGTCAGTCAATTTCCAAACCAACCAAGTATCAATGGTACCAAAGAGCAATTCACCCTTTTCAGCTCGCTCTTGAGCGCCTTCTACATGGTCCAAAATCCAACGAACCTTGGTAGCAGAGAAGTAAGCATCGATGATCAAACCAGTCTTTTCATGGAATTTTTCCACATAGCCTTGACTTTTCAGTTGTTCAGCCAGAGGAGCAGTTTGGCGTGATTGCCAAACGATAGCATTATAGATAGGGAGCCCTGTTTTCTTATCCCAGACGACAGTTGTTTCACGTTGGTTGGTAATTCCGATTGCCTCGATTTGACTTGGTTTCACACCACTTTCGATGAAAGCACCCGCAATAACTGACTGAACAGAGTTCCAAATTTCATTTGCATTGTGCTCTACCCAACCTGCTTGAGGGAAAATCTGAGTGAACTCTTTTTGACTAGAGCTGACCTTTTCTCCTTTTTTGTTAAAAATGATGGCACGAGAACTAGTAGTTCCTTGGTCAATAGCCATGATGTATTTTTCTTGTGACATGTGCTGTCCTCCTGATAAAATCTTGAGGGGGGTTCCTCTTTACAGTAACTAGTATACAAAATAAAGCGCTTTCTTGTTTATCAATTTTTTTAAAATTTTAAAAAAAAGTGAGGAGATTGTGCGAATTTCACAAAAAAGACCTGAAAATTCAGGTCTTTTAGGCAAATAGCATCTGACGAATTGCTACCAAATCTTCCATATCCAAATCATTTTTCAAGTAGTAGATAGGTGTTTGTTCTTTCTTGGAAATTGGATTGTTTGTAATCAACAAATCATAATGACTAGAAGAGTCAAATGCTTCAATAGTAATGAAGCGATTGTACTCCAAATATCGTTTTAAAAGGGCCGACATTCTCGAAAAAACAAGGAAGCCTGCTGTTAGATCTAACCCTATTCTCAGATGTTGGCCACCATTTTCTGCCATATACTCGATCAACTGGAGCCATTCCCAGAGGATTTTTTTATCCAAATCGGTCCCCTGCTGAAAGGCTGGCAAGATATAAAAAATTCTCTCTGCAGTCCCTTTAAAATCATGTTCCATCAGCAAATAAGGATGGCGATTCTCTGTCTGGTATCTGTACTGATCTTGTAAAATATAGCCCTTATAGAGATAAACTTGACTACAAAGCTGGCTGAGTTCATAGGTGACATGGTCCTCTGTGTAGTCCCCCAGCAGCTCCTCCTTCTTCATTTCCTGGATCATTTGTGTCAGTAAAGCCACAAGTTCTCCCCCAAATCCAAGAATGTACTCCATGGTATGAAGGGGCAAAATGCGATGAGACAAGAGGAAAGAGAAGAAAATCATCATCTCCCCATCCTCAGTTCCTAGAGGAATGTGCTGCCCACCAAAAAAAGAAGAAGCCTTGCCAAGTAGACGAAGGTAGAAAATATTGTCAAAATAGCCCCGCATTTTTTCTTCTATAACCTGAAATTGACAAGCGTTAGCTCGAAGGCGTTGTTGACTGATGTGAGTCCAGAGAACCAAGTCTAATTTCTGACCCGAAGACAAGCTGGCACCGCAGATTTCTTCTAGGGTAGCAATATCCTGCTTTCTCTCAGCTTTCTGCATATGACTTTCCCACTTCTGACTGGACCAGACCTTGCGGAAAAGGCAGAAATAAAAGTAACGAATCTGATGCTCTGGACCTCGCCAACGACCATTTTGGATGGATAAGTCAAACTCTGACAAAATCTGATTTAGACTAGCTAAGTGACGACCAAGCGTGGCCTCGCTAATCATCAATTCTTGAGCCAACTGATGAGCTAGAAACTGTTGGTGATAAAGAAGGTAAACCAAAATTTGGTACTTAATGGCATTGTCTAGAAACAAGCTCCGAATCTCTCTCCCCTTGGTAGCTGTACCAATCGACAAACGCAGATTTTCATCTTCCAAGTGGATGGTCAGCTCCAACCCTCTTTCCAAGGCATTTTCGTTAATCAGAGAGATGTACTTGATTAGAGTCGCCTTTGAAAAACCTGTTTCTTCCATGGTTTCCTTGACTGTTGTCTGCGAATCTTGTAATAGAAAGGAAAGGACTAAAAATTGACCAGATTCGGCTTTTTCCATCAAATCACCTAAATACATTTGTTACCCCTTTCATTTTCTCCTTCAAGAATAGCATAAATCTTAGAAATGCGGAAATAATCTGTTTCTCATTTTATTTTAAAGCCGATTTCCTCGTCCTTATTCCACAGAAACAGCAAACACACGACTCCCCCTTTGGGCATTTTTATGCTAAAATAGTAGCTATGGATAAAATTATTAAAACAATATCAGAAAGCGGAGCCTTTCGTGCTTTCGTCCTTGATAGCACAGAAACCGTCCGCACTGCTCAGGAAAAACATCAAACTCAAGCCAGTTCAACTGTCGCACTTGGTCGTACCCTTATCGCTAGCCAAATTCTCGCAGCCAATGAAAAAGGAAATACCAAGCTAACGGTTAAAGTTCTTGGAACGAGCTCTTTCGGCGCTATCATCACGGTCGCAGATACCAAGGGCAACGTCAAAGGCTACGTGCAAAATCCAGGTGTTGACATCAGAAAGACTGCAACTGGTGAAGTCCTTGTCGGACCTTTTGTCGGAAATGGTCAATTTCTCGTTATCACTGACTACGGTACTGGAAATCCCTACAACTCCATGACTCCTCTCATCTCTGGGGAGATCGGTGAAGACTTGGCCTATTACCTGACTGAAAGCCAACAAACACCTTCAGCAGTCGGCCTCAATGTCCTTTTGGACGAGGAAGACAAGGTCAAGGTTGCAGGTGGTTTCCTAGTCCAAGTATTGCCAGGAGCCAAGGAAGAAGAGATTGCTCGCTTTGAGAAACGCATCCAAGAAATGCCAGCTATCTCGACACTTCTAGAAAGCGACGACCATATCGAAGCCCTTCTCAAGGCTATCTACGGCGACGAATCCTACAAACGCCTATCTGAAGAAGAAATCCGTTTCCAATGTGACTGCAGCAAAGATCGCTTTTTGAACACTCTTGCTAGCCTTCCAAATTCAGACCTGGAGGAAATGAAAGAGGAAGACCACGGGGCAGAAATCACTTGTCAATTCTGCCAAACAACTTATAACTTTGATGAAAATGACCTGGAGGAACTCATTCGTGACAAATCTTAATACACCTTTTATGATTGGCAATGTTGAGATTCCCAATCGTACTGTTTTAGCACCCATGGCTGGTGTCACCAACTCAGCCTTTCGTACCATCGCAAAAGAGCTCGGAGCTGGACTCGTTGTAATGGAAATGGTCTCTGACAAGGGAATCCAATACAACAACGAAAAAACCCTGCACATGCTTCATATCGATGAAGGCGAAAACCCTGTTTCTATCCAACTTTTTGGTAGCGATGAAGACAGTCTCGCACGCGCAGCAGAATTCATCCAAGAAAACACCAAGACCGATATCGTCGATATCAACATGGGCTGCCCAGTTAACAAAATCGTGAAGAACGAAGCTGGTGCTATGTGGCTCAAGGATCCAGATAAGATCTACTCTATTATCAACAAGGTCCAATCTGTCCTTGATATCCCCCTCACCGTCAAAATGCGCACAGGCTGGTCTGATTCATCCTTAGCCGTGGAGAATGCTCTCGCCGCTGAGGCTGCTGGTGTCTCTGCCCTCGCTATGCATGGACGTACTCGCGAACAAATGTACACTGGCCATGCTGACCTTGAGACCTTGCACGACGTAGCTCAAGCTTTGACCAAGATTCCATTTATCGCCAACGGTGACATCCGTACGGTTCAAGACGCTAAACAACGCATCGAAGAAGTCGGGGCTGATGCCGTTATGATTGGTCGCGCAGCCATGGGAAATCCCTACCTCTTCAACCAGATCAATCACTATTTTGAAACGGGAGAAATCCTTCCTGATTTGACCTTTGAGGATAAGATGAAAATCGCCTACGAACACTTAAAACGCTTGATTAGCCTCAAAGGAGAAAAAATTGCAGTCCGTGAATTCCGTGGCCTCGCTCCTCACTATCTTCGTGGTACATCTGGTGCAGCCAAACTTCGTGGAGCCATCTCCCAAGCTAGCACCCTGGCAGAGATTGAAGCCCTCTTACAACTAGACAAAGCATAGTCTCACATCTACAACTTACAAAAACGGCAAAGCTCAAAAATGAGTCTTGCCGTTTTTTATATGTTTTCATCTTGTAAATCTAATTGCTTCACTCTAGCTATATAGTAGGACATGATCAAAAACAAATTGAGACTGATAATCCAAACAGACCATTCATGAAGAAAATGCATCAATACAGCCAAGCTGATTGCCCCCACTATGAAACTTCCCACAACAATCCCATAATTTAAGGCTTGACGACGGTATTCTTGGATATTTCCTTCTCTTCTAGCAATGCGATACAAAGCGGTCAACATCTTTCGGTAATTTCCAGACGTCATAAAAATGACATAGGGATGATCTTCAATCAAACTACCCGTAAATGTTAGCATCATCATTCCTGTTCCAAAAGCAATGAAAGGGACTTCTAATAGAGGAAATCGTGAAAAGAAAGGCAAAATAAGGGTCCCGATAAATAAGGGGAGCAGCATCTTAACCCGCCAGTAGGCCGTTTTGCGGTATTCTTTCATGTGCAATGCAAACAGAAATCCTAGAGAAAAGAAAATAATTGAGCAGAATCGTAGCATCGTATTGATGACATTTGAGTCGTGCCAATCAGATATAAGTAGGAGAATATTCCCTGTCTGTGTCGCTACCAAACTATGGTATTGAATATGGCAAAACACATCCAAAGAACCACCTACAAACCCAAGAAATACTCCCATCAATCGTGTGTTTTGAGGTAAGATTAATTTATCCGCCATGTACTATCACTCGTTTTCCTTTGGTTTTTTTATTATACCACTTTCTCTTGGAGAAACTAAGTGAAAAACAGTTGGCTCACTCTTTTACAGCACGATTTCTAGTAAAAGTTAAAACACCAAATTTTATTATTGAATCACGGCAACGCTCGAAACTTTACCATCCGCACCTGTTGTAATTTGGATGATTTTTCCCCCACCGATTTTGGCATTATACTTACCATCATCAAGAGTGTAAGAGTAACCTCTGATAGAATAGTTTTCTTTCTTTCCATCTGCAGTTTCTACTGTGAATTGCCCCCCTGATGAAACCGTAATGGCTTCGCCATTCGCTCCCTTCCAGTTGCCCGCTGCAGCTGAGAAGTCACCATCCACCATGGTTAAAACTCCCTTGTAGCGTTTGTTGTGTTCTGCTTGCTTGTCTTGAAGTTTGCGGTCAGTTGTCGGATCATAGCTTGACTGGTTAGACTGGGCTTGAGAACCTTGTTGAGTTGACGGAGCCTGAGAAGGGGCTGGTTGACTAGGAGTTGCTTGTTCTTGTCTTGATTCAGGGGCTGGTTTCGCTTGTGATTGATCTGCTGTTGTAGAAGACTGGTCAGAAGATGCTTGAGCTTTTTCAGATGAAGCTGAGCTTGAAGATTTTTGAGTCTTGCTTTCTTTGCTAGAAGAAGCCGCCTTAGAACTTGATGATTGGCTTGTCTTGGCAGAGCTGCTGGTTTGAGTAGTTTCGTTTTTATTTCCACAAGCTCCCAGTAGCAAGGTAGAAGCCAATACAGTCGCTGCCATCAATTTGATATAGGTTTTCTTTTTCATTCTTCTACTCCTTTGTAACATTTTTGAAATATTAAGAAATCTTTTTGTAACATAATTGTAACATTAGACCTTGAATCTGTCAACTATTTAGAGAAACTATTTTAAAAATTGTTTTCTCTACTATTTCTATTCGTAATCGAAACGAAAAAATAGAAAAATTTCCTAGATTAGAGTCATTTTTTACATCTTACTTTTATAATCGCTTGCATTGTTCTAAAAAGGTCTACAATACTATTGAAATAGGAGGTAGATTCTTGTGACAAACAAGTATTTCAAGTATCTTCCTTGGTTGATTTTGGGAGCTATTGGTTCTTATCAAACAGCCACTTACTATTCGCGAACCGCATTTGATGTGTTTTATCTGACGATGATCTTTATGATTGTCTATATCGCCTTGTTATTTTTTCATGAGAATTATCTCAAGTATCGATACAAAGACTTCTTTACTCACATGTTGAGCAATTCTAAGAAAGATAGCCATTCATAAAAACAGTCGCAACAGAAAAGCAATCTAATTAAGGACAAACAAAGAGGTCGGGATTTTGGTCCCAACCTCTTTATTTCAATCGATAGGTTTTTCTTGGTTTCTTTTTAGGAACTCGTTTGAGTCCGACTTCTTCTACATATTCGCCATATTTTACGAGAAAGTTATTGCTGACGATTGGGCGACCTGGGTTGATGAGATTGACCAGTTCAGTTCCTTCGTAGACAGTGAACTCCTCCTCCAGCAGATAGAGAAAGGTTGGGTTCCAGTCGAGACGGCCTTGGATTCGTTTGATAGACTCTTGGATAATAGCATAATGGTCAAAGGCGAAGGCACTTTCCTCCAACTCTACTCCCTCTAAGAAGCACTTGCCTGTCTGAAAATCGACATCTACAAAAACCACATCCTTGGCATCGTCTCCTGCTTGAACAAGGTCTAATGCGCGACTAGGCAGATAAACCAAGTGGGCAATGGTCACCGTCCAGCCACGTGGATCACGACCGGGAGTCGAAACTGTCATCAATTGCTCGATTTTTTCTAAAGGAAGATCGAGATTGACTTCTTCTCTCACCTCGCGTTGACAGGCATGCGCAGCATCCTCTCCCTTATCCATAAAGCCTCCAACCAGAGCTAAACAGTTTTGATAAGGGTGGGCCTTGCGACGAATCAGCAGGAGCTTGATCTTTCCTTCGACAAAGCAGTAAGCCACCATATCTACTGTCACACTTGGTTTTTCATATTGAGGGAGTTCCTGTTTGTAGTACCAGTCTAAAAACTCCGCCTGACTGGCATGGATTTCATAATATTCTTTTTCCGTCATCTCTGCTGAAATCTTCGTGTCTACCATTTTAAGCCTCCTTTCGAACTGCCTTGGTCCATTGGTACCATCCCACTAGACTATTGAGTGTGTAAACCCAGTACATACCTTGGATGTGAATATTTTCACCCCACCAGAGGTAGATACTAAAGAGATTGGTGGCAATCCAGAAAATCCATTGCTCACGATAGAGACGTGTCATCAAAAGCTGACCAACACCATTGGTCGCATCGGTTACGCTATCACGGAAAGGGCGAGCACTATTGATACTTTGATAAGCCAAGCCCATGCCAATCCAGATAATAGCAGTCAAGACCAAGTACTTGAGCCAGTCAAGAACAGATAATTTCTTAGCTTCAAAGTGGGATTCTTCTGGTTTTCCTTGGTCATTGATACGATTGGACAACCAAGCATAGAGACCAATCGGCTGCATGACAAAGAAATAAACGGTCGTCAAGACTTCGCCATAAAAAGTCGCATTCATGGCCAAAATCAAATAGATAGCAGAGTTAATGGCCCCAAAGAGATAATTGCTTGCACGCCCTTCTGCTACCAAGATAACACAGACAATCCCAGTCCAAGATGCAAACAAGCTCAGCCAGTCATGACTTTCTGTATTTTGCGTGAATTCCAAGATCAGGGGAACACTTGACAAGGCGATAAGATATAACCACTGGAAAAGGCTACGACCGACAAAGAGATCTTTCCAGATCAGGCGCATGATTCCTACAAAACCGATCTTGCGAGCTTCGGCATGGACATTTTCAAAGTTTTCGATAAATTGTGTGATTTTTTCAGTTAGCTTTTTCATAATTTTCTCCTAATCTGCTTGGTAAATGGCATCGATAGCCACTTTTGCTGCTTCATAATTGCCTAGATAATCCTCCGTTAGATAAACTAGTGGAATGGTGGTTAAGTATCGCTCCCTCATCTGGTCCAAATGCTGGGAAAAACTGTAGCGAATGTGGTCTTCTGCCATGGTCATATCTCTAAATCCGTCATTGACATAGGAGCCAACAGGCTGCACAAAGAGAATCAAGTCCCATTTTTCCTTGGCCAAGATAGAGGCAAAGAGATTGTCAAAGGTTTCTCCTGATAAGTCCCCTTGGTCCTCTGTCTCCATGTAATAGTCATAGTAACCCTTGGTTACTAATGAATTGGTATCGGCTATCACTAGACCTCGATTGGCATTGCTGTCGATTAACTTTGAGGTCTGGTCATACTGCCCTAAAAGGAGATAGTAGTAATCCTTTGGAGTCAATTCATCGTCGCGGACATTGTTTTTGATCTGGTACTCACGCGCGTATTCCAGACTAACAGGCGCATCGTAATACCTTGCCAAATCCTTTGCTAGAGTGGTCTTCCCATTACTAGCACTTCCCATAATCAAGACTTTCTTTGTAAACTGACGTCGGAAGGGTTGAGCGATGTATTTCCAATATTTGCTTGGATTTTCTCGAATCATAGTCGCTGAGATACCAAACTTTCTTTCTTGCAAGACAGTGCCAAATCCACGTTTAGCTAGTTCTTGCTGGTATTCTTCTTCTCCCACAAAGAAAGTCAGTTCTTGCTGGGTTTCATCATAGGAAATCTCCGCTAACATCTGGTCCAACCACTCCTGCCAGCCCATAGGGTAACGGGGAAGATTGGTCTCATCCAGCTTGCAGACAGAGGTCAACTCGTCATCACGAAAAGCCTCTCGGATATAGCGAAATCGTTTTTGAAGACTTAAGCCTACCTGCTCCCCTCGGTCTCCCTCGTAGCCTGAAACGACTACCCAGACCTGGTCACACTGACGCTTCGCTCGCTGAATCAGATCGATATGCCCTTGATGGAGAGGGGCAAAGGTTCCAAATACCACTGCTGTTTTCTTTTTCATAAACGTTTTACCTTTTTATAGTTTTTAATATTTTTATTTTCTATGTTTTTATTATATACTATATTTTTGTTTTGTCAATAGTTTTTTATCATTTTTTATAAAAAGGCATCAAAAAAAGAATCAGGACTTCTCCTGATTCTCCATTTTTAAGCAATATCAAATTTTAACTGGCCTGCTTTGACACCAATCTTAAGTGTCTTGCCTGCTACTAGTTCTCCCTTGAGAAGGAGTTCTGCTAGCTTGTCTTCCACCTCTGTTTGCAGGGTTCTGCGAAGTGGGCGAGCTCCCATTTCTGGATTGTAACCGTGACTAGCTAGCAACTTCAGTGCCGAAGCTTGCAGTTTCAAGTCGATACCCTTCTCTGCTAGGCTAGCAATCAATGGTTTGACCATGATCTTGACAATTTCCTGCATGTGTTCGCTATCCAAGCTATGGAAGACCACCTTTTCATCAATACGGTTGATAAACTCTGGTCGATAAGTTTTTTTCAACTCTTCAAAGATGCGTTTTTCCATATTTTCCTGGTCAAAACGAATATCTTTGGCTCCAAAGCCGACCGTCTTGTCATCACGAAGGGCTGTCGCACCAAGGTTTGACGTCATGATGATAATGGTATTTGAAAAGTCAACCTTGCGTCCCTTACTATCTGTCAAGACACCGTCGTCCAGAACCTGCAAGAGGACATTAAAGATATCTGGGTGAGCTTTCTCTACCTCATCAAAGAGGAGAACGGAGTATGGTTTGTTGCGAACCTTCTCCGTCAACTCCCCACCTTCTTCGTAGCCCACATAGCCTGGAGGAGCTCCATTGAGACGACTAGCTGCGAATTTCTCCATATACTCACTCATATCAAAGCGGATAAGGGCTGATTCGTCGTCAAAGAGGACTTCTGCCAGAGCCTTTGCCAATTCGGTCTTACCAACTCCCGTCGGTCCTAGGAACATAAAGGAACCAATCGGACGCTTGTGACTGCGAATTCCTGACTGATTGCGGCGAATCGCACGGCTAATGCTTGAAACAGCTTGATCTTGGCCGATGACACGTTTGTGCAATTCAGCTTCCAAGTTCAGATATTTCTTGGCATCAGTCTGAGTCAGTTTTTGGACTGGAATCCCTGACAAGCGACTCAAGGTAGTCAAAATTTCAGATTCTGTTACCAAGTCTTTATAGACAGGGACTTCCTCTTCTTTTGCGATTAGCTGGGCAGCTTGTTTCCACTTGCCATCCATCAAAGCCTTGTCAGCTGGACTCAAACCGGATTCGTCTGTTTTCACATGCTTGGATTTGTTTTGCACTGTTGCTGCCGCTTCATCCAAAAGGTCGATAGCAGAGTCTGGTAAGTGACGACTAGTCAAGTAACGATGCGCCATCTTGACAGCTGTTTCAACGGCTTCATCTGTGATTTGCACACGGTGATGTTTCTCATAGGTCGCCTTCAAACCTTGCAAAATGGTCATGCTGTCAGCTAGACTTGGCTCTTCAATCGTCACTTTGGCAAAACGACGAGAAAGGGCAGCATCTTTTTCGATGTGTTTTTGATATTCTTCCTGAGTGGTGGCCCCAACTGTTCTCAAAGTTCCGCGAGCCAAGGCTGGTTTCAAGATATTAGCCGCATCTAGAGTCGAATCAATACCGCTACCAGAACCCATGATGGTGTGAAGTTCATCAATAAAGAGGATTACTTTGCCATCTTCCTCGATATCCTTGATGATATTGTTCATGCGCTCTTCAAAATCACCACGAAAACGTGTCCCTGCAACGACATTCATCAAATCAAGCTCTAACACGCGCATCTTGGCCATTTCCGCAGGTACATCCCCACTAGCAATACGCTGGGCAAGTCCAAGTGCCAAAGCTGTTTTTCCGACACCAGCATCTCCAACCAAGACCGGATTGTTCTTGGTCTTCCGACTCAAAATCTGAATCATACGTGAAATTTCCTTGTCTCGACCGATAACTGGCTCTAACTTGCCAGAGCGCGCTTGCTCCGTCAGGTCATGCGTGTAGTCCTCTAGGCCTCCACTTTGAGCTTGAGGCATACCCATCATATTGGCCATGGAATTTTGCTTGTCAGTTACTGTGCGATGGCGTTGACGTAAAGCCTTGAGGTCTTCTCTTGTCCATCCTGCACGTTCCTCTAAATTGCGACGAAGAGCAGCAATTCTGACCTGATCTTTCTGGTCTTCATAAGAAAAGCCTGCTCTCTCCAAGATGCGAGTCGCCAAGGCATTGCCATCATGCAAGATTGCATATAATACATGCTCTGTCCCTAGCACCTTTGCATGGACCACTGAGGCCACATACTCTGCTTCTGCAAAAAGAACCTCCAAACGATGGGAAAAGGGCAATTCCGTAAAGGTTTCATCTTGGCTATAGTCCGTTTCAGTCAGTTCCAAAGCGACCTCTTCTAAACGGTCCATTTCATAAGGATAATCATTTAGAGTGGCACCTGCTACACTGTAACTGTGATTGGACATGGCAATCAATAAATGCCAAGACTCTAGATATCGAGCTCCAAAATGGCCCGCAACCATGTAGGCACTTTCGATACATTCATTCAATGCTTTTGAATAGTTCATCTTACTTCTCTTTTCTATCTACCTCTTGTAATAGTTGTCGGAGCATATTGGCACGGACAACTGAGGATTCTTCCCCTAGGACACGATCTGTTGCTACTGAAGTCAGCAAGGTCATCTCCTGCTTGGTCAGCAAGTCCTGCTCCACCAAAAGCTGGAGAATATCCTCATAGATCTCCTGACTAACTCGCTCACCAATCGAGTAAAGCAAATCGCGGAGCATCTCATGATGATTTGAAAACTCAATCCGCCCGATGCGAATGTAGCCTCCACCACCACGCTTGCTCTCAACCAAGTAACCTCTGCTTTCAGTAAAACGTGTCTTGATGACATAGTTGATCTGACTAGGCACAACCTGAAAGGTATCCGCCAGCTGACTCCGCTGCAATTCCACGATACCAGACTGGTCTAAAATTGCCTTGATATAGGCTTCGATATGATCTGATGTATTTTTAAATCTCATAGTAAATCAAACTCCTTCTTTGAACCTTGACTATCTTTGACTATTATACCGAAATTTTTGATTTTTTTAAAGGAAAAGGGAGCAAGTAAAGAATAATCTTCACCGACTCCCTATTTTTCTACTTATCTAATCCTAATTCTGCTAATATTTTTCGTTTGTAGGCAATCTTTTGAACTTCCTTGTCCTCAGTCTGAGACCAATCTAGTTTGACTTCAGAGACGATCTGTCCAGGCCGATTTTTTAGGATATAGATGCGATCACTGAGATTGAGGGCCTCCTCGATACTGTGGGTAATAATCAATGTCGTCAGCTGCAACTGTTTGTGAATCTCCAGATACCAAGCGTGAAGTTCCATCTTGGTCATCTCATCCAAGGCACTAAAGGCCTCGTCCAAGAGAAAGAGCTTGTGCCCGAAGAGGTAGGTGCGGAGCAAGGCCACACGCTGACGCATCCCTCCGCTGAGTTCATGAGGATACTTATCCCGTACAGCTGTCAGCTGGAAGGTCGCAAGGATTTCATCCGCTCGAGCAATAGCTTCTGCCTTATCGACCTTTTGGATCAAGAGGGGCAGGATGATATTGCCAAGCACCGTCTTGTGCTCCAAGAGCAGATCCTTTTGCAACATATAACTCACGCGCCCCTTGGGATTTTCCTCGCCATCAAGGACAATTCTTCCCGACTGGACCTCTAAAATTCCAGCGATTAGATTAAAGAGGGTAGTCTTTCCAACACCACTGGGACCTAGGATAGAGACCACTTCACCTGAAGTCACCTGCAGGTTGATATCCTCTAAAATCTTTTCATCATCGTAGGCATAGCTTACATGTTCTAGTCTAATTTCTGTCATTATTTTACAAATTCGTTAGTGAAGCCTTTGTCAGTCAAGTCTTCTTTTAGGATGCCATTTTCTTTATCCCATTTGTAGAAAGCATTCCAGCGTTCTGCATCAAATTGTCCCCATTTTCCCTTATCACTTGCGTATTCTTTTGACAAGTATTTTTGCGATTCGATGACAAAGTCACGTTTTTCCTTGAGTTCAGGGGCATTTTTGATGAGGATATCTGCAGCTTCTTCTGGGTGTTCCATAGCGTATTGGTAGCCTTTTTTGATAGCTTGGATGACTTTACGAGCTTCTTCTTTGTTGTTTTTGAGGTAGTCGTTGTTAGCGATGATGACTGGTGAGTAGTAGTCAAACTCTTTTACGTAGTTTTTCAAGTACATGAAGTTAGCATCTACGCCTTGAGATTTAGCAAGGATACCGTCCCAACCGTAGTAGATCCAAGCAGTGTCAAAGACACCATTGGCAATCGGTGTAATCGAGTTTGAGTCGTTGTTTGGTACTTTTTCGACCTTCTCAAAGTCCCCACCTTGTGATTCTACCAAGGTTTTCAACATAGCAAGTTCCGTTGGGTCATTCCAAGTTCCGTATTTCTTCCCGACCAAGTCTTTTGGACTGGTGACATTGTCAGATTTACGTGAGATGATTCCTGATGTATTGTGTTCAACGATAGCGGCAACGGCAGTAATTCCTGCTCCTTTTTCCAACTTCTTAGCCATGTAGTCTTGGAAATAGATAGCAAATGGTGCCTTACCATTGATCACCAAATCAGAAGAACTTTCTTCTGGTGGCAATTTCAAATCAACATCCACTCCAGCTTCTTTGAAATAACCTTTTTCCTTTGCTACATAAAGCCCTGTGTGGTTGGTATTTGGCGTCCAGTCTAGGATAAAGTCAATTTTCTTGAGTTCTGCTTCTTTGTTGTTCTTAGAAGCAGTTCCTTGACCACAAGCTACAAGCACAACAGCTACAAGAGCTGTTACAATCGTTAAAAACACTTTCCATGTTTTCTTCATTTTCATTTCCTCTTTTCTTTTTCAAAAACGCTCTATTTTAAGTACGTTTCCATTTAATCACATATTTTTCACTAATATCGACCAGCTTCATACCCAGAAGACTGATAAGCGACACCAGAATAATAATGGCAAACATGGTATCATACTGAAACAGTTTTTTAGACTGAATCATGTAGACACCAAGACCTTCAAAACCTCCCAACCACTCAGATACCACAGTTGTGATAAAGGCGTAGGAGACACTGACCCTCAGACCTGCATAAAAGTAGGGCAGGCTGACCGGGATTTTAAAATGCCATAGGATTTGCCAAGGCTTGGCCCGCATCAGACTAAACAAGGTCAGCATATCCTTGTCACAATGTCTAAAACCGTCCAAAATACTGACAATGATCGGGAAGGTTGTCGTCAGGATAATCAAGACAATCTTGGGCAAAATCCCATAGCCCAGCCACAAGACCAAGATAGGGGCTATCGCAATGGTCGGAATGGTCTGGACGACCACCATCATAGGATAGATGAGGTCATTGAGCCAAGCTAGACTATCCATGAGCACAGCCATGAGACAGGCAATCAGGACACCCAGAACTAGACCTAGTAAAGCCACTCTCAAGGTCGCCCAGCTATGGTGCCAGAGAAACTCTCTGTCACGAACAAAGGACTGGAGAATCTCAAGAGGAGTTGGCAGGATAAACTTGGGTAAAAGTTTGAATATTCCCGCTAACTGCCAGACCGACAAGACTCCGAGAAATCCCAAAAGACTAATCTGTCGTCTCATCATACTTTTCAAGTTTCTCATCAATACTTAAAATCTCTCCTACATTTATTTTGACATTGGCAAAGACATTATCTGCCTCCTGCCCGGCCACTTCAAGCGCTTCTTTGAGAATGCGCATGAGCTCATCAAACTCTCCTTCCAAAACCGTTTCAAAGGGTGTCACCACCATGGTCACGGACTTAGCTTGCAGATAAGCAATCACTTGATCGATAATAGCGATTCGATCAATCCCCTGTGATAGGGGCAAGACTTGCAAGGCAATGCTTGCTTTCATAAAAACCTCCTCTTCTCAGGTTTCCTTTTGACAAAAAGAAAAACCTTTACCATATATACGGAAAAGGTGCAGAATTCGACTAAGTATCCTTCCCTACGCTGGCATTACCCAGATCAGGTGCGGTCGAAGTTTAACACTTCCTCTCAGACTGTACACAGACTCCCGTATCTTATATGGAGATATAGTAACGCAAATACAAGGAAAAGTCAAGGAAACTGTTTACAGAAAACCATGAAAAAGAATTTGAAGCCAATTGCTCCAAACTCTTTCTTAACTTTCTTATTTAGCCTCGTACCAGGTTGCTCCTTCATTTTCATCTGCAATGAGGGGAACACTGAGCTGGATGGCTTCTTCCATGGTTTGTTTCACTAGAGCTTTAACGGCTGCTAGTTCTGATTTCGGAACCTCAAGGACGATTTCATCGTGCACTTGCAAGAGCATCTTGGTCTGATAGCCACCTTCAACTAGAGCTTTGTCTAGCTGAATCATAGCAATTTTGAGAATATCCGCCGCCGATCCCTGGATAGGGGAGTTAATGGCTGTCCGCTCCGCAAAACCACGAATGTTAAAGTTGCGCGAATTGATATCTGGTAGCTCTCGACGACGCTTGAAGAGGGTCTCTACATATCCCTTATCACGTGCCTCACGTACCACTTCTTCCATATAGTTTTTAATCCCAGGAAAACGTTCAAAATAGGTATCAATGTAGGCTTTGGCCTTCTTACGACTAATACCAAGATTGTTTGCCAAGCCAAAATCTGAAATCCCGTAAACCACTCCAAAGTTGACAGCCTTGGCATTGCGACGGTCGTTTGGAGTCACATCCTCAGGACGTTCAATTCCAAAGACACGCATGGCTGTCGAGGTATGGATATCAGCTCCCTCTTGGAAGGCTTTGATTAAGTGCTCATCCTTAGAGATATGCGCCAAAACTCGCAACTCAATCTGTGAATAGTCCGAACTGAGTAGTACACTATCCTCCCACTCTGGCACAAAAGCCTTACGAATGAGGCGGCCTTGTTCCAAACGCACAGGGATATTTTGGAGGTTTGGATCCACACTAGACAAACGCCCGGTCTGGGTCAAATCCTGCACATAGCGCGTGTGAATCTTGCCATCATCTAAAATCCAGTCCTGTAAACCGACCACATAGGTAGATTGAATCTTAGCAATCTGACGGTAGTCTAGGATTTTCTTCACGATCGGCGCAATAGGAGCTAGACGCTCTAGCACATCCACGGCTGTTGAGTAACCTGTCTTGGTTTTCTTGGTGTATTCTAGAGGAAGACCGAGCTTTTCAAAGAGAAGCGCGCCCAACTGTTTAGGCGAGTTGATATTAAACTCCTCACCAGCCAGTTCATAAATCTCCTGAGTTAGCTTTTCAATGACAAGTTCATTTTCAGCCTGCATCTCAAGCAAGGTCTCTTTCTTGACCGTAATTCCAGCGATTTCCATCTTGGCAAGGACAAAGGCCAGAGGCTGCTCCATGTCATAGAGGAGATCTAACTGTCCATGTTCACTGAGTTTTTCAAATAAAATAGGTTCGGTCTCAACCAATACAGCAACCTTGCGAGCCAAATGCTCCAAGAATCTCTCTCTCTCAGGGATGGTTTTCTTGACCCCCTTACCGTAGAAGGTCTCATCATCGATCATGTAAGTTTGACCATAAAGACTCGCAATGGTTGAAATTTCATTATTCTCGACAGTAGAGAGAAGGTACTTGGCCAAACGGCTGTCAAAAGCAGGGGCCTGCAAATCCACACCAAAACGATGCAAGAGAACTTTAGCCTTCTTAAAGTCATAAACTCTCAGAGGTGTTTTTTCTAGAAATTCCTTGAGAATCGGCTCCTGCAAGAGCTCAAGTTTATCTGTAGCATAAAGTTTATCCCCACAAGACCATGCAAAACCAACCAAGTCATCTGTATGGTAATTCTCACCAAAAAGCTCAAAGTGGAAGATAGAGTCAGCACTCAGCATGTCTTGGCTGACGTGGTCAACGATAGTGAAATCCAAACTTTCAGGCGCATCCGTTGATGAAACATTTAAAGCTTGCTTGAGCTGTTTGAAGCCCATCTCATCGTAGAATTTTCCGAGATTTTCCACATCTGGACCACTATAGCGCAAATCATCAAGGCCAATCTCAATTGGTGCCTGAGTCTCAATAGTCGCCAAGGTTTTAGACAGGAAGGCTTGTTCCTTATCGTTGATGAGATTTTCCTTCATCTTAGATGCCTTCATCCCATCGATATTTTCATAAATTCCCTCAAGCGAACCGTGTTCTAGCAAGAGCTTGATACCCGTCTTTTCACCAATCTTAGTAACACCAGGGATATTATCAGACTTATCCCCCATAAGAGCCTTAAGATCAATAAACTGAGCTGGGGTAATGCCCATCTTTTCCATAAGGTAATCTGGTGTAAAGGCCTCAAACTCAGCCACACCTTTCTTGGAAATCTCGACCACCGTATGCTCGTCCGTCAACTGGATCAAATCCTTATCTCCGCTAACGATTGTCACATCAAAAAAATCCTTCTCAGCCAAACGACCTAAGGTCCCGATGATATCATCCGCTTCATACTGGGGCAACTCATAATGGCGAATCCCAAGATGGTCTAACAACTCACGAATGAAGGGAAATTGCTCACGAAACTCATCTGGAGTTTTAGCACGGCCACCCTTGTAGTCTGCATACATCTCTGTTCGAAAAGTCGTCTTACCTGCATCAAAGGCTACCAAAACATGACTGGGCTCAACCCGCTCTAAGACATGATTCAACATGAGTTGAAAGCCATAGATTGCATTGGTATGAAGACCATTAGCATTTTTAAACCTATCCAGCTGCTGATAGAGCGCGAAAAAAGCTCGAAAGGCAACAGAAGATCCATCAATTAATAATAATTTTTTCTTGTCCATACACCCATTATAAAGGAAAGAGGGGAAAAATACCATAGGAAAGAATAGGCAAATGGTAGTGAAGTCCTCTTTTTTATATTCTTTCTAGATTCTAGCTCCATTACTATCCACTCGATAGCCATCCACAGTGGTATTCACTGCTAAAGCCCCTGAAGCATTGACGTAGTAATACTTTCCTCCTACTTGGAACCACTGACTAGACTTCATAGCCCCTGAACTCTCCAAATAATACCATGTTCCATTTTCCTTGAGCCATCCTGTCTGCATCTCCCCTGATGTCTTTAGATAGTACCAATGCGAGCCATCCTTTACCCAACCTGTTGACATAGTCCCGTTTTCTTTGAAGTGATACCAACTGCCATTTATTTTCTTCCAACCAGTTGCGAGTTTCCCATTCTCACGGTAATTCCAAATACCGTTTTGCTTCTTCCAACCATTCTCCACCGGTTCTGTTTCCATATACTGGACGTATCTCCTCATTCCACTATAGGACAGGTAACTAAGCCACTTATAACCGTCCTTTTCTACGATTTGATCGTAGCTAACATTTTCACCAGGATAGTAGTAGTCGATAACTTGCGCTGTACTTGACGGCTGGTTTCGAATGGCAGACTTTTGAGTAAACGTGTGAGTCCCACTAGACGCCAACCCTGACCTGATAGGATTTCCAGTTCTACCACCATTCCCTACCAAGTCCTTAAAATGGATAAAGCCTGTCATAGAGCTAGCTTTTACGCTGCGACGATTGTATTTCTCCCTAACTCCATAGTTATACTCTTCAATCTCAATCGTATCCCCTGATACATTTGATACCCAGGCCACATGCCCATAATAACCTTCTGTCGACCAAGAAATTGAACCAATTTCAGGTTTGCTATCCACACGGTAGCCTTCTCGCCTTGCACGATGTCCCCATTCATTTGCATTTCCATAAGCAGGCGGGATCTCAAAGCCATTCACACTACTCAAACGAAAGGCCGCAAAAGACGTACACTGGCGAGAATACATCCGCCACTGATCGATTTCAACACTACCATTTTTGTAGTGAAGCGGGTAGTCATCTCCACGCGCTACACTATCGGCCTGAACCGATTCCCCACCAAACAAAAAAGCACTCGTAACCAACAATGTAGCCAATCCTACACCCAACTGCGTATATCTACTCTTCTTAACTCCTGATTTTAAAAACGTCATTCATTCTCCTTATATAATATAAATTTCCGAGGTTACCCTCCTTTATACTATTCGGGAAAAAAGAAAAAAGTGAGCAAAACCCACTTCATTTTAGGATTCTTGGTCTAGATAGCGAATCAAATTCTTCTCTGTCAAGATATCTGAGTAGGTAAAGGATTCAACATAGACATTGGCTTGTTTGTCTCCTTCAACATCCCCAAATTCAACGATAAATAGAGATGGATAAACCTCAATTAGTTTACCCAATCTATTTTTTTGGCGCTTACGGCCATTCTCCAAAGTCATTTCAACGACTTGTCCCTCATGCGCCTTGATTTCTTCTTTGATTTTTTTCATCTTGGCTACATCTGTAAATGCATCTGACATCTTATGCCTCCCTCTTTGAGATACTTGAAAATTTATTGTATTCTTTTTGGAAAATCAATTCCACCGTTCCACGAGCTCCACTACGGTTTTTCTCGATGATAACCTCTACCTTGTTATTTGGAATTCCTTCCTCTTCTTCACCCGCACGATCGTAGTAGTCGTCACGGTATAGAAAGGCTACGATATCTGCATCCTGCTCGATAGAACCCGATTCACGAATATCAGACAAGACTGGTCTCTTATCCTGACGCTGTTCCACTCCACGAGATAACTGACTAAGAGCAATGACTGGAACTTTCAATTCCTTAGCTAGAATTTTCAACTGACGAGAAATTTCAGAAACTTCTTGTTGGCGGTTCTCACGACCAGTCCCTGTAATAAGCTGTAGGTAGTCGATCAAAATCAAGCCTAGATTGCCTGTTTCTTGAGCCAGTTTGCGTGAGCGCGAACGAATTTCCGTGATTCGAATCCCTGGTGTATCATCGATATAGATACTCGCGTTGGCCAGATTCCCTTGGGCAATGGTATACTTTTGCCATTCCTCATCAGTCAATTGACCCGTACGGATAGAATGGGACTCCACCAAGCCTTCGGCCGCCAACATACGATCTACTAGACTTTCCGCACCCATTTCCAGTGAAAAGATAGCTACAGTCTTGTCCAACTTAGTCCCGATGTTCTGAGCAATGTTCAAGGCAAAGGCTGTTTTACCGACCGCAGGACGAGCTGCGATAATAATCAGTTCCTCCTCATGGAGACCTGTCGTCATATGGTCCAAATCACGGTAGCCCGTTGCAATACCAGTGATATCCGTTGTTTGTTGTGACCGAACTTCTAGGTTCCCAAAGTTGATATTTAGAATATCACGGATGTTCTTGAAACCACTACGATTGGCATTTTCGCTAACATCAATGAGTCCCTTTTCAGCTTGAGCAATGATTTCATCTACAGGCTTAGAAGCCTCATAGGCTTGGTTGACAGAGTCTGTCAACTTGGAAATCAAGCGACGTAGCATAGCCTTTTCTGCAACGATTTTAGCATAATACTCCGCGTTAGCTGAAGTTGGTACAGAGTTGACAATTTCAACAAGATAGGACAAGCCACCAATATTTTGGAGATCCCCTTGGCTATCCAAAATCGTTCGAACTGTCGTCGCATCAATCGCCTCTCCACGATCCGACAAGTCTACCATCGCTTGGAAAATCAACCGATGAGCATACTTAAAGAAGTCTCGAGAATCAATGTATTCTCGGACAAAAACGAGCTTGCTCTCATCTATAAAAATAGCCCCCAAAACAGATTGTTCGGCCAAAATATCCTGAGGTTGAACTCGCAGTTCCTCTACTTCTGCCATCCGACTTTCCTTCCTTTTACAATCTTGTCAATAAGTTGTAAACTTAACCTTCTTTTACACGAAGATTGATGACGCTTGTAACATCTTGGTAGATTTTCACTGGTACATCAATCAAACCTACTGCTCGAATTGGTGCCTTTACTTGAATATGACGCTTGTCAATATTAATTCCAAATTGCTTTTGCAGTTCTTCTGCAATCTTCTTATTGGTGATTGAGCCAAAGGTACGGCCATCTGGTCCAACCTTTTCAACAAACTCTACAACCGTTTCTTCTGCTTCAAGCTTGGCTTTGATTTCTCTTGCCTCTGCTAACATCTCTGCATGAGCCTTTTCCTCTGATTTTTGTTTTCCACGCAATTCACCGATTGCCTGAGCAGTCGCTTCCTTGGCCAAATTCTTTTTAATCAGGAAGTTTTGAGCATAGCCAGTTGGCACTTCCTTGATTTCGCCTTTTTTCCCTTTTCCTTTGACATCTGCTAAAAAGATTACTTTCATTCTTCTTTCTCCTTTTCCTTTAGTTCATCCAAAATAAGTTGAGTCAATTTTTCTCCAACTTCTGATAGACTCATATCCTTAATCTGCGCAGCAGCTAGGTTAAAGTGACCACCACCGCCCAGTTCTTCCATAATCCGTTGCACATTGATTTTACTACGGCTTCGAGCCGAGATAGAGATGAATCCTTGTGTATTTTTTGCCAGAACGAAACTAGCCTCAATGCCAGACATGGCCAACATAGCATCGGCAGCCTTACTGATAACAACTGTGTCATAAGTGGTTGTGTCCTTAGCTTGGGCGATCAAGATATCTGAACCTAGCTTACGACCTTGTAAAATGAGTTCATTTACCTCACGGTACTCTTCAAAATCTGTCGCAGCAATTTCCTGGATAGCAATACTATCACTTCCACGTGTTCGGAGGTAGCTAGCCACATCAAAAGTTCGACTCGTCACTCGAGATGTAAAATTCTTGGTGTCCAGCATCATACCAGCCATCAAAACACTGGCCTGCATACGACTCAAACGATTCTTCTTAGAATTTTGGAACTGAATCAATTCTGTGACCAACTCACTGGCACTACTTGCCCCACTTTCGATATAGGTGATGACTGCATTCTCTGGAAAATCCTGATCACGTCTATGATGGTCAATGACAATGGTTTGAGTGAACAGTTCGTAAAAATCTTTCGACAAGGTCAAAGCCGTCTTGGAATGATCCACTAAAATCAGCAAAGAGCGCTTGGTGACCAATCTCATCGCATCAGCCAGAGGCAAGAGCTTAGTGACACCCTCTTTTTCCAAGAAGTTGACGGCGCGCTCAATGTCTGGCGACATTTGTTCTGCATCGTAGACTGCATAACTGTCTTCTGTAATATTGCTTGCAAACAACTGCATGCCAACTGCAGAACCTAAAGCGTCCATATCCAGATTCTTGTGCCCGACTACAAAGACTTGGTCTACACTTCTAATTTTATCTGAAATAGCTGTCATCATTGCTCTGGTACGTGTTCTTGTTCTCTTAACAGAGGCTGCGGAACCACCACCAAAGTAGACTGGGTTCTTGGTTTCATCATTTTCCTTGACAACCACCTGGTCCCCACCACGAACCTCAGCTAAGTTCAAGTTTCTTAAAGCAACTTTCCCTATCTCATCATGATTTCCATCACCATAAGAAAAGCCCATGCTCAAGGTCAATGGCAGCTGTCTCTGTTTTGCCTCTTCACGAAAGGCATCAATCACAGAGAATTTATCATTCATCAAGCCCTCAAGAACTGTGTAATCAGTAAATAAATAAAAGCGGTCCATCCCCACACGCCGAGAAAACATAGCATACTTACTAGCAAATTCTGAAACAAAATTTGCCACAAAGCTATTGATATGACTAATATCGGAGTCGGAGGTTGCATCTTCTAGATCATCGTAGTTGTCTACCGAGATAACCCCAATCACTGGTCGACTGGTGACCAATTCGACAGTTGCTTCGTATTCCCCTGAAACGTCAAAGAAATACAGGACACCTGAGGCCTTATCCATATGAACAGCATATCGTGTTTCGCCCAAGGTAGCATAAGAACCAGGGTTCCCCACAGAAGCCTTGATAATGGTTTGAATCAAGTCAACATCAATTTCGCCTTCTTCAGTCGTCAAAATCAACTCAGCATAAGGATTAAACCATTCGACTTCGCCACTAGATAAGTCTAATTTCAGAACACCAACTGGCATTTGATCGAGCAACGTGTTCAAGCTATCTTCCGCTTGGTGATTTACATATTGGATTTGTTCAATTTCGCTCTTTTCATACTGTTTTTTTTGCCAAACGAATAAAAGCAGATAAAGAAGTACAAATAAAAACAAGGCACTGATTGTTACAACATTATTTTGTGAAAAAATAATCAGCATTGTTAAGGTTCCGAAAGTTGCAATCCCTAGTAGAACCGCAGAAATCGGGGTTAAATTATTTTTTTTCATTCTAAACCTCTTGCGCATTATTATATCACAAATGCCCTTAAAAAGCGACCTTTAAAAAGTGGTAAGCCTCCTTTTCCTTATTGATTTTTTTATGGTTTTAATGCAAAAAGGAGAATAAGCTCATTATCCTCCTGCACTAAGATTACTACCATCTAACGTTCAACGATGAGGGCTGTTCCCATCCCTCCCCCGATACAGAGAGTTGCTAAACCAGTTTTAGCATCACGTTTCATCATCTCATGTACCAGAGTCACTAAGATACGACAGCCTGAAGCTCCAATTGGGTGACCGAGAGCAATCGCGCCACCATTGACATTGACAATATCTGTGTTGAAGCCTAGAGTTTTACCGACTGCACAAGTCTGGGCAGCAAAAGCTTCATTTGACTCGATCAAGTCGAGATCATCAACTGTCAAATTACCTTTTTCAAGAGCCTTGCGAGTTGCATAAATCGGCCCACATCCCATCATCTTAGGATCCAAACCTGCACTTGCATACGAACGAATGCGGACAATCACTGGCAATCCTAATTCTTCAGCTTTTTCAGCACTCATGATTAGGACTGCTGCTGCCCCATCATTGATGCCTGAGGCATTTCCCGCTGTAACAGAACCGTCTTTTTTGAAAACAGGACCTAGCTTAGACAAGCTCTCCAAGCTGGCATCTTTTCTAGGAAATTCATCTGTATCAAAGACAATAGGATCACCTTTGCGTTGAGGAATGACCACTGGAACAATCTCTTTCTTAAAGCGTCCAGATTCTATAGCCGCCACTGCTCGTTTTTGTGATTCCAAAGCAAGAGCATCTTGTTCATCTCGGCTAATACCATATTCTTCAGCCACATTCTCAGCTGTAATCCCCATATGGTATTCGTTAAAAGCATCAGACAAACCGTCCTTAATCATGGTGTCTACCACTTTCGAATCGCCCATACGGCCACCCCAACGGAAACTTGGCAAAACATATGGTGCCTGACTCATGTTTTCTGCGCCACCAGCTACGATAATATCTGCATCGCCACATCGAATCGCTTGAGCAGCCAACTGCACTGCCTTCAACCCAGAACCACAAACCTTATTGATGGTAAAGGCTGGTGTAAACTCAGAAAGTCCCGCATGAATGCTCATTTGGCGAGCCACATTTTGTCCTAAACCAGCGCCAAGGACATTCCCCATAATCACTTCGTCTACTTGCTCTGGTTTAATATTGGCTTTTTCCAAAGCACTCTTAATTACCAAAGATCCCAAATCAACAGCTGAAACATTCTTCAAGCTTCCTCCAAAGGAGCCTATAGGAGTCCGCACTGCCGAAACAATCACCACGTCTCTCATAACTACCTCCATTTATACCTCTTATAATGGTGCAATACAAAAGTGGTTTACAATTGTGTAAACCACTTTTACATAGTTGTCAAGATCTTATGATTCCTTAACTTCTAGCAAACCAACTTCACCATCTTCGCGGCGATACAAAACATTTGTTGTTTGATCTTCTACATCTACATAGATAAAGAAATCATGTCCCAACAAGTCCATTTGAAGAAGAGCTTCTTCCAAATCCATTGGTTTTAAATCAATTTGTTTTGAACGAACCACTTTTGGCTGCACAACATTTGCATCTTCAACTAGAGCATCTGTAAAGAGTTGGCTTGTTGCAACCTTATTTTTATTCTTGCGTTCGATTTTTGTTTTATTTTTTCGAATCTGGCGTTCAATTTTATCTGTTACAAGATCGATAGAACCATACATATCTTGAGAAATATCTTCTGCACGAAGGGTAATTGATCCAAGTGGAATTGTTACTTCAACTTTTGCTGTTTTTTCACGGTAAACTTTCAAGTTGACACGTGCATCCAACTCTTGTTCAGGTTGAAAATATTTTTCGATCTTTTCGAGTTTAGAAACTACATAATTGCGAATTGCTTCTGTTACTTCTAGGTTTTCACCACGGATACTATATTTAATCATATAAGTACCTTCTTTCTAAACATTTTTATTTTTCTAACTATATTATAACGCTTTCATTTTCATTTTGCAAATTTTTTCCTTATCTTACAAGAGAAAAAGTTTTGACTTCCAAAACACCTGCCTCTTCAAAAAGTCGCTTCACACGATTGATAGTCGCCCCTGTCGTATAGATGTCATCAATAACCAAAATCTTCTTAGGAAGAGGGGCTTCCGTTTTAATATAAAAGGGAATTTCAGTAGCTAATCGTTCTGAGCGATTCTTAGAAGAACTAGCCTTCTCTTCTCTTTTCCCTAGTAAATCTTGAAAGGAAAATCCTGCTGCCTCAACCAAACCTTCAACCTGATTAAATCCCCTCTCAAGCAATCTTTCAGGACTTAGGGGAATTACCACAAATTCATAGTCTCTATACTTTTTCAACTCATCCGCAAGTACAGGAGTAAAAACCTTTCTAAGCAGAAAATCCCCATCAAACTTATATCGACTAAAGAAGTCTTTCATAGCTTGATTATAGGTGAAGATTGCTTTATGATCAACTTGAATCCCATCTTCACACCAAAGTTTACAATCTTGACACGTGGTTGACAACCCTCTTTTCATGCAGTTTGGACAATGATCCTCACATATCTTCTCAAAAGTAGAATCACAAGCTGAGCAAAGATAGTTGTGCTCATTCTTAAACAGTAAGAGGTGACTAAATGTCAAGTCACTCTTTATTGACTTGCCACATAATAAACAATTCATAATCCCGCCTCCTTGTTCATCTGCTTGATTTCCTTGATTGCCTTTTTGATCGAAGTATTTAATCCATCATGAAAGAAGAGCAACTCACCAGTTGGTCTGTCCATACTACGCCCAACTCGCCCTCCAATCTGAATCAAGCTAGACTTGGTAAAGAGACGATGATTAGCTTCTACAACGAAAACATCCACACAAGGGAAGGTAACTCCACGCTCTAAAATTGTCGTACTGATAAGTATCGTCAACTCTCCATCTCGAAAAGCTTGCACCTGCTCTAATCGATTTTCTGTGACAGAGGAAACAAAGCCGATATTTTCATTTGGAAACTGTTCCTGCAATATTTCTTTTAGTTTCTCGCCTTTTTTAATTTCTGATGCAAAGATTAACAATGGATAACCTGTTCTTCTCTGCTTCTCAATGGAGCTCTTTAACTTAGGTGACAACTGACTCTTATCTAAATAACGATTAAAATCCGATAACCAAACTGGCTTTGGAATAATCAATGGATTTCCATGAAATCGTCTTGGCAAGCTTAATCGTTTTAATTCTCCAGTGCGAACCTTCTTATCTAACTCATCTGTAGATGTCGCTGTTAAAAAGATTCTCAGACCATCCTCCTTTACACATTGGTTTACAGCGTAGTAAAGCATAGAGTTGTCAACATAAGGAAAGGCATCTACTTCATCTACTATCAACAAATCAAAGGCATGATAGAATTTTAATAACTGATGCGTCGTTGCAACCACTAAGGGAGTCCGAAAATAGGGCTCTGATTCGCCATGAAGTAGTGCTATCTCACAAGCAAAGTCATTCTGCAGGCGCCTATACAGTTCCAAACAAACGTCTATGCGAGGGCTGGCCAAACATACTGCACCACCACCATCAATCACTTTGGCCACAACTTGATAAATCATTTCTGTCTTTCCAGCACCTGTCACAGCATGAACTAAGGTAGGTTCTCTCCTTTCAACTGCTCGAATCAATCCCTCTGACACCTTCTCCTGAAAAGGGGTTAACTGGCCACGCCATTTGAGAACATCTTGTTTCGGAAAATCCTCCTGTGGAAAATAGTATAAAGCTTGATCACTCCTAACTCGCTTCATCAGCAAGCACTCCCTACAATAGTAAGCGTCAATAGGCAAATACCATTCTTCTAGAATGCTACTATTACACCGTTGACAGAAAAGTTTTCCCTTCTCTTTTCTCATTGCTGGCAGTTTCACGGCCATCTGACATTCTTCTTTAGTTAATTCTTTCTCAGTAAACAAGCGACCGAGATAATTTGGATTTACTTTCATACTTCTTTATTCGTAAAAATCTAGCGCTTTAGGTGTTTTTTTAGTACAATTAAATCATGGAATTTAGAACAATTAAAGAGGACGGGCAAGTCCAAGAAGAAATCAAAAAATCCCGCTTTATCTGTCATGCAAAGCGTATCTATAGTGAAGAAGAGGCGCGTGATTTCATCACTGCCATCAAAAAAGAACACTACAAAGCTACCCATAACTGCTCAGCTTTTATTGTAGGGGAACGAAGTGAAATCAAGCGTACGAGTGATGATGGTGAGCCTAGTGGTACTGCTGGAGTCCCTATGCTCGGTGTCTTAGAAAATCATAATCTTACTAATGTCTGCGTAGTGGTTACTCGCTACTTTGGGGGAATTAAGTTAGGCGCTGGCGGTTTGATTCGCGCTTATGCAGGTAGTGTGGCCTTGGCTGTCAAAGAAATTGGCATTATTGAAATCAAAGAGCAGGCTGGTATAGCCATTCAGATGTCCTACGCTCAATACCAAGAGTACAGTAACTTCCTTAAAGAACATAATCTCATGGAGCTGGATACAAACTTTACAGATCAAGTTGATACAATGATTTATGTTGATAAGGAAGAGAAAGAAAATATCAAAGCTGCTCTTGTGGAGTTTTTTAATGGAAAAATCACTTTAACTGATCAAGGTTTACGAGAAGTTGAAGTTCCTGTAAACTTAGTGTAAATAAAAAAATATAGATCGTACCTACTAAATTTATTCGCAGATTCACAGCTTAGATGCTTGATATAAAAAAATCCTATCACTTCGATAGGATTTCTATATTTTACAAATAGCTTAGGGCGCGTTATACTAGTATCATCTTATACAAAGAGGTATATCTATGACTATTTATAATAATATCACTGAACTTATTGGACAAACACCGATTGTTAAACTCAACAACATTGTTCCAGAGGGTGTTGCAGACGTCTATGTTAAACTAGAAGCCTTTAACCCAGGATCCTCAGTCAAAGACCGTATTGCTCTTAGCATGATTGAAAAAGCGGAACAAGATGGTATTCTAAAACCGGGTGCTACCATTATTGAAGCAACGAGTGGAAACACTGGTATCGGTCTTTCATGGGTTGGTGCCGCTAAAGGATATAAAGTTGTTATCGTCATGCCTGAAACGATGAGCGTGGAACGACGCAAGATTATCCAAGCCTATGGTGCTGAACTCGTCCTCACTCCTGGTAGCGAAGGAATGAAAGGGGCTATTGCCAAAGCTCAGGAAATCGCTGCTGAACGTGACGGCTTCCTTCCACTCCAATTTAATAATCCAGCTAATCCAGAAGTACACGAAAGAACAACAGGAGCTGAAATACTGGCTGCTTTTGGTTCTGATGGACTAGATGCTTTTGTGGGTGGTGTTGGTACTGGTGGAACGATTTCAGGTGTTTCTCATGCACTAAAAGCTGTCAATCCAAACATTCAAGTTTTTGCGGTTGAAGCTGATGAGTCTGCTATCTTATCTGGTGAAAAACCTGGACCTCACAAAATTCAAGGTATCTCAGCTGGATTTATTCCTGATACACTTGATACAAAGTCCTATGATGGTATCGTCCGCGTAACGTCAGATGATGCACTCACACTTGGCCGTGAGATTGGTGGAAAAGAAGGCTTCCTTGTTGGGATTTCCTCAGCTGCAGCAATTTATGGAGCAATTGAAGTTGCCAAAAAATTAGGTACAGGTAAGAAAGTCCTTGCTTTAGCACCAGATAACGGCGAACGTTATTTGTCTACAGCACTCTATGAATTTGAAGTGTAGTCTCCTAAATGCACTTAGCCCTTATTATAGGGCTTTTTCTTTGTTCAATTTAAAGAAACCCCTAAGTCCTCGACAACAACAGAAAAAGGAAGCAAATTGCTTCCTCTTTTATCATTAGTTATTCAAGGCTGCTGCCATTGTAGCTGCAACTTCAGCTTCGAAGTCGTTCGCAGCTTTCTCAATACCTTCACCAACTTCAAAGCGAGCGAACTCAACTACTGAAGCGTTAACTGAAGCAAGGTATGCTTCAACTGTCTTGCTGTCGTCCATGATGTAAACTTGCGCAAGAAGTGTGTAAGCTTGGTCAACTTTAGTGTTGTCAAGCATGAAGCGATCCATTTTACCTGGAATGATTTTGTCCCAGATTTTTTCTGGTTTGCCTTCTGCAGCCAATTCAGCTTTGATATCAGCTTCAGCTTGAGCAATTACTTCATCAGTCAATTGAGCTTTTGATCCATACTTCAAGTGTGGAAGAGCTGGTTTACCAACCATTGCACGGCTTTCGTTATCTTGGTCGATTACGTGGTTCAATTGTGCCAACTCATCTTTAACGAATTGAGCGTCCAATTCTTTGTATGAAAGAACTGTTGGTTTCATCGCTGCGATGTGCATTGAGATTTGTTTAGCAAGAGCTTCGTCTCCACCTTCGATAACTGAGATAACACCGATACGGCCACCGTTGTGTTGGTAAGCTCCAAAGTGTTGTGCATCTGTTTTTTCAATCAAAGCAAAACGACGGAATGAGATTTTTTCTCCGATAGTTGCTGTTGCAGATACATATGCAGCTTCAAGAGTTTCACCTGAAGGCATTGTCAAAGCAAGAGCTTCTTCGTTGTTAGCTGGTTTTCCTTCAGCGATTACTTTCGCAGTAGCATTTACCAAGTCAACAAATTGAGCATTTTTCGCAACGAAGTCAGTTTCAGCATTTACTTCAACTACGGCTGCAACGTTACCGTTAACAAATACGCCAGTCAAACCTTCTGCTGCAACGCGGTCAGCTTTCTTAGCTGCTTTCGCCATACCTTTTTCACGAAGCAATTCAATCGCTTTTTCGATGTCGCCTTCTGTTTCTACAAGCGCTTTTTTAGCGTCCATAACACCGGCACCAGATTTTTCACGCAACTCTTTTACAAGTTTAGCTGTAATTTCTGCCATTTTGATTCTCCTATATTTTTTAAAAATAGGAGAGCCGGGCTACGCCCCGCCCTCCTAGGTAATTACTATTTATATGAATTAAGCGTTGTCGCCTTCTACAACTTCAACGATTTCTTCGATTGAGTCTGCTTGAGCTTCTGAAGCTGCAAATTCTGCTTCAACTGCTGCTGCGTCCTCTCCTTGACGTCCTTCGATGATAGCGTCAGCCAATTTAGCTGTGATCAATTTAACAGCGCGGATAGCGTCATCGTTAGCTGGGATGATTACATCGATATCGTCTGGATCGGTGTTTGTGTCAACCATCGCTACAACTGGGATACCCAATTTTTTAGCTTCTTTAACAGCGATTTGCTCTTTATGTGGGTCAACTACGTACATTACATCTGGGATACGAGGCATGTCTTCGATACCACCCAAGAATTTTTCAAGACGTGCACGTTGTTTGTTGAGAAGTGCAACTTCTTTCTTAGGAAGAACATCAAAGATTCCTTCTTCTTCCATACGTTTAATTTCTTTCAAACGAGCGATACGTTTTTGGATTGTTCCCCAGTTAGTAAGAGTTCCACCCAACCAACGGTGGTTGATGTAGTATTGACCTGAACGTTCTGCTTCTTCTTTAACAGCGTCAGCAGCTTGTTTCTTAGTACCAACGAACAATACAACTGCATCGTTTGCAGCTGCATCACGCATGAAGTCGTATGCTTGGTCAGCGTATTTTACAGTTTGTTGCAAGTCGATAACGTGGATTCCGTTACGCTCAGTGAAGATGTACTTAGCCATCTTAGGGTTCCAGCGACGAGTTTGGTGACCAAAGTGTACACCAGCCTCAAGAAGTTGTTTCATTGAAATTACTGCCATGAGTATTTCTCCTTTTTGTTTTTTCCTCTTCTCGATTTCAACTTGCAAAACGACCCGAGAGCAACAGTTTCACAATTCATCAAGAATGAGTATTATCGTTTACACGACAAGTTTCATTCTACCATATTTTATCAACATTTTCAAGTGATTTTGCTAGTTTTTAGTCTAACTTAAAACTAAAAAATGAAAAGAGACTCAAATCGAGCCTCTTTATTTGGTTCATTAGTTTGGATAGATGTATGTTACGTAACCTTCAGAAGTTGTAGTTGGGTTGAACCATCCACGTTTGTTTCCGATTGTACGATCTCCACCGTAGTTTGATTCTGATACTTGAATACGAGTTGATGATGAAACTGCTGTAACAACCGCTACGTGTCCATAACCACCATCATTCCAACATGCAATCGCACCAACTTGTGGAGTCGAACCTGTACGGAATCCTGCTGCAGCTGCACTTGTTGCCCACTGAGCTCCGTTGCCCCAGTAATCTCCAGCCCAAGGTGCCAATGTTTTAGCTCCCCAAGTACATTCACCAGTTGGATAACTTGAAGCATTTGAGCTGTAAGTTGGACGTTGTCTAGCAGGCGCTGGCGCAGGTGCTGGAGTGTAGCTTGAATCCTCATCATCAGATGTTGATGTCGCTTGTACTTGAGCTGAGAAGCTTGTATTTCCTGAAGCAACTACTGATTGTTGTTGGCTTGTTTGACGAGCTTTGTAAGCTGCTTCTGCTTCAGCTGCTGCTTTCGCTTCTGCTTCTGCAGTTGCTTTTTGTTCTAGCAAACTAGCTTTTTCACCTTCTGCAGTAGCTTTCTCAGCAGCAAGGTTCAACTCTGCAACCTTCAGCTCAGCTTGCTTAGTTGTCAATGCCTGCGCATCATCAGCCAGTTTTTGTTGGTTAGCAATAACTGTATTGATTGCTTCATTATTGGCTACTTGTTTATCAGAAATTGCTTTTTTATCAGCCTTTTGTTGCTCCAACATTTTGTTGTTAGCTGATACAATCTCGCTCATTGCAGCAACACGCGAAATGGCTTCTGTGATTGATTTTGAGTTTACAATTGTATTAATGTAGCTAGTCGCAGCTCCATTTGTTTGTGCGCTACGTGCTTGTTTTTCTAAAGAAGCATTACGAGCCACGATATTTTTAGAAAGCTCTGTAATTTCTCCTTCAAGTTTTTTAGATTCAGCTTGTAATTTTTCGTTTTCGGCTTGCAAGCTTGCTTGCTCTGCTTGAATTGTTGAAACTTGACCTTGGATTTGATCCACTTGCTTTTGAGCTTCTTGCTGTTGCGCTGTCAAATCACTAATCTTACTATCTTGAGCAGCAATTTTTTCATCAGTTGTTTCTGCACGAACAGTTGTCAATACTGCCGTTTGTGAGACCAATACT
The DNA here is from genome assembly GCF_013276505.1 of Streptococcus sp. 5905. Taxonomy (NCBI): domain Bacteria; kingdom Bacillati; phylum Bacillota; class Bacilli; order Lactobacillales; family Streptococcaceae; genus Streptococcus; species Streptococcus sp. 5905. The sequence continues at coordinate 352,228 of NZ_VMLC01000003.1, forward strand.
GTACTTAACAAAAGTGACGCTAAGATTTTTTTCTTCATATTCTGTCGATACTCCTTCTATTTGAGACATTACTAGTATACCAAAAAAAGACATAATAAATATTACGCCTTTGTTACATTTATATTTCTTTCTTATAGATAAATCTTTTCAAAAATAAATTGAAAAATGACAATCCATAAGAAGTTCAGAATCATTGATGGGACAAGGCTATAGACGATGAATACCGGCATGGAATCTACAGTCAGTCCTACGGCAAGAGCCAAAAGATAGCTCCCCATATCAAACAGAAAACTGATCACAATAATGGTCAACATCCTTGTCCAACGATTTGTCAAAATCACGCTGTTAAACTTGTGGAGCGAAGCACCTATCAAGATAAACAAAAGCGTGGCAATTCCAATCAAGTGGAAAAAATAGATATCATAAACCAAACCCACTATAAAACAATAGGCTAGGTAGAGATATTCCGATACTTCGATTGTCTCAAATAAGAGAAACAAAAACAGAAAATGACTGGCTAAATGAAAGTGGGGGAAAAAGGATCCCACCAGTTGTCCAATATGAGCATCAATTAGCACAACAAAAGGGAGTAAAAAGAAAATACCAATTTGTTTTAACAATCTCATTGCTAATTCCCCACTAACTCTACCACATGAAGATCTTTGATATCAGCACTTAACTTTACAGTTACCTCTCGTGTTAGATAGTCACTGCTGTGCGTTGTACCAACAATTTCTCCAACAGGAATATCTTTGACATTAAAGTTTCCTAGCCCACCTGTAGTCACCTTGTCTCCAGCACTGATGTCACTATTACTATTTAATTGACTGATTTTAAGCAGTTCAGATTCCTTGTCATAACCAACGATAATTCCGTAAATTTCAGTAGAACCATGTTGGATTTTAACAGAGATCTTATCCGTGTTTTCAGCGTTGGTTAAAAGATTGACAGTTGTTGAATGATCTTCCACCTTTGAAACACTACCAACCAAGCCCCCGTTTGCAATGGCCAACATATTTTCAGAAGCTCCTTTTAAACTTCCTACATCAATTGTTAACTCTTGCTTCCAAGATACTGGAGCACGCATAATCACATCTGCTGCTAGGGTTTTTGTAGCCTGTAATTTTGACTTCATCTCTAGCAACTGACGTAGTTGTTCATTTTCTGTTTTTAAACGTTCTGATTGATTAGACTCCACCTCTAATTGATAGAGTTGTTTTTTTAGACTCTCGTTTTCATTGTAAGTCTGCGTCAAATGGCCCAAATCCGATTTGAAAGCATCAAACCACTGAAAAGGTTTTTGAACAATTCTATCTACTAAGGAAATCCCATCTCCTAGTTTCGTCACAATAGCGCTTGAATAGGTTGTTACCAATAGTACAGAAACTGCCAGAACTGTGACAAAAACGATGATTAGATATTTTGATTTTTTAAAACGGTTCATATTCCTACCTTTTTACTAAAGATCTACTACTGTGATTTTTTATCAATCTTACGAATCCACTAAGATTTTAAGAAAAATAAGAGACATCCCAGCACCAGAATCACAAGAATCGCCAGTGTATCCTTTTGACTCCATCTCAATTGTCTATACTGACTTCTACCCTTTCCTCCCTGATAACCACGCGCTTCCATGGCTATTGCCAATGAATCTGCACGCTTTAAGCTCGTAGCAAAAAGAGGAATTAAAATCGGAATCATAGCCTTTACTTTTTGAACGATGCTACCTTCGCCAAAGTCAACTCCACGGGCTTTTTGAGCATTCATAATCCTCGTTGTGTCATCCATCAAGGTTGGAACAAAACGCAAACTCATTGATAACATGAGACCAATTTCATGAACGGGAACTTTCACGCGTTTCAGCGGTGCTAAAAGAGCTTCAACTGCAGCTGCCAGACTCAAAGGCATGGTCGTTAAGGTTAGCAAAGTTGAAAAGAAAATAATCAACACAAAACGACAGAAAATGATTCCAGCTTGTTGCAACGCATAATCCGTTATTCTTATAAAAGAAAACTCAAATAGGACATTTCCACTTGAAATGAAAAAGAGCTGAAAAAGAGTTGTAAAAGCAATCAGGAAGAACATGGATTTTAATCCCTGAATGAAAAATGAGAGGGAGACGCCCGACAAAGCGATAAATATACCTGTCGCTACAAACAGAATGAGATTAGCGAGGGGATTATTGGCCCAAAATACAATCAAAATCAGCAGGATCATGGCAAGCAATTTACTACGTGGATCCAAGCGATGAATGATGGAATCCCCTGGTATATAACGTCCTAAAATCATACTATCCATTTAGCGACTCCTTAAACTCCTCTATCTTGATTGGCAGTTTTTTAAAAGCTATACCTCTATCTGCCAAACGTTTGCAAAAGGCTGTGATTTTAGGCACACCTAACTGCACATTTTCCATAAAGGCTACATCTTGGAAAACTTCGCTCGGTTTACCACTTTTGACTAAGCTCCCCTTTTCCATAACGTAAACCTGATCAGCATACTCAGCTACATCATCCATCAAATGCGTTACCAGAACAATTGTCATTCCAGAAAGGTGAAGTTTTTTAAACAGGGTCATCAATTCTTTTCTGCCCAGAGGATCTAGCCCTGCTGTCGGCTCATCCAAAACCAAGACAGTTGGCTCCATGGCTAGCATACCCGCTATAGCCACACGTCTCATCTGGCCACCCGAAAGTTCAAAAGGACTGCGCTCAAAGAGTGACTCATCGATGCCTACCAAGGCTAACTTTTCACGCGCAATTTTCTTGGCCTCTTCCTCAGAAACTCCAAAATTTTGCGGTCCAAATGCAACATCTTTCAAAACAGTCTCTTCAAAAATCTGATTTTCAGCAAATTGAAACACTAGACCAACCTGCTTTCGAATCTGGCGAATTTCTTTATTTGTTGATGTAGGGGTAATGACGGTATCGAGAACTCGAACAGAACCCTTACTTGGTAGCAATAGGCCATTTAAAAGCTGTAAAATCGTTGACTTCCCACTACCCGTGTGTCCTACTAAAGCTGTATAGGAATTATCCTCAATCGTCAAAGAAACATCAGTCAAGGCTGATGAAGATAGGGGTGTCCCCTCTTGATAGGTAAAGCTCACATTTTCTAGAGTAATTCCCATAACTTGTCCTCTAGCTCTCCTTCTGTCAAATATCCATCCGGCAACTGATAACCAGTCTCTCTCAAAGATTCTCTCAATTGATTAGTAAAAGGCTCATCTAACCCTATCTGGTCAAGGTCATCCCGAGAAAAAAGTTCTCTTGGGTTGCTGGTTGACTCCACTTGGCCTTTTTTCATGACCAAGACACGATCACTCATCGCAACTTCTTCCAAATCGTGCGTAATGGAGACGACTGTCATCTGGTGGTATTTTCGAATCTCTTGAACTGTCTGAATCAGTTCTCTGCGTCCCTCAGGATCCAACATACTTGTAGCCTCGTCCAGAATCAAAATAGCTGGTCTCAAGGCAACAACTCCTGCAATAGCCACCCGTTGTTTTTGTCCACCAGACAAACGAGCTGGTTCTCTCTTCTTAAAGTCCAGCATACCTACCAACTCCAAAGATTCAGCCACTCTCTTTTTCATTTCTTCACGAGGAAGTCCCTGATTTTCTAGGCCAAAGGCAACATCATCTTCAACAGTCGCCCCTACAAATTGGTTATCTGGATTTTGAAAAACCATACCAATTTGACGACGCAAGTCCCAAACATTCTCAGAGGACAGCAATTGGCCATCTATCCAGATTTCCCCAGACTCTGCTTCAAGCAAGCCATCAATCAAACGGATAGTTGTCGATTTCCCACTCCCATTATGGCCTACAATCGAAAGCCATTCTCCCCGTTTCACGTGAAACGAGACATTATTAACATCATAATAATCTTGGTCTTCCTTATAACGAAAAGACAGATCTTTTACTTCAATAATTGATTTCATTTCGAACCAAATGTCCCTTTGAATACATGAGCGCTACCCTTGAAATAATCATAACCAGAGTAGATAGTGAAAAACAAAGCGATATAAAGCAACAGTTGCCCAATTAAATTCCAATGTAAGAGCAAAAAGATAATGGCAAACATTTGACTAAAGGTCTTAATTTTCCCTGGCATCGCTGCTGCTAGAACTGTCCCTCCCGTCTCAACAAGCAACAAACGCAAGCCTGTCACCGCAAGTTCACGACAGATGATAATAGCAACAACCCAAGCTGGAGCCATACCTAACTCAATCAACATGATAAAAGCTGACATAACCAACAGCTTATCGGCCATCGGATCTGCAAACTTTCCAAAGTTGCTGACTACATTCCATTTTCGAGCAAGATAGCCATCGAGATAATCCGTTATACTAGCAACTGCAAAGATGATTGCTGCCAGCAGGTGACTGCCTTGTGAATGGCCAAAAGTCAAAATAAGAATAAAGAGAGGTATAAAGAGAATTCTACCAATTGTTAATACATTAGGGATTTGTTCTTTTTTCATTGTTTCTTCCTTAGTCTGTAGTGAATGTAAGTGTTACAGTTCCAGTCTGAGTTGTCAGCTTCGAGGTGTCGATCGTTTGATTGTCCACAGTTAAAGTAACTCCCTTCACTACACCCAAAGTAATAGTCACAGGTTCTTTCGTCGAAACTGTTGTTTTTGCGTTTCTATTGTCTGATGACAAGGTCACACCACCTTCCAGCTCGCTTCCTGAAACACTAACCCAGCTAGTTACATCCGAAACTGCCAGCTGAACCGTAGCTGTTTCCTTACTCGTTTTATAGCGAGCTTCAATGCGGTTTCCTTCGCCTGACACTGTAATAGTTGATTCCGTAGTAGAAGATGGGCTAGACGTCTGACTACTAGAAGATGAACTAGATGAGGTTGTGGAACTAGTTGAGCTAACGACACTATAATTAGGCGAAGAAGGACGCGTTGGTTGAGTCTGGATATAATTCCAAACATAATAAGTCACAAAAATTAAAATCGACAAAGCAAATAGAACGAAATAAAACAAGGGGAGATAAGACGTTTTTTTCTTATTTGATCGTCTGCGACCAGACAAGTCTTCTTCATCGACATCTACCTCTTCATAAGTGATCATACTACCTGAATCATAGGCATCCAAAATAATTCGTTCATCCAATTCAACTGCCCAAGCATATTTTCTCAAAAAAGAACGAGCGTAGAAGGTACTAGGGAGTTGATCAAAATCATCTGCCTCCATAGCTTCTAATAAATTCATCTGAATATCAGTTTTTGTCTGCAGTTCTTCTATACTCAATCCCTGATTAATTCTGGCTAAACGCAGAACCTCACCAATTGTTTTTTTTCTCATACTTAGCATTCCTTCTTTCTAGGGTTACTTATCTTTTAAGCTGGAAAAATTGTAAAATCAACTAGATCACCATCATCTATCAAACGATGACCTGCTTCAAGAACATCGTCTAAAGTAATTTCTTGTAAAATTTTTGGTAAATCCAAAATAGTTTCTCCTCTGTCGACTGGTTCATACTGTGTCGCAATAAACTCCAAGGAGTTCATACTACTGAAAAATTCCCCAAACATCTCACTCTTGACAAGATCGAGATGTTCCTCTGTAAGATCTGAATCTTTCGTAAAGTTGCGAATAGCCTTTCGAAATTGATGCGACAACGAAACAGGTTCTTTCGTTTCCATCGTCAACATCACAAAATGAAAGTGGCTATTCACTTCTACCTCTAAGGACAGCGAGGCATCCAACTTCCCTGTCTCATATAACTTTTGAAATCGCTCAGAAGTCCAACCAAACATCATCGTAAACAATAATTTTAGCAAAACATTATAACGATAGCAATCTTCTTCTGCCACCTCACCTGCTCCCCTAATTCCAACAGCAAGTTTTGGTGAAGAGACTTCCATCCGAAGGCTATCTGTTTCTTTGACAGCTTGTAAAGTAAGCTTCTCCTTCCTTACTACCATGTCTTCCAAGTTTCTAAGTTTCTTTTGTGAAAAATACTTCTCAACCGTATCTACATCAAAATTGCCAACTAAAAACAAAGACATATTGACAGGTTTGTAAAAGGCTGTAAAGTTATCTTTTAAGTCATTTAGCTGGATATTGTTAATTGACTTTTCACTTCCAACAATATCTGCTGCCAGAGGAGTATTGGGATAAAGATTTGCTAATGTTGCAAAAAACAGACGCGAATCTGGATCGTCTTGGTACATCTCACGTTCTTGTTGAATGATTTCCCGCTCTCGATCAACTGACTGTTCTGTAAAATGAGCAACTGTTACCAACTCCTCAAGCAAATCCAAATTTTCTGATAAATGATCTATTGTTGAAAACAAATAGCTCGTCTTTGTAAAACTTGTAAAAGCATTGCTATCAGCTCCCAAGCGTGTAAAAGACTCCATAATATCTTCAGCATTTTCTCTCTCAAACAGTTTGTGTTCAAGAAAATGTGCAATTCCAGCTGGATAACACTGTAAACCTTTTTTAGATAGTGTAAAGCTTGTGTCTACTGATCCAAATCGAACTGTTATAACTCCGTAAACTTCATTAAATTGTTTCTTAGGAAGGAGAGAAACTATCAATCCATTTGATAGACGAGTCTGATAGACCGTCTCCTTTACAGCAGGATAGTATTTTTCTTCAAAGATAACTGATGTCATTCTATTCCTTCCATAAAGTATATTGCTTGTAACCGAACACTATTTGCTGCTTTGCAGATAGCTTCTTTATCAACTTGATTTAATTTTTCAATCCAATTGTCAAAATCTGATGTAGATTTCCCCAACAAACTATTCAAGTAAACTCGCTCGATTAGTGAGCTCTGACTATCTTGCGCAAGCAACAAGGTTCTGCGAATCATCTCCTTGGTCTGTTCAATCTCCAAATCTGTAAAATTACCTTTTTTTAGTTCAAGTAATTGATGATTCATCAATTTTCTGGCTTGATTGCGCTTTTCCCGATCAATGCCAGCATACATCCTCAATTGACCACTAAATAAATCCAATTGACTGGAGATAGTGTAGGCTAGACCAGTATTTTCCCGAACATTTGTAAAAAGCTTAGAATGAGCAAAACCACCTAATAGACCATTCATTACTACCATGGCCAAATGATGCTTGTCTCCATAGCTCGTAGAACAATGGTAAGCCAATTCCAAAACGGATTGGCCCACATTCTTACGAACCATTCCTTCCCGAAGGACATTTGAATATGGTTGTTGGTACTGAGGCGTGACATCGATTTGACGCCCTGTAAAGGAGAATGATCTCAACCACTCCTCCACTTCAACTTCATTAAAATCACCCAAGAAAAAGAAATCAATCCGATCTTTGTTGAGAGCATCTTGAAAGCAAGTGTAGCTACTTCCCGGAGACTCATTTGAAATGCGATTTCGTAAATCACTATATCTCAATTGAAGACGTTCATCATGAAAGAACAAGTTATCCAATTCCTTATGAGCAAAATAAAATGAATCATCCATATCAGTAGCTAAACTAGCCAATAACTGTTTTCTTTCAATTTCAAATAAGGCTGGCTCAAAAGCACCATCTTGAGCTAAGGGGGCAAATAAAGTCTGTCTCACCAGTTCAAAAATTTGAGAAGTCAAGACATTCTTTTTACTTAAAAAATCATCCCTCACATAGGTAAATGTTAGGTCAAGAATATGTACCTGTCCCCTACGATAAGCACTCGTAGAAATATCTGTTCCATATAAACTTGCCAAGTATCTGCGAAAAGCTTGAGATGTTGGGTGAGCTTTATTGGCAGTTTCCAACATACTTGCACTTAACATGCGTCCTGCTATTGTCTCAAGAGATAAGGGAGCAGTAAAACGAATAGTGATTTTATTTGTTTTAAACTTTTTGGATTGAACAAAATGTGCTGAAATTCCAGACACCAACTCCATACCTTACCTCCTTACATATAGAGTTCTATTATATCACGAAAATCAAAATTTTTCTTGTTCTCTTTATAGCTTTCAAAAGTAAAATCGTTTTCATTTTGAGTGACTTTCCTTCAGTTATTTCAGGGAAAATATGGTATAATACCTTAGATTGAGGTGAATTATGGAATACAAATTATTTGAAGAATTTATTACGCTCCAAGCTCTCCTAAAAGAGCTTGGAATTATACAAAGCGGCGGTGCTATCAAATCCTTTCTAATAGAGCATCAAGTTTACTTTAATGGTGAATTAGAAAGTAGACGTGGGAAAAAAATCCGTATTGGAGATACGATTGACATCCCTGATTTAAAAATTGACATCACCTTGACACAACCAAGTTTAAAAGAGCAAGAAGAATACCAAGCAGATAAGATTGAAAAAGAGCGGATTGCTAAACTTGTCAAAGAGATGAACAAGGGTGTAAAGAAAGAAAAACAAAAAACTACTTCATCACCTAAAGCCAAACAAGCTCCACGTTTTCCAGGAAGATAACTATGTGGCTTCAACATTTAACAATTAAGACCTTTCGAAATTACAAAGAGGCAAAAATTGATTTTAATCCAAAATTAAACGTCTTTTTAGGCCAAAATGCGCAAGGAAAGACCAATATTCTAGAAGCAATCTATTTCTTAGCTTTGACACGTAGTCATCGTACTCGGACAGATAAAAATCTCATTCATTTTGATGAAGAGCAACTTCATCTTTCTGGCTTGCTACAGAAAAAAACAGGTTCTATACCTCTAGAAATTGATTTAACACCAAAAGGGCGTGTGACTAAAGTCAATCACTTAAAACAAGCTCGCCTCTCAGACTATATCGGACATATGAATGTGGTTCTCTTCGCACCTGAAGATCTCCAGTTAATTAAAGGAGCGCCCTCCGTTCGTCGAAAGTTTATAGATATAGAACTGGGACAAATTAAACTAATCTACTTGTCAGACTTGTCAAACTACAATCATATACTAAAGCAGAGAAATACCTACCTAAAATCCAGCCAAAAGATTGATGAAACATTTCTGTCAGTCTTAGATGATCAGTTAGTAGAGTATGGTTGTCGCGTTATAAAGCATCGGATAAAATTCATTAAAGACTTAGAGAAATTTGGTCAAAAAAAACACTTAGAAATTTCAAATCAATTAGAAGAGTTGTCAATATCTTATCAATCATCTATCAACTTCAATGATGAAGAACAGCTAACAAGTTCTTTTAAAATTGCTTTGGAGAAAAGCAGATCAAGAGATTTGTTCAAAAAGAATACTGGTGTCGGCCCTCATCGAGATGACATTACTTTCTATATCAATGGTATAGATGCTAGTTTTGGAAGTCAAGGTCAACATCGTAGTCTTGTACTCTCTATAAAATTAGCAGAAATAGAGTTAATGGAAAGTATTACTAAAGAATCTCCAATATTACTACTTGACGATGTTATGAGCGAACTTGACAACACTAGACAACTAAAATTATTAGAAACGATTTCACAATCTATCCAAACCTTTATCACAACAACAAGTTTAGACCACTTGCAAAATTTGCCAGAAAATCTTAGTATCTTCAATATCCAAAATGGTAAAGTATCTGTAAACCCATATTGACAACTTTGTAAACAAAAAGAACTCCTGAAATTCAGGAGTTCTTTTCTTCTTACATAGAGTAGTTTGGCGCCTCATTAGTGATTTGTACATCATGAGGATGGCTTTCTTTCAAACCTGCACCCGACATTTCAATAAATTGAGCGTTGTCATGCAATTCTTTAAGGTTAGCTGCACCACAGTAACCCATACCAGAGCGAATACCACCAATCATTTGGAAGACAATATCAGCTGCTGCGCCTTTATAGGCTACGCGACCTTCAATTCCTTCTGGAACAAGTTTGTTCGCTTCATTGACAGAACCTTGGAAGTAACGATCACTTGAACCTTTCTTCATTGCAGCGATTGATCCCATACCACGGTAAGTCTTAAACTTACGTCCTTGGAAGATTTCAGTTTCACCTGGTGCTTCGTCTGTTCCAGCAAACATTGATCCAAGCATAACTGCATTTCCACCTGCAGCAAGGGCTTTTACAATATCTCCAGAATACTTGATTCCACCATCAGCAATAATCGTTTTTCCATATTCGCGCGCAACTGCTGCTGCATCATAGATTGCTGTCACTTGTGGGACACCCACTCCTGCAATCACACGAGTGGTACAGATAGAACCTGGTCCGATACCGACTTTAACAACATCTACACCTGCATCATAAAGAGCACGCGCACCTTCTGCAGTGGCAATATTACCCGCAATCAAAGTGCGGTCTGGGAAGTGAGCACGAATTTCAGCAATTTTACGTAGAACACCAGCAGAGTGACCATGGGCAGTATCAATAACAATTGCATCAGCTCCTGCTTCAAAAAGAGCCTCTGCACGTTCAAATGTATCTGAAGTAACACCTACAGCACCTGCAACTAAGAGACGACCAAACTCATCTTTAGCAGCATTTGGAAACTCAATCACTTTTTCAATATCTTTGATAGTAATCAAGCCAGAAAGACGACCTTCTTCGTCTACCAAAGGAAGTTTTTCAATACGGTGTTCTTGAAGAATGCTTTCAGCTGTTGCAAGATCTGTACCCACAGGAGCAGTAACAAGATTTTCACTGGTCATGTGGTTTGAGATTGGCTGATTGTAATCTGAAATAAAGCGAAGATCTCGGTTTGTCAAAATACCAACCAATTTACGATTTTCAAGTGTTTCCACAACTGGAATACCACTGATACGGTAGCGTCCCATCAGTTCGTCCGCTTCAGCAATAGTGTGTTCTGGAGTCAAGAAGAATGGATCAATAATAACACCATTTTCAGAACGTTTTACCTTGCGAACTTCATCTGCCTGTTGCGCAATAGACATATTTTTATGGATTACTCCAAGACCACCTGCACGAGCAATAGCAATGGCCATTTGACTTTCTGTGACTGTATCCATCGCGGCTGTTATAATTGGGATATTTAAAGTCAGATTATCTGCCAATTTTGTTGTTAAATCTGCATCATTAGGCAACACATGACTTTCTGCTGGAATGAGCAATACATCATCAAAGGTAAAACCTTTTTTCAAAAATTTAGTATCCCAATTAGACATTGAAGTTTCCTCTTTTCTTTCTTTTCTTTCTTTTTGAGCTTGACTCTTTTTGTATTGTATCTATCATACCATTCTATGAAAATTTGTCAATTATATTTATAACAGAAAACATAAAAAAACTATCCCTGTGATTCTATGGAAGAGATAGTTTTACGATTCATATTTTATCTATTATTTAAAATAATTTAGTCCCATTGCTCCCTTAACTTCAGATAGAGTTTGCCCTGCAACCTCACGAGCTTTTTCACTACCTTTTTGAAGCATATTGTACACTTCACCCATATCCTTAGCAAATTCGATACGGCGCTCACGAATAGGACCAAGTTCGCGTTCGAGTATTTCAAGTAGATAACGTTTCGTCTTCACATCACCAAGACCACCACGTTGATAATGTTCTTTCATATCCGCAATGTCTTGAGCATCTTCAGGACGACCAAAAACATCTAGATAATGGAAAACCATATTTCCTTCAATCTTACCTGGATCCTCGACTCGAATATGGTCTGGATCAGTATACATGCTCATGACTTTTTTACGCAAGGTATCCGCATCATCGGCTAGATAAATACCATTATTAAGGGATTTAGACATCTTGGCATTTCCATCTAAACCAGGCAAACGTCCTGCTCTCTCATTTTCTGGATAAATACCTTCCGGTTCCACCAAGACATCACAGTTATATGCGTTGTTAAAAGAACGAACAATCTCACGAGTCTGTTCAATCATTGGTTTTTGGTCTGTTCCTACAGGAACATAATTGGCCTTGAAAGCTGTGATATCAGCTGCTTGCGCAATTGGATAAACCAAAAATCCTGTCGGAATACTTTCTCCAAATCCTTTCTGAGCAATCTCTGTTTTCACTGTAGGATTGCGCTCTAAACGTGCTAGTGACACCAAATTCATATAGTACATAGACAGTTCAGCTAACTCTGGAATCTGACTTTGAATAAAAATGGTTGATTTACTTGGATCCAATCCAACTGCTAGATAATCTAAGGCAACATTCCCAATCGATTCTACAATCGTTTGAAGGTCTTTGGCGTGATCTGTCAAGGCTTGTTGGTCCGCCAAAAAAACAAACATGTCATACTTGTCTTCTTCCTGCAGCAATACTCTATTTTTAAGACTCCCAACATAATGTCCAATATGCAGTTTTCCTGTTGGGCGATCTCCTGTTAAAATAATGGGTTTCGTCATTCTTTTCTCCTTCGAAATGGTCTCTTCAATTATAGCATTTTTTTGTTAAAATAACAGAAAATTATTTAAATCAAATAACTAACTCGTTGTAAATAAACCTGTAAAATTAATTGACACAAAATTGACAGATAAAAATTTGAATATTTCTCTCTTTTCTAGTAGAATAAATGTATTACATATTATAGGAGAAAAACATTGCTTACAGTATCTGATGTTTCACTACGTTTTAGTGATCGCAAACTTTTTGATGATGTCAATATCAAATTTACAGAAGGAAATACATACGGATTAATTGGTGCTAATGGTGCTGGGAAGTCTACATTCTTAAAAATCTTAGCTGGTGATATCGAGCCTACAACTGGTCACATCTCTCTTGGTCCAGATGAACGTCTCTCTGTTCTCCGTCAAAATCATTTTGACTATGAAGATGAGCGAGTTATTGATGTCGTCATTATGGGAAATGAAAAACTTTACAACATCATGAAAGAAAAAGACGCCATTTACATGAAGGAAGATTTTTCAGATGAAGATGGTGTTCGTGCAGCCGAACTTGAAGGTGAATTTGCTGAACTTGGAGGTTGGGAAGCAGAAAGTGAAGCATCTCAATTACTTCAAAACCTAAATATTCCAGAAGAATTGCACTACCAAAACATGAGCGAATTGGCCAATGGTGAAAAAGTGAAGGTTCTCCTTGCCAAAGCACTTTTTGGCAAACCAGATGTTCTTCTCTTGGACGAGCCGACCAACGGGTTGGACATCCAATCTATTACTTGGCTAGAAGACTTCTTGATTGACTTTGATAACACCGTTATCGTTGTATCCCATGACCGTCACTTCTTAAACAAAGTATGTACTCACATGGCCGACCTTGACTTTGGAAAAATCAAACTCTATGTCGGAAACTATGACTTCTGGAAGGAATCTTCTGAGCTTGCGGCTAAATTGCTAGCAGACCGTAATGCCAAGGCAGAAGAAAAAATTAAGCAATTGCAAGAATTCGTTGCTCGATTCTCTGCCAACGCTTCTAAGTCAAGACAGGCAACGTCTCGTAAAAAAATGCTTGACAAGATTGAATTAGAAGAGATTGTTCCATCTAGTCGTAAATATCCATTTATCAACTTTAAAGCAGAACGTGAGATTGGTAATGATCTCTTGACAGTTGAAAATCTTTCTGTCAAGATTGACGGTGAAACTATTCTTGACAACATCAGCTTTATCTTACGTCCAGGTGATAAGACTGCTCTTATCGGACAAAATGATATCCAAACTACTGCATTAATTCGTGCAATCATGGGTGACATCGACTATGAAGGAACTGTCAAGTGGGGAGTTACTACTAGCCGTTCTTACTTGCCAAAAGATAACTCGGCTGATTTTGCAGGAGGAGAGTCAATCCTTGACTGGTTGCGTCAATTTGCAAGTAAAGAAGAAGATGACAATACTTTCCTACGTGGTTTCCTTGGTCGTATGCTCTTCTCTGGAGATGAGGTTAACAAACCTGTAAACGTCTTGTCAGGGGGAGAAAAAGTGCGTGTCATGCTTTCAAAACTCATGCTCTTGAAATCAAATGTCCTTGTACTTGATGATCCAACAAATCACTTGGATTTGGAATCTATCTCAAGCTTGAACGATGGATTGAAAAACTTTAAAGAATCAATCATCTTTGCCAGTCATGACCACGAGTTTATCCAAACTTTGGCAAACCATATTATTGTTTTGTCTAAGAATGGCGTCATTGATCGTATCGATGAAACCTACGATGAATTCCTAGAAAATGCAGAAGTACAAGCAAAAGTCAAAGACCTTTGGAAAGACTAAATAAGACTTCAAAACTCAGTTGGGGTAACCAACTGAGTTTTCTATCATTCTACGAGGTAACATGAAATCATTTTTTAAAACATATTGGACCTATTTTATTTCTTTCATCATTCCTGTAGTGATTATGTCTGGAGTATACCTATCTCAAGGTATCTACTGGAATAGCGATACATCCCCACTATTAGGAGACGGTTTCCATCAATACGTTATTTTTGATGTAGCTTTACGAAATATTCTACATGGAAATGGCAGTTTGTTTTACACCTTTACAAGTGGCCTCGGATTGAATTTCTATGCTCTATCTAGTTATTACTTAGGTAGCTTTCTCTCACCCCTGGTTTACTTTTTTAATCTGTCGAATATGCCAGATGCTGTCTATTTCACAACTCTTTTAAAATTTGGATTGATTGGTCTGTCAACCTTCTTTAGTTTAAATAAATTATTTCAATCTATCCCTCAGCCTTTAAAACTGGCCTTATCAACTTCCTATGCTTTAATGAGCTTCACTGTCAGTCAGTTAGAGATTAAAACCTGGCTGGATGTTTTCATCTTGATTCCTTTAATTATAACTGGTTTACACCTACTTATAACACAAAAGAAGCGCCTACTATACTTTACAAGCTTGTCAATCTTATTTATTCAAAACTATTATTTTGGATATATGACAGCATTGTTTCTTATTTTCTGGTATCTCTGCCAAATTTCATGGGACTTTAAAACTCGAAAATCATCTTTTCTTGATTTTGTTGTTACCTCCTTTTTAGCAGGAATGGCTAGTTTGATTATGACTCTTCCCACTCTGTTTGACTTACAGACACATGGGGAAAAATTAACTGAAGTTACAAAGTTTCAAACTGAAAGTAGCTGGTATCTTGATCTCTTTGCTAAACAATTCATTGGATCTTTTGATACAACTAAGTATGGAGCTATACCAATGATTTTTGTTGGATTGCTTCCCTTTATTTTAACCATTCTATTTTTCACAATAAAATCCATAAGGTTTCACGTGAAACTTACCTATGCAATTTTCTTTACTTTTTTAATAACAAGTTTTTACATAGAAGCACTTGATTTGTTTTGGCAAGGGATGCATACCCCAAATATGTTTTTGCATCGCTATGCTTGGATTTTTTCCACTCTGTTAATTTATACTGCAGCAGAAGTACTAAATCGCTTGAAAGAACTGAAGCTCTGGAATCTATTTGTCTCACTTTTTCTTGTACTAACAGGATTTCTGGCTACTGTCTATTTTAAATCACATTATTCTTTTTTAACTGATTTGAATATCCTACTCACTCTTGAATTTCTTCTAGTTTATGCTCTTTTACTTCTTGCAGTCATTAGAAAATTTATCTCTGTAAATCTATTTGCAATTCTTTTGTCTTTATTTATAACAGCTGAGATAAGCTTAAATGCTTCCTCTCAAATGGAAGGAATAGCTAAAGAATGGGCCTTTGCTTCTCGTAGCGCCTATAATAGAGATATCACTGCTATGGAATCCATTCTAAACCAAATTGACAATCCATTTACACGTACTGAAAAACTGCAAATTCAGACTGGGAATGACAGTATGAAATTTAACTACAATGGAATCTCTCAATTTTCGTCTGTACGAAATCGTTCAGCTAGCACTAGTTTGGACAAACTGGGATTCAAATCCTCTGGAACCAACCTCAATCTCCGTTATGCAAATAATAGTCTTTTAGCAGATAGTTTATTTGGAATCCAGTACAATATTTCTGAAAATTCACTTGATAAGTATGGCTTTCAAGAGATTTATCAAAAGGACCATTTAACCTTATATAAAAATCAACTCTCTTTACCCATTGCCTTTGCCACTCAATCTATTTACACAGATGTAAATTTTAACAATCACACTCTAGACAATCAGGCTCTATTTATAAACCAGCTTGCTAATCTCAACTTAAATTACTTCTCTCAAATAGCATATGATAAAACAGATACTTCAGATGGTTTAACGAGCATCACAGGTTCTGCGAATGAAGATGCAAAGATTGATTATCAAATTGAGGTTCCTCAAAATAGTCAAGTCTATCTCTCTTTTTCAAATCTTCATTTTACAAACGATAAGCAAAAGAAAGTTGACATCATTGTCAACGGTGAAAAAAAGACTTTTACAACTGACAATGCTTTTAATTTCTTTAATTTAGGTTATACTGAAGAACAAAAAACTTTCGATATCAGTGTTAGTTTCCCTGGAAATTCTCAGGTATCATTTGAATCTCCAACCTTCTATCGTTTAGATACTCAGGCTCTTACTGAAGCAATCCAAAAAATTAAAGAACAACCTGTAGAAGTATCCACCTCTAAAAATAAAGTCTTTGCTACATATGAAGTCAAACAGGATGCCTCTATTTTCTTCACCATTCCTTATGACAAAGGTTGGTCTGCATACCAGGATGGGAAAAAACTTGAAATCAAGCAGGCTCAAACTGGTTTTATGAAAGTTGATGTTCCAAAAGGAAAAGGTACCATTACACTTTCCTTTATCCCCAATGGTTTTGTTATTGGAGCAGTCTGCTCAGTAACTGCCCTTCTTCTTTTTGGGATCTATAATCACAGACGAAATTTATCTAAGACATAAAAAGATTGACCAATTCCTTGGTCAATCTTTTTAATTTTCTTCCATTTTCTTAGGTTGATAAGCTAGCATACCCAAAGCAGTAAAGAAAGCTAGTGTTATAATAAGGAAAATCACTTGGTGATGAATATTTCCTGTCATAGAGATTGTTTGTCGTAAACCTGATACAGAGTAACTCATTGGTAACCAAGGATTGACACCCTTAAAGAAATCATTTGTCAAAGCAAGTGGATAGGTCCCTGCACTTGATGCTAACTGTAATAAAAGTAAAATAAGAGAGAAGAAAGCTCCTATAGGGCTATTCCAAGTTGTTAAAGCTGTCACCATAGACATGAAAGCTAAACTTGTGATGATAATTAGAATCAAGGTCCTCATCTCATGGTTCGCAGTCAATCCAATAAGATGGACACCTCCATAAACTAAAATACCTGCTAAGACAGCTATAATCCCATTTATTTCAGAGCGAGATTTCAACCAAGCCCAACGACTCTCTGGATGACGTCCAGAAGGCAACTTAGCAAAAATCATATTGGTAGATATAGCAGCAACAAAAAGAGCAACTGATATCATATAAGGAGCCATGGCAATCCCATTTACAGGAACTTGGTCATTATCTGTTTTTGAGAGAAGTAGAGGTTCAGATAATGTTTCTGCATTTTTAGATTCTGTTGAAGCTGATTTGAGTTGATTATTAGCATTGCCTAATCCTTGTCCTAATGAATCAACTCCTGCCTGTAAATCTTCAAGACTAGAGGTTAAGGTTGTTCCACCATCTGCTAGTTTTCCAGCACCATCTGCAATCTTCATAGCACCACTTCCTAGTTGAGATGCTGCAGAAAGTAACTGTGTTGATTTTTCTGTTAATTGACCAGAGCCAAATTGTAATGTAGTAATACCTGCTATCAGCTCTGGACTCTTATTATTCAATTGAGCAGAACCAGATGACAAACTTTCTATACCTGATACTAATTCTGGAGCTTTTCCAGCTAACGCATCTACTCCATCTGTCAAGGTTGATGTGTTTTCTGTCAACTTACTTGATCCAGAAACTAATTGATCTAAACTAGTTATTAAACTTGCATTCTTTTCACTTAGTTTATTAGCACCTATAGAAATAGTATCCAGTCCCTTAGTGTAGTTTAAAACTCCTTTTTCAATTGACTGACTTCCAGGAACTAACTGATTGTCTACAGTAGTTTGTAATTTTGTAAATCCATTTGACAATGTTGTCAAGGAGCTAGATGCTGAAGGTAAGAGTTGATTTGCTTTCGTCTGCACATCAGATAGATTAGATACTTGTTGTTCTGAATTCTCTATACTTTCTTTCAATCCTCCTACTGTCGTTAAAATTGTTTTTGCTGACTCAATAGTAGAATTAGAATTTTTAGAAATAGCTTCTGTCAGTTCTTTCTTTTGTTCCTCTGTAAGAGATTGATAAGTAGCTGTTGATTGGAGGTTAGCAATAGTTTTCTCTTGTTCTGTCTGACTTTTGGTCACAATATCCTGAGCAAGAGTTGTTAGATTTGGCAAAGCTTCTGACAATGTACTTTTCAGCTGAGTATTATCTGATATTGTAAGAGCTTGTAGTGTTTTATTTAGTTCTCCTAGACTAGTTGCCAATTGATTTATTTCTTCATTTTGTTGAGATGAGGACTCTAATTGACTTGAAATTTCTTTAATACCAGTATTTAATTGCTCCATTCCATCTCTTAGTGTATCTGATTGATTGGATAATTGACTTGTTCCGTTAGAAAGTTCTTTCACACTACTTGTATAAGCATTTAAACCAACTGAAAATTGATTGAGACCTGTATCCAGTTGTGAAACGCCACCTGTATAGGACTTTATACCTGTATTTAGCTGATTTACACCTGTCACCAACTCAGGAGTTTTTGAAGCTAATTGACCAAGTCCAGTGTCAACTTGTGAGACAGCATTTGTATAACTTTGTAAACCACTATTAAAAGTTCCTAAACCAAGATGTAATTGCTCTATAGCAGACACATAGCTAGATAAGCCTTTTGTAAATTGATCCGCTCCATTTGAAAAAGTTACAGTTGAATTAGCTAGAGTATTAAGATTTGTCGTCAACGTTTGACTTCCCGTCACCAACTGATCGGCTCCATTAGCCAATTGTTCACTTCCTTCAGCTGCCTTATTTATTCCAGACTTCAAATCATTCATTTTTTGAAATAGTGCCTTGGTATATGTTTCAGTTACATTCGTAGAGACGGTTTGTTTTAATTGTGTCATTGCAGAATCACTCATCTTACTTGCAATAAAGCTATGCCCACTTGACGTCTGATAATTAATCTGCATCTGTTCAGGATGATTCGTTAGGATTGAGGTAGCTTTTTCAGATAAGTCACTTGGTAAAGTCACTACCATATAGTAGTCACCATCTTCTAGCCCTTTTTCCCCTTCCTCTTCATTAATAAAATGGAAATCTAAAGCCTTATTTTCTTTTAAATTGGACACCATGTCTTCACCTATTGTCATTGTCTGTCCATTATAAGAAGCTTCCTTATCTTTATTGACAACTGCCACAGGTAACTCGGATAATTGGCCATAAGGATCCCACATGGATGATAAAAATATAATGTTGTATAAAGCTGGAATGAGAGAAATCCCTATCATTACAATGATAAAGGTCGGTTTTTTAAATATTGCTTTCCATTCTTTAAACATATTTCCTCCTTTTTTAAACATATTGTCTAAAATTTTGATATAATAGATTATACATCAAAAAATCAAAATTACAAGGTGGAAAATCATTTTTTAGACATATCGTCTATTTTTGTATACAAGGAGGAATTATGAAAGAAAGTAATAAACGTTTAAAAACAAAGCGAATTATCGAAAATGCCATGGTTCAATTATTGATGGACCACCCCTTTGATCAAATTTCTACTGTCAAGCTAGCAGAAAAAGCCGAAATCAGTCGTTCCAGCTTTTACACTCACTACAAGGATAAGTATGATATGATTGAGCATTACCAAAGTAAGCTCTTTCATACCTTTGAGTATATTTTCCAAAAACATGCTCATCATAAAAGAGATGCTATTTTAGAAGTATTTGAATATTTAGAGTCTGAGCCACTTTTGGCTGCTCTTTTATCTGAGAATGGAACCAAAGAAATCCAAAATTTCTTGAGAAATAAACTGCATATTATGCTTAGCACTGATCTTCAGAAACGTTTTATGCAACTACAACTAAATCCAATTGAACTCGAATATAGTAGCATTTATCTAACAAATGCCCTATTTGGTGTTTGCCAGACTTGGATTGCTCACGGAAAAAAAGAAAGCCCGCAAGAAATGACAGACTTCCTTATGAAAATGTTAGGCGATACAAACTAAGAATAAAAAGAACACCGGGTGGTGTTCTTTTTATCTGACTCCGCCAGTAGGACTCGAACCTACGACATCATGATTAACAGTCATGCGCTACTACCAACTGAGCTATGGCGGATAAAATAGTCCGTACGGGATTCGAACCCGTGTTACCGCCGTGAAAAGGCGGTGTCTTAACCCCTTGACCAACGGACCATCTATCTGTAGCAGATATAACCATTATATCAATTTCTTACTAATTGTCAATTACTTTTTAGATTTTTTCTCCAGAATATCTCTCAGTTTGCGAACTTTCAAACGAGTGATGGGGCAGCGATGATCTTCATAAAAGACAACTTCTAGATTCTTTCGATCAATTTCTCTAACATTTCCAATATTGATTAGGAAAGATTTATGAGGAGAATAAAATCGCTGGGTATATTTGTCCTTTTCTTGAATATCTGTCATTGTTCCATAGAACT
The DNA here is from genome assembly GCF_013276505.1 of Streptococcus sp. 5905. NCBI lineage: Bacteria > Bacillati > Bacillota > Bacilli > Lactobacillales > Streptococcaceae > Streptococcus > Streptococcus sp. 5905. Next base: position 372,701 of record NZ_VMLC01000003.1, read on the forward strand.
CTTTGGCAAAATTCTTACCAATAATCCGCAACTTATGAGAAACACCTGTTGTTTCGATATACAAAATATCATGGTAAGGGATTTTCAAATCATTTCCCTTATAGTTGTAATCAAAATAGTCTACAACATCTTCGTTTTCAAGCAGCATGCTCTTAGTGTAAAAAATACTCTGCTCGATACGTTTTTTGAACAATTCATCATTGATGTCTTTGTCTACAAAATCTAGAGCTGATACCTGGTATTTATAAGTTAAAGTAGCAAATTCAGATCGACTGGTAATAAAGACAATAATAGCATAAGGATTGTGGTGACGGATAAACTGAGCTACTTCAAAGCCCTTTTTCTCAATTCCATGAATATCGATATCTAAGAAATAAAGCTGGTTTACTTCATCATTTTCAATATATTCCTTAAACTCACGAACTTTTCCTGTTGTCTTATAAGAAATAGGAATATTTGATTCCTCAGAGATTTCATTCAATATTCTCTCAAGTCTCACTTGATGCTCAATAACATCTTCTAAAATTAATACTTTCATTCAAATTCCCTCTTAAATCTAATAATTTGTCTAAATGTGTTGTCTTCCATCTCTGTTTCTAAAATAATATTGTCATACTTATCTAAGATCTCTTTGACATTATTAAGCCCTAGACCTCTATTTCTTCCCTTTGTAGAGAAACCTAAGGCAAATAAGTTTTCTGAAGGCGTCATATTAATTTTACATGAATTCTGGATGACTATAACTGTTTCAAAATCCATTTTAATAACTGCAACTTCCATTTGTTTCAAGTAACTATCTGCGGCACCTTCAACAGCATTGTTTAATAAAATACTCATGATGCGAACAAGATCAAGTAAATCCATTGACAATCTAGTAATGACATCTTTTACTTCCAATGTAAACTCTACATCATTATTTCGTGCATATACAATTGATTGAGCAATCACACTTCGTAAAGCTGAGTCCTCTATACTGTTTAGATCAAAGTAAGTATACTTTTCTGACCTCAATTTTTGATTTGCTTTTACTAAGACTTCCTTGTAAATTCTGTCAATTTCTTGTAAATCTCCACTGTCAATTGCCATTTGCATGCTGACAAGCATCCCAGCATAGTCATGACGAAAACCTCGAATTTCATTATACAAACCCACAATTTCATCTGTATAAGTCTGTAAATGTTTCTGTTCAAATTTCTTTTGTTTTAGAGCAATCTCTTTTTCAACTTGAACCTTGTAAGAGTTCATTGCAAAGAAGCACAATAACATACATATAAAAATAATTGCTGCTAAAATACTCCCAAAGCTATTTAAATGAGGAAAAGTACTAACAATATCTGAAATAAACAGTACAATATGTAAAGTGAAGAAAGCAACTATAACTTTTTTAAAAAAAGGATAGAGATAATCTTTGTCAAAATATTTAAGTTCTAGATTAAAATAGGTAATAATTTTGTCTATTACAAGATAGGAAATTAAATTAATTATGAAAAAGAATAATCTTTCATGTTGTTCTACAAGTAAGTCACCTGTAATAGATGATATAGTAACGGAAAAAAAAGTATGAGCACTTTGATACAATAGTGAAAATATTAAACTTAAAAATATATTTTTTGAGGAATCATACTTTTTAATAAATTTAAAATAGCAATAGAATAGAATTGGATAAAAATTCTTTAAAGTATAATGTAAAATCAGTATTAATTTATCAGAATCTATAAAAGAGAATATAAAGGCATAAATTAATTGAAATATAAAGAATATAAAACCAAAAATATATCTTTCTTTTTTAGAAATTTCACAAATTCGACTATAAATTTTACTGATTATAACACAAGTTAAGAATGCATCTAATATTCCTACCATAATATCCATTTTCTACTCCTTTATTTTCTCCTAAAAATAGGAATTTGCTTAAAAAGATCCATTAATCCTCTTTTATCTCCACCTTGAATCTCCTGCAATTCTTTCTCTGTAAGCTTTTTGAACTGTTCCAACTTTACTGTATTTTTCATAATGAAATCTCCTGTATTGTTTTTCTTGTAAGTTATCTTACAAATCTATTATACAAAATGAAGATCACTTAAGAAAAATTTCTTCTCAACTGTACTTTTTTACACCTGAAATGCACCTTTTGAAGAAAAAAGCTGGGAAATAATCCCAGCTTTTTCTTTAATGTACTGATCCCAGCAGGATTCGAACCTGCGACCGTTCGCTTAGAAGGCGAATGCTCTATCCAGCTGAGCTATGAGACCTAACATGACCATTCTATCAAAAAACAAGAAGTAAGTCAATCTTCTATTTATGATAAGGGGATCCCTGCTGAATGGTAAAAGCACGATAAATTTGTTCAACAAGAACTAATCTCATTAACTGATGTGGCAAGGTCAAACGTCCAAAACTAACAGAAAGATTCGCTCGATACTTCACAGCAGGGGATAGTCCCAGACTTCCACCAATAATAAATGTAAGGGTAGAAAATCCCTTTATAGAAGCCTGTTCCAGCTGTCTACTGAATTCTTCTGAAGAGAGAGTTTTTCCTTCAATTGCCAACACAACAACAAAATCTCTTTCTCCAACTTTAGAAAGAATTCGATTTCCCTCTATTTCTAATATTTTATGATTTTCTGACTCACTTGCCTTATCTGGAGTTTTTTCATCAGCTAACTCAATGATTTCTACAGTGGCAAAACGAGAAATTCGTTTAGTATATTCAGCAATGCCATCTTTAAGGTATTTTTCCTTCAGTTTTCCAACTGTTACAATTTTTATTTTCATTCTTCTATTCTAACATATTCACACTTCATTTCACATCTTATTCACAAAGAATCATCTAGAAAAACTAGCAAATTCACAGAAAAAAGCGAGTTATCCACAACTTGTGTAAAACTTCTACCTTTAAGCTTGAATTAAGTTAATAGATTTATACTTTAATCAAATAAAAAACAAACGGAGGCGTTTATGAAACACTTACAAAAATTTTACAAAAAAGGAGTTACCTTTCTTATCATCATTCTGATAGGATTTTTGAGTGGTGCCCTAGGAAGTTTTGTGACACTGCAACTTTATCAAAAACAAGTAAGTCAAGCCACAAATAACACTACAAACACTGTTACTCAGACTTCCTACAAAAATGAAAATGCAACAACTCAGGCCGTTAACAAGGTAAAAGATGCCGTTGTGTCGGTCATCACTTATTCATCAAATCGGCAAAATAGTGTTTTTGGAAATGACGAGACAGATACGGATACCGACTCTCAACAGGTAGCAAGTGAAGGTTCTGGTGTTATTTACAAAAAGAATGGGAAAGATGCCTACCTTGTGACAAATACCCACGTTATTCAAGGAGCTTCAAAAGTTGATATCCGTTTAGCAGATGGTACAAAAGTTCCTGGTGAAATTGTCGGTTCTGATACGTTCTCTGATATTGCTGTCGTAAAAATTTCTTCAGAAAAAGTCACAACCGTAGCAGAATTTGGAGATTCTAGCAAACTAAATGTTGGTGAGACTGCAATCGCAATTGGTAGTCCTCTAGGATCCGAATATGCCAATACAGTTACCCAAGGAATCATTTCAAGTCTCAATCGAAATGTCTCTCTAAAATCTCAAGATGGTCAAGCCATTTCTACAAAAGCTATTCAGACAGATACTGCCATTAACCCTGGTAACTCTGGTGGTCCACTTGTAAACATTCAGGGCCAAGTTATCGGGATTACATCAAGTAAAATTGCAAGTAATGGTGGAACCTCTGTCGAAGGTCTTGGTTTTGCAATCCCATCAAATGATGCTCAAAATATTATTAAACAGCTTGAAAGTGATGGTAAAGTGACTCGCCCTGCTCTTGGAATTCAAATGGTTAATTTGGCTAATATCGGAGCTAGTGATCTTAGAAAACTCAATATTCCAAGTAGCGTAACTTCTGGTGTAGTGGTAAAATCTGTTCAAAGTAATATGCCTGCATCTGGTCACCTTGAAAAATACGACGTTATTACCAAAGTTGACGACAAGGAGATTTCTTCGTCAACAGATTTACAGAGTGCTCTTTACAACCATTCTATCGGAGACACCATTAAAATCACCTACTATCGGAATGGGAAAGAGGAGACTACAACTGTTAAACTAGATAAAAGTACAAGTGATTTAGAATCTTAATTGACATCAGTGTAAAGAAAACTTTACAGAAAGTAAAATATATGTTAGTGTAGAATCATGGAAAAACTTAAACTGATTTCTATCGCGGACATACAAAAAAATCCTTACCAACCTCGGAAAGAATTTGATGTAGAAAAATTAAAAGAATTAGCTCAGTCTATCAAAGAAAATGGGCTAATCCAACCAATCATCGTTCGTCAATCTCCTGTAATTGGTTATGAAATCCTTGCAGGAGAAAGACGATATCGAGCTTCTCTCTTGGCTGGTCTGACCTCTATTCCAGCCGTTGTGAAACACCTCTCAGATCAGGAAATGATGATTCAGTCTATCATTGAGAATTTACAAAGAGAAAACTTGAATCCAGTTGAAGAGGCACGCGCCTATGACTCTTTAGTTGAAAAAGGATATACTCATACCGAAATAGCAGATAAAATGGGGAAATCTCGTCCTTATATCACTAATTTTATTCGTTTGCTTTCCCTACCAGAGTATATCTTATCTGAAGTAGAAAATGGTAGACTTTCTCAAGCTCATGCACGCTCACTAGTTGGTTTGGATAAAGAGCGACAGGAATATTTCTTTCAACTAATCAAAAATGAAGATATCTCTGTGAGAAAGTTAGAAGCACTTCTTACAGAGAAAAAACAAAAGAAGCAGAAAAAAAGTGATTCTTTCATCAAAGATGAGGAAGATAAATTAAAAAAACTACTTGGATTAAATGTAGAAATTAAACTTTCTAAAAAAGATACTGGAAAGATTGTTATTTCTTTTTCAAGTCAAGAAGAATATGACAGAATTATCAACAGCCTGAAATAAGGCTGTTCTTTTATTTTCTTAATCAACAATTTTATCCACTAATTTTTTTAACAAAAGACTTACTAAATCAAGGTTTTTGCTATTTATCCCCAATCTGTGGATAAAAAATATAAACATTGTGGATTCTTTTCCACAGATTGTGGAAAAATGGTAGCATCTATGGTAAAATAAGTCTAACAGTAAACCTTTTTACATCAAATATAGCAAAGGAGGGGATAATCGGTGAAAGAAAAACAATTTTGGAATCAAATCTTGGAATTAGCTCAAGAAAGATTGACACGTTCTATGTACGATTTCTACGCCACACCTGCTGAACTCATAAAAGTGGAGGGAAATGTAGCTACTATCTTTTTACCTAGACCTGAAATGGAAATGGTTTGGAAAAAACAACTCAAAGATATCATTGTGGCTGCTGGTTTTGAAGTTTATGATACTGAAATAAAAACTCAATTTGTCTTAACAAAGCCTGAGGAAGAATCTTCAACCTATGTCATGGATTCTGAAAATAGCAATCATTATGTTGCTTCACAGGCCAATCTTGCTATTCCATATTCTGAAACAGGATTGAAGGAAAAATATACCTTTGATAACTTTATTCAAGGAGATGGGAATATCTGGGCTAAGTCTGCTGCTCTGGCTGTTTCCGAAGATCTCGCCTTGACTTATAATCCCCTTTTCATTTATGGTGGTCCTGGACTAGGGAAAACCCACTTACTGAATGCTATCGGAAATGAAATTCTAAAAAATATTCCTGAAGCTCGGGTTAAGTATATTCCTGCTGAAAGTTTTATCAACGACTTTCTTGAGCATCTGAGGCTTGGGGAAATGGAAAAATTTAAAAAAACTTACCGAAGTCTTGATCTCTTGCTGATTGATGATATCCAATCTCTCAGTGGCAAAAAAGTTGCAACTCAAGAAGAATTTTTCAATACCTTCAATGCTCTTCATAGCAATCAAAAACAAATCGTTCTGACTAGTGACCGAAGTCCTAAACATTTAGAGGGCCTTGAGGAAAGACTTGTCACGCGCTTTAGCTGGGGCTTGACTCAAAATATCACACCACCTGACTTTGAGACACGTATCGCCATTCTTCAGAGTAAAACGGAACATTTGGACTATAATTTTCAAAGCGATACACTAGAATACCTAGCAGGTCAATTCGATTCAAATGTTCGAGAACTTGAAGGAGCGATCAACGATATCACTTTAATTGCCAGAGTAAAGAAGATTAAAGACATCACTATTGATATCGCTGCTGAAGCTATCAGAGCTCGCAAACAAGATGTTAGCCAACTGCTAGTCATTCCAATTGACAAAATCCAAACTGAAGTTGGTAATTTTTATGGAGTGAGTGTCAAAGAAATGAAGGGGACGAGACGAGTTCAAAATATCGTTTTGGCGCGTCAAGTGGCCATGTATCTAGCTAGAGAACTGACAGATAATAGTCTTCCAAAAATCGGAAAAGAATTCGGAGGAAAGGATCACACCACCGTTATTCATGCCCATGCTAAAATTAAATCCTTGATTGACGAAGACGATAATTTACGCTTAGAAATCGAAGCAATCAAAAAGAAAATTAAATAGTTTGTGGATAACTTTTCCTTTCTTATCTTTTTTATCCACATTTTTTAAACAAGCTAAAAAGCTTGAAGTCATTAAATAGAAATCAGTTTTCCACAGAATTCACACACTCTATTATTTCTATTATCCTTCTAATACTAAAAATAAATAAAGGAGAATCCATGATTCATTTTTCAATTAATAAAAATTTATTTCTACAAGCCCTAAATACCACAAAACGAGCAATTAGCTCCAAAAATGCTATTCCAATTTTATCAACCATCAAAATTGATGTTACCAATGAAGGAATTACTTTAATTGGATCAAATGGTCAAATTTCCATTGAAAATTTCATTTCTCAAAAGAATGAAGATGCAGGTCTTTTGATTACTTCCTTAGGTTCGATTCTTCTTGAAGCTTCTTTCTTTATCAATGTTGTATCTAGTCTTCCAGATGTAACGCTAGATTTCAAAGAAATTGAACAAAAACAAATTGTCTTAACAAGTGGAAAATCAGAAATCACCCTAAAAGGAAAAGATAGCGAACAATATCCACGAATCCAAGAAATTTCAGCAAGCACTCCTTTGGTTCTTGAAACCAAACTACTCAAGAAAATTATCAATGAAACAGCTTTTGCTGCAAGTACGCAAGAAAGTCGTCCAATTTTAACAGGTGTTCACTTCGTATTGAGCCAACACAAGGAACTAAAAACAGTTGCAACAGACTCTCATCGCCTTAGCCAGAAAAAATTGACTCTTGAAAAAAATGGAGATGATTTCGATGTGGTGATTCCTAGTCGCTCTCTACGCGAATTTTCAGCGGTATTTACAGATGATATTGAAACTGTGGAGATTTTCTTTGCCAATAATCAAATCCTCTTTAGAAGCGAAAATATTAGCTTCTACACTCGTCTCTTAGAAGGAAACTATCCTGATACAGATCGTTTGATTCCAACAGACTTTAACACTACAATTACTTTTGATGTGGTAAATTTGCGTCAATCAATGGAGCGTGCTCGCCTCTTATCAAGTGCGACTCAAAATGGTACCGTGAAGCTTGAAATTAAAGGTGGGGTTGTTAGCGCCCATGTTCACTCTCCAGAAGTTGGTAAAGTAAACGAAGAAATCGATACTGAGCAGGTGACTGGTGATGATTTGACTATTAGTTTTAACCCAACTTACTTGATTGATTCACTTAAGGCTTTAAATAGCGAAAAGGTGACCATTAGCTTTATCTCAGCTGTTCGTCCATTTACTCTTGTGCCAGCAGATACTGACGAAGATTTCATGCAGCTTATCACACCAGTTCGTACAAATTAAGTGAAAGAGGTTGAGCCTAGCTCGCCTCTTTTATGATATAATCAAAAAAGAAAAGGAGAGTAGTATGTATCAAGTTGGAAATTTTGTTGAGATGAAAAAACCACATGCTTGTACAATCAAGCCAACAGGAAAAAAAGCCAATCGTTGGGAAATTACACGTGTAGGGGCAGATATCAAAATCAAATGCAGTAATTGCGATCACATTGTCATGATGAGTCGCTATGATTTTGAACGAAAAATGAATAAGATTATTGACTAAGAATCCTTAGTTAGAGAGTTAGCAAGTTTTCCCTTTTTGTGTTATAATGTTAGGGATTGAAATGAGAACGGAGAATGAGAAAATATGGCTTTAACAGCAGGTATCGTTGGTTTGCCAAACGTTGGTAAATCAACCCTTTTTAATGCAATTACAAAAGCAGGAGCAGAGGCGGCAAACTACCCATTTGCGACTATCGATCCAAATGTTGGGATGGTGGAAGTTCCAGATGAACGCCTACAAAAACTAACGGAAATGATTACACCTAAAAAGACAGTCCCAACAACATTTGAATTTACAGATATTGCAGGGATTGTAAAAGGAGCATCAAAAGGAGAAGGGCTAGGAAATAAATTCTTGGCTAACATCCGTGAAGTAGATGCGATTGTTCATGTTGTGCGTGCATTTGATGATGAAAATGTTATGCGTGAGCAAGGACGTGAAGACGCCTTTGTGGATCCACTTGCAGATATTGATACCATTAACTTGGAGTTGATTCTTGCTGACCTAGAGTCAGTAAATAAACGCTATGCGCGTGTAGAAAAGATGGCACGTACGCAAAAAGATAAGGAATCTGTGGCAGAGTTTAACGTCCTTCAAAAAATTAAACCAGTCCTTGAAGATGGAAAATCAGCACGTACCATTGAATTCACAGATGAAGAACAAAAGGTTGTCAAAGGTCTCTTCCTTTTGACGACTAAGCCAGTTCTTTATGTTGCCAATGTGGACGAGGATGTGGTTTCAGATCCAGATTCTATCGACTATGTGAAGCAAATTCGTGAATTTGCAGCGACAGAAAATGCTGAAGTAGTAGTTATTTCTGCGCGTGCTGAGGAAGAAATTTCCGAGTTAGATGATGAAGATAAGCAAGAGTTTCTTGAAGCACTTGGCTTGACAGAATCAGGCGTTGATAAATTGACTCGAGCTGCTTACCACTTGCTTGGACTTGGAACTTACTTTACAGCTGGTGAAAAAGAAGTCCGTGCTTGGACCTTTAAGCGTGGTATGAAAGCTCCTCAAGCAGCTGGTATTATCCATTCAGATTTTGAAAAAGGTTTTATTCGTGCAGTAACTATGTCATATGAAGATCTAGTGAAATACGGATCTGAAAAGGCTGTAAAAGAAGCTGGGCGCTTGCGTGAAGAAGGAAAAGAATATATCGTTCAAGATGGCGATATCATGGAATTCCGCTTTAATGTCTAATAACATTTAACAAATAGTGTCAATTAGGTTGGAAAAAAATTCCAACCCTTTTGGCTTTTGAAAGGAAAATAAATGACTAAATTACTTGTAGGATTGGGAAATCCAGGGGATAAATATTTTGAAACCAAGCACAATGTTGGATTTATGCTGATTGACCAATTGGCCAAAAAACAAAATGTCACCTTTACACATGAAAAGATATTTCAAGCTGACCTAGCATCTTTTTTCTTCAATGGAGAAAAAATTTATCTCGTCAAACCAACAACATTTATGAATGAAAGTGGAAAAGCAGTTCATGCTTTATTGACTTACTATGGTTTGGATATTGAAGATTTACTCGTTATTTACGACGACCTTGACATGGAAGTCGGAAAAATTCGTTTAAGAGCAAAGGGCTCAGCAGGTGGGCATAATGGTATCAAGTCTATTATTCAACATATAGGGACTAAGGTATTTAACCGTGTTAAAATAGGTATTGGAAGACCTAAAAAAGGCATGTCGGTTGTTCATCATGTTTTAAGTAAGTTTGATCAGGATGACTATGTGGGTATTTTACAGTCTATTGACAAGGTTGACGATGCTGTAAACTACTATTTACAAGAGAAAAACTTTGAGAAAACAATGCAGAGGTATAACGGCTAAATGGTGACTTTATTAGATTTATTCTCAGAAAATGACCAGATAAAAAAATGGCATCAAAATCTGACAGATAAAAAAAGACAACTAATACTAGGTTTATCAACGTCTACCAAGGCTATTGCAATTGCAAGCAGTCTAGAAAAAGAAAATAAGATTGTGTTACTGACTTCAACTTATGGAGAAGCAGAACGAATTATCAGTGATCTTCTTTCTCTCTTAGGAGAGGAAGTTGTCTATCCTTTTTTGGTAGATGACTCTCCTATGGTAGAGTTTTTGATGTCTTCGCAAGAAAAAATCATTTCGCGGGTTGAGGCCTTGCGTTTTTTGAATGATCCATCTAAGAAAGGGATTTTAGTTTGTAATATCGCAGCAAGTCGATTGATTTTACCTTCGCCAACTGGATTTAAAGAAAGTATTATAAGGATTGCAGTCGGTAAAGAATATGACCAACATGACCTTCTTCACAAATTAAAGGAAATCGGTTATCGAAAAGTTACTCAAGTACAGACTCAAGGGGAGTTTAGTATTCGAGGAGATATTTTAGATATTTTTGAAATGTCTCAGTTAGAACCTTTCCGAATCGAGTTTTTTGGTGATGAAGTTGATGGCATTCGTACTTTTGAAGTCGAGACACAATTATCGAAGGAAAATCAAACAGAACTTGCCATCTTTCCAGCTAGTGATATGCTTTTGAGAGAAAAGGATTATCAACGAGGTCAGTCAGCTTTAGAAAAGCAAATTTCGAAGACCTTATCACCAATTTTAAAATCATATTTGGAAGAGATTTTGTCAAGTTTTCATCAAAAACAAGTACATTCAGATAGTCGAAAGTTTTTGTCCTTATGTTACGATAAAACATGGACTGTATTTGATTATATTGAAAAAGATACACCAGTATTCTTTGATGATTACCAAAAATTGATGAATCAGTATGAAACCTTTGAAAGAGAATTAGCACAATACTTTACAGAAGATTTACAGAATGGTAAATCATTTTCTGAGATGCAGTATTTTGCAGATACAGAGCAAACCTATAAAAAACAAAGTCCAGTTACCTTTTTCTCTAATCTTCAAAAGGGTTTAGGAAATCTCAAGTTTGATCACATTTATCAATTTAATCAATATCCTATGCAGGAGTTTTTCAATCAATTTTCTTTTCTTAAAGAAGAAATTGAGCGATATAAAAAAATGGACTACACCATTATTCTGCAGTCTAGCAATTCAATGGGAAGTAAAACATTGGAGGATGTTTTAGAGGAATACAAGATTAAATTGGATTCTAAAGATAAGTCAATTATCTGTAAAGAATCTGTAAACTTGATTGAGGGTAATCTGAGACATGGTTTTCATTTTGTAGATGAAAAAATTCTCTTCATTACTGAACATGAGATTTTTCAAAAGAAATTAAAACGTCGTTTTAGAAGACAACATGCTTCAAATGCAGAGCGATTAAAAGATTATAATGAACTTGAAAAAGGGGACTACGTTGTTCACCATATCCATGGAATTGGTCAATATCTAGGGATTGAAACAATTGAAATCAAAGGGATCCACCGTGATTATGTCAGTGTTCAATACCAAAATGGTGACCAAATCTCCATCCCAGTAGAGCAGATTCAGTTACTGTCTAAATATGTTTCAAGTGATGGTAAAGCGCCAAAACTTAATAAATTAAATGATGGTCATTTCAAAAAGGCCAAGCAAAAAGTTAAGAACCAGGTCGAGGATATAGCTGACGATTTAATCAAACTGTATTCTGAGCGTAGTCAGTTGAAGGGGTTTGCTTTCTCAGCTGATGATGAAGATCAACAGGCTTTTGATGATGCCTTCCCTTATGTTGAAACGGATGATCAACTTCGTAGTATTGAGGAAATTAAGGCAGATATGCAGGATTCTCATCCCATGGATCGACTTCTGGTTGGAGATGTTGGTTTTGGGAAGACTGAGGTTGCAATGCGTGCTGCCTTTAAGGCGGTCAATGATCACAAACAGGTAGTCGTTCTAGTTCCAACGACGGTTTTAGCGCAACAGCACTATACGAATTTTAAGGAACGATTCCAAAATTTAGCAGTTAATATTGATGTGTTGAGTCGCTTTAGAAGTAAAAAAGAGCAGGCAGATACACTTGAAAAACTTAAAAATGGTCAAGTTGATATTTTGATTGGAACGCATCGTGTTTTATCAAAAGATGTTGTATTTTCTGATTTGGGCTTGATGATTATTGATGAAGAACAACGATTTGGTGTCAAGCATAAGGAAACTTTGAAAGAACTGAAAAAACAAGTAGATGTTCTAACCTTGACAGCAACACCAATCCCTCGTACTCTTCATATGTCTATGCTGGGAATCCGAGATTTGTCTGTTATTGAAACTCCTCCAACCAATCGCTATCCTGTTCAAACCTATGTTTTGGAAAAGAATGATAGTGTGATTCGTGATGCTGTCTTGCGTGAAATGGAGCGTGGAGGTCAAGTTTACTATCTTTACAATAAAGTTGACACGATTGACCAGAAGGTTTCAGAATTACAGGAGTTGATTCCAGAGGCTTCGATTGGGTATGTTCATGGACAAATGAGTGAAATTCAGTTGGAAAACACTTTATTGGACTTCATTGAAGGACAATATGATATTTTGGTGACAACTACTATTATTGAAACAGGAGTTGACATTCCGAACGCCAATACCTTATTTATTGAAAATGCAGACCATATGGGCTTGTCAACCTTGTATCAATTAAGAGGAAGAGTTGGTCGTAGTAATCGTATTGCTTATGCTTATCTTATGTATCGCCCAGAAAAATCAATCAGTGAAGTCTCTGAAAAGAGATTAGAAGCAATCAAAGGATTTACAGAATTGGGCTCAGGATTTAAGATTGCTATGCGAGATCTTTCGATTCGTGGAGCAGGAAATCTATTAGGGAAATCCCAGTCTGGTTTCATTGATTCTGTTGGTTTTGAATTGTATTCTCAGTTACTAGAGGAAGCTATCGCTAAACGTAATGGTAATGGAAATACAAGAAGCAAAGGGAATGCTGAGTTGATTTTACAAATCGATGCCTATCTTCCTGACACTTATATTTCTGATCAACGACATAAAATTGAGATTTACAAGAAAATTCGTCAAATTGACAACCGTGTCAACTATGAAGAATTACAAGAAGAATTGATGGACCGCTTTGGAGAATATCCAGACGTAGTGGCCTATCTTTTAGAGATTGGTTTGGTCAAATCATACTTGGATAAGGTCTTTGTAGAACGTGTGGAAAGAAAAGAAAATAAGATTACAGTTCAATTTGAAAAAGTCACTCAACGACTGTTCTTGGCTCAAGATTATTTTAAAGCCTTATCTGCAACGAATTTAAAAGCAGCTATAGCGGAGAATAGAGGATTAATGGAAGTCATATTCGATGTCCGAAACAAGAAGGATTATGAAATTTTAGAAGGTCTGCTGATTTTTGGAGAAAGTTTATTAGAGATAAAAGAATCAAAGGAAGCTAATTCTCTTTGACGTTTTTCTTCTATAAAAGGGATAAAAATGGTACAATAATAATTTGAGGTAATAAAAATGAGATTAGACAAGTATTTAAAAGTATCACGAATTATTAAGCGTCGCACGGTCGCAAAAGAAGTAGCAGATAAAGGTAGAATCAAGGTGAACGGAATCTTGGCCAAAAGTTCAACGGATTTAAAAGTTGATGACCAAGTTGAAATTCGCTTTGGAAATAAGTTGTTGCTTGTTAAAGTACTAGAGATGAAAGATAGTACAAAAAAAGAAGATGCAGCAGGCATGTATGAAATTCTCAGTGAAACACGGGTAGAAGAAAATGTCTAAAAATATTGTACAGATGAATAATTCTTTTATTCAAAATGAACATCAACGTCGTCGTTACCTGATGAAGGAGAGACAAAAACGAAATCGTTTTATGGGTTGGGTCCTTATTTTGATGATTTTGTTGTTTATTTTACCAACTTATAACTTGGGCCAAAGCTATAATCAGTTACTGCAACGTCGTCAGCAATTGACAGAGTTGAAAGAACAATACCAAACTCTTAGTGATGAAAAGGATAAGGAATCTGCTTTTGCTGCAAAGTTGAAAGATGAAGACTATGTAGCGAAATATGCACGCGCCAAGTACTATTACTCAAAGAAACGAGAAGCAATTTACACGATTCCTGATTTGCTTCCGAGGTAAAGTCATGGAGAATATATTAGAAGTTGTTGAGCAATTTTTAAGTTTATCAGATGAAAAATTAGAGGAATTGGCAGCTAAAAACCATTTATTACGATTACAAGAAGAAAGGGAAGAGAAGAATGCGTAAGTTCTTAGTAGTGTTATCACTACTATCTGTTTTTATCATAACTTCAAGAGTAGTTAGCACGGAAAAACAGCTTCCTTACTCTTCACAAGAAATTTATTATCTAACTGAGTCTGATCATGGATTTTACTATAAAGAAGTTCTTGAATCGCCAATGGTTTACGGAGAAACGGCTATCTATGCAAATGAGGATTTGATTAAGGAGTCTGGAAAATTGACTCCTGGAACCACCTTTAAAATCGTAGAATGGCGTTTGAATAGACAAGGTGTTCCTGTTTTTAAATTAGATAATCACCAGTTTATCCTTGCTGATAAGCGCTTGGTCTATGATCAAAGTCAAGTTCAAACTCAAAATAGACAAGTATGGTTGGACCCGGGTTTTGTCATCTATAACAGTCCTTATGGTGCTAAAGAAATTTCTTCATCCCTCTCTCCCTATCAACGCGTAACAGTGGATAGAACCATCTTTGCTGAGGGACAAGAATTTCTTCATATTGATCAAGTTGGGTGGGTATCAAAAGAGTTCGTCTCAGAAGAGGACAATCGTATCCAGAAGGTTCAAGAAGTTTTATCAAAGAATTATCAGAATGAAAATTACTCTATTTATGTTAAACAGCTGAGTACAGGTAAAGAGGCTGGGGTGAATGAAGACAGCAAACTCTATGCGGCAAGCATCTTGAAACTGACTTACCTTTATTATGCTCAAGATAAGATAAATCAAGGTGACTATACGCTGGACAGTAGCTTCAAGTATGTCTCAGAAGTCAATAATTTCCCTGGATCCTATAAACCAGAAGGTAGTGGTAGTTTACCTAAAACAGGAGACAACAAAGACTACAGTCTCCAACAATTAATTACCAAGGTAACAAAGGAGTCTGATAATGTTGCTCATAATATTTTAGGTTATTATGTGACCAATCAATCTGACGGGGCTTTTAAAGAAAAAATGTCTACCATTATGGGTGAAGATTGGGATGTGAATGATAAATTAACTTCTTCAAAAATGGCTGGAAAAGTCATGGAAGCTATTTATAATCAGAATGGCTTTGTACTAGAGTCTCTAAGCAAGACGAATTTTGATAACCAACGAATTGCGAAAGGTGTTTCGGTTAAGGTAGCTCACAAAATCGGAGATGCTGACGAGTTTAAACACGACACCGCGATTGTTTATACTGATTCTCCTTTCATTCTCTCTATTTTTACCAAAAATTCTGATTATGACACCATTGCTAAGATAGCCAAGGATGTCTATGAGGTTCTAAAATGAGAGAGCAGGATTTTTTAAATCATTTTCTCCAAAAAGAGTATTTCAAAAAACATTCTAAAGTTATGTTAGCTCTATCTGGTGGACTGGATTCAATGTTTTTATTCCAGCTATTGTCTACTTACCAAAAAGAGTTGGGAATTGAGTTGATTTTAGCACATGTCAATCACAAGCAGAGAAGGGAGTCTGACTGGGAGGAAAATGAACTAAGGAAGTTAGCTGATGTAGCTAAACTTCCTATTTATATCACAAGCTTTTCAGGAGACTTTTCAGAAGCGCGTGCTCGAGAGTTTCGTTATGATTTTTTTAGAAAAATCATGAAAGAGGTTGGAGCGACTGCCTTGGTCACTGCCCACCATGCAGATGATCAGGTTGAGACGATTTTGATGCGCTTGATTCGAGGTAGTAGACTAGGTCATTTAACAGGAATAAAAGAAAGCCAAGTAGTTGATGATATTGAAATCATCCGTCCCTTATTGCATTTTCATAAAAAGGATTTTCCACTAATTTTTCATTTCGAAGATCAAACAAATCAGGAAAATACCTATTTTCGCAATCGCATTCGGAATAGGTATTTACCAGAACTTGAAAAAGAAAATCCTCGTCTTAAATCCGCCCTTTTAGATTTAGGAAGGGAAATTTCAGATTACCAAGCAACAATAACGGAACTTTCGAAACAAATTGATGTGGAAGATTTGAATGAGCTCTTTTCATTCTCACAACAAACTCAAGGAGTCTTGCTCCAGAACTATCTCAATCAATTTCCTGACTTAAATCTTACGAAAGCTCAGTTTGCTGAAGTTCGACAGATTTTAGCAACGAAAAGTCAGTATCGTCATTCTCTTAAAAATGGCTATGAATTGATAAAAGAGTATCAAAATTTTCGAGTTTGCAAAATCAGTCCACAGGCCGATGAAAAGGAAGATGAACTTGTGTTACACTATCAAAATCAAGTTCGATATATGGGCTATTTATTTTCCTTTGGCATTCCTATTGAAGGGGATTTTGTTCAAAAAGTAACGGTTTCACGGGAAACATCTGTACATATTAGATGTCGAAGACCTGGCGATGTTCTTATCCTGAATGGTCACCGAAAGAAACTGAGACGTTTGTTTATAGATTTGAAAATCCCTATTGAAAAACGAAAAACAACCCCTATTATTGAGCAATTTGGAGAAATTGTCTCAATTTTGGGAATTGCTATCAGTGATTTGAGTAAAAACACGAAAAATGATATAATGAACACTGTACTTTATATAGAAAAAATAGATAGGTAAAAAGATGTTAGGACACGATATTAAAAAAATCCTCGTTTCACATGATGAAATTACAGAAGCAGCTAAAAAGCTAGGTGCGCAACTAACAAAAGAATATGAGGGGAAAAATCCAATTCTTGTTGGAATTTTGAAAGGATCGATTCCTTTTATGGCTGAATTGGTCAAACATATTGATACGCATATTGAGATGGACTTCATGATGGTATCTAGTTACCATGGTGGAACAGCAAGTAGTGGTGTGATCAATATCAAGCAAGACGTGACGCAAGATATCAAAGGGAGACATGTTTTATTTGTAGAGGATATCATCGATACAGGTCAAACTTTGAAGAATTTGAAAGATATGTTTATTGCAAGAGAAGCAGCTTCTGTTAAAATCGCGACTTTGTTAGACAAACCAGAAGGACGCATTGTTGAAATTGAAGCGGATTATACTTGCTTTACTATTCCAAATGAGTTTGTTGTAGGATATGGTTTGGACTACAAAGAAAACTATCGTAATCTTCCTTATGTTGGAGTGTTGAAAGAGGAAGTTTATTCAAATTAGAAAGAGCATTCTTTAATGAAAAAACAAAATAATGGTTTAGTTAGAAATCCATTTCTATATTTGTTAATTATCTTCTTCCTTGTGACAGGGTTCCAGTATTTTTACTCTGGAAATGCTGCTGGAAAAAGTGAAAAAATTAACTATACAGAATTGGTAAAAGAAATTACAGCAGACAATGTAAAAGAATTAACCTATCAGCCAAATGATAGCATCATTGAAGTGTCTGGTGTTTATAAAAATCCTAAGACTAGTAAAGAAGAAACAGGAATTCAATTTTTCACTCCTACTGCCACAAAAGTAGAAAGATTCTCAAGTACCATTCTTCCGTCGGATTCAACAGTTTCAGAATTGCAAAAACTTGCTTCTGAACACCAGACTGAGGTAACAGTCAAACATGAGAGTTCAAGCGGTATGTGGATCAATATCCTTGTCTCTGTTGTGCCATTTGCTATTCTCTTCTTCTTCCTGTTCTCTATGATGGGAAATATGGGAGGAAATAATAGTAGAAATCCAATGAGTTTTGGACGTAGCAAGGCCAAAGCTGCAAACAAAGAAGATATCAAGGTACGATTTTCAGATGTTGCAGGTGCCGAGGAAGAAAAACAAGAATTAGTCGAAGTTGTTGAATTCCTAAAAGATCCGAAACGATTTACAAAACTTGGTGCGCGTATTCCTGCGGGTGTTCTTTTAGAGGGGCCTCCAGGGACAGGTAAGACTTTACTTGCTAAGGCAGTTGCTGGGGAAGCAGGAGTCCCATTCTTTAGTATCTCAGGATCAGACTTTGTAGAAATGTTTGTCGGAGTTGGTGCAAGCCGCGTTCGTTCTCTTTTTGAGGATGCAAAAAAAGCAGCGCCAGCCATCATCTTTATCGATGAAATTGATGCTGTTGGTCGTCAACGTGGTGTCGGTCTCGGTGGAGGAAATGATGAACGTGAACAAACCCTGAACCAGCTCTTAATTGAAATGGATGGTTTTGAGGGTAATGAAGGAATTATTGTTATCGCTGCGACGAACCGTTCAGATGTTCTAGATCCAGCTCTTCTCCGTCCAGGACGTTTCGATAGAAAAGTCTTGGTTGGTCGTCCTGATGTTAAAGGTCGTGAAGCAATTTTGAAAGTTCACGCTAAAAACAAACCTCTAGCAGACGATGTTGATTTGAAACTAGTTGCCCAACAAACCCCAGGTTTTGTGGGAGCTGACTTAGAAAATGTTCTAAATGAGGCAGCCTTGGTTGCAGCCCGTCGCAACAAGTCAGTCATTGATGCTTCAGATATTGATGAGGCAGAGGACAGAGTGATTGCTGGTCCATCTAAGAAAGATAAAACAGTATCACAAAGAGAACGTGAATTGGTTGCATATCACGAGGCTGGACATACAATTGTTGGTTTAGTCTTGTCAAATGCCCGTGTTGTTCATAAAGTGACCATCGTGCCACGTGGACGTGCAGGCGGATACATGATTGCACTTCCTAAAGAAGACCAAATGCTTCTTTCTAAAGAAGACATGAAAGAGCAATTAGCAGGTTTGATGGGTGGTCGTGTTGCTGAAGAGATTATCTTTAATGTCCAAACGACAGGAGCTTCAAATGACTTTGAACAAGCTACACAGATGGCGCGTGCGATGGTCACTGAATACGGTATGAGTGAAAAACTTGGCCCAGTCCAATATGAAGGTAATCATGCTATGTTCGGTGCACAAAGTCCTCAAAAATCAATTTCAGAGCAAACAGCCTATGAGATTGATGAGGAAGTACGTTCATTATTAAATGAAGCACGGAACAAAGCAGCTGAAATTATTCAATCAAATCGTGAAACCCACAAACTGATTGCAGAAGCATTGTTGAAATACGAAACATTGGATAGTACTCAAATTAAATCTCTTTACGAAACAGGGAAAATGCCTGAGACAGTAGAAGAGGAATCCCATGCCCTATCTTATGATGAAGTAAAATCAAAAATGAGTGAAGAAAAATAACCGCAGAGAGGCCAT
>NZ_VMLC01000004.1:0-36884 GCF_013276505.1 Streptococcus sp. 5905
TATGGTATAAGTGACAAATGTTTACCAATGCTTTCTGTTGCTTATCAATAGTTGAGTTTTTGCTTATTTTTATTTAAAATCATTTCCGTTGATTTTCGTCATTTTTTTAAATCGTATTCATCTTCGTATTCATTTTCATACTCACCTTTGCCCGTATAGTTGAGAAGGCTGCAATTTAGTTCTAATAGTTTACAAAAGAATCAGTGAGTAATGTCACTGTTTTTTTCTTTGTCTTAAAAGGAGTACTACTTTCAGGAAGACACCTAAATATGACTTAGAAACTGACAAAAAAGCCACCTGATTGGGTGACTTCTTTAGGGAGATTATTATGAAAAAGTTAAAATAAAATCTTATTAAATCAACACTCTTGAAGGTCTATTTTTTTTTGAAAAAAGTTAAAAAACTTTATCAAAACGCTTGACTTTCTCGGTACACCGTGATATAATATAATCAAGATAAGGAAAGGAGGTGAGGAAGTTGAACAAAGAAGATTGGCTTAGGTTACTTGAAAAGGCGATAGACAATATCCCTGAAACAGTAACAGCTATCGCAAGTCTAGTGACCGCAATAACGGTCGCAAGGCAAAACAAAAAGCGTAAACCAAACTCCCGCAAAAGAAAAAGGTAAACGCTAAGAGGTAGGGGCGCAAGCCCCTTACACCTCTATTTTATCAAATGAAAAGAGGAAAAGCAATGGTTAGTGCAATAGCTATTTTTATAATTGTGGTCAATGTATATATCTATCTAAAAAATAAAAAGGACAAATAATATGAGAAAAGTTATTCAAGAATTATTAGACAGTTCGATGTCTACATCTGCTATTTCGCAAGGCGCTGGTGTTCCATGGACTACTGTTTCTGACCTTAGAAAAGGAAAAACAAGCATGGACAAAATGGCACTTCTCACAGCAGAAAAACTTTATGAATTTGCTACAGCTGATAAGCAGTGATTTCGGTCACTGCTTTTATTATTGCAAACAAAAAAGCCCACAAGCATAAGCCTGCGGGCCGTTAAGAAGAAAAATAGAATCTCCTTTCTTTATTTTGTAGTAATGAGTCCATCTGGCTCAATGTTAAAGGCTTCTTTATCGGCCATGCGACCATCAGGAAGCAGCATGTAGTATCCGCCATTATAAGGCACAAATGTGTTCGATTTCATATCGCCGTTGACAGCATCCAGGTAATACCATTTTTCGTAGTATTTGACCCAGCCGGTCTGCATAGAGCCATCACGATTGAAGTAATACCATTTGCCGCTGATTTTCTTCCAGCTCGTGGCCATGTATCCGTCCTTGTCAAACCAGTACCATTTGCCGTCTGTGTGCTTGAGCCAACGTTCAGAATACATGTATCCACGACTGTCGAAGTAGAACCATGATTTGTTCTCTCCGATGTACTCAAATTGGTCTTTTGGATAAGAACCATTTGCACGAACCCACCAATAGCCTGTATCATTCTTCTGCCAGCCTGTCTTGACCTCTTCGACAGCTGCAGATGGGTTAGTCAAACGATACACATAGTAGTAAGGTCGTCCTGCATAGAGCCAAATATCGTCGTGGTCATTCACTGTGATGCCGTCAAAACGATAGTTACAGTGGATAATGTTATCACTATCCACGAAAATACCAGTATGACCACCTGCTCCACTAGAATATCCACGTCGACCCCAGATAAAAATATCCCCACGCTGAGCATCCCACGGAGTATTCTCAGAGATAAGCTCATATCCGTTCTTTTTGAGCCAGTCATGTTCATACTCAGTATTGACCGCCCATCCGGCGGACGCGGCTCCAGCGCTCGTCAAAGCGTAGTAGACCGAACTTGAGCAATCGTAAGAGTCGGGGCCGTTACGATCGTCCATGCTGTAGGATACTTGACCTTGTCGCGCACGCATCCAAGCGATAGCTGTTTCAATGTTTACTGTCATAACTATTCTCCTTTCCAGACATCGTTCATCTGCTTGACCGATGCCTCGATAAATGTATCTAAGCTCTTGTCAGTCATGCTGATGTTATATTTGGCAAGCTCAGCACGGATTTTAGTGCGTGCTTGCTCCAGCTTCTCTTGACCTTTATAGCCAGTTTCGGCTGCGACCTGCTCCACGGCATTGACCGCGTTCTTGGCCAAGATTTCAACAATCTTGATGGTTTTCTCTCCACCTTTTTGAACCAGGTAGTCTTTTACCGCTTTGACTGCGATACCAGCCAAAATAACAAGAATGCTGATTGCTCCATTTGCGATAATTTCATTGATTTGTTGCATTGTCTTTCTCCTCTACTTCTACTTTGTCTTTTTGGTCGATATTGACCAGCAACTGCCCTATCTTACGAGCGTTGTCTTTCTTAATCTGATTGATGTATGGTTTCAAAAATTCTGGAAATGCTAGTCCAATCATCTCCCAATTTTCAATTACTGAAAACAGATAATTGAACGAGAAGAACATTGTCCAAGCAATACCGAAGCTACGAAAACCAAGTGAACGTGAATACATAGCAACAAGTAAGATGACGAGAAATACAACGAAATGACGAATTAATCCCATTGTTCCTACCTTGCTATCAAATCTCTTAGTCTTAAATGCCTTGATGTAACCAGTCACAATATCCAATACCATCAACCAGAAAAAGAAATGAATGTACGGACTATACGATAGATTTTTAAGGTGATCGAGTAAATCTTGTAATACCAAATCTTGCATATACACCTCTACTCTTTCCCTTCAAATTTCCAAGCGACACCCGTTCCGTTTTGTTCCAGGGTACCATTTGTCACAAATGCGCTGACAGGCTCACCATTATATGTAAATTCCTTGTTAAGCTGAACCAAAATGCGTTTGCCTTCGCCATTCACTTCAACGTGCTCAGGGTCTTCAATGGTAATCAAGTCATGTGGTAAGTAGGTCTTCCCGACTTCAGCAAGTGGAATCAACTCAATCAACTCTTTGTAGGTCGTACCGTACTCAATGTTCTTACTCATGACAGAGTTCAAGACCAGCACATGAATGACCTTCTGATTCACCTTCGAATTCTCTTCAGTCTGCTTAATAAGAGCTGCAAGCTTGTTCCGTTCACTCTCGTTTTGCGCAATCTTCTGCTCAGCTTGTTCAAGCTTAGCCTGCGCTTGCACAATTGCTGCGCCTGGATCTAGTTCTGCCTTCAGGATATCAAGCACCGCTTGAATCAGCGTGTCTTCTGATTCGTTCGTGCGGTCTCCTACAAGCTCACGCATGTTCGTACTGTAGCGATTGCCTTCCGAGAGACGAATCTCTACGACGGTCGCCACATTTTCTCCAAAACCTCGTGTGTAAGGTTTGCTTGCTAGTTCGTAATTACTGATTGCCATTTGTCATTTTTCCTTTCACTTCTTCAAATTTAGTTTTGAGCTCTTCGTCAGATTCAATGATTCGCTTCATCTGCTCGAGTTCCATAGCGGTTACCGTGTAGAGAGCTTCTAGCGTAGCCGATTGAGTGGCTTCATTACTGACTCGCTCGCTTAGTGATTTAATTGTTAAAGTGCTGATTTGTTTATCTTGTTCGTTCATGCTGTTTTCTCCAATTTTTCTATTTTTTGATTCAATTCTTGAATGGCCTTGATCAGATAAGGCACAAGAGCAAATGTGTTGTAAGAGTATGCGCCGTCCGGATTCTCAAAGAATGCTTCAGGAGCGTACTTCTGGACATCCTGCGCCATGATACCGCAAGCGATATCTTCGATTTTGCCATCGTACTTTTTGCGATAGCTGTACGTCTTCAGACTTTCGACTACATCGAGACCAGAAACTGTACTAGCTTCGATATTGTGCTTATATCGACGGTCTGAGATTTCTTTATTCATTGGAATCCAGTCGTAACCAGAACCGCTGTAATAAAGGTAAAGATAGTTGTTTGAGGGCTCGAAATTTGAGTATTTAGACGAGTGAATCCAGTACCCGGATTTTCCTGAATTCTCATTGTTGTAGAAAATATGACCGGTAACGCGCAGGTTCCCATGGATGACTGGCGTGTTCCAAAATTCTGCTGTATTGTAGCAATACATCTTACCATTATTTTTCACATACCAAGCATAATCTCCAGGATACCCCCAATTATTCCCCCAGTTGACCCAAAGAGCCGTTTGCGACCATTGGCCAGTCCCATTACTCATACCGACCGAAAATTGATTTTCTCCAGTGATCCAGTACACCGACGAATCTTTCTCATGTGTACCAATCTGGAATCCACCAATACGGCCTTTGTAACCTTCAAGCAAAGTCGCCGTGACTACGACTGACCGAAGCTTATTGATGAAGGCTTCTTTAGCAGCAAGCGTATCTGTGAAAATGTCGCTTGAAACAAATCGTCTAGCCATAGCCATATCCATGACCAGTTTGTCAGCTGTGATAGAGTTAGCACGCAGAATATCTGTGTTAAGAGTCGCGAATGTACCTTCACCAACGAAAAGTCGTTTAAAGTAACCTTGAATAGCTGTCAGCTCATCAAGCAAGGTCTTACCCTTCAATCGAATTTTTTCAGCTTCAATCAAGATTTGATTGTTCGTCGCATTGATTTGCGAAACAATTGAACCTGCGCTGGTTAGGTTTTGAACGGCCCACGAGCCTTGAAGCAAGGTCATCTGTGTACGAATCGCTTCTAGCTTCGCATTCGCATCTGTGACTACATCTTCTGGATGAGGTTGCCATGGACGAGGTTTATATCCCTTGTACAAATCAACCTCTGTGATGTATAAATCAGCAATTCCATCCGTTGTACCATTGTTATCGAAACGAATGTAAGCATTATCCATTTCTCCTGAATTAAACGTGATTGAGACATCTTCGCATTTGTTTGTTGAAAATTTAGTTTTGCTAAGCACTAATTTTGCGATTGTGAAGCTAGTATTTTCATCTTTTCGTCTGCCTAAAACAAAAACCTCACAATTTGTCAATGAATTATTGTTAAATGCACGAAAATTCAGCACATAATCTGTGTTTTTTTCAAGTTCGAATCGAGGGCTGAAAAGAAATAATTCTTTTTGAGTCGAATTAGGTAGACAAATCAAATCCTTTTGTCCATTAAGATAAAACTCATGCTTGACCAATTTAGCAACATTTTGAGAGGAATTCCAAGCTCTTATTCCGTCTTTGAAATCACTATTCTTAACAAGGTTAGGACCTCCTCCGCCGTACTTTCCAACTTCTACCTGGAAGATTTGGTTAGTCACAGCCATGCGAGCGACATTATCAGCAATCCCGTTATCTGTATTGCCAAGAATGCGCTCGTAGAGTTGACTAGTCTCTCTGACTCTCTGGAAGTCAGTTTGATTAGCCTTACCAGCAATCTGAGATGTGATACTTGAAAATTGGCCATCAACTGTCTGCTTGTACTGAGCGATTTTCGTAGCAATATCATTGTTCGTCTGCGTACTTATCGCACTGAAACGACGCTCAAGACCTTTCACGTCCTCTTGATAAGTAGCCTTACCAACGAAATCACGATTGACCAGCTCACGAACTGCATTAGCTTGACGAGCACTCTCTTCTCGAGCATAGCGCTGCAATGCTTCCTGCCGCTGACCATCTTTATTTACATAGTCCTGAATAGCTGATAAGTCGGTTCGCAATCCCTGAGCTGTTCGCTCAAAGATCGCCTTGGTTTCGGTGATGAGGCCGTCAGTGTCCTCAATTGCTGGACTCCAGTCAGTAGCAACATTACCTTTCTCGATTTTCACATCCCAGACGCTTTTGGTAGCTTCCTTATGATAAGTGTTAACGCGTAGATGATAGATTCCTGTCGGCTTATCCCAGACGAATTTTGTTCCTGTGGTACCTGTCTTGAGGTCAGATACAATTTGATAATTTCTGACATTCTTGTCCATAATCCAAAGAACTACGTTATAGGATTCCTTATTCCCGTCGTGATGAGCCGTAAAGTTCCCGTCTGTTTTAGCAGAAATGGTGTATTCCTGCCCCTGCTCCATGTAAACAGATGTCTGCTCCGCATAGAGAACATTATTATCAAAGTTAGTTGGCTTCTTATCTGGCATAAAAGGTCCTTTCGAACCTCTTAACAAATTCCGTCCACCGACTCGCAATCTGGAAAATTCTTCTCGCAACTTCCCGGCTTCGGCCACAACTAAGGTCTTATCTGCTTTATCCTTGGTTGCGTTCAAAATTTCCTGACGGATAGAGCCAGCCTGCACTTCAAATTCAGCCTGACTCAATTTCTGATCCAGCTTGTTCTGCGTATTTGTTTCAAGGCTCTTCACGGATTGCCTGATGTTCTCAGCAGTCACGTTGAGTGCGCTGATATCCGCCTTTTTTCTTAACCCCTCAGTCAGACGGTTCACGCCAGCATCTAGCGAATCAGCTCTTTGCTTGAAGTTAGATTCAACAACTGACACACGGTCTTCCTGATCTTCATACGCTGGTTGATAGGCTGGAAAATAATTGCCAACCGATAACATAGCATTCTCAATGACGACCTGGAGACCAGATGGGAAGCCAAAATTTGTACCAAAACGAATAAAGACATTGTTAGTCTGATAGGTCTCAGAAGAGCTAGACAAGTCAATCGTAAACTCAAAATGTTGGCGTTCGGTAGTCCCACCTTTAAATGTGAGTTTATAGCCATGCCACGGATGGGCACTAAAATGAACATTGGCTTGTGTATCACTGGCTAAGGCAACAGGGAAAGTCACGTCGAAAGATAAGCGGACATAATCACGTTTGAACCTGTCATTGTTTTTCCAGAAATCAGGAACGATGAATGTTCGATAGTCGTATGTCGCTTGATCTCCTGTCGTGAAAGTTCTTGAGCGCGAATTCCTGAAGTAATTTCGTGAACTACCAACCTGCACACTCGCTATCTTACTAGCTAGTTCATCGGCTGTCTGCACGAGCTCAGACTTACTAGCCTTACCGTCAGCCACGTTGGCCAGCTCTGCCAGTCTACGCGTCGTTGTCTCTTCATACGTCGCTTGTGCTGACTTCACACCAGCCAATTCATTTTTTGTCTGGATAAGTGCTTCAACTTGCTTAGCAATCTCGGTCTCAACCTGCGCCTGTTTCGGTCGAATATCCTTTGCGATAGTCCGTTTCAGAGCGTCCAAATCACCTGACAGAGCCGTCTGAGCGCTCGTGGCCTGTGACTTGAATGCTTCGAGTTTAGCAATTGAATCTAGACCAATCCGCTTCGCTTCCTGGGCGAGTAAGCTGCTGGCGCCAGCGTTTCTCAAGGCTTCTTCAGCCCTGCGCTTGGCTTCTTGTAGAGGACCATTGTTGAAACTACTGAAACGCTGGTCGATGGTGTCAGATAGTTCTCTCTTGACTTCTTCGGCTCGTGCTTTGGCAGCGTTGAGACCATCTGTGAATTGGTTGACCAACTCCTCTTTATGACGGTCAAAAGCGAGATCCGCATTCTTGAGTTCTCTTTCTAGCTGCCGTTCAAAGTCATCGTGAAGTTGTTGCGCTTCATTCTTGACCGCATCGCTGACCGCGTTAGAAACCATGTTGGACAAACCTGACTTAAACTGGCCAAAGCCGATTGAAATCAGCTTCTTTGCCATTGGCGAATAGGTGTACTTGGTGATTTTCTTGCGCACATCCAGATTGTAGACCTCATGAAACAGGCTCACGATGTCATACATCTGGACAGGCACGTCACTCTGGCCGACAACCTCAAGCTCAAGGCTATCTTCCATCATGTCGCAGAGCGATGTCTTGAAATACTGCTCGCCATATTTTCGCAAGCTCGCTTCATCTTTCACGTCCTCGTCATTAACCTCAATCACATCTTCATAGATTTGACTGTACTTGCTGATGAGCGGACTATCGATGGTAACCGTGAAAGTGCGATCAGGCGCTTTCTCTCCCTCACCTTTGACGGTTGTTTTAAAGGTGATTCGAGTTTTTAAAGATTTGGTAGAGGTCTTATGCTGGTAGCTAGACAGGTTTTTCTTGTACATAAAAAGCGATTCATTCTCTGAACCGCCATTTTTTAAAAGCCGAACTTGATAACCATGACGAACAAGGTCGCCACCCCATTGGCCAAGGATGGAATGCTTGTCTTTCGCGAATGCTTCCATGGCATTCTTAGCGTCGATGTTAAAGGTGTGACGCTCGCTAATGTCTGAGAAAAACGAAAATGGATGACTACGAGTGATGCTTCCAGCAAAACGACTCAAGGCAGTCGAACCAGTCTGCCTATCCAAAGAAATAGGATTGACCACATAGTTGTTCAAGAGAGTGAATACTTGGTTCGCATAGACTTGAATATAGCCATGCTTCTTCTCAACCTCGAAAATGACGAAATCTTGCTCACCGTGTAGGTCATCAGCCGTTAGGAACGTCTCCTCCTTCAACTTCTCCCACAATGAATCCGAAGTAGGAAATCGGAAGGCCAATTGATAGGTATTGCTATCTATCTGAACGATTTCATCAGCATAAGCAGCATTCAGAGGTGTGTTGCCATTTGTTAAATAAATCAAATCTTATACCTCCAATTCGGTCGAATAGTAATCTTACGAACATTTCCAGTAAACGAAACACCAACCTTACCAGTCGGGATTTCTAAGAATCCCCCACGCTTACGAAGTGTGTTCTGAACCGAACCAGTAGCATTGTAGATATTTTGCTTACCTTGCCTGCAATCAATCGTGGCCTTGGTCTTAATCGCTAGGTACATAGTCTTACGGCCAATTGTAAGAGAGATGTCACCATCTCCCTCAACCTCAATGGTTGGCTCAGAATAAATCGTACCAGGATTGTTGATTGTACCAGTTGCCGTCAGCACCACAGGCGCTACATCTTTTTGATAGCGGAAAGGTTGCATGATTAGCTTGACATCTATCTTCCATGCATGCATTCCGTTACGATTGTAGGTCGCTCCTGAAAAGTCTGCATAGAAATATGAGCCAAGTTGATAACTGAATTCTATTACATTTTCTTTTGGCTGAAATTTATCTACAATTGTTGAAATATCTACTAGTTTTGGTACATAAAAAGATATCGTTCGCTCGTAGCTTTCGTAAGAACCATCTAGCACTCTATAACTTCCGTTCAAACCATATACATCTACTGATTCTGCATGAGGTTTGGCAGCCTCGATTTCTCCAAAATCCGTCACAACGCAGTGAGGGATAGTAGATGTATTAAAACCATTAATAATCATGTAAAACATTAAAATCCCTCCCTTGCATAGATGGCACCATGTTGTTCGTAGGTTTTGCGTGAGATAATGTCGTTGTCTAGGTAGACATCTGACGACTTTTCAAGGATAGCAGTAAGCAATTTTTCTAAACTTACTCTCAGAATCCTCATCTCAGACACGATTTTATCTGTATCTTGCCCGTTCTGAACACTTGTAGTTTGAATAGTGATATTACGTTGAGCTTGTTCCATTTCACGAAGAAATTTCGCATCACTCGGGATCCCGATACCAGAAGCATATTTAGGAACACCCATCTCACGCATCAAACGTCTAGTCTTATCAGCTCGCAAGACTTTAGAACCTCTCGGAAGAGGAAGCAAGACATCTCTGCCTTGAGGAATGAAGCTCCGACCATTTGGCAGAGTAACCATTTCCTTATAGTTGCTATTTCTTTGGTCATTGACGATAGCAAGCCCACCAGGGTGATAGTTAGTCCCGTGTGCATGCTTGCTCGCAAAGATATTCGTAAAGAAATTACCAGTCACGCTATCAATCCAGCTCTTAATGCCTGAAAGAACACTAGAAGCATTATCTTGAGCGTTGATAGTAACAGTTTTGTCTTGGATACCATTGACGCCACTTTTGACCTCGCTGACAGTATCGTTGGTGCCATTCTTGGCAAGGATATTCACTGGATCATATTGCTTGATAGCATTGATGGCACCGCTCGTCTCGTTTCGTACACTGCCTGTTTGGTCAGCAGCAAACAAATTGATAGGAGCTTCTTGTTTGGGTGAATTAACACTCAAAATCGCACTTCCGACAGCTGCGCTCGTATTATCTACCGCATCCAGAGATTTAGTCTCAGCAGATGCAAAATTCCAAGCTGTAATCTTATCGATAGATAACTGACCATTGTTCAAAACATTCGTAGGATCTGCCTTCAAATCTTTTGTAAACGGTGTGGTCGCATTCCAGGTTGTCAAAGTATCAGTTGACCGAGCGACTGCTTTTCGGACGCTTTCATCATTAGCCAACAACTCCTTCTGTTTTGGTTTCAGAGCTTCATAATTAGACAGAGCCTTTGAGGCTTCCTCCGCCTTGTTCATGACATCAGCATTTTTCATGAGAAGTTCTTTGACTTTAGCTGGCATGCTGTTCCATGTTTTAAGATGGGTTTCACTATCAAAGATGGCTTGTAACCCAGCTTGGTTCTTGACGATTACTTGTTTCTCTTCGAGAGTCATGTCTTTCCATTTACCAGATTCGACAAGAGCCTCAGCAATAGTAGCACGAGCATTTGAGTTGATTTCCGCAGTCTTAGCAATGAACTGCAATTGTTCCCAACCTTCAGCAGATTTGGCAGCCTCTCCGATGACTTCTTTCACATTGGATTTTACTTGAAAATTCCCATTCTTATCAATGTTACCGACCAGCAACGACCATGCATCGTTAGCCTCTTTCACTTCCTTGTTCATCTCACTGGTGTAGTTAGCAAGGATACTATGTGAATTACCTACCTTTTGAGAGGCTTCTGCAGCTTTCTTCCCGATTTCTTCATAGGATAGGCCGTACTCCTCCAGAACTTTCTTGGCTTCTTCCCAGTAGTTCCAACTTTGGCCAGTTCGAGCTTTCACCTTATCGTCAAGATTTCGCATGACCTGGTAATACTTACTTCCCAGAGCTTCCATCGTTTGAGTATGCTTAGCTTCAAGATCTTGCATTTTCTTGTTGTAAGTTTCTTGATCTATTGCTTTTCCATCAAGCAACTCTTTCCACTCACTCTTTGAGTTCTCGTAGAGTTTCTTTTCTTCATCCATAGCCTGTTTTAAAACATCTCTAGTATGTTTTAACTGTGTTTCGTTGAGTGAGCTGATTTTACCATTTAAGGCTTGAAGTGCTGCTGTTTGTTGTTCTTCCGACAAACTCATCAACTTTAACTTAGCCTTAATCATCTCATTCTGATTGTTCAGGATGATTTCTTTCTCCTCTTGAGAGAACTTGCTCGCATCACCATTGTGTCGCTGATAAATCTCATTAATTTGATTCATCATAGCCTCAGTGTTAGATACTACTTGGCCATTTCTTTCCTTGGCTTTTGCAATATCGTCCTCACTAAGCCCCCACTTAGCCCCCAACTCTTCCATTCGTTTGTTGGTCTTATCGGCAGCAGTAGCGATTTCTTCATAGAGTTTTTTAAAGGCTCCAGAGACCTTATCAGCATCTCCAGCATGAGTACCGAAGTTTGCGACAGCTGTGCTGGTTTCATCGACCGTCTTTTGAAAACTTCGCAATTCTCCACGAGCAGTATCACTCAACTGAGAGCCAAACTCTTCAGTCTTGATGCGAGCCTTGTCTTTCTCGTTTCCAAGATAAACAAGTGCGGCGGTAGTAAGACCAAGACCTCCGACTATTAAACCTAGAGGGTTCGCAAGCGTACCCATTGATGTTGTTAGAAGCCCCGTTGAAGTTGAAGCTGATGCAGTCGCATTCCCAAGCGCTACTGCTCCACCAGATGCCAATTTAAAGGCAGATGATAGATTTCCGGTTGTTCTAAAGGCCTGAAAAGTTTTATGCATTAAGGAGATGCCACCTACTGCTTTACCAGTTCCTTTAGTAAGCCAGCCAATTCCTTTTGTCAAGCCTCCTACGATTCCAATACCTTTTCCAAAAAGTGTTAAAGCCGGTCCTGCCCCTGCGGTTAACGCTGCCCATTTTAGAACATTTCTTTGCTCCTCTTCAGACATGGAACTGAAATGCTTAGCCATTTCAGCTAGCATGTCAATCCAAGGTTTCCCAGCTTTTAGACCGTCACGGAGAGCCTTTAGAAGTGGCCCACCAAACTCAATAGCCAAGTCAGTTACTTGGTTCTTGAACATCTTCAGTTGAGATTCTGTTGTCTCGTATCGCTTATTAGCTTCATTTGTCAGAGCAGTATTCTCTTTCCAAGCCTTGTTTGAACGATCAACAGCATCGCCCATTTTATCAGACGCTAAAGCTAAGGATTTCAGCATGTTACTTTGTCGGATACCCGTCATTCCAAGTTGCGCCAAGATAGCGTTCATGTTCACGCCTTTTTCTTGCGCATCCTTGAGTCCTTTAATAAAGGATTGTAAAGCAACGACCGGTTTCTCTTTCCAAGCCTGCTGGAATTCCTCTGAGGTCATTCCGGCAGTTTTGGCGATAAGGTTCAAGTCATCCGCTGCGCCCTTACCTGTCAATGAAACAGCATTCCCAATAGCCGTCAAAGTTTGAGTCATAGCGGTACCACCAGCCTCAGCCTCAATACCAACCGAACTCATCGCAGTAGCAAGACCAAGGATATCTGGAGCGGTTAAACCAGCCAGCTTACCGCCAGCCGCCAAACGGTTTGTCATCTCAACGATGTCACGCTCAGTTGTTGCAAAGTTGTTACCCAAGTCAACAACAGATGCCCCAAACCGTCCATATTCGTCAGATGTCAGTCCTAGGATATTCGCAATCTTGGCAATGGCTGTCGCAGCTTCTTCGGCGCTCAAGTTCGTTGATTCTCCCATGTCAATCATCGTTCGCGAGAATGTAAGGATATCCTCTGCCTTGATACCTAGCTGACCAGCAACTTCTGCGACATTTGCAATTTCAACAGCACTAGCTGGCAATTCTTTAGCCATCTGACGAATGCCGTCAGATAAGTTCTTGTATGATACGGTTGCGGTCTCATCTACCGTTTTCTTAACACCTGCAAAAGCAGATTCATAGTCAACAGCTGCTTTCGTAACCATACCAACACTAGCAACCAAAGGAAGAGTCAAACCAGTAGTTAGTTTTCCTCCCAGACTTGAAACACTATCGCCAAAAGTCTTGATTTTATCACCACTTTTGATAAGGCCGTCTCCAAATTTATTGATACGGTTCGCAAAGCTATTCTCCTTACCAACTGCAATCAAAGCTTGTTGCACGTTACGGAGTTGACCTTCCATGGCTGCCAACTTAGCATTCTCACGCTCAATCTCAGCAGCAGCCTTGTCAAATTTAGCCGTACCAGGTTCGAGAGCGTCAAAGCTTTTCTTCATCTGGTCCAAAACACTTTTTTGCGCTTCAATCGCTTGACCAAGTGTCTTGTACTTAGCTTGAAGCAAGTCTGTGTTTTTCCCATTGTTTTTAAGGGAGCTGTCTAGCGCCTTTACATTGCTTTGAAAGTATTTAACCGCATTCTTAGCACCATTTAGAGTAGGATTGAACTTCGACACGTCCAGCCCTAGCTCGATATACATTTGACCTAACGGCGTTCCACCTGCCATTCAAATCCTCCTTTTTAAATAGTTTCTAGAAAGTCAGCTAGATCCATGACTTCCTCAGTTTTAGCAGATTCAGTTTCACCAAGAACACCCATCAAGTCCTCCCAACTCGTATCCATCACATCACGAATACTCATTCCATATGGACCCTCAGTAGCTTGCTTGACAAATCCATAAAACCGTTTCAGCGCTTCACTTGGCTTTATTTTTTCTCCTTTGGGTCAACATCACCCACCAGATGAGAGTAGATGTCTGCAAATACCGCAAAAATATCCGCCATATCCGTGAATTTCAAAAGTTCTTCCACTTCCAAATCTTCAAACAATGAGGCGATAAATTCCAATTGCTTGTCTAATTTCTCTACCTCTGACACATCAGATGATAGTGCTTCATTGAGAATCAAGTAGTCACGATAGTCCTTAGTAGTAATTTCCTTACTAGTCTTTTGAACATCTTGCCCCTTTTCATTTTTAATTAAAAATTTAACCTTAGCCATATACTTTCCTTTCTAGAAAAAGATAAAAAGAGAGCTTGCGCCCTCTTCCTATCCTGCAGCAATCATTTTAAGCTGACCTTTGAATTTTTTGAGCTTGGTGTCATCCTTACCAATATATTTCACGTAGTAAAGACCTTCTGTTCCAGTGTCGTCGCTCGCGATTGCAGCAAAACTCAGGCTATCATCTGGAAGCTCTTCTTGCTTATCTTTAAGCGTTTCAAGCTCTTCGGCATCCATTGAAAACTGACCTTTAAAGAACCCTACCTGCGCCTGAGTTCCATTTGCAGTCTTAGATTCAAGCATGACTGAGCAGAATGGCGCAGTAGTGTCAGCACCGATACCAATGATTTCATCTTTCACTTGGTGTCCAAGGATCTTAGCCAATACCGTTGAAGGGATATCAATCGCAGTCATTTCCATCTTCACATCTCCCACACCACGGTTTGATACGTGGTAAGCAACATCACTACCGTATGTTTTTACCGGATCACTTGCAAGACCAGAAATTTTAGCAGTACGAGTCGCACCTTCACCAGTTTTACCTTCAATCACGAAAAGGTTTTGTCCAAGTGTCGGAGTAGCATTCCCATCCAACACACGAATTGTCATGCGTTTAAAACCAACTAATGCCATTTATAGCACCTCTTTCTTTAATTTAGTATTCTTCGTATAGACCACTCTGACCTTTGTAAGTTCGAGCATCTACATAGCGTTTGATTTCTGGAATCCATTCATCCAAACCACCACTGGTTTGATAAAATCCCTGGTTTTCCATAATCTTTTCAATTTTTCTTTGGAGTGTTTTGCACTCCATGTATTCAATAGACTCTACATTGACCTGATAGAGAAATGTCTTAGCCAGACTCGTATTACTACCATGAACCGCCTGCATAGGCGGACCGACTGGCTTGATAACGATACTTGGCTCATTATTTGGTAACGAGTCAGGACGTTTAAAAGATTTGATACTGATTCCAGCTAAAGACTCATCTTTTTTCAAAGTCTCATAGAGTTCATTGAACTTATCTTTAACCATCTAAAACCCCTCTATCTTCAAATGACTAGCGATTCTGTATTTGTATGTTTTAGCATGATCCTCTGAAAACCGTCTGATGACACCGAACCCCCTTGGATGTGGATTCTTACCATATCCAAATTCATTCAAGTGAACCAAACGCCAGCGAGAACCCTCACCAAAACCGATTTTCACAACAGGAACACCACTAGCAAGACCTGTCACACGTCCAGCAGTAGCACTTTCAATGGTTTCTCCAGTGTCTTTGTAGACCTGCAGAGCACCTTTGAACTCTTCCAGAGTCTCATTTGCGACTGCCTTCAAGGCTCGACTGGTAGCACGTTTGACCTTGTTATTACCAAGGTGTACCTCGATGTTTCTCAAAACATCGTCAAAGCCTCTCAATTCTGCTCCACTAGACATCTTGACCACCACCAATAACGACTATCAAAAAATCCCGATCGTCAAAATCAGGACGAACATCGATAATTTGCCATTTCTTGCCGCCTAGACGAATATCGCCAACTTCGACAAAATGCTCATTCTTTGGCTGATAATCAGACAAAGGATCTCGAATTTTCAAAGTCATCTTGGCTTGCATAGACTTACCAGTTGCAATCTCGATGTCTTTGAAACTAGGGGAGTAAACTTGGCCCATCGTAAAAAAAGCCTTTTCATGAGACACATCACGACCATGAAGCCCCTCCTCGACTTTAGAAGTATAGAAAGTCAAGGGGGTTCTCAGGTCTCCATTTTGAGCCTCAGGCTTTTTATATCGATAGCTAGGGCGATTAGTCTGATAGGACATCAGGTGTTGTTACTTCTGGTTGTTTTTCTGTCCATTCAACAAAGTCAGGTAGCTTTTTATTGATTTCATCAAAGCGCTCTTGTGTCGCTTCAAATTCTTGACCAGCAGAACGAAATACCCCTTCTTTGAGGTCATAGAAACCTTTTAAAACCTTAATCATGTTTTTCCTCCAATTTGTAATTTTCTAGTGATAATGCCATCAAATCCCCTTGAAAGTTCCCGTAGAAAAATTCAACTTGATCATTGTAGACATATCGAGCACGTTCTAAAATAAGCTCTCTCACTCGTGGATCAGCAGAGTCCTTACTACCGACCAGACTGAGGATAGCTGACTCAGAACTTTCCAACATTTTAGAGAGGTTGTTGTCCTCCCCGTTATGAAAAATCCTCATCCGCTCCTTGAAAGATTTAAGGAGTGGATGAAGTTGTTCTTCTGGAGTCATGGCTCAACTCCTAGATTAGGCTTGGGGAAGTTCTAGAGTCCAGACTGCCGCAGTCTTCTCATCGTGAGCCTTACCGTAAGCAAATTGCTTAGCAGTGTAGAGGTTCAAATCTTCCAAAGCATAGGTTTCTGTGTAGCGACCAAGTGAAATACCGCCACCGACAAAAGCATCATAGCGCCCTTTTACAAATGTAGTGACTTTACCAGCAGTCTGCGCCACGGATTCAACCAAGATAATGTTAAATGGCATCGCAGTGATAAAGACTCCTTGAGCGTTCAATGATGTGTATTGTTTCTTCACATCCCAAGCATCGGCTGTATTAACAACCATTACAAGGTTGCCTTCAACTGCGACTGGTGTCTTATTGTCGGCTTTTGTTGAGTGGTACTTGCATACTTTTGTCAATTCTTTGACTACGGTTGCTGAGTCAGCAAAAGTCAACTTAGCAGTTTGAGCTGTTTTTTCAGCATAAGTTGTCTTATTGCTTTCAACAGTCCCTGAGAGAGTACGAGAAAGACCGATGGGTTTGTTGTCCCCATCACCGTTCAAGAAAGCAGCTTCAAGAGCAGCCGCAAAGGCTTCTGTAATTTGTGCAGAAACAAATTTTTGCAACCAAGCTGGACCAAATTTTTCAGCATCTTTTGGAATTACAACGAAAGCAGTCAATTTGTGTTGAATTGCTTCTTCATCGTTGAATTCTTGTTTAAGTTGTCCTTCGATTTCTGAATTGATTTTACCCCAAACAGCTTGACCGGTTTGCTCTGATTTGAGGAATTTCAAACGGATACCAGCATTTTTAAGGCCAATATGTTGAAGGAGTGGACGTGCCATAACCATATCTTCAAAGATACGGTCGATCGTTTCTTGAGGGAAGAGTTTTTCAACTCCTTTAGGTGCAGCTTTATCAATATTGTTGAAGAACTCACGAGCTTCAGCAGTCAACTTAGCATCGTATGGATTCAAGGTTGAAACTTCTTCACGAGCAGCTTCACGAGCTTGAGCCATCATTTCATTGGTCATGGACTCGATCATGTCATTGTATAGCTTCGCTTGCTCTTCTTGAGGTGCACCATTTGCAACGGCATCCAAAAATGCCTGACGATTCTTTTCAAATTGGTTAGATAATTGCATTGTCATTCTGTTTTTTCCTTTCTTAAAACATAAAAAGACCGAACCCTTTAGGAACAGTCTTGTCTGTATTTTCATTTTGTTTTTCTGGTAGTTTGGCTTCTAGCTTATCAGCCACCAACTCAGCGATTTTATCGATATCTGGTGTCATTGCTGACCTCATTTTTTCGATAAAATCACTTGGGATCATAGGAGTTTCACTCGCTACCAGAGTCGGAGCGACTTCGTTTGTAAACATAATCTTGTCTACAAATCCATGATTCAAAGCTGACTCAGCATCAAACCAGGTAGTCTTGTTCATCAATCCAAGCAGGTCATCAAGTGCCTTGCCAGTCTTATGGACATAAGCGCTAGCGATAGACTTGTTAAACCCTTCTAGTACCCCAGCCTCATGAAGCAGAGTGTTATGGTCTCCGTTCACTTGCGTTGAAACGTTGTGGATCATGATTTGGGCGGTCGGACTGATTTCAACCGTATCTCCTGCCATTGCAATCACGCTTGCTGCGCTTGCTGCAATACCGACAATCTTCACGGTCACGTCGCCAGGATACGAGCGTAGAGCAGTATAGATTTCACTACCAGCATAGACATCTCCTCCTCCTGAATTGATATGAACTTCAATCGGTTCACCACTTTCAGGAAGGACGACATCTTTTGGAGCGGTAGCTTCCCAATCAAGCCAGTCATAAATCCATCGATCATCGTTAGAAATAATCGTACCCTTAATCGGAATTACTTTCATCTTCTTTCTCACCTCCTTTCTCTAACTGTTCACCAAGTTGATAGTTTTTGGTGATGAGGAATTTATCGCCACCAGGGACAGATTCTAAGCCAAGCTCAGAGCGCACCTCGTTTCGAGTCATTGCTCCAGAAGAAATAAGCTTATCAATGTTTTCAGCAAGTGCAAACTTATCTCTCTGACCTTCGCCGATGATTACAAATAGATGATTGCGCTCGTATTGCCGTCTTGATACCAAGGCGAAATTAAGCCCATCACTCATTTTCTTAACAAGTGATTGGTAGCAATAACTATTAAACATCTTTTGGCTATTTTCCATATTGGCCATGTCGCCATGAATTAAAGCTGTTGGAATCCCTAAGACGTCAGCGACCTCATCATCAAATTGCCGACGAAGTTTCTTCAACTCATCAACAGAAATATTTGAAGTTCCTGTTGTATTCGTATGCTCAGAATATTCCATTCCATCTTGAGCTGGAACAATGGCAATCGTCTTGGTGCTAAATGATTTAAAGAGACCATCAGCATATGATTGGAGTTTATCACGCATCTGCTTATCAAAACTCCCATTGTTTTTGGTTTTCAGAGTTCCTCTGATTTGATTATTCCTAGCCAAGGCCTCGACCAAACGAGTGTGCAACTTCTCGTAATCAGCAAATAAGTCAGAAATATAATCTTGCAGTCGATTATTGTTGTACTGTAAGAAAATGACTTCACTCATCCGAAAACGCTTCTCAAACGTGAAACCTCTACAAGTTACAAACTCAAACACATCATCATAAACAGCATATTTAGTCCGTGTATAAGAGTCAGCAACAAGCAACTGATCATCAGTTGTAAGAAAGATTAGGACCTCATTCTTAGTAATCAACCTGTATACGACCTTTTGCCAAAACTCTGACGCAGATTCATTCTTGTTCGGCCTTACATTCAGCAAGTAGTCCCAATCAGAAGACTTAGCCTTACCATTTTCTTGATACTTAAATTCTGACTTAGCAAAAATTCGAGCGATGAACTCGGCTGACTTATCAATCGCTAAGCTTTTGAGTTGCAGATTTCCAAACATCCGCTCAAGATCCTCGAACTCAAACCCAACCTCTGGCACTTCACGCTTAAATAAATTCAGTAACCCCAATGCACTTCCTCCTTTCTGTTAATTTCTGCCGACCACCCACCCAAAATTTATGCTTAGATTAAAAATCCCAACTATCAATCATGTCAAGGAATTCCCCAACATTCGACTCTTGCACAAGCTCTCGCTTGTAGAGAGCAGCTATCAAAGCATGGAATCCATCTGTCTTTCTTCTGACAGGCTCTTTCTTCAAGAAACGCTTATTGCCATCCTTGTCCTCTTTGACGTAGGTATTATCCGTATACCAAATCATAGAGTTGTCATTTTCAAAGATAAACCGCTCATTCGCAAATCCATCTTCGATAATCGGCGCAACCTTAGACTGAATTGCCCCTGGATTCCGTAAGAACTCATATTCAAACCCAGCCTCTTCTAAAAGCGGTTTTAACAAATCCATTCTGAAACCATCAGCACATACAAGTTCAATCTGGTAAAGTTTGCTCCATTCGACCAGCTTAGCAATCAAAAGCCGTGGATCAATACTAGGACCGTCCACAATCGTAAACAAGCCTCTGTCTGCCCATTCCTGAATAGGGGCTTTTAGCTTGAAAGCTTTCAAGAATGCTTTTCGCGCAAATGAATGTTGTTTCCAGATGAACTCATCCCCATTCTTAAATAGCAAACCAACACTTGCAAAGTCTCGGATACTCGCATAGTCAAACCCAGCCACACATGACCGACCTTTCAAGTCGATACCAGGAGACCGCAAACAAGCAACTAGCTTTTCTCGAGAGGTAACATCTTTCTCAAGGTCCGCTTCAGGAAGGTTCATCCGTTTTGTCATGAACTCCTGACGGCCAGACGGTTCTAGCTCAAGGTCATCATAGTCAGCCTTAGTTCTCGCAAGAAGCCTTTTGGCGTAAGGAGTGCTTTCATCCAACATCGGATTTGCCTTTGGCCAGTTCTTCATGTCGTCCACTTCATCCGCACTGTCTAACTTGCAGATGAAAGGAAATAGCCTGAAATCATCAACCTCTCCATTCAAGATTTGCATAGACTTCTCTATCAGCTTGTCGTAAAATCCCTCGCGCACATATCCATTAGTCCCGTTGTAGAATGTTCGAGCATGAGCAATCTTACCAAGACCAGACCTTTGAACCTTCACAGCCTTATCATCTTCAAACTGGTGAATTTCATCAAACTCTAGACAGCCATCACGAGCTGAGTCCATGGTCTTCGGATTATTCGTCCGAAAAGAAAAGACCGAGTTGTTAGCTCGACCTGTGATAGACATTTTAGTTAGATAAAAATGGTCCTCGAGACCACGCCTTTGGATAGTCTCATACACTTCCTCAAAAGAGACCTTCCCTTGTTTCTCAGAGTTAGCAGTGATAGTCACATCATAATCTCTGATGGGATAGATAGGGCTGATAAAAAAACCATCCCTCGCAGACATAAAACCATTCTTACCACCTCCACGAGCAAGGGTGTATAGATATTCGTCAAAGTGTGGCTCCCCGTCCTCCTTCCGAAAAAGAAAAATGAACGGAACTAAAAAAAGCTGGTACTTGGCCAAAGGGAAAAAGTTCTTTTCTGTAAACCGAATGAACTTGTCAATCAAGTCATTATCAAAATACAAATCATCACGAGGATAGATTTTCTCTTTGATGATTTTAAACAGCAACTTTCTTTCTTCGTTGACGACGATTTCTCCACGCTCGGCCATTTTGATATATTCATCAACCAACGGATGAGAAATCATAACAGATCACTTCCAGACGTCGGTTTCTCAACAGGAGAGTTTTCAACCTCAAAATCAAACGACCGCTCAATAGCTAAAAGCTGATTGCTTGTTGTGTTGATTTCCTTGATGAGAGAATTCGCTTTTTGGAATCTCTGTTGCCCATTGTGAACCGTGATGACCAATCCGTCTTCATGAAGTTTGGCTTTCAGCTCATAGAGCAGTCTGACGAGATAAAGATAACGATTCACTTTTTCGTACTGGATCGCATCCTTTTTTCTAGGACTAAAATAGCCGATTTTCGAAAGTAGCTGATTTTCTAATTCTTTTATATTTTTTTCTGAGTATTCTTCCATTACCCCCCACCCCCTTTAATTTTTTGTTAAAAATTTGGACAGTTAACCCCTCCCACCGGTTCCCAAAACCTTAAAAACACTGGATTTTTTTGACCGGGGGGGTGTTGTCATCCCCAAAATTCGTCTATTCTAAAATTTTTCTCAATCAATTTTTTTGATTTTCGAAATTGAAAACGGCCGTGACGTTTATTGTGACATTCCTTACAAAGAGTTCTTAGGTTGTCGAGATCAAGAGCGAATTCTGGATAGAACTCTAGTTCCTTGATGTGGTCAACCTCTAGGTTCTCTGTTGTAACTTTGCCTTCTTCTCTGCACCAAACGCATTCGTTATGATCACGTTCAAGTGCAAGTTTACGAAGTTCTCTCCATTCGCTGGAATTATAAAACTCTGTTCGGTCTGCTCTAGTTGCAACTTCTATTTTCAAAAGATTACCCTCTTGATTTCCAAAAGAGTTTAGCAAAATCGTCAGAACTAATTAAGGTTTGCTTAGCTGCTTTTTGGAATCGCATAATAGATTCTTTAGTTTGAGAGTCAAGAAAGTATTCTCTGTTATCTCTACCTCGTATCTTGTAAATCAATTCTCGTATTAAACCTAACATACTTTTGTAAACCTCACTATTTTCACTCTCTCAATTCCTTGTTTTACATATTCTAATGAATTCGCTACATGAGTTTTAACTCAGATTTATCAAGCGTTTATCCTGCATACATAAAATGAAATCATCATAACCTCAAAACAATGAATTGATAGTAAAATAAAAAAATTAAAAGCCCTGAAACTTCGTCATGGCTCGGTCTTGTGAATCTTGATTTTTGCCGATATATCGTAGTGAGATGCTCTGGCTTGAGTGGTTCAGTAGGTCCATTATCAGAGCGACATCCTTGGTTTGTTCGTACATGAATAAACCAAAGGTCTTTCTCATCGAGTGAGTAGCTATGTTTTCTAGACCAACTTCTTCAGCAGCTCTCTTTATGATCTTGTAAGCTGTATTTGGTTTTATGTGCTGATGCTTTCCGTTTCGGCTTGGAAAGAGGAAGTCTTCATCTTTCTTATCTTTGATATACTGCCTCATAGCATTCTTGAATTTCTTTGGCATCTTTCGCTTAGTCGGCTTGTCTGTCTTTTCATCGACAATCTGGACATGCCAGCCTTTAACGTGCTTTACTTTCATTTTAACGATATCACCAATACGAAATCCCAGATTAACACCAGAAAGGAAGAGCATGAGGTTACGTTGTCTATCTGATTCTTTGACTGCGCTATGCAACGTCAGCCATTCAATCATAAGCTGAACATCATCTCTATTTCTGATTGGTTCAACAACTACCACATATCCTCACCTCCTTTTTTAATGCACAAAAAAGCAGAGGTTTCCTCTCTGCTATTCTTCATGATACTAATTTACCACATTGTTTTTGTCAATTCTATATGTTTTTTTGACAACTTTACATAAAGAGCAAATTTGAAAGTGTATCGAGAATCACTTCACGTCTTCTGTAAATCTGCTTGCTGTGTCTATATAAGTACCCAGTTTCTCCGTTCTCCATGATGTGCCAAACTTGAATCCAGTCGTATCCAGTATGTTCCCCCCAGCGAAGATAAAAGA
The DNA here is from genome assembly GCF_013276505.1 of Streptococcus sp. 5905. NCBI lineage: Bacteria > Bacillati > Bacillota > Bacilli > Lactobacillales > Streptococcaceae > Streptococcus > Streptococcus sp. 5905. The sequence continues at coordinate 22,807 of NZ_VMLC01000004.1, forward strand.
TTTTTTTGTCATCTGGTTCTAGATTCTCTAGTAATTGGGAAATAGCGTTTTGGAGATTTTCTAATCTTAAAATCATAGGATCGCTTGCATAAGCAACTGCTAGATTCTCTGACCTGTTGACGAATGTCCCACTGCCACTTGCTCCAGTATCATCAATACCAGGAACAGTAAGATGTTTAACCTCGTACAATCGTTCCAACTCATGCCTTCGTTGACCGATGAGTTTGTCAATCTTTAAATATTTATCATCGAGTTCAAACTCGAGATAATCTCTTCGTGCTTTTGTTAAGTTCTTTTTGACCAAACCTTACCTCCCATGTATTTTTTGGATTTAACCCATTTGATAATCTTACCGTCGTTGTTGTTATTGTGATAATTCGGCAGTCTTGCTGTTGGACTTTCTTTATAGACAACTTTTTCGACTACCTGGATTGCAGGCATCATTTCATCATCTATCCACCCAACTAACCAAGCAGGATTTACATCGTAAGTTTTAGCAATCATTTCAATTTGCTTAATGGATGGATATCCACCTCTCTCATACAAGTGAATTGTGTTTTGAGAAACACCCGTATCCCTAGCCATATCTTTGACAGAGAGCCCTAGGTCCTCTCTAAGTTCTTTCAATCTTAGCTGCATGCTATGAACCTCCTTTCTGAGTAACTATTTTGTTAAATTCTTCTAGACAAATGCTTGACCAAATAAAACGATTGATTTCTAAAAGCTTATCGCTCCCCATTTTTTCAATTCTTTGATAAAGCCTGATTTTAAATAATGCTTGCTTTTGTTTCGAAAACCTAGTTTCTTTTACTGGCAATGTTGCTGCAAATAATAATGTTTCACCATAAGCGCGAATTACACATTTTGCTAATATCTCACTATTATCCCCTTCCCTAATTACAATTGATACATTAATTGTTTCGTATTTTATAACCTCAATCAGACCAAGTCTGTCTTGTTTGCTGTTTGTGTTTTGAAAACCTGAATATGGGTATTTTTTAGGTTTCATTCCTTGTCCTCCAAAAGTTCTGAGTTTTCGTAGATGTTTCCGATAACTTCTCTATTTCTAGCCACGTTACACAATCGCTCAAAATTGTTGTAACTAATCAAACTATTCGTCCACATCCCTAAATCAGATCTGTATTCGACTACACCATTCAACAATCCATCTTTTGTGCCAAGGACATCCCCCTCAAAGATTTCTTTACCATCCTTGTCACAAAGTCCTGTTGATTGCATGAGTTCGATTTCGTCAAACTCAACTGATATTTCTGTGCATCTTTCAGTATCTCCCTGCTGGTAGATGTCTACGAACTTGCTGTCGAATGAAATATTAGTAACATCGCACATCCATTTCAATGACTTCATCCACGCTCTAAATCTTGGTATCATACCAAATCCTCCTTAAATAAACAAACTAGCTAGCCAAATAAAAAATGCACATGTAATAATTTTTGAAATACCACTCTTTATAGAATATAAAAATTCCTCTTCAGATACTTTTTTGCTAGATGACACAGGAAAAATGAAAGATAGTAGCATATCCATCCCAAAAGCTTGCCAAACTGTAATTCTACCAACCGGAACGATCGTTGTGATAATTTCATTCCATCCATACTGAACCACGAACGGTGATGCAACGATTACAAATACAAACCCTAAAATAATTCCTAATTTTTTCATTTTAAATCCTCCTCTTTCACGAACACTCCATCAATCATCTTGCCCTTGCGGTCCTTGATAGCATCATAAGCAATCTGCAAGCAACTGTCTGCGTCCGTCTTATTAAATAACGAAACAGAACTAATCACGCTATCGAGAAACATCAAGTCAGACTTAATCAGAGGCATCTGCGTCTCATTATGACAGATATGAGCGTATAGTTTCTGAGCGATATTGCCCAAGCTAGAAACCATCAATAGCAATTCAAGTTCCTGTTGATTGGCTGAAATCTGAGCACCATTCTTAATCTGTTGCTCAAGACCAATCAATACGACTTGAATATCACCAAGCGCATCATAAATCAGCTCAGATTTGTCCTTTGCAATTCCCTCAAACAATTCTCCTTGCTCTTCCATCAGCTTCAAGAACTGCTTGACCGGATTTGCTTCATGTAAGTTACGGTCAACAAACCATTGTTGAACCTTGTTTTCTAATTCTGTGTTGTTCATATTCTTCTCCTTAAAATAATTTTATTTGATTCTCATAAGTATCAAGTCTCTGTTTGGCATGGTTAAAGATTCTTTTGTCAAGCTCGCAACCGACATACTCAAAACCTAACTCCTGACAAGCAATCAAGCTACTTGCTGAACCGACATGAGTATCAAGAATCTTATCTCCAGCTTTTGCGTAGTTTTGCAGCAACCAAAGATAAAGATTGATGGGTTTTTGAGTTGGATGAATTCTAACCTCATTCAAAGCCTTGTTTCCTTGCTGGATATGTCCTTCAGATATTGACTTCCCTTGCATCATACCGTTCCACATATAGCGAAACATCCGTGTACTATCATGTAAACTGCAGTACGCTATCTCACAATCTGAGAAACTTGACTGGCCATTAACTTTATCCCACACAATTCGACCGGGCCCAAAAGAGTAGTTGAAGTAGTTCACACCCCAAATGATTTGATTTTTTGAAACTCTAAAAAGTTCATCAAAATAATCTCCATTTGGAATTTGCCACTCTGAGGTTTCGCCATACAGTCTGCTTACACCTATTGGACTGACTTTTCGTCCGTAAAATTTTCTTTTTTCTGGTCCGGAAAAATACGGTGGATCAACAATAGCTAAATCAAAATAGTTGTCAGGATATCTTTTCATGACGTCCATGCAATCTTCGTTAAGAAATAATTTCAAGTCATCACCTCATTCCAATTCTTTTGCTATTGCAGCGATAACATTGACTGTCACGCTGTTTCCTGCTTGCTTGTATAGTTGACTGTTGCTGTTTACTTCTTGAGCTTTATCAAAAGCCCAATCTGGAAAACCTTGTAACCTCCAGCATTCACGAGGTGTTAGCTTTCTAATCCTAAAATCAGGATCAACCACGCCTTGACTCTCTCCAGTTAAGAGAGTATTTGCTATCTTCTTACCTACTCGCCCTCTGCGTGTTTTAGAGTTAGGGTGTGACAAATTCACGCTATCCCCAACCTCTGCTTCTGCTCCATTCATCCCATTTCCTGAAGGATGGATGTTTCCGATGGACCTCACTTTCTGCGATTCACTTTCAATAATGTATGACCCGACCCCTTGACTGTTTGGGTATCTGGTTGTAAGGGTATTTGTTGACTGTTCTTGATGTTTATCAACTTTTCTGCCAGTGCCTGAGAGAGGAAAAATTCTTCTGGTACGTTCTCCTCTAAGATGTCCGATAATGAACACACGTTCGCGATTTTGGGGGACTCCAAAATTTTTGCTGTTAATATTTTGCCATTCCACATTGTACCCCAGTTCATCCAAGGCTCCGAGGATGGTCTCAAATGTAGCTCCTCCGTCATGGTTGAGAAGTCCTTTGACGTTCTCAAGGAATAAATATCGAGGTCTGAGAATAGATGCGAACCGTGCAATTTCAAAAAACAAAGTTCCTCGTGTATCCTCAAAACCTCGTCTGTTTCCTGCAATTGAGAAAGCCTGGCACGGAAATCCTCCACAGATAATGTCCACACGTCCGATCCTTCGAATAGACTCATCTGATACTGCTGTGATGTCATGTAGTTCAATTTCTCCCCTCGTGTCGTGTATAGCCTTATAACTAGCTCTTGCGAATTTGTCAATCTCACAAAATCCTATACATTCATGCCCAGCCGACTCCATTCCGAGCCTAAAACCTCCAATGCCAGCGAATAAATCTAGAAATTTCAAATCCTCACCTCATTTATTTATTGATTCTTGGTAAAATTTCATTCACAATGAATATATAATTTTGGGCTAGAGTTATTTTTAAAACAATCGAAGTAATCCATAACATTAAAATTACACTTGATGTAATAAAATTAATTTTTATAACGGGTACATAAGTTTCCCTAGCCTGAGCGATTAACTCTCCTTTGTACTCTTCTTTTGTTTTGCCTTTAGGAACATCCCAACCACTAATATATGCAGTATCGTAGCGAAAGTTCATAACCAAGAAAAATACTAAAAGAATAACAGAAACGAACAACGCTGCAAACGAAACAGTTTCAAGTAAACTAAATATATCATGCATCATTTTTTCCTTAATGATCATCTCATAAATCTGTGGGGCATTCCCTTTAAATGTTTCAAGTAAAGAATTCACTTCCTCGACTGTCATATTTAGCATTTTAGCTAAAGCTTTTAAAATATCGTCCATTATAGTAACACCTCATCCCCAACTCTTACCTTGTCATACACGTCCTTCTTAACCACGAACACCCCGTAATCACGAATCGTTATCGTGTATAACTTGCCGTGCTGTCCTTTATCGACGACCTTACCAAATATTTCGGCGCCTTGATTATCAGCCTTATAGATAACCATAGGCTTCTTCTCTTCCAAATCTCGAATCCTGTCCATCTGCCAGATGTTCAATCCAGCAGATAGTAGAATCCAGATAGCTATGAATCGTTTCATGTGCCCCCTCCTGAAAAATTGTTTGCAAAATTCTGCTGTTCTGTGTTAATTAGTTTATATTTATAATTTATCAAAGGGTTCGTGGTATCATTTACCAAATCGAGTTTCAAAATAATTCCATCTACTTTTGAAGCCCTACTACTCCTTATTTTTAAATCATGCCCGTTCGCAATATGTTCAAGATCGTTCTTAGATAAGAATATTTCAAGCATGCTCATCACTCCACCTCCTCATCGTATGGTATATCTCCATTTGATAAGTATTTAGATTCAATCATTAAGAAATCGTTGACACATTGCTGACTACAGAAGCAATTTTCAACATCGTTAAATAACGCAAGAATAACATGATTCTCTTGCACTACCAGAAACTCATCTTCGATTTCTTTGCAACAATTCGAACACTCATAACTCATCACTCAACCTCCTTGCTCTTAATTTCTCCAGTAAGTCTATTTACTAAAATATGACTTGTATAACAAATATCATTTTTATATGTATAGTGATCAACGGTTTCTTCAACCCATTGACTTCGTGTGTACGGGTATCTGTTTGGTCGCTTCATGTTACCACCTCACATATAAGTATTTTGTATCGATGTCTTGTCTTAAAATACAATCTCTCAATGATCTCAAATCTTCTAACGCACTGCTGACTGTTCCCCATTTGTTCTCGGGCTCATACTGGATATACTTTTCAGGGTACTGTTCCAATTCTGAGATACCACGTTGAATGTTTTCAAAAATCTGAGCAACATTGTAGATAGTACCTTGTTTGAAATCCCAATCCATAGCGATCCTGAACATTCTTCCAAGATTGTAAGTCGGAGAACTATTTTCAGGTTCATCTATGCAAATATAACCTCCGCTTTCTATTTTTCCTAAGATTTCCAAATCATAACTCATCTACCTGACTCCTCCGCAGCATACTGCAACCATACTAGGCACTCGTATAGATCCCTTGCTTGCCTTTTGATGTTGCTTAATGATTGACTGCTCAATTTATCATCATTTTGTAAGACTTCTATCTTGAGATTTGAAATAGCAGCAGACAATTCTTTTTCTTTTTTAAAATTTTCACTACATGACATCACTCCACCTCCTTGATATCATCTTTTCCGATATCAATAACCTCTTCAAGATATTCCTTTGAACACCAGTCGTATTCAACGCATTGTCTAATAAATCTTTTTTTATAAAAACAATGCTCTATGTATGCGATCGGGAATAGCAAAGCAATAAAAGGTGAACATATAATCAAAAATAAATAAATAGCACTTGCACAGATTCTTGAGTCTGCAATGTATTCATAAAAATCTACTAAATCTTTTATTTTTTTAAAATGCCTGATAAAAATAATATAGTTCTTTCTTTTCATTTCGTTACTTCCTCATAAAAATTTTTCATATACTTTTATAAAACAAAGCCCTTTTAACTCGAAGTAACGAACTTCTAGTTACTTGTAGCATACGTGGAATTAGAGCATCATGAGCTTTAAAACGTATTAACTCCTTTTCAAAATCCACATAGGCCACTTCATCAACATCTATAAATTCTTCAACCAAACCATCATTCGTGATTACATCTACAACTACACTTCCAAACATCACTCCACCTCCTGAACTTCCAGACCCTCACAATCAAACACCCAACTCATACCATTTTCTTCTAGATCAGTTTTAGTATGATATCCTGAGTAGAATACTCCATCATAGCTAGAGAAAATATAATCTTCATCTTCCGTGTGATAGTACAACTTTTGTCCACTCGATTTCAGAGTTACAATATATTTCTTCTCTTTCTCTACCTCGTAGCCGTCAAGCCAAGCACGAGCGAAAAGTTCTTGATTCTCTGAGTTGTCAACCCAGCTATTAACTTTCTCCGGCGTGTATAAGAGAGCTGTAAGTAACCTTTTCTCTTTTGCTTTACATTCCTCAATCCAATCCGCCACAAACTTCGGAATTGTGGCTTTCTCCTGTTCAATCGATTTATAAATGAAGTTCTCGTCTATACTTACGGTTTCTCCACTAACTAACTGAATTATCTTCTCTCTAGTTCCTAATGTATCGATTCGAAAACCAACTTCATATCCCTCAATATAAACTTTGTCTTTATTCATTTTCCAATTCCTCCTACTTGTTTCTAAAAATCCAGCTCTTGCCCCTCATGGCTCAAAGACACAAGAGCTAGCAAATTCTTTATACGCCATTCGTCCAAGTCTGACGCATATTCTAGCTCGCTTTTAACGTGGTTCGCGGCACGTTGATTTTGTCGCTAAGTAATAGAATCTATCGCACCATAATCAAAACGTACATTGTCTTTTCCAATATGCTTCTTGAATTTTGGTCTGGTGATAGCTGAGAAAGCCCATTGATGCTCTTTCATCCGTTCAATAAGTTCATCCACATTGTTAAAACTTCCAAGAAAAAACTTGCAGTGCCCGTTGTAGACGAAATAAAGATTCAATAACAAGAGACACCACCTTTCTAAAAGTACTCTTTCCTTTTATTTTTCAAGTCATTAAATACCATCAGATGATCATTGTCTACGCCCTTCATCAATCGACTCATAAACGGCCGACCATATCGTTTCTGAATTTCTTGTGCAGTCAGATTGGTCGTGATAACAGTATTGGCCCTTTTATTAAGAATGTTGTACAGAATACTGAAAGACCACTCACTGTCTTTCTCCATCCCAAGATCATCCAAGACCAAAAACTTTGCACTAGCAATTTTATTGACCAGGAACTCTTCCTGACTAAAGTCCGCCTTGATTTTCATCAGTAAGTCAGTGACATTGATAAAGATAGCAATTTCTTTTGTAGCTTCTGATAAATCTTTCATCATGGCAAAAGCAAGATGGCTTTTACCTGTTCCAGCTTCTCCTTGAAAAACAATATTGTTCCTAGCACCCTCGGACCACTCCCGACAAATCCTCTTTGCAAAAGCCAGCTTTTGCGCTTCTTTTTCAGTCGGTGTGTCGAAGTTGTCAAGAGTAGCATTTTTCAGGACATCATCATAGAGAGAGAATTTCTCAAGATAAAACCTCCGCTCTCGCTCATGCTCTGCATCAGCCAGCTCATTGACCTTTATTTGATTATCGGCATGGATTCGTTCCGATTCACACAAACGACAAACAATATCATTTGTCCGGAGGATTTTAATCAATGGAATGCCGTGCTTGTCGCAAATTTCATCCTGCTGTTCAGTGTTTCTCAGATAGGACAAAGCCGTTTCTTCCAGTGCATTAGTTACCATGATACCTTACCTCCGCAAGCCTGCCAGCTGGCCATATCTGACAAGCAGGCTATGACAGTAGAGAGAGGTTGTTTTACAAGCAGTGACCTTTTTTCATCGCTGATAGGGTAAAACTCCTCTTCAAATTGATTGATAACTTCTAAAATCCCCATTCGTCCTTAGCCCCCTGTTCTGATTGATTCCCACGAGAAGTAGTAAATCCCTTTGACTTGTTAAAGTTTGATTGTTCTGCTTCTTGTTGTACAGTAGTCTTGATGCCATTTTGCGCCCAATTCTTCAAAATACTATTTACATATCCAAAACTTCGTTTTGAATTATCAGCGGCCTTGTCAATTGCAAGTTTTACTAATTCACACTCCATATGATCAAATCTAATGTAGTCAAGTAGTTGTTCAAATTGTTTACCATCAAGCACCCCGATACGAGATTGATAATATTCAGCAATAGCAGCAGGAGAATTGTCCTTTGCGGAATCTATCTCTTTTATATCTCTATTCTCTTTTTCTATCTTTATCTCTATCTCTGGTGCCTGTTCGTCCGACATTTGTCCGGACAAATGTCCCAAAAATTTTTGACCTTTTTCTAAAGCGATTTTTCGTCTATATTCTCGCTTTCTATCAGCCTCGGTATTTGATGAACCAATAAAATTTTGGATATCAAGCATGTAGATGGCACCGTTGTCTAATACCTCAATCAATCCCATCTCTTTAAATATCCCGACCGACTTTTCAACGACTGCAACTGGTTGTCTAGTAATTGTTGATAGCATCTGTGCATTATAAGGTATGCGGTCATTAAACATTAATTTGCCATTGTTTTTAAGGCTTCTAAGATAAAGTTTTAGTAGAATGTTTGAATAAAGTATCCCGTCTGGCATGCTTTCAAGGATTGCTATATCGTCGTTATCAAAAAAATTGTCTCGCAATTTTAAGTAATAATATTTTTTATTGTCAGACATAGTTACCTCCTTAGCAGCATCATGCCCTAGCTCCCCATTTCCGATTATTTCTCCGGAAATCCATAGTCATTTCTTGATAAAGTAAGCGACCATTTTCAACTAAAAGCTCGGCATTTTGCTTTCTTAGAAGTTCATTATTACTTGCTTCTTCCTGAAAATCATAGGCAAGTCTATCATAGTCTTCGATGCATGCTCTAAAAACTTGTGGTACATCCTCAATCGATGAAGCAAGACCTATAGGTGGTTGGGTGTCATAGGTAGACTTTCTGTCACACATTCTCAGGTTTCTTCGAGCAACTTCCCTGAAATCTTCTGTTTCTTCAATAATGACCACTACATTTTGCTTATCCGATTTTTCATTTTTAGCCGTAAGCACGATTAGGATAAACATCCCAATGAAAATCACTGCTAAGCCAAGCAATTGGCTTGATAAAGTTGGTTCTGTCATTTTGTTCTCCTTACGCTCTTAATTTTCGTACTTGTTTTTCTAACTCTAAAATCTCATAAACATCATTGACATCGTACATAATATCTTTCCCTTGCTTACGAAATCTTAATCCTTTACGTTCTAACTTCTTAATATAGCCATGAGTAAAGCCAAACTTCTTCATCAAAGCCTGTTGATTGATTGGCATACGATCATTCTCTAACTGCTCCTTGACCTGCTTTTTAGCAAAGGCCAATAATTGATTCGTGAACAATTCAGCACTTTCGCCGTCCAATCGTAATTGTAACGTTATTCCTTCCATTTTCTACATCCTCTCAACTATGCGGGCAAGCATTTTTGTGATATAATGGTTTTAATTATTTAAGTATGCGCCTGATTGCTGTCAGGTGCTTTTTTGCTCTACAATGCATAAGCGTTCAGTTCCATAATCTTCATCTTAGTATTGGTACTTGGTTCCCAAGTCATCCAATAGGCCAATGCGGCTTCTGCAAACTTTTTAGGTAGCAAATCATAGCGACTGATGTTGAAGTGGTCCTTGAAATCAATCTCAGCTTGTCTAAATACTGATTGAGCAAAAATCTTATCAGCATAAGCAGGACTGTCAATACCACCTAAGCAAGCAACGACCCGAGCCTTGCGCTTCTTCAGTAGCGATTGAGCATAGCTCGGATGAATCGGTTGCTCACTCTTGAGATAGTCGATATCTTCCAGCATGCTAGTCTGTTGCTCACGCAACTTCTTCTGCCCAGTGAATAGAGCAATAAAGGCATCCTCGTCCAAATCCTCTCGGATAAATCCACCCTGTTTGCGAATAGCTGGTAAGACCTCAGATGTTACCCAACGCTTGAACTCTCTGGCTTGAGGTAACTTGCTGGATAAGATAAGAGAGTAGAGACCAGATTCGTTGATAACTGTCTGATTTCTCATTTGACCTGCCGTCGCGATTTGCGACGTTAGCTTATCATCTTCATCAACGTGTTTTGCCAGAGCATCTCTTGAATTTACATATCCAAGAATCTCTGCTATATCTTTCCCGACAAACCACGGCTCGTCATCAAACATCACTGTACGGACTTCCCGCCCGTGAAAGTTAAAAATTTCGTTCATAATATTCCTTTCTAAATTTGATATAATGTAAATAAAACTCGCCAAAACTATTTAAGTAAAGTATTTTTAAACGACTGTTTGACAGATACTATATGAGATGCTTCACGGTTATTTATATAATCAACCTGAATAAGTGTCTCTGGTACTTCATCTTTCTTTGTCTCCCAAATTATCTTGATACCTTGAAGACCAATATCTTCTGCTTGAAAATCAATCCCGTTCAAAATAACTCGTGGAATACTAGAGTCGCTATCTATCTTAATTTCTAAATTTTGAATTGGTAGTGATTTTTTTGATGGTTTACTCATATCCCTCTCCTACTCTAGGACATTACTGCCAACTACCAATCGTTTAACTGCGTTGTTCATAGTGCTCCTTTTATATTACGGTTAAACCGCAATATCGTGTAAAAAAATAATGTCATCAATAGACACATCAAAAGTAGTAGCGATTTGATAAGCTTGGGTTACAGTAGGTTCTGTTTTTCCTCGCTCCCAATTTCCCCAAGTGTCAACAGAGACGTCAATAGCCTCTGCTGCGTCCACTTGTCGCCAGTTCTTTAGAGTTCGCAATGTTTTAAGAGTCATTTTTGGCATGTTGCTGTCCTTTCTATCATTTTTTTATAATTGACTAGCTCAACTATAACTACATTATAATGCGGTTAAACCGCAATGTCAAGTGTTTTTTGCGTTTTTCCCGTATTTTTTTATTTTTTTCTTTACTTTTTTGCGTTTTTGCCGTAATATATACTATATAAAGGAGCGATAAAAATGAGCAATAATAAAAGTAAAGAAATTTTTTCTGCGAACTTAGAGAATTTGATGAGTAGCAAAGGGATTGATAGAAATAAGCTCTGTTCTGATCTCGGATTGAAGTACACTACTGTAAGAGATTGGTTAAAAGGCATAACTTATCCTCGGATAGGAAAGATCGAATTACTTGCGGACTATTTTGGAGTTAATAAATCAGACTTGATAGAGGATAAAACTCAGGAAGTAAATGAGCTAAAAATCCCCACATCCCCATTGATTCATAAAATCACTGAAAAAGTTGTCAAGCTATCAACTCCGAGAAAACAAAAGGTTCTTAACTACGCTAACGAACAATTGAAAGAGCAAAATAATAAAGTAATCACAATTGAGGAAAAGCTTTTTGAATACCGTGTTTTTGAAAAACTATCAGCTGGTACTGGTTTTTCATACTTCAACGATGGGAACTATGATACTGTTTTTTATGATAAAGACCTAGACCACGATTTTGCTTCTTGGGTTTTCGGAGACTCAATGGAACCTAAATTCCAAAACGGAGAGGTTGTCCTCATAAAAGAGACTGGTTTTGATTATGACGGAGCGGTTTATGCCGTTGATTGGGACGGTCAAACGTATATTAAAAAGGTTTATCGTGAACCTGATGGATTGCGTTTAGTCTCCCTTAATCCAAAATATAAAGATAAGTTCGCACCATTTGAAGAAGATCCTAGAATTATTGGAAAAATTGTCGGAAACTTCATGCCATCTGAAAATTAAGGTCAAGGTGCTTATATGTCTACTACTCTTACTGAAAAGGAAATCAAAGTACTAATAGACGAACACAGAAAAACAATTAGTAAACTGGAAAATCAAAGGTCTTTAATAGCCTTTTTGGTCTTGCTGACTTTAATATCTGTTTTTCTGCTTGGTATCGTTGGAAATATACTACTAACAATTTTCTCTTTTATTATCGGCAGTTTAGTTATTCTCTTTTTGATTGGTGTTTTTCCTAGGCAATCTAATACTGATCAACTAGAGTATGAAATTGAAGAGCTGAATAAACTATTGGTTGTTCAAATAGAAGACAGAATAAAAAAACAGGAGATTGACGAGAGAACTATTTATGATGTTATTCTCAAAGTGAAAGGAATATCTTATCGCCAAGAAGCTTTCTCAGATTTATGTCAAGAACTTATAAGAGAATCAGATGATACCCCTTATTTAGGATATACTTCTAAAGAAATTAAAGAGGAATTAATTTTTGGAGGAAGATTTTATAAATACTTGCCTTTTAAAATTCCAGATGTAGAGTTTATCCCTGAATTTGATAATAAATTTGACCCTAATGCAGTTAAAATTGTGGTTCGAGGTTATCACTTAGGCTATGTCACTAAGTCCAAAAATAGAAAGGTATTAAGATTAACCGTAGATCCAAATAATGAAGTTATCAAAAATGCTGAAATTTATGGCGGTGATTACAAAGATATTAATCCGGATAGTGGTAGACTTCGTACAGTTAAGGATTCATTCAAGATACGAATTAAGTTGAAAGTCTTAAAAAAATAAAAAATCCCCACACTCTCCGACGGCCATCTTTGAGTGTGAGGTTTCAACCTTCCATGTGGCAAGCAATGGAAAGGATGATAAAAAAATACAACTATAGTTTATCATAAGTTCTACACCTTTTCAACTATGCGGGCAAGCAATCGAAAAGAAAGGACTTTTTATGATAAAAAAATACATTACCAAAAAAGGAGAGACTAGATATCTCTTTCAAACATACCTGGGCATAGACCCTGCAACTGGAAAAGAAAAACGCACAACACGCCGTGGTTTTAGAACCATCAAAGAAGCTAAGGCTGCCGAACGTGATCTTCTCTTAGATATTGAAGAGAATGGTTTTTCAAACAATGAAGATTTCCAGAACCCTACTTTTGCTGAAGTCGCTGAGTTATGGCTTGATAGCTATAAAAGCACTGTAAAACCAACAACATATCAGAACGTTAAGAAAAAACTTAATGTTATGATTGACTCATATTTTACAGATATGAAGATTCAGCAAATCAGTGTAGCTTATTGTCAAAAGGTTGCTATCAAGTTAAGTAATCGCTATATCCTATATGCTAATTACTACTCTGTCATCAGCCGTATTTTCAAGTATGCCGCTTCTCTTGACATCATTAAGTCAAATCCCTTAGACAAGATTATCAAGCCTAAAAATAAACCCTTAAAGGGCAAAGAAAACTACTATACAAAACAGGAACTAACGGAGTTCCTTAAAGTTTACAAAGCAAATTGTAAGTCAGTAGACTATACCTTTTTTCACTTACTCGCTTTTTCCGGATTGAGAACTGGAGAAGCAATCGGCCTCATGTGGTCAGATGTTGACTTTGAAAATAAACGGTTAAGCATTTCTCGCACGGCTGTCGTGATTGGCAAAAAACAAACTGTCCAGGATCCTAAAACCAAAAGGAGTAAGAGGGTTATCACCTTAGATGATGAAACTCTGAATGTTTTGAAACTCTGGAAACGACAGCAAATAAAAGAATATTTCCAAGCTGGTGTGCCTTACAAACATGATTCGAATTATATCTTTACGAATAATAGTGGGGGATGGCTTTTAGCTGCAACTATGAAAGTGAAACTTAGCAGATTCTTTTGTAAACACAAAGATCTTAAAAAAATTTCGCCTCACGGTTTTAGGCATACACACGCTTCTCTTCTGTTTGAAGCTGGTGTTACAGCGAAAATCATTTCAGATAGACTCGGTCACAATAATGTTCAAATCACCCTTGATATGTATACCCACATCAATGATAATCAACGTGTTGAAGTCGTTGACCAGTTCATGGATTTCATCCGCTCCAGCTAAAAGTAAAGTCGTATTCAATCTCGTATTCACTTTTGCTTAACATGCTAGAAGTCCACTGTTTTCAAAGGATTAGCAAGCTATGTACTATTTATGGTATAA
>NZ_VMLC01000005.1:0-120033 GCF_013276505.1 Streptococcus sp. 5905
ATATGGAAGTCGCTTAGCTTTTATCCGCCATAGCTCAGTTGGTAGTAGCGCATGACTGTTAATCATGATGTCGTAGGTTCGAGTCCTACTGGCGGAGTATAGTAAGGGACGTTCTGATGAACGTTTTTTTTTGCTCTTTGTCAACTGTAGCAGCTTGAAGTCAGCTAATATTTGAAGGGAACCAATTTGCTCCCCTCCTTAGCACAGAAATTACAGAGCCTTTATTTTTTTATTCGATGTTTTTCAATCTATTTCGCTCTGTAAGGAGAGAAATATGGTACCAAAAGCTCATAGCTTATCTCACACGCTGTGAATATAGAGGAAAGGTCATCTATAATCAATTTTGAAATAGATGATTTTTTCTCTTTTCTTTCAGTATTTTTTATTTTTTTGTTCGTTTAGATTGCTATTTTCACTTTACAGGAATTTTGGACTAAAGTTTTTAAATTTTTGATATCCTAATACTATAAAAAAATGAAATGGAGATTATTGAGGATGTTTCAAGATATCTATGAACAAATTATTGAATTTTGTGATGCTGTTGAGCAGGAGTACAAAGGGTTATTTGCTGATAAAACGAAATGGGAAACCACACATCTTGGTTATTTGCATTATTATTTAATTCGCTATAAGATTACTGATGAAAGAGATTTTATTATCTATCATTTTAGAACATCTTATCGTTTATTTTTAGAAAAATTTGTGATGAAAAGGAATTTTATTTCTAATTGAGTCAAGGTTATTAAAAAACGAACAATAAACAACTAATTAGATTATATTAATAGTAATTAACAATTATTTTTCTTTAGATATTTTTAAATGGAGAGAATTTCCAGATGTTTCTACGCTGACTCTTGAAAAAATGATGAAGTTTTATTATAATAAATTGTAAGATATGATTGCGGGTGAGACTCCTGCCATGTATATGAGAAAGGAAGAGCCTAGCGGCTCAGACAAGATTATGACTTCAGTTGTTGTTGTAGGTACCCAATGGGGCGATGAAGGTAAAGGGAAAATTACAGATTTTCTTTCAGCTAATGCAGAAGTGATTGCTCGTTATCAAGGTGGTGATAATGCTGGTCACACAATTGTTATTGATGGTAAGAAATTTAAGTTGCACTTGATTCCATCTGGAATTTTCTTCCCTGAAAAAATTTCAGTTATTGGAAACGGTATGGTTGTAAACCCTAAATCTCTTGTGAAAGAGTTGAGCTATCTTCATGATGAAGGTGTGACAACTGATAACTTGCGTATTTCTGATCGTGCGCATGTTATTTTGCCTTACCACATTGAGTTGGATCGCTTGCAAGAAGAAGCTAAGGGTGATAATAAGATTGGTACTACAATAAAGGGAATTGGTCCAGCATATATGGACAAAGCTGCTCGTGTTGGAATTCGTATTGCGGATCTTTTGGATAAAGAGATTTTTCGTGAGCGTTTAGAACGCAATCTTGCGGAAAAGAATCGTTTGTTTGAAAAATTATATGATAGTGAACCTATTTCAGTTGATGATATTTTTGAAGAGTATTATGAGTATGGCCAACAAATTAAGCAGTATGTGACAGATACATCTGTTATCTTGAACGATGCGCTTGATAATGGCAAACGTGTACTGTTTGAAGGTGCGCAAGGTGTCATGTTGGACATTGACCAAGGGACTTATCCATTTGTTACTTCTTCAAACCCTGTCGCTGGTGGTGTGACAATTGGGTCAGGTGTTGGTCCAAGTAAGATTGACAAGGTTGTAGGTGTATGTAAAGCCTATACGAGTCGTGTAGGTGACGGACCTTTCCCAACGGAATTGTTTGATGAAGTGGGAGATCGTATCCGTGAAGTAGGTCATGAATACGGTACAACAACTGGCCGTCCACGTCGTGTAGGTTGGTTTGATTCAGTTGTGATGCGTCATAGCCGCCGTGTATCTGGGATTACAAATCTTTCATTGAACTCTATTGATGTTTTGAGTGGTTTGGATACAGTTAAAATCTGTGTAGCCTATGATCTTGATGGTCAACGTATTGACTACTATCCAGCTAGTCTTGAACAGTTGAAACGTTGCAAGCCAATCTACGAGGAATTGCCAGGTTGGTCAGAAGACATCACTGGAGTCCGTAATTTAGAAGACCTTCCTGAGAATGCACGTAACTATGTTCGTCGTGTGAGCGAGTTGGTTGGGGTTCGTATTTCTACTTTCTCAGTAGGTCCTGGTCGTGAACAAACCAATATTTTAGAAAGTGTTTGGTCATAGGAGATTTTTAAGATTAGTTTAAGACAGGGCGGGTATACTATAGATAGTTACAAGAAGACCTCCTAACTTGTTGTAACAAATATCCTAAACTTTTCTTTTTCATAATAATCTCCCTATTAAGTCACCCCATTGGGTGGCTTTTTTTGTGTTGGGAATCATGATATAATAATAAAACGACAAGCAGGAAAAGAGAGAAACTATGGATTATACAGTTGAAGAAAAAGAAGCTTTTATGAGAGAGGCTTTGAGAGAGGCTGAGATTGCCCTAGAACACGATGAAATTCCAATTGGTTGTGTGATTGTCAAGGATGGAGAGATCATTGGTAGGGGGCATAATGCGCGCGAGGAGTTGCAACGGGCGGTTATGCATGCAGAAATCATGGCCATAGAAAATGCGAATGCAAGTGAAGAGAGTTGGCGTCTGCTTGATTGTACGTTGTTTGTGACCATTGAGCCTTGTGTTATGTGTAGTGGGGCGATTGGGCTTGCACGCATTCCAAATGTAGTCTACGGGGCTAATAATCAGAAATTTGGTGCAGCTGGAAGTTTGTACGATATTTTGACAGATGAGCGTCTCAATCATCGTGTAGAGGTCGAAACGGGAGTTTTGGAGAGTGAGTGTGCAGCGATTATGCAGGACTTTTTCCGAAATCGACGGAAAAAATAATTTCTCTTTAAAAATAGAGGGGAATGTGGTATAATAAATAATGGAGCAACAGTTCTGCGTGAAGCGGGTCAGGGGAGGAATCCAGCAGCCCTAAGCGAGTGTGAATTGTGTGCTCTTTTTTCGTGCTTTTTTCGAATAAATAAGATAAAATAGCCTAGAATAAATGATTATAGAAAAGAGAAAAATATGAAAATTCGTGGTTTTGAATTGGTTTCGAGTTTTACAGATGAAAATTTGCTACCGAAGCGTGAGACAGCTCATGCAGCTGGTTATGATTTAAAGGTTGCGGAACGCACTGTGATTGCTCCAGGAGAGATTGTTCTCGTTCCGACTGGTGTCAAGGCTTACATGCAGCCGACAGAAGTGCTCTATCTCTATGACCGTTCTTCAAATCCTCGTAAGAAGGGTCTGGTCTTGATCAACTCTGTGGGGGTTATTGATGGGGATTATTATGGCAATTCCGGTAATGAGGGACATATCTTTGCGCAGATGAAAAACATTACTGATCAGGAAGTGGTTCTTGAAGTTGGGGAACGTGTGGTTCAGGCTGTCTTTGCACCATTTTTAATCGCAGACGGAGATGAGGCAGACGGCGTGCGAACTGGTGGATTTGGATCAACAGGGCACTAAGATGAAGATTATCTTTGTACGTCATGGGGAGCCAGATTACCGTGAGTTAGAGGAACGTTCTTATACAGGTTTTGGGATGGATTTGGCCCCCTTATCTGAGAAGGGACGACAACAAGCTCAGGAACTTTGCCAAAATCCTTTGCTACAATCAGCTAACCTACTAGTGACTTCTGCGGTGACGCGAGCTTTAGAAACGGCTTCTTATGTTTCTTGTGCTACTGGACTTCCTTTGAGAGTGGAGCCTATGTTACACGAATGGCAGGTCTATGAAACAGGAATAGAAAACTTCGAAAAAGCTAGAAGATTATTTTTAGAAAACAAGGGGGAGTTGCTTCCTAATAGCCCTATTCAATATGAGACAGCTGCGGAGATGAAGTCTCGTTTTCTAGAATGTATGGCTAAGTATCGAGAACATCAGACTGTGGTAGTTGTCGCTCATCGAATGCTCATGCGCCAGTTTGTACCAAATGAAACCATCGATTTTTGTCAAGTGATTGAGTGTGAGGTAGAGATTTAGAAAGAGGTTTATCATCGCAAAGAAAAAAGCGACATTTGTATGTCAAAATTGTGGGTATAATTCCCCAAAATATCTGGGGCGTTGTCCTAACTGTGGGTCTTGGTCTTCTTTTGTAGAAGAGGTTGAGATTGCCGAGGTCAAGAATGCGCGTGTATCCTTGACAGGGGAGAAAACCAAGCCCATGAAACTGGCTGAGGTGACTTCAATCAATGTCAATCGAACAAAGACCGAGATGGAGGAATTCAACCGTGTGCTTGGAGGCGGAGTAGTACCCGGAAGTCTTGTTCTCATCGGTGGGGATCCAGGGATTGGGAAATCAACCCTTCTCTTACAAGTATCAACCCAGCTGTCTCAAGTGGGGACTGTTCTCTATGTCAGTGGGGAGGAGTCTGCTCAGCAAATCAAGCTACGAGCAGAGCGCTTGGGTGATATTGATAGCGAGTTTTATCTCTATGCAGAGACCAATATGCAGAGTGTTCGTGCAGAAGTAGAAAGAATTCAGCCAGACTTTCTCATCATCGACTCTATTCAGACCATTATGTCTCCTGAGATTTCAGGGGTGCAAGGTTCTGTGTCTCAAGTACGTGAGGTGACGGCTGAGCTTATGCAGCTGGCTAAGACCAATAACATTGCTATCTTTATCGTAGGGCATGTGACCAAGGAAGGAACCTTGGCGGGTCCGCGTATGTTGGAGCATATGGTGGATACAGTGCTTTACTTTGAAGGGGAACGTCACCATACCTTTCGTATCTTGAGAGCGGTCAAAAACCGTTTTGGTTCCACTAATGAGATTGGCATCTTTGAGATGCAGTCGGGCGGATTGGTTGAGGTGCTCAATCCGAGTCAAGTTTTCCTAGAAGAGCGTTTGGATGGGGCTACTGGTTCATCAATCGTGGTGACTATGGAAGGGACCCGTCCGATTTTGGCGGAGGTTCAGGCTTTGGTGACACCGACCATGTTTGGAAATGCTAAACGCACGACGACAGGACTTGATTTCAATCGTGCGAGTTTGATTATGGCTGTTTTGGAAAAACGAGCAGGGCTTCTCTTGCAAAATCAGGATGCCTATCTCAAATCAGCTGGTGGTGTCAAATTGGATGAGCCCGCCATTGACTTAGCAGTTGCAGTGGCTATTGCCTCTAGTTACAAGGACAAGCCTACCAATCCTCAAGAATGTTTTGTGGGAGAACTTGGTTTGACCGGAGAAATTCGACGCGTAAATCGTATCGAACAACGCATCAATGAAGCGGCAAAACTGGGCTTTACCAAGATCTATGTACCCAAGAATTCCTTGACAGGAATCACTCCACCCAAAGAAATTGAGGTCATTGGTGTGACAACGATTCAGGAAGTTTTGAAAAAAGTCTTTGCATAATCCGTGACAAATCCTCTTAAAAATGATAAGATAGGAGAAATGTTTGATGATCAAATTTTTAAGGGGGAAATCGTGTCGTATTTTGAACAGTTTATGCAAGCCAATCAGGCTTATGTTGCCCTTCATGGGAAATTAAATCTGCCACTTAAGCCGAAAACAAGAGTAGCAATTGTGACCTGTATGGACTCACGGCTACACGTCGCGCAAGCTCTGGGTCTGGCACTTGGGGATGCCCATATCTTGCGGAATGCGGGTGGTCGAGTAACTGAGGACATGATTCGTTCACTGGTGATTTCCCAGCAACAAATGGGAACAAGAGAAATTGTGGTGCTTCACCATACAGACTGTGGAGCTCAAACTTTTCAAAATGAGTCTTTTCATGAACATTTGAAACACGAGCTCGGAGTTGATGTGTCTGATCAAGATTTTTTACCATTCCAGGATGTTGAAGAGAGTGTGAGAGAGGACATGCAGTTGCTTCGAGAATCTCCACTGATTCCTGATGATGTGGTTATTTCAGGTGCTGTCTATGATGTGGATACAGGAAGTATGAGAGAAGTATACTAACTTTGTCTCGAAAAAATTTCATCCTAGCATAAAATCGATTGTTAAAATGTAGGATTTTTAATTTTAATATAGCTAATATAAAAAAGTAAAAAACAAGGGTATAAATGTTTGCTCTTGTTTTATTTTTGATTGAAAAATAAAGGAAAAAGCGCTACAATGGTAGATGTAAAATGTTGTGTAAAAAACAAGCGATACATAAATACCGGAGGAAATCATGTCTTTTTCTGATTTAAAGCTGTTTGCCCTTTCTTCAAATAGAGAATTGGCAGAGCGTGTGGCGCAAGAGATTGGGATTGAGTTGGGGAAATCGACTGTTCGCCAATTTTCAGATGGGGAGATTCAGGTCAACATCGAAGAATCAATCCGTGGAAAACACGTCTTTATCCTACAATCAACGAGCTCACCTGTAAATGACAATCTGCTCGAAATTTTGATTATGGTAGATGCCTTGAAGCGGGCTAGTGCAGAATCTGTCAACGTTGTTATGCCTTACTATGGTTACGCACGTCAGGATAGAAAAGCAAGAGCGCGTGAGCCAATCACTTCAAAACTCGTTGCCAATATGCTAGAAGTGGCTGGAGTGGATCGTTTGTTGACGATTGATTTGCACGCTGCACAGATTCAGGGATTCTTTGATATTCCTGTAGATCACTTGATGGGTGCTCCATTGATTGCGGACTATTTTGAACGTCGTGGCATGGTCGGCTCTGACTACGTGGTTGTCAGTCCAGACCATGGTGGGGTGACTCGTGCTCGTAAGTTAGCAGAGTTTTTGAAAACTCCGATTGCGATTATTGACAAACGTCGTAGTGTAGATAAGATGAATACCAGCGAAGTGATGAATATTATCGGTAAGGTAGAAGGTAAGACTTGTATCTTGATTGACGACATGATCGATACAGCTGGAACCATTTGTCATGCAGCGGATGCGCTTGCTGAAGCGGGTGCAGTAGCAGTTTATGCAAGTTGTACTCACCCAGTTCTTTCAGGACCGGCTATGGATAATATCCAAAAATCAGCTATTAAGAAATTAGTTGTTTTGGATACTATCTACCTACCAGAAGAGCGTTTGATTGATAAGATTGAACAAATTTCGATTGCTCATCTTCTGGGCGATGCTATTATTCGTATCCACGAAAAACGTCCACTTTCTCCTCTATTTAGTATTGAGAAAACAATTTAAATCTCGTATCTGAAAGTCTATGAGCCTTCAAAAGTAGAGAAATTATCCTTAGATAGTGATGAAGTGTCGTTTTCAGAGGTAATGATTAAGGAGAAATCACCAAAAATGTTCGTCTTTTAGCCATTTATATCAGCTATTGCTAGTAAGAAAATCGCTTGTACAGCTTGTGCAGAGAAATTTTTCTTTGCTTTATCAGATTTTTTTGAAAAAAAATTAAAAAAGACTTGACAACCGACATATATATGATATACTTGTAGGTAATAAGGCTTGTCCTTATAAATTAATTATGAATTTAAAGAGGAGATAAAACAATGAAAAAAGTTTTATTATCATCAGTAGCAGCACTTGCAGTATTTTCTGCAGCAGCTCCAGCTTTTGCTCAAGGTGAAAACCCAAATTCTTCTAACCAATTGATCCAAAAGAAATATGTTTCTGAACGTGATATTGCTGATGAAGTTAATACACAAGTAGCAGCACACGAAGCTGAAATCAACGAAGAAGCTGAACGTCAACCAGCAGTTGTAGCAGCTAAGGCAGCTCTTGAAGCATACGGTTCAGGTCACCTTTACGGAGAATATGTAGCTAAAGTTGAAGCAGCTCGTACAGAAGCACGTAACATCGTTCGTAACCGTTATGTTCAAGTAATCCAAGAAAAAGTACGTGAAGCAGCAAAAGCTCAAGGTAACTACTGGAACGACCCAACTGGTATTGAAGACAACAAACCAAACGATGTTCGTAAAGCTGAAGACCAAGCTAACCAAACAGGTAAAGGATCAGGTAAAGGATCAGCTAAACCAACAGATGGTAAAGGATCAGCTACTCCAGAACCAGGTAAACCAGGTGTTGTAGATCAAGCTAAAAAAGCTGATGATGCAGCTAAAAAAGCTGGTGTAGCATCAAAAGCTGGTCAAAAAGCTCTTCCAAAAACACACGCTGCTAAATAATTCATTGATTTGATGAAGTAGCCTATCACTGAAACTTCGTTTCAGTGATTTTTTTGGTAAATAGGATAGATGAAGGAGAAAAGATGAGTATACGTTCTAAGAAAAAGAATTTGTCCATTTGGAAAATTATTGCTTCCGTAGTCGCAGTTGCTATTGTTGTGGTTGGTGGGTATTTTGTCATTAATAACCTTTCTACTCCCAACGACTCAACCAACGAACCAAAAGTTACTCAGGAAACTAAAAACCCAGCTTATACAGCCAGCGCAGAAGAAAAAGAATACCTTTCAAATAAATTTAAGGGCTTGACTTCGACCAACTCGGATACAATCGCTTATGTCTATGCTCCTGGTACACAGCTAGATGAGCCTGTTGTTCAAACAAAGGACAATGAGACCTACCTCAATAAAACTTTTGAAGGGGACAATGTTCCTTATCTAGGTGCTGTATTTATGGATATGGACAATAAGAAAGATTTTAGCGATCGCTTGACATGGTTGTTTGCTCATGCGAGAGGAAGCAAGCTCGGAGACCATCGTATGTTTAATGATGTGAACTATTATAGCCGTCAAGACTATTTTGATGAGAATCCTTATGTTGTTATCGAAACACCTGAGAGAAAGTTCTATTATGAAGCTGTTGCGATGATCATTGTACCAGAAGAAACAGCCTTCTATCGCACTAGTTTTGATGATGATAAAGATTTTGAAAAACAGCTAACCACTATTTACGACACAGCAGAGGTTAAAAAACCAAATGTGAAAGTATCTGCTAAAGATAAGTACCTTGTTCTTTCTACTTGTCGCGAAGAGGATGATACTATTCGTGCTAATCTCTATCTTCGTCAAATTCCTGACTCTGAGATGAGTGAGTTTGTCAAACAACATGGAGAGAAACTGACTTATAAACCAACCAGATCATAAAACCAAATCCTCCTAAAATCAGATAATATGATTTTAAGAGGATTTTTTGCATTTAGATAGTTTGTAGTAAAATCCTGCAAGCCTTTTCAAAATATGCTATACTGATGAAAAAGGAGGATTTCTATGAGTCAAGAATTTATCAATCCAAGTGATGGTGTGATTCGTCAGTATCTTGCAACCAGTAAAACATTAGCGGTAGTGGGTTTGTCTGACCGTGAGGAAACAACTAGCAATCGAGTGACTAAGGAAATGCAGGCTCGGGGCTATAAAATCATTCCAGTCAATCCCAAGGCTGCAGGTGGCGAAATCTTGGGAGAAAAGGCCTATGCAAGCCTAGCTGAGATTCCTTTTCCTGTAGATATTGTCAATGTATATCGTCGCAGTGAATTTTTACCTGATGTAGCACGAGACTTTCTCAAGGCGGATGCCAAAATTTTCTGGGCTCAACTGGGACTTGAAAGCCTAGAATCAGAAGAAATCTTGCGTGCTGGAGGATGCGACGACATCGTAATGAATCGCTGTATCAAGAGAGAACATACACGCTTAATTCTTGAACAATAAAAAGGTATCCAGTAGGCTACCTTTTTATTTTATAAAGTACCAATCAATGCTTGCATGCCAAGACTGGTGAGGATGATAGCAATCCAGCAAAGGGCTCCAAGAAGAATGGATTTACCGCTGGATTTGATCATGGCTACTAGATTGGTTTTGAGACCGATGGCACTCATAGCCATGATAATGAGAAATTTGGAGAGTTGTTTGAGAGGGGTGAAGAAGCTACTAGACACACCGAGAGAGGTGAGAAGAGTCGTTAAGAGAGAGGCTAAGATGAAATAAAGGATAAAAAGTGGGAAGACTTTTTTTAGTTGGAAATCTTGGCTGTTTTTTTGTTGGCGGCTTTGCCAGTAGGAGAGAAAGAGCGTAATAGGAATGATTGCTAAGGTGCGCGTGAGTTTAACAATGGTTGCGGACTCGAGGGTATTGCTTTGGTAAAGACTGTCCCAGGCGCTAGCTGTAGCCGTTACAGAGGAAGTGTCATTGACCGCAGTTCCTGCAAAGAGGGCGAAGCCTTCATTGGATAGGTGAAGCCAGGTTCCTAGAGTTGGAAAGATGAGCGCAGCAAAGACATTGAAGAAAAAGATAACGGAAATGGCTTGGGCGACTTCTTTTTCCTTGGCCTGGATAACGGGCGCTGTCGCGGCAATAGCAGAGCCACCACAGATAGAAGATCCCACTCCAATCAAGGTAGCAAGTTTAGTATCCAAAGCAAAAAAGCGCTGGAAGAGGTAGGCGACGATTAAGGAAATAGAAATGGTGGAAAGGATGACAGGGAGTGAAGATTGTCCAACTGCGAAGACTTGCGAGATATTGAGACCAAAACCGAGTAAGATAACGGCATACTGGAGCAATTTTTTGGAACTAAAGGTCAAACCTGCATCTAGTTGTTTGTAGGGTGAGAGCCAGGGGTGGAGGAGCATTCCAGCAAAAATTGCAAAGACAGGTGCGCCCACGACGGGGAAAAATCCTCCTAGAAACCAAGAAATGATAGAAATGAGAAGGCAGGCCAAGATTCCTGCCCCGTTTTTTGATAAAAATGACATATGAACCTCCGAAAATAAGCACTTATTATTATAGTCCTGTCGAGAAGAAAAGTAAAACAGAAAGTGAAAAATCCGGGTTTCAGATGGATTTTGCGGTCAGGGAGCTTTTGTAGTATAATAGTACTATGTTCTGTAAGCAAGGGGGATATCTATGGACTTAACCAAGCGCTTTAATAAACAGTTAGACAAGATTCAAGTTTCCTTGATTCGCCAGTTTGACCAGGCAATTTCAGCGATTCCTGGGGTCTTGCGTTTGACCTTGGGGGAACCTGATTTTACAACGCCAGATCATGTCAAGGAGGCAGCCAAGCGGGCCATTGACCAGAACCAATCCTACTATACAGGGATGAGCGGTTTGCTGACTTTGCGCCAGGCTGCTAGCGACTTTGTAAAAGAAAAATACAAATTGGACTACAATCCTGAAAATGAAATCCTGGTCACTATCGGAGCGACAGAGGCTTTATCTGCTACTTTGACGGCTATTTTGGAAGAGGGGGACAAGGTGCTCTTGCCAGCTCCTGCCTATCCAGGATATGAACCGATTGTCAATCTAGTTGGGGCAGAGATTATCGAGATTGATACAACTGAAAATGGTTTTGTCTTGACTCCTGAGATGTTGGAAAAGGCCATTTTGGAGCAAGGGGATAAGCTCAAGGCAGTTATTCTCAACTATCCAGCCAATCCGACAGGAATTACCTATAGTCGGGAGCAGTTGGAAGCCTTGGCAGACGTTTTACGCAAGTACGAGATTTTTGTTGTCTGTGATGAGGTTTACTCAGAATTAACCTATACAGGGGAAGCCCATGTATCTTTGGGAACTATGCTGAGAGACCAGGCTATTATTATCAATGGTTTATCTAAGTCTCATGCTATGACAGGTTGGCGTTTAGGCCTTATCTTTGCTCCTGCGGCTTTCACAGCTCAGTTAATCAAGAGTCACCAGTATTTGGTTACTGCTGCAAATACGATGGCTCAGCATGCTGCGGTGGAGGCTTTGACCGCTGGTAAAAACGACGCAGAGCCTATGAAAAAGGAATACATCCAGCGTCGAGATTATATCATCGAAAAGATGACTGCTCTTGGTTTTGAGATTATCAAACCAGATGGGGCCTTCTATATCTTTGCTAAGATTCCAGCGGGCTACAATCAAGACTCCTTTGCTTTTCTGAAGGATTTTGCTCAGAAGAAGGCCGTTGCCTTTATCCCTGGTGCAGCCTTTGGACGTTACGGAGAAGGCTATGTGCGTCTGTCTTATGCAGCCAGCATGGAAACAATCAGAGAGGCCATGAAACGACTTGAGGAGTACATGAGAGAAGCATGATTCAGTCTATCACGAGTCAAGGTCTCGTACTCTACAATCGTAACTTTCGTGAGGATGACAAGCTAGTCAAAATTTTTACCGAGCAGGCGGGCAAGCGCATGTTTTTCGTTAAACACGCTGGCCAGTCCAAACTAGCTCCAGTTATTCAGCCCTTGGTGTTGGCACGATTTCTCTTGCGCATCAATGATGATGGGCTTAGCTACATCGAGGACTACCATGAGGTGATGACCTTCCCCAAGATTAATAGTGATCTCTTTGTCATGGCCTATGCAACCTATGTGGCTGCCCTTGCAGATGCTAGTTTGCAGGATAATCAGCAGGATGCTCCCTTGTTTGCTTTTTTGCAAAAGACTTTGGAGTTGATGGAAGCAGGCATAGATTATCAGGTTTTAACCAATATTTTTGAAATTCAAATCTTGACTCGATTTGGAATCAGCCTTAATTTTAATGAGTGTGTCTTTTGCCATCGGGTGGGTCAGGCCTTTGATTTTTCTTTTAAATATGGAGCCTGCCTCTGCCCAGAGCATTATCATGAAGATGAGAGACGTTGTCATCTCAATCCCAATATCCCTTATCTGCTCAATCAATTTCAAGCCATTGATTTTGAAACCTTGGAGACCATTTCGCTTAAGGCAGAAATCAAGCAAGAGCTACGCCATTTTATGGATCAACTCTACGAAGAGTACGTTGGGATTCACCTTAAATCAAAGAAATTTATTGATTCCCTAGCAGACTGGGGACAATTACTAAAAGAGGAAAACAAATGAAAAAAATTGCAGTAGATGCTATGGGGGGCGATTACGCACCTCAAGCCATCGTTGAGGGTGTCAACCAAGCCCTTGCTGACTTTTCAGATATTGAGATTCAACTCTACGGAGATGAAAGCAAGATCAAGCAATATCTAACGGCGACAGAGCGTGTCAGCATTATCCATACGGATGAGAAAATCAACTCAGACGATGAGCCGACAAAAGCTATTCGTAAGAAGAAAAATGCCAGCATGGTATTAGCAGCCAAGGCAGTCAAGGAGGGAGAAGCAGACGCTGTCCTCTCAGCTGGGAACACAGGTGCCTTGTTGGCTGCAGGATTCTTCATTGTGGGTCGTATCAAAAATATCGATCGTCCAGGACTCATGTCTACCTTGCCGACCATTGATGGAAAAGGCTTTGACATGCTAGACCTTGGAGCCAATGCGGAAAATACAGCCCATCATCTGCACCAATACGCTGTTTTGGGTTCCTTCTATGCGAAAAATGTTCGTGGGATTGCACAACCACGTGTTGGTTTGCTCAACAATGGAACAGAAAGCAGCAAGGGAGATCCGCTTCGTAAGGAGACATACGACTTACTAGCGGCTGATGAAAGCTTGAATTTTGTCGGAAACGTGGAAGCGCGTGATTTGATGAATGGTGTTGCGGATGTTGTCGTAACAGATGGTTTCACGGGAAACGCTGTTCTCAAATCCATTGAAGGGACAGCCATGGGTATCATGGGCTTGCTTAAGACAGCTATCACAGGTGGTGGTCTTCGAGCGAAGCTAGGTGCTCTACTTCTCAAGGATAGTCTTAAGGGGTTGAAGACACAGCTCAACTATTCAGATATTGGAGGGGCAGTTTTGTTTGGTGTCAAGGCGCCAGTTGTAAAAACTCATGGCTCAAGTGATGCCAAGGCTGTGTACAGTACGATTCGTCAGATTCGTACCATGCTCGAAACAGACGTAGTTGCTCAGACTGCGCGTGAATTTTCAGGAGAATAAAAAGATGACAGAAAAAGAAATTTTTGACCGTATTGTAGCCATTATTCAAGAGCGACAGGGAGAAGACTTTGTCGTGACAGAAGCCTTGAGTTTGAAGGACGATCTCGATGCGGACTCAGTGGACTTGATGGAGTTTGTCTTGACGCTAGAAGATGAATTTGGAATCGAAATCAGCGATGAGGAAATTGACCAACTTCAAAATGTAACAGATGTAATTGAAACCATTAAAGGTAAAATATAGCAAAAAGCAACATGCAAGTCATGTTGCTTTTTTTGTTTGCAGGAAAAAGGAAAAATTTGAAACATTTTTGTAGAAATTGCGAATATAGAGATGAGACAGAAAAAAGGAGGACAGTTCATGTACATGCCAATCTTGTATCCATGGTTCATTAAGTGGTTTTTAAAATAAAAATAAAATAGTTGTTCATTTTCGAATAGTTTTTCGAATAGATAGGTAAGAAGAAAAGGAAGGAGACTACGCGATGTATTTACCAATCTTATTGCCATGGTTTATCAAATGGTATTTAAAATAAATGAAATTTATCTGTTCATTTTAAATCACTTCTCGAATAGATAAGTGAGAAGAAAAGGAAGGAGATTGCTTCATGTTTATGCCAATCAT
Source organism: Streptococcus sp. 5905 (assembly GCF_013276505.1). Taxonomy (NCBI): domain Bacteria; kingdom Bacillati; phylum Bacillota; class Bacilli; order Lactobacillales; family Streptococcaceae; genus Streptococcus; species Streptococcus sp. 5905. The sequence goes on from NZ_VMLC01000005.1 coordinate 14,352, forward strand.
GTATCCATGGTTCATTAAGTGGTTTTTAAAATAAATTTGATTTAGCTGTTTATTTTAAAATTATTTCTCGAATAGACAAGTGAGAAGAGGAAGGAGATTAGAAATGATTATTTCAGTTATTTATCCAATCTGGTTTTTAAAATGGTTTAAGAGCTAGAAGTCGTAAACTAAAAAATAGAAATAAAGGAGAAAAAAGATGACAAACTTTGACAAAATGGAACAGAACTTTGCAGCTCTTACAGAAGAAGAGTTGATGGATGTGGATGGAGGAGCATGGCCGATTGTAGCTTGGGTGATTGCTAATCCTGTGACAGCAGCTAAAATTGCTGGTGGAATTACTGCAGCAGGAATTGCAGGTTATAATTATGTGACGAGTAGATGGTAATAGAAGGAGGAGATGATATGGAAAAATCTATTTTAAAATTTGAAACAATGACTGAGACGGACTTGCAGGAAATTCAAGGGGGAGCCTTTCCCCTTCTTATCCCTGTGGCAGTCGGTTTTGTAAAAGGTTTTGTATATACAGGTGGAGCTATTTTAACAACTCGAGCACTCTTGTCAGGTAAATAGGAGTCTACCATGAAAAAATTCTTATTAGGATTTGCTGAGGGGTATTTTATCGTATCGCTTATTATCTACATCGCAACGTATTTGATTTTGAAAAATCCGATCAATACCCTATTTTATCCAGAAACCTATCCAATTCTGCTTGGTCTGTTTTATGTAGGATACAAGTACAAAACAACAGAAAGTAAGATAGGAAATTGATTGACCATCAGATTGGAGTTTAAGATGAAAGTTGTTCGATTACTACGAAAAGCTTGGCCAGAGACCACTGTATTATTTAGCTTGATGGCTTATCTAATTATTAGAATCGTAGCTGATGTAAACAAAATAGACCTACCTAAATGGTTTGAATATTTTGATATACCTGCGATTTCATTATTTTTGATGACCTTTATCTTACTTTATAGAAGTGAAGAAAAAGATAACAAACGATGATAACATGAGTCTGATTTCTGTAGCTCCAGCATAAAGAAATCTTGGAGTGTTAGACCAATGGACCGTAATCTGCATTTAGTGAGGAAGGTGTTCGTATGTTAAAAAAGAAGTGATCTTATTAGGGGGCCTTCTACTAGTACGCATTGTACTTTCTATCCTTCAAGTTTTAATGGACTATAAGCTATTACTAGGAAAGTATAGTGTAAATTTCATGGAAGTTTCAGACCTGTTTTCTTACCCTCTACTTCTTTTAATCATTTACATAGCGGTAAAATACCACACTATTCTCGAAAGAAAAAGTAAAGAAGGTGATGAGGACGGGAATGAATAAGATTTTAAAATCTTTTGTTGTATTTGTTTTTCTATTTTTAATGAATATTCTCATCTTTACGATACTAGCAACTCTTGGATTTCAGGTAACAATGAGTGAAAGTAGTTATCTGGTGCCCCCTGTGTTTGCTTTTATCGTTTTATACACCATTCACAAAAGAAGTGGGAAAGGTAAGAAATCTCTGTAATTGAATGTTCTAGGCAGGACTCTTGTTCTGCCTATTTTCCTTGGCAAAAAGTGCTGTTCAGGTATGAATATTGTTTTTTCAGAAATAATTCCCTTATTTCTTCTTCGTTTGGTTAAAATAATCTTACAAAGTTTTTAAGAGATTGTTAGAAAAAAGGAGATAGATATGAAATTTGGGAAAAGACACTATCGCCCTCAGGTGGATCAGATGGATTGCGGCGTGGCTTCCTTGGCTATGGTATTTGGCTACTACGGTAGTTATTACTCCTTGGCTCATCTACGAGAGTTAGCCAAAACGACCATGGATGGGACGACTGCTTTGGGTCTTGTAAAGGTGGCAGAGGAGCTTGGTTTTGAAACGCGGGCTATCAAGGCGGATATGACGCTCTTTGACTTGCCAGATTTGACCTTTCCTTTTGTAGCCCATGTGCTCAAGGAAGGGAAATTGCTCCACTACTATGTGGTGACAGGTCAGGATAAGAAGACCATTCATATCGCTGATCCAGATCCTGGTGTCAAGCTGACTAAGATTTCTCGTGAGCGATTTGCGCAAGAGTGGACAGGGATCAGTCTCTTTATGGCGCCATCTCCAGACTATAAACCCCATAAGGAGAAAAAACAGGGGCTCCTATCTTTCTTGCCAATCTTACTCAAACAGCATGGCTTAATTACCAATATCGTCCTAGCGACACTCTTGGTAACCCTGATTAACATTGTGGGTTCTTATTATCTTCAGTCTATCATTGATACCTATGTGCCAGACCAGATGCGTTCGACACTGGGCATCATCTCTATTGGGCTGGTCATCGTCTATATCCTCCAGCAGATCTTGTCCTACGCGCAGGAGTATCTCTTACTTGTTTTGGGGCAACGTCTGTCAATTGATGTGATTTTGTCCTACATCAAGCATGTTTTTCACCTGCCAATGTCCTTTTTTGCGACACGCAGGACAGGGGAAATCGTGTCTCGTTTCACGGATGCTAACAGTATCATTGACGCGCTAGCGTCGACCATTTTATCTATCTTTTTGGATGTGTCGACGATTTTGATTATTTCGCTTGTCTTGTTTTCACAAAATATGACACTCTTTTTCATTAGTCTGCTTGCCCTTCCCATCTATACAGTGATTATCTTTGCCTTTATGAAACCTTTTGAAAAGATGAATCGGGACACTATGGAAGCCAATGCGGTTCTGTCTTCTTCTATCATCGAGGACATCAACGGTATTGAGACCATTAAATCTTTGACTAGTGAAAGTTCACGCTATCAAAAGATTGACAAGGAATTTGTAGCTTATCTGAAAAAATCCTTTACCTATAGTCGGGCAGAAAGCCAGCAAAAGGCTCTGAAAAAAGTTGCCCAGCTCCTGCTCAATGTTGCCGTTCTCTGGATGGGAGCAGTTCTCGTCATGGATGGAAAAATGAGTTTGGGCCAGCTGATTACCTATAATACTTTGCTTGTTTACTTTACCAATCCTTTGGAAAATATCATCAACCTGCAAACCAAACTTCAGACAGCGCAGGTTGCCAATAATCGCTTAAATGAGGTTTATCTAGTAGCTTCGGAGTTTGAGGAGAAGAAAACAGTCGAAGATTTGAGCATGATGAAAGGGGATATGACCTTTAAACAAGTCCACTATAAGTATGGCTATGGTCGTGACGTCTTGTCGGATATCAATTTGACTATCCCGCAAGGTTCTAAGGTGGCTTTTGTGGGGATTTCAGGGTCAGGCAAGACCACCTTGGCCAAGATGATGGTTAATTTTTACGATCCAAGTCAGGGAGAGATTAGTCTGGGTGGTGTCAATCTCAATCAGATTGATAAAAAGGCCCTGCGCCAGTATATCAACTACCTGCCTCAACAGCCCTATGTCTTTAACGGAACGATTTTGGAAAATCTTCTCCTTGGAGCCAAGGAGGGGACGACACAGGAGGATATCTTACGGGCTGTTGAATTGGCAGAAATTCGGGAGGATATCGAGCGGATGCCACTGAATTACCAGACAGAATTGACTTCGGATGGGGCTGGGATTTCTGGTGGGCAACGGCAGCGAATCGCTCTGGCGCGTGCTCTTTTAACGGATGCACCTGTTTTGATATTGGACGAGGCGACCAGCAGTCTGGATATCTTGACGGAGAAGCGGATTGTGGATAATCTCATGGATTTAGACAAGACCTTGATTTTCATTGCCCACCGCTTGACCATTGCTGAGCGGACAGAGAAGGTTCTTGTCTTGGATCAGGGCAAGATTATCGAAGAAGGAAACCATGTAGATTTGCTTGCTCGAGGTGGCTTTTACGCCCATTTGGTGAATAGCTAGAAAGAGGAGAAGATGCAACCAGAATTTTTAGAAAGTGCGGAGTTTTACCATCGTCGTTATCATAATTTTTCCAGTCGAGTGATTTTACCCATGTTTCTTCTACTCGTGTTTCTACTGGGATTTGCAGTCTTTGCAGAGAAGGAGATTAGTTTGTCTACCAGAGCGACTGTCGAACCTAGTCGGATCATTGCCAATATCCAATCGACTAGCAATCAACGCATCGTGGCCAATTATCTAGAAGAAAACAAACTAGTCAAGCAGGGTGATCTCCTTGTTCAGTACCAGCAAGGGGCAGAGGCTGTTCAAGCTGAAGCATACGCCAGTCAGCTGGAGATGTTAAAGGATCAAAAAAAACAGTTAGGGTATTTGCAATCCAGTTTGAAAGAGGGGAGTGATCAATTTCCAGAGGCGGATAAGTTTGGTTATCAGGAGATGTTTCGAGACTATCTCAGCCAAGCTAGTAGTCTTAGGAGTAATGTTTCTCAGCAAAATGCCAGCATCTCCTCTCAAAATGCGGTAGCAAGTCAGAGCCAGGCCGAGATTGGCAATCTTATCAGCCAAACACAGGATAAAATTCGAGATTACAAAACAGCTAAGTCAGCGATTGAAACAGGAGCTCAACTGGATAGTCAAAATGCAGCCTACTCATTTTATCAGACCTATAAAAACCAAGGTGAAGAAGATCCGCAAGCTAAATTGCAAGTTATTGCACAGGTGGATGCACAAATCACCCAGCTAGAGTCTAGTTTAGCTACTTATCGTGTGCAGTATGCGGGATCTGGGGCTCAACAAGCCTACGCAACGGGACTGGATAGTCAACTTGAATCCCTCAAGTCTCAGCACCTAGTCAAAGTCGGCCAGGAATTAACCCTTTTGGATCAGAAAATTTTAGAAGCAGAGTCGGGTAAGAAAGTCCAAGGAGGTCTGCTGGACAAGGGGAAAATTACAGCAAGTGAGGATGGGGTGCTTCACCTTAATCCTGAAACCAGTGATTCTACAATGGTTGCAGAGGGGACCTTGCTAGCCCAACTCTATCCATCCTTGGAAAAAGAAGGCAAAACTAAACTCACGGCTTATCTCAGTTCAAAAGATGTTGCAAGGCTCAAAGTAGGTGATTCTGTTCGCTTTACCACAACCAAGGATGCCAACAAAGAGCTCGTTCTTGTTTCTGCGATTACGAATATTGATGCGACAGCTACCAAGACTGAAAAGGGAAATTTCTTTAAAATAGAGGCGGAGACCAGTCTGACTCCTGAACAGGCAGAAAAACTTCGCTACGGTTCAGAAGGACGTTTGACACTAATCACAGGAAAGAAGAGTTATTTGCGCTATTATTGGGATCAATTTTTGAATAGAGAATAATGTTTGTCTTTAACGCAATATTATACTTTTAAAACTGTAAAATGTTTTGATTTTACAGTTTTTCTTAATATTAAAAAGAGCTAACTCCGACGTCGTTCGCAAATTCTTGCTATTTCCGTTATTTTGTAGTAGAATGAAGTAAAGAAATACGAAAGGCGAACTTTAAAATGTCAAAAAAACTGATCTATTCGGGAAAAGCCAAGGATATCTATACAACTGAGGATGAAAATCTCATTATTTCGACTTACAAAGACCAGGCGACTGCTTTCAACGGTGTCAAGAAGGAGCAGATTGTGGGCAAGGGAGTGTTAAATAATCAGATTTCATCTTTTATTTTTGAGAAATTAAATGCGGCTGGTGTAGCGACTCACTTTGTGGAGAAACTTTCAGACACGGAACAACTCAATAAAAAAGTTGAGATCATTCCTTTGGAGGTTGTGCTTCGCAACTACACGGCTGGTTCCTTTTCAAAACGTTTTGGCGTTGATGAGGGCATCGCATTTGAGACTCCGATCGTTGAATTTTACTATAAAAATGATGATTTGGATGATCCGTTTATCAATGATGAGCATGTGAAATTCCTAAAGATTGCAGATGACCAGCAGATTGCTTACTTGAAGGAAGAAACCCGTCGTATCAATAAACTTTTGAACGTTTGGTTTGCTGAGATTGGTCTCAAATTGATTGACTTTAAGCTAGAGTTCGGTTTTGACAAGGATGGTAAGATCATCTTGGCAGACGAATTTTCACCAGATAATTGCCGCTTGTGGGACGCAGATGGCAACCACATGGACAAGGATGTTTTCCGTAGGGGATTGGGAGAACTAACCGATGTTTACGAAGTTGTCTGGGAAAAGTTGCAGGAATTGAAATAACACCTAAAGGTCATTTAGGAATATTGCAAGAGCTGAAATAAAGGAATAAGAATTGATGGATAAACGTATTTTTGTTGAGAAAAAGGCTGATTTTCAGGTCAAGTCAGAGAGTTTGGTAAGGGAACTCCAGCATAACTTGGGACTTTCAACTTTGAAAAGTATTCGCATTGTGCAAGTTTATGATGTCTTTGATTTGGCTGAGGACTTGTTTGCGCCTGCAGAGAAACACATCTTCTCTGAGCAGGTGACCGACCATGTATTGGACGAAGCGGCCGTGCAAGAGGATCTTGCTAACTATGCTTTCTTTGCCATTGAAAGCCTGCCAGGGCAGTTTGACCAACGTGCAGCTTCTTCACAGGAAGCCTTGCTTTTGCTGGGAAGTTCGAGTGACGTGACGGTCAACACAGCCCAACTTTACTTGGTTAATAAAGATATTGATGCGACTGAGTTGGAAGCGGTCAAGAACTACTTGCTCAATCCAGTTGATTCTCGTTTCAAGGACATCACGACAGGGATTGCCAAGCAGGAATTCTCAGAGTCAGACAAGACCATTCCTAAATTGACTTTCTTTGAAAGCTATACAGCAGAAGACTTTGCTCGCTACAAGGCAGAGCAAGGGATGGCCATGGAAGTGGACGATTTGCTCTTTATCCAAGACTACTTCAAGTCAATCGGGCGCGTGCCAACGGAAACAGAGCTTAAGGTTTTGGACACTTATTGGTCCGACCACTGCCGTCACACGACTTTTGAGACAGAGTTGAAACAGATTGATTTCTCAGCTTCTAAATTCCAAAAGCAATTGCAAGCGACTTATGACAAGTATATTGCCATGCGTGATGAGTTGGGGCGTTCGGAGAAACCACAAACCTTAATGGATATGGCGACTATTTTCGGTCGTTATGAGCGTGCTAATGGGCGTTTGGACGACATGGAAGTGTCAGACGAAATCAATGCCTGCTCGGTTGAAATCGAAGTGGACGTTAATGGTGTGAAAGAGCCATGGCTTCTTATGTTCAAAAACGAAACCCACAACCACCCAACGGAAATTGAGCCATTTGGTGGCGCGGCTACTTGTATTGGTGGCGCCATTCGTGACCCGTTGTCAGGCCGATCTTACGTTTACCAAGCCATGCGTATCTCTGGTGCGGGTGATATTACGGCTCCGATTTCGGAAACGCGTGCTGGTAAATTGCCACAACAAGTCATTTCTAAAACAGCGGCTCATGGGTATTCTTCATACGGGAACCAGATTGGTCTGGCAACGACTTACGTTCGTGAATACTTCCACCTAGGCTTTGTAGCTAAACGCATGGAGCTTGGTGCTGTTGTTGGCGCCGCTCCTAAGGGTAACGTTGTCCGTGAAAAACCGGAAGCGGGCGATGTGATTATCCTCCTTGGAGGCAAGACCGGCCGTGATGGTGTCGGTGGTGCGACAGGGTCTTCTAAGGTTCAAACAGTTGAGTCTGTGGAGACTGCTGGTGCTGAGGTTCAAAAAGGGAATGCCATCGAAGAACGCAAGATTCAACGTCTTTTCCGTAATGGCGATGTCACTCGTCTTATCAAGAAGTCCAACGACTTTGGTGCAGGTGGTGTCTGTGTGGCCATCGGTGAATTGGCAGACGGTCTTGAAATCGACCTTAATAAGGTTCCTCTTAAATACCAAGGTTTGAACGGTACAGAAATTGCCATTTCTGAATCACAAGAACGGATGGCAGTTGTGGTGCGTCCTGAAGACGTAGATGCCTTCGTTGCGGAATGTAATAAAGAAAATATTGACGCTGTTGTTGTGGCAACAGTGACTGAAAAACCAAATCTAGTCATGCACTGGAATGGTGAAACGATTGTCGACTTGGAACGTCGTTTCCTTGATACAAACGGTGTGCGCGTAGTCGTTGATGCCAAGGTTGTGGACAAAGATGTCAACCTTCCAGAAGAGCGCACAACAAGTACTAACACACTTGAAGCAGATACTCTTGCGGTTCTGTCTGATCTCAACCATGCGAGTCAAAAAGGATTGCAAACCATCTTTGACTGTTCGGTCGGTCGTTCAACGGTCAATCACCCACTTGGTGGTCGCTACCAACTCACACCAACTGAAGCATCTGTTCAGAAATTGCCAGTTCAGCACGGGGTGACTCACACTGCGTCTGTCATGGCCCAAGGATTCAATCCATATGTGGCAGAATGGTCTCCATACCACGGTGCGGCTTATGCGGTTATCGAAGCAACTGCTCGTTTAGTGGCTGCTGGTGCAAACTGGTCCAAGGCTCGCTTCTCTTACCAAGAGTACTTTGAGCGCATGGACAAGCAGGCAGAGCGTTTTGGTCAGCCGGTAGCAGCTCTCCTAGGTTCTATTGAAGCACAAATCCAACTTGGCTTGCCATCTATCGGTGGTAAGGACTCTATGTCTGGTACCTTTGAAGAATTAACCGTACCACCAACCTTGGTTGCTTTTGGGGTGACGACAGCAGATAGCCGCAAGGTGCTCTCTCCTGAGTTCAAGACTGCTGGTGAAAACATCTACTACATCCCAGGCCAAGCCCTCTCTGCAGAGATTGATTTTGACTTGATTAAGCGCAACTTTGCTCAATTTGAAGCCATCCAAGCTGGCCACAAAGTAACATCTGCATCAGCTGTTAAATACGGAGGTGTCCTTGAAAGCTTGGCACTTGCTACCTTTGGAAATCATATCGGTGCAGAGGTGACCTTGCCTGAACTTGAAACAGCCTTGACAGCTCAATTAGGCGGATTTGTCTTTACATCTCCTGAAGAAATCACTGGAGTAGAGAAAATCGGTCAAACAAAAGCAAACTTTACACTCCTTGTCAACGGTGTGAAGCTAGATGGACAGAAACTTGACAGTGCCTTCCAAGGTAAACTGGAAGAAGTTTATCCAACAGAATTTGCCCAAGCTAAAGAATTGGACGAAGTGCCAGCTGTCGCTTCTAAGGCAGTCATCAAAGCCAAGGGAACTATTGAAAAACCTGTGGTTTACATCCCAGTCTTCCCAGGTACCAACTCGGAATATGACTCAGCCAAGGCCTTTGAAAAAGAAGGTGCAGAAGTCAACTTGGTGCCATTCGTGACCTTGAATGGAGAAGCCATTGTCAAGTCAGTTGAAACCATGGTTGACAATATCGGCAAGGCAAACATTCTCTTCTTTGCAGGTGGATTCTCAGCTGCGGATGAACCGGATGGATCAGCTAAGTTTATTGTCAATATCTTGCTCAATGAAAAAGTGCGTGCAGCCATTGATGGCTTTATCGCTCGTGGTGGCTTGATTATCGGTATCTGTAATGGGTTCCAGGCCTTGGTCAAATCAGGTCTTCTTCCATACGGAAACTTCGAGGATGCAAGCAGCACTAGCCCAACCCTTTTCTACAATGATGCCAACCAACACGTGGCTAAGATGGTGGAAACTCGGATTGCCAATACCAACTCGCCATGGTTGGCTGGTGTGCAAGTGGGCGATATCCACGCTATTCCTGTTTCGCACGGTGAAGGGAAGTTTGTCGTGACAGCTGAGGAATTTGCAGAGCTCCGTGACAATGGACAAATTTTCAGCCAATACGTTGACTTTGAAGGCAAACCAAGTATGGATTCTAAGTACAATCCGAATGGTTCGGTAAATGCCATCGAAGGAATTACCAGCAAGAATGGTCAAATCATCGGTAAAATGGGACACTCAGAACGTTATGAAGACGGTCTTTTCCAAAATATCCCAGGAAATAAAGACCAGCACCTGTTCGCGTCAGCTGTGCGTTATTTCACGGGGAAATAAAAGGTATAAAAAATGACATACGAAGTAAAATCTCTTAATGAAGAATGTGGTGTTTTCGGTATCTGGGGGTATCCAGATGCTGCTAAATTGACCTATTTTGGTCTCCATAGTCTTCAGCACCGTGGTCAGGAGGGGGCAGGAATCCTCTCCAATGATCAAGGACAATTGAAGCGTCATCGTGATATGGGGCTTTTATCAGAAGTGTTCAGAAATCCAGCTAATTTGGATAAACTAACTGGAACGAGCGCGATTGGGCATGTGCGTTATGCGACTGCTGGCGAAGCTTCTGTGGATAACATTCAGCCCTTCCTCTTTCGCTTTCATGATATGCAGTTTGGGCTGGCTCACAATGGAAATCTGACCAATGCCGAATCGCTCAAGAAAGAATTGGAACAAAGAGGTGCTATTTTCAGCTCAACCTCTGATTCAGAAATCTTAGCTCATTTGATTCGTCGTAGTCACAATCCTAGTTTGATGGGCAAAATCAAGGAAGCGCTCAGTCTTGTCAAAGGTGGCTTTGCTTATATCTTGCTTTTTGAGGACAAGTTGATTGCGGCGCTTGACCCTAATGGCTTCCGTCCGCTTTCGATTGGGAAAATGACCAACGGAGCGGTAGTGGTTTCCTCCGAAACCTGTGCTTTTGAAGTTATTGGTGCTGAGTGGATTCGAGATTTGAAGCCTGGAGAGATTGTGATCATTGATGATAAGGGCATCCAGTATGATAGCTATACAGATGATACACAGTTGGCGATTTGCTCTATGGAGTATATCTATTTTGCTCGCCCCGATTCCAATATCCACGGTGTCAATGTCCATACAGCTCGCAAACGTATGGGAGCTCAATTGGCGCGTGAATTTAAGCATGAAGCGGATATAGTGGTCGGTGTGCCAAATTCATCACTCAGCGCAGCCATGGGATTTGCGGAAGAGTCTGGTCTGCCAAATGAAATGGGGCTGATTAAAAACCAATACACGCAACGAACCTTTATCCAACCGACTCAAGAATTGCGGGAGCAAGGGGTACGGATGAAACTGTCTGCCGTTTCGGGTGTTGTCAAAGGCAAACGTGTGGTCATGATTGATGATTCCATTGTTCGTGGGACAACCTCTCGCCGTATCGTTCAGCTTTTGAAAGAAGCGGGTGCTTCTGAGGTTCACGTTGCTATTGGAAGTCCTGCGCTAGCTTATCCATGTTTCTACGGGATTGATATCCAGACTCGTCAGGAGCTGATTGCTGCCAATCATACGGTCGAAGAAACTCGCCAAATCATTGGTGCGGATAGCCTGACCTATCTTTCTGTTGAAGGTTTGATTGATTCGATTGGTATTGAAACAGATGCTCCGAACGGTGGTCTCTGTGTCGCTTACTTTGACGGCGACTACCCAACTCCTCTCTACGACTATGAGGAAGAATATCGTAGAAGTTTGGAAGAAAAGACCAGTTTTTACAAATAGGCGGATAACGATTTTCCATTAAAGGAAAGGAATGAACAAAATGACGAATAAAAATGCTTATGCGCAGTCTGGTGTGGATGTTGAAGCGGGTTATGAAGTAGTTGAACGAATAAAAAAACATGTGGCTCGCACGGAGCGTGCGGGTGTCATGGGAGCTCTTGGTGGTTTCGGTGGCATGTTTGACCTTTCAAAGACAGGTGTCAAAGAGCCGGTCTTGATCTCAGGGACTGACGGTGTCGGAACCAAGCTCATGCTGGCTATCAAGTACGACAAGCACGATACCATCGGGCAGGACTGTGTGGCTATGTGTGTCAACGATATTATTGCTGCAGGTGCGGAGCCTCTTTACTTCCTCGACTATGTGGCGACAGGGAAGAATGAACCAGCCAAGCTAGAACAAGTCGTCGCTGGTGTGGCAGAAGGTTGTGTGCAGGCAGGCGCTGCCCTCATCGGTGGGGAAACGGCTGAAATGCCTGGTATGTATGGCGAAGATGACTACGACTTGGCTGGTTTTGCAGTTGGTGTGGCTGAAAAATCTCAAATCATTGACGGCTCAAAGGTGGCAGAAGGCGATGTTCTTCTCGGGCTTGCTTCAAGTGGGATTCACTCAAATGGTTACTCACTTGTTCGTCGTGTCTTTGCCGACTATACAGGTGAGGAAGTCTTGCCAGAATTGGAAGGCAAGAAACTCAAGGAAGTCCTGCTTGAGCCGACTCGTATCTATGTCAAGGCTGTCTTACCGCTCATCAAAGAAGAGTTGGTCAACGGTATTGCCCATATCACTGGTGGTGGCTTTATCGAGAATGTCCCTCGTATGTTTGCGGATGACCTAGCTGCGGAAATTGAAGAAGACAAGGTCCCAGTGCTTCCGATTTTCAAGGCTCTTGAAAAATACGGTGAAATCAAGCATGAGGAAATGTTTGAAATCTTCAATATGGGTGTGGGACTCATGTTGGCAGTTAGCCCTGAAAATGTAGCTCGTGTCAAGGAATTGCTGGATGAACCAGTCTATGAAATTGGTCGCATCGTCAAGAAAGAAAACGAAAGTGTCATTATCAAATGAAAAAAATAGCGGTTTTTGCCTCTGGTAATGGGTCGAATTTTCAGGTGATTGCCGAAGAATTTCCGGTGGAGTTTGTCTTTTCAGACCATCGTGACGCCTATGTGCTCGAGCGTGCAGATAAGCTCGATGTTTTGTCCTATGCTTTTGAACTCAAGGAGTTTGAGAACAAGGCAGACTACGAAGCAGCCCTTGTCGAACTCTTGGAAGAACACCAGATTGACTTGGTTTGCCTCGCCGGCTACATGAAAATCGTTGGGCCAACCTTACTTGGAGCCTACGAGGGGCGTATTATCAATATCCATCCAGCCTACCTGCCCGAATTTCCAGGAGCTCATGGGATTGAGGATGCTTGGGATGCTGGGGTTACTGAGAGTGGCGTGACCATTCACTGGGTGGATTCAGGTGTAGATACTGGAAAGATTATCAAGCAGGTCCGTGTGCCACGGCTAGATGATGATACTATCGAAAGCTTCGAAGCTCGTATTCATGAGGCTGAGTACAAGTTGTATCCAGAGGTGCTGGATAGCTTGGGAGTGGAGAGAAGGTAAGAAGTAAATCAAGTTTTGATTGCGCAATCTTGCTAGGAGAAAAAATGATTGAACTGAAATTGGTAGATGAGAGCAGTTTTCAGGCAGTGCTGGATTTGAAAATATCAGAAGCTGATGAACGAGCACGTTTCGTAGCTCCAAATGTGCGCTCTTTAGCTGATGCATGGCTCTACCGGAAAAACGAAGATGTGTTTCCGATGGCAATCTATTGGGATAAGCAAGTGGTTGGCTTTCTCCTGCTAGAAATAGACAAGGATGAAGCGGAATACTTTATCTGGCGGATAATGATTGGTCAGCAGTACCAAGGAAGAGGTTATGGTCGAAAAGCCTTGGAAGTTCTAATCAAAGAGGCCCAGATGGATAGAGCTTGCAGTCATATTACCGCAGATTATGTGGTTGGAAATGAAAAAATGAAGCACCTGTTGACTAGTCTGGGTTTTCAGGAAACAGGATTTATAGAAGAAAATAACGAAGTCGCTATGCGCTTGGATCTAAAGAAAGAGGAATAGAATGACGAAAAAAGCCTTAATCAGCGTCTCAGACAAAGCGGGCATTGTTGAATTTGCCCAAGAACTTAAAAAACTCGGTTGGGAGATTATCTCGACAGGTGGGACCAAGGTTGCCCTTGATAATGCTGGGGTGGAGACCATTGCGATCGATGATGTGACGGGCTTCCCAGAAATGATGGACGGTCGTGTCAAGACCCTTCACCCAAATATCCACGGTGGTCTCCTCGCTCGTCGTGACTTGGATAGTCACCTGGAAGCGGCCAAAGACAATCAAATCGAGCTCATTGATCTTGTAGTGGTCAATCTCTATCCTTTCAAGGAAACGATTCTCAAACCAGATGTGACGTACGCTGATGCAGTCGAAAACATCGATATCGGTGGTCCGTCTATGCTTCGTTCAGCAGCTAAAAACCACGCCAGCGTAACGGTTGTGGTAGACCCTGCTGACTATGCAGTGGTGCTTGACGAATTGGCAGCAAATGGTGAAACGACTTATGAAACTCGTCAACGTTTGGCAGCCAAGGTTTTCCGTCACACAGCAGCTTATGATGCCTTGATTGCAGAATACTTCACAGCTCAAGTGGGTGAAGAAAAACCTGAAAAGCTCACTTTGACCTATGACCTGAAGCAACCAATGCGTTATGGGGAAAATCCTCAGCAGGATGCGGACTTCTACCAAAAAGCTTTGCCGACAGACTACTCAATTGCATCAGCCAAACAGCTCAACGGTAAAGAATTGTCCTTCAATAACATTCGTGACGCTGATGCTGCCATTCGTATTATCCGTGACTTCAAAGACCGTCCAACCGTTGTAGCTCTCAAACACATGAACCCGTGCGGTATCGGTCAAGCTGATGACATCGAAACTGCTTGGGACTACGCATATGAGTCTGACCCAGTGTCTATCTTTGGTGGCATTGTCGTCCTTAACCGTGAGGTGGATGCTGCGACAGCTGAGAAGATGCACGGCGTTTTCCTCGAAATCATCATCGCACCAAGCTATACGGATGAAGCGCTAGCCATTTTGACCAACAAAAAGAAAAACTTGCGTATCCTTGCCTTGCCATTTGACGCTCAAGAGGCTAGTGAAGTGGAAGAGGAATACACAGGTGTGGTCGGTGGACTTCTGGTGCAAAACCAAGACGTGGTCAAGGAAAGCCCAGCTGACTGGCAAGTGGTGACCAAACGCCAACCAACTGAGACAGAAGCGACAGCCCTTGAGTTCGCTTGGAAAGCAATTAAGTACGTCAAATCAAACGGGATCATCATAACCAACGACCACATGACACTTGGTGTTGGCCCAGGTCAAACCAACCGAGTGGCTTCTGTTCGCATCGCCATTGACCAAGCTAAAGACCGCCTTGACGGAGCTGTTCTTGCTTCCGATGCCTTCTTCCCATTCGCCGATAACGTGGAAGAAATCGCTAAAGCAGGAATTAAGGCTATCATCCAGCCGGGTGGCTCTGTCCGTGACCAAGAATCCATCGAAGCAGCGGACAAATATGGCTTGACTATGGTCTTCACAGGCGTGAGACATTTTAGACATTAAGAAGACAAAAGGGAGGAGAACAGTTTCTTTCCTTTTTTTGCTTAAAAAACGGAGCGGAACGAGATTAAAACGAACGTTTGTGATATAATATTAGTAAATAATTCGCAAAAGAGGTTGAAAGATGAAGCTGTTGGTTGTCGGTTCGGGTGGTCGTGAACATGCGATTGCTAAGAAGTTGCTTGAATCAAAAGATGTTGAAAAGGTCTTTGTAGCTCCAGGAAATGACGGGATGACTCTGGATGGGCTGGAGTTAGTAAATATCTCTATTTCCGAACATTCTAAGTTAATTGAATTTGCAAAGGTCAACGATATCGCTTGGACCTTCATTGGGCCGGATGATGCTCTTGCCGCTGGAATAGTGGATGATTTCAATGCAGCAGGCCTCAAGGCTTTTGGTCCGACTAGGGCTGCAGCCGAGCTGGAGTGGTCCAAGGATTTCGCAAAGGAAATCATGGTCAAATATGGTGTTCCGACAGCAGCCTATGGCACTTTTTCAGATTTCGAGGAGGCCAAGGCCTATATCGAGGAGAAAGGCGCTCCAATCGTCGTCAAGGCGGATGGATTGGCTCTTGGGAAAGGTGTCGTCGTTGCTGAAACGGTTGAGCAAGCGGTTGAAGCCGCTCATGAGATGCTCTTAGACAATAAATTCGGTGATTCTGGTGCGCGTGTGGTTATTGAGGAATTCCTTGACGGGGAAGAGTTCTCTCTCTTTGCCTTTGTCAATGGAGACAAGTTCTACATCATGCCAACGGCTCAGGATCACAAACGTGCCTACGATGGCGACAAGGGGCCTAACACTGGTGGCATGGGTGCCTATGCGCCAGTTCCTCACTTGCCACAGAGCGTGGTTGACACAGCGGTCGAGACCATTGTCAAACCAGTTCTTGAAGGGATGATTAAAGAAGGTCGTCCGTATCTTGGTGTCCTCTACGCGGGGCTTATTTTGACTGCTGACGGACCTAAGGTTATAGAGTTTAACGCTCGTTTTGGAGATCCTGAAACTCAGATTATCCTGCCTCGTCTGACATCTGATTTTGCTCAAAATATCACAGATATCCTCGATGGCAAGGAGCCGAGCATTACTTGGACGGACAAGGGCGTGACTCTGGGTGTGGTTGTCGCATCAAACGGTTACCCGCTAGATTATGAAAAGGGTGTCAAGCTTCCAGCCAAGACCGAAGGCGACATCATCACCTACTATGCAGGGGCTAAGTTTGCGGAAAATAGCAGAGCACTGATATCAAACGGTGGACGTGTCTACATGCTAGTTACCACAGCAGACACCGTCAAAGAAGCCCAAGAAACCATCTACCAAGAACTCTCCCAACAAAAAACAGAAGGCCTCTTTTACCGAACAGATATCGGAAGTAAGGCTATTAAGTAAAGATATAAGAATAACGCGACGAAGTCGCCAAATACGATAATGGTCGTTTGATTTGCGAGCATTAGCGAGCTGATATAGAGCAATCACCGCCGTTGTGAAAGAACGATTGGATTATAAGCCAATCGTTCAGGGAAATCGGAAGACCTTGGGCTTCCGATTTAGGCATGAGACAACTTTGGTGGCTGCTGCCGTCCCTCACAACCTAAGGTGATTGTTGAAAGGAAGAAAAAGGAGAAGAAATGAAACCAGTAATTTCCATCATCATGGGCTCAAAATCCGACTGGGCAACCATGCAAAAAACAGCAGAAGTCCTAGACCGCTTCGGTGTAGTCTACGAAAAGAAGGTTGTCTCTGCCCACCGTACACCAGACCTCATGTTTAGACATGCGGAGGAAGCACGTAGTCGTGGTATTAAGGTCATTATCGCGGGTGCTGGTGGCGCAGCCCATTTACCAGGTATGGTTGCTGCTAAAACAACCCTTCCTGTCATCGGTGTACCTGTCAAATCGCGCGCTCTTAGTGGCGTGGATTCACTCTACTCTATCGTTCAGATGCCAGGTGGGGTACCAGTCGCAACCATGGCCATTGGTGAAGCAGGTGCGACCAATGCGGCCCTCTTTGCACTCCGTCTCCTTTCAGTAGAAGATCAGGCTATCGCGACAGCTTTAGCAGATTTCGCAGAAGAGCAAGGAAAAATCGCAGAGGAGTCTACCAATGAGCTCATCTAAAACAATCGGAATTATCGGTGGCGGTCAGCTAGGGCAGATGATGGCCATTTCTGCTATCTACATGGGGCACAAGGTCATCGCGCTGGATCCTGCGGCGGATTGCCCAGCTTCTCGTGTGGCAGAAATCATCGTGGCTCCTTATAACGATGTGGATGCCCTTCGTCAGTTAGCTGAGCGATGCGATGTTCTGACCTATGAGTTTGAAAATGTCGATGCTGATGGTCTTGATGCTGTTATCAAGAATGGTCAGCTCCCTCAAGGGACAGACCTACTCCGCATTTCTCAAAATCGCATCTTTGAAAAGGATTTTCTCTCAAACAAGGCACAAGTCACTGTGGCACCTTACAAGGTCGTGACCTCAAGCCAAGACTTGGCAGATATTGACCTATCGAAAAACTATGTTCTCAAGACTGCGACTGGTGGCTATGATGGGCATGGACAAAAGGTTATTCGCTCAGAAGCAGATTTAGAAGAAGCTTATGCACTAGCGGATTCAGCAGATTGCGTTTTAGAAGAATTCGTCAATTTCGACCTTGAAATTTCTGTCATTGTGTCAGGAAATGGCAAGGACGTGACAGTTTTCCCGGTTCAGGAAAATATCCACCGCAACAACATTCTTTCGAAAACCATTGTCCCTGCTCGCGTTTCAGAAAGTCTAGCAGCCAAAGCCAAAGTCATGGCAGTACGAATCGCAGAGCAACTGAACTTGTCTGGAACTCTTTGTGTGGAAATGTTTGCGACCGCTGATGACATCATCGTCAATGAAATTGCGCCACGTCCACACAATTCTGGCCACTACTCCATTGAAGCCTGCGACTTCTCCCAGTTTGACACCCATATTCTCGGTGTTCTCGGAGCACCATTGCCAGCTATCAAACTCCA
Organism: Streptococcus sp. 5905; assembly: GCF_013276505.1. Lineage (NCBI taxonomy): Bacteria > Bacillati > Bacillota > Bacilli > Lactobacillales > Streptococcaceae > Streptococcus > Streptococcus sp. 5905. Next base: position 32,327 of record NZ_VMLC01000005.1, read on the forward strand.
AGCGCCCGCTGTTATGCTCAATGTTCTCGGTCAGCACGTCGAGGCTGCTGAAAAATATGTCACAGAAAATCCAAGCGCCCACCTCCACATGTATGGTAAAATAGAAGCGAAGCACAACCGCAAGATGGGGCATGTGACTTTGTTTAGTGATGAACCAGATAGTGTGGATGAGTTTGGGGAGTAAGACAAAATTCAGAAAAGTAATTTTTATAACAACTTAATAAAAGATTTTATGCTGTTTGAGTTGTTTTTTTTGAAAGGAATACATAATGTCTGCAAAATTAAAAACGTTAATATTAGAAAATTTTAAAAGTTTTGATGGAAGGAGCAATTTTTTTGTTGAAGAATTGACAACTATTATTGGTTTAAATGCTTCGGGTAAATCCAATGTTATTGAAGCGCTTTCAATATTATCTATGGTTAGTAGAGATATATTAATTACAAATATTTTAAACAATACAAGTACAGTGGCCTTACCTATTAGGGGAGGAGCGCAAGGCTGTTTAAGAGGTAATAAGAAAACATTTGGTCTTGGGTGTACAATAGAAAAAGAAAATGGGAGTGTATTAGAGTATTTTATTAAATTTAAAGTCGAAAATAGTGATAGAGTTTTTGTAGATGAAGAGTCTCTCTTTGAGTTGCACATGAAAAAGCATGAGGATAAATCTCTCATATTTAAAACAATCAAAAGTAAAAATAGTATTGCAGATATTAATGTAGAATATGATAATAAAAAACGCGGGAAAAATCCTAGAATGATGATGGATAGAAGTCGTTCAATCTTATCACAATTAGATCGGAATCGTATTGATACGAGCACTCAATTAAATAATTTTTATGATTTTATTGAAAGTGCTAAAAAATCAGGGAAAGAAATAAATATTAATGAGTTCGATGAAATAAAGGAGATATCACGTAGCGAGAATACAATATTCAAAGAAATAGAGATTGTAAAAGAAGTATTAAAATCTATGTTCATATTGAATATTGATTCAAATAAGATTAGATCTTATACACGTAGAGATAATTCACGATTAACCTATGATGCCGGGAATCTATCTGCGGTTTTAGATAGATTATACATTGATGTTAAACGTTATCGTAAAATCAACCCATCTTCATCTATGATAGTAGACCGGATGACTATGAGTAAAAGAAAATGGGATAGTATATTAGATACTATCAGTGTGATACCTGAGTACAAGATTGTTGATTTGACCATTACTGTTACACCACTTCCTTATCGTGATGTTATTTTTACTTGTACGGAGCAAATAGAAGGAAAAGAAGTTAAAATCCCAGCGACATCTTTATCTGATGGGACAATCTCAGTTATTGCGATTACAACGGCTGTTGCAACATATCCTGAAAATTCTATTATTGTAATTGATGAGTTTGACAATGGTATTCATCATAGTAAGGCAATAAAATTTTTAGAGAAAATACAAAGAATTGCTCAAAAAAAGAATATTACTTTGGTATTAACTACACATAATACCACCTTATTAAATTCCTTACAAGGTAGAGATTATAAGGGGATTAACATAATATATAGGGAACAAAATACTAGTAATAGTAGTATATTAAGATTTGTAGATTTACAAAATTATGAGAAAGTAATAGCTACTGGAGGCATAGGTAATGCTGTTGCAAAAGATGGACTGCTTTCGTATATAGAGCAAGAAGAATATGAAATTGAGTTACCTAGTTGGTTGAGAGGTTTGGAATAGACTTATGAAAGAGACTAGATTTATTGATACTAGTATTTTATTGGAGATTTTAGAAGTTCCAGATAAATGTGAGGATCCTAAAAAATATCAAAAAGAATTTGCAGACTTTACTACACAATCACAGGCAAATGTGATTATGCCTATTTCTGTATTAGTCGAGACAGGGAATCATATTAATCATATTAAGTCGAATCCACAAGCAAAGGAAACATCGACTAAAAGATTTCTTGAAATTTTAAAATTATTTATCAATAGTGCTAACCCATGGTTTTTCTATGGATATGATTTTAATGCAGATGATATTGAGAGAGTGATAGAAAAATATCAAGAATTGAGATATACTGGTACAGGTATAGGAGATATATTCATTCTAGATTCCTATAATGAATATGTTTCTAAGTTGAAAGATGGAGGTAACCAAAATCACAAAATTGTGATATGGACTTTGGATAAACATTTGCAAGGTTATTGTGAAATACTCTAATTTCAAAATCATAACGGAATATGAGTATAGGATTTAGCCCAATTAGGATAGAATAAAATAGAAAGGAACAAGGGCATCGTATTCACTAAAACTGAATATGGGTTCCGGACTTCCTGATTGTAAACAAAGAAAGGAAACGGGTACCTAGTTTGCAGAACTGAACCCGGGCGGAAAGCTCGGAATTTAGATAAACCTCCTAGGACGTAAGCGTCCGTCGTTGGTTTCCTAAAATTCAGTCGCTTTCTAGTCGCCCTTGGTATCTTAATCATGATCAACCGTTACTCTCGCCCTGAGATGGCGAATATTTGGAGTGAAGAAAATAAATACCGTGCTTGGCTTGAGGTGGAAATCTTGGCTGATGAGGCATGGGCTGAGTTGGGAGAAATCCCTAAGGAAGATGTGGCTTTGATTCGCGAGAAGGCGGACTTTGACATCGACCGTATTTTGGAGATTGAGCAGGAGACGCGTCACGATGTGGTTGCCTTCACGCGTGCGGTTTCTGAGACGCTTGGTGAAGAGCGCAAGTGGGTTCACTATGGGTTGACTTCTACCGACGTGGTGGATACGGCCTATGGTTACCTTTACAAGCAGGCCAACGACATCATCCGTCGTGACCTTGAAAACTTCACAAACATCATCGCTGACAAGGCTAAGGAGCACAAGTTCACTATCATGATGGGTCGTACCCATGGTGTGCACGCTGAGCCGACAACTTTTGGTCTTAAATTGGCGACTTGGTACAGCGAAATGAAGCGCAACATCGAGCGTTTCGAGCATGCAGCTGCTGGTGTGGAAGCTGGTAAGATTTCTGGTGCGGTTGGTAACTTTGCCAATATCCCACCGTTTGTAGAACAATACGTCTGCGACAAGTTGGGTATCCGTGCTCAAGAAATCTCTACACAGGTGCTTCCTCGTGACCTTCACGCTGAGTACTTTGCAGTTCTTGCTAGCATCGCAACTTCAATCGAACGTATGGCGACTGAGATTCGTGGTCTGCAAAAGTCTGAGCAACGCGAAGTGGAAGAGTTCTTTGCCAAGGGGCAAAAGGGGTCTTCAGCAATGCCTCACAAACGCAACCCTATTGGTTCTGAGAACATGACAGGTCTTGCGCGTGTCATCCGTGGGCACATGATTACAGCTTATGAGAACGTCGCTCTCTGGCACGAACGTGATATCTCTCACTCATCAGCTGAGCGCATCATAACACCAGATACGACCATTTTGATCGACTACATGCTCAACCGTTTTGGAAATATCGTCAAGAACTTGACAGTCTTCCCAGAAAATATGATCCGCAACATGAACTCTACTTTTGGTCTGATCTTTAGCCAACGTGCCATGTTGACCTTGATTGAAAAAGGCATGACCCGTGAGCAAGCCTATGACTTGGTGCAACCAAAAACAGCCTATTCTTGGGACAATCAAGTGGACTTCAAACCACTTCTTGAAGCAGATCCAGAAGTGACTTCACGCCTGACTCAAGAGGAAATCGACGAAATCTTCAACCCAGCATACTACACCAAACGAGTGGATGATATCTTTGAACGTATCGGACTTGGTGATTAATCCTAACAATAAAAAGCGAGATTCAATCTCGCTTTTTTGTATGCTTATCGAAGGGGGTTAATCTTCTTTTCTCTTAGTGAGCCCGTAGGCTGCTAGTGTGGCCATGAGTCCTACTGCGACCAAGCCTGCAGAGTCTTGGCTTCCTGTTGCAGGGAGTTGTTTTTCTTCTGCTTTGCTAGTAGTTGCTTCAGCTTGCTCAGCTTTCTCAACGGCAGTTCCGACTTCGACAACCTGAGCGACCGCTTCCTGCGATACCGCACTATTGACAAGGGTTCTTTCTTCCTTGCTATCAGCAGTAGTGCTAACAGAGTAGAAAATCGTACGGCGACCATTTACTCCAGCAACGACTACTTGCGTTTGTCCTTTTGGCAATTGAGGATTTTCACGTGTCACAGTAGTGAATGGAATTTCTTCTTCTTGGATATCCAGTCTTGGTTTTGTTTCTGCAGCTGGAGCAAGACCGTGTTCGTCTCCTACATGGGTTACAAGGGTTCCGACTTCAATAACTTGGGTCACTGCTTCTTGAGTCACAAGGCTATCTACAAGAGTTTTCACTTCCTTACCGTCAGCACTAGTGCTTACAGAGTAGTAATGACTGCGACGACCGTTAACACCTTCGGTAAGGACTTGAGTCTTCCCTTTGAGCAAGAGTGGATTTTCACGTGTCACGGTGGTGAAAGGAATCTCTTCCTCTTGGATGTCCAGTCTAGGTTTTGCCTCCGCGGCTGGGGCAAGACCGTGTTCATCCCCTTTGTGAGTAATAGGGGCACCGATTTCAACCACTTGGGTCACAGGTTCTTTGGTCACTTGGCTATCTAGAACTATTTCTGTTTGTTTCCCATTTTCAGTAAGAACAGAGATGTAATGGGTGCGTTCGCCCTCTACACCTGGTGTGATGATCTTTTTCTGACCAGCTGGGAGATTCGGATTTTCCTTCTTGATGACCTCAAATGGAATCTTTTCTGCTCTTGTGATGAGTTCCGGTTTGCTTTCAACATTGGCAGCTAGTTCATTTTCATCGAGGCTTCCTGAGTGAGTTGCCGCTGGCTTTAGGCCTAGGCGGGCTGCCTTGAGTTTGGCTACGAGAGCGTCTAACTCGGCTTGTTTGTTACGGTTGAGGTTGTAGTTGAGAGCTTCTTTAGCTACATTTAGAGCGTCCAAGCTTTCCTTGCTGTATCCATCCAAGTTTGCAGGGATTTGAGCAAGTTCCTCACGGAGTGCATTGTAGTTAGCGCGGAAGTAGTCTTTGTTATGGTCTGCAAAGGCAGTCATGAGTTCAAAGATTTCTTCTTCCTTGTACTCAGCACTTGGTTTGTCTGCCCAGATAGCAAGCATGCTTCCAACTGTTGGAAGGTCTACCTCAGGATATTTGGTAGATGCAAGCTGGTTAAATGGTGTTTTTTTAGTGTTTTCAATTGCTTTTTTGAGGAAACCGCCACCATCTTCAGGTTTTTGGCCGAGAATGTAGTACCAGTCTCCGTTGGTGTTAAGGAATTTGTAGCCTTTGCTTGCCAGGTACTGAGGCGTTGCAAGGTTGTAACCCCACCATCCCTTAGACCAGTAAGAGATGATGACATCCTTGTCAAACTCAACATCATCCTTGTCTTCATAGTAGAAACCATCGTTGAAGGCCATTGGTTGAAGGCCTCTTTCTTTGGCCATGGCAGCAAGGGTGTTAGAGTACTCAGCAAATTTGCCATAGAGTCCATACCATTTGAGGTAGTACCAGCCTTGAGCGTTGGTGGCATCATTGGCATATTCGTCTGTACCGTAGTTGAAGATCTTTGTCTTGCCTGCAAAGAAGTCCATGTACTTGCCGATGAGGGCTTTGACAAAGTTCATCGCCTCTTCGTTTTCAAGGTCCATGGTTGTTTTAGAGACCTTGTCAAAGTTGGCTTGAGGATTCTTGATTCCAAGTTTTTCCATAGCGACGAGCATGGCATCCATGTGACCTGGGCTGTTGATTGCTGGGATGAGTCCGAGGCCTTTTGATTTTGCGTACTCGATCAATTCAGTGATTTCAGCTTGACTAAGAGTAGTTCCGTTTGGATCATCGTAGTAAGCTTTTGTTCCTTCGATGATGGCCTTTTTGACATCGTCACTTGCATAAGTTTTTCCGTTAGCTGTGATGGTCATGTCATCAAGGAGGAAGCGAAGTCCATCATTTCCTAGGAGAAGATGCACATCAGAGTAGCCGAGCTCGCTCGCCTTGTCTACGATGCGTTTGAGTTGGTCGAGCGTGAAGTACTTACGTCCGGCATCGATAGAGATTACCTTGTTCTTGGCAAGTTTTTCAACTTCGCGTTTCGCGTCTTCTTCTTTTTGAGCTTCTGGTGTGAAGGTCAAATTGCTTACAGCCTCTTGGAGTTTTGCGATTGCTTGATCAATGGTGTCTTGTTGAGCACGGCTGAGGTTGCTATCGAGTGAGCGAATGGTTTTTTCAGCTTCTTTTACAGCTGCGACACTTTCTGCAGTATAGCGGTTAAGGTCTGTTGGTACTTCTTTCAGAGCTTGCTCAGCAGACTCATAGTCAGCTGCGAAGTATTCAGCATTGGCATTTGCGAAGCTACGCATGAGTTTGAAGAGGCGTGATGGTGAATAGCGTGCAGATGGGGTATCCGCCCAAGCAGCTACCATACCACCGATGAATGGGATAGTAGCCCCATCAGATTTTGGTACAGAAGTGATTGGAGTGTTCTTGATACCATTGAGTCCTTGGTCGAGGTTGTACCAGCCTTGACCATCGGCATTTCGTCCGAGGACGTAGTACCAAGCATCGTTGGTGTTAAGGATTTGGTGGCCTTTTTCAACTAGAAGTTTAGAAGAAGCGACGTCGTATCCGCCCCATCCACCAGTCCACATTGAAACGATGATGTCTTTGTCAAAGGTTCCAAAGCTAGTATCACTATTGTAGTAGATACCATCGTTGAAGGCCATCGGTTTGAGTCCGTGAGATTTAACGATACGAGCAAGGTCATTGGCGTAGGCGATAAATTTTTCATATCCTCCTACAGGGTATCCTTCATTTGGATAGTATTTATCAGCCTGAAGAACGCTCCAGCCTTTAGCATCTGTAGCATCATTGGCGTACTCGTCTAGCCCGATGTTGAAGATGTCAGATTTGCCAGCGAAGTAAGCAGCATACTTGTCGATCAGAGCTTTGGTAAATGCAACAGCCTCCTTGTTATCAAGGTCAACGGTACGAGCAGATTCCTTACCAAAGTAGTTGAAGTTCGGTTTTTGGATGCCTAGTTCTTTCATGGCATGCAAAATCGCATCCATATGACCAGGGCTGTTTACAGTTGGGATGAGACCAATACCTTTATTTTTAGCATAGTTGATCAAGTCCGTCATCTGACTTTCTGTCAAATGGTTGCCGTTCGGATCCTTGTAGTAGGCATCGGTTCCGTTTTCGAGTGCACGTTTGACATCGTCACTTGCATAGGTTTTGCCATTGGCTGTGATCGTCATGTCGTCCAACATAAAACGCATGCCGTCATTTCCAACTAGTAAATGAAGATCAGTATAACCGTAGTGTTTGGCTTTGTCGATGATTTCTTTGAGTTGGTCTGGAGAGAAGTACTTGCGTCCAGCGTCGATTGAGATCATTTTTCTTTTTGCCAGTTTTTCATTTACCTGAGCTGCACGTTCCGTGCTAGGAGTGGCTACTGCAGGTGTGACGGCTTCATTTCTCTTGTCTTCGTCGGTTTTTACTGGTTCTGAGTTTTCTTCTGAAACAGGAGTAGCTTTTTCAGTGACTGGAGTCTCGTCAACTTTCTCTGCAACTGCTGGGGATTCAGTTTTTTTGACTGTTGGAGCGAGTGTGGCTGAGGCTTCCTTTGTCTCGACTGTTTCTTCAAGCTTGCTTTCAGTCGATGTTTCAGCAGTCTGTGGCTGTTCCTGAGCAGTTTGAGCTGCGCTTGGATTTTCTGGTGTTGGAGTGACGCTGTTGGCAGACACGACTTGGGTACCAAAAGCAAATCCTATGAGTACAGAAGCTGCTCCAATAGCGTACTTACGAATGGAGAAGCGCTGTTTCTTTTCTAGTTTCATGATAAAACCTCCCTGTTATTATATTGTATGATAGCGTTTACATAAAACTGTTTTTATTTTATTATCTAAGATATAAAAAGTCAAGTGGCTTTATGAAAGAACTATAATAAATGGAGGAAATCATAAGATTTAGGAAAAAATTGTAAAAAAACTAAAAACAAGGAAAATCTAGCCAATATTTAACTTGTTTTTAGTAAAAGCACTACTAATTAAAGAATTACCCTTCGTCATATGTTCATACTAAATGGTGCATGCTATAATGAACATAGAAAAAGCCTGAGCTAGGCTCAAGCTTTTTCTTAATGACCTCGATCACACGAGATGAATTTGATTTTGTAGTAGTCAGCTCGCTTATAAGTTTCACTATAGGCAAGGACTTGGCCAGTGGCTTCAAGTTTTGTAGTCTTTGTTTGGAAGACAGTTGGAAATTGTGTATCAATTCCCAACGTAGAAGCAGCATGCTCGGGTGTTGGGAACGCGATTTCGTTGATTTCCTCAAAATGCTCATCAGTCATGTGAATGCGGTAATCCAATTTAAAACGTTTATAGATAGAACTATAATAGTCAAGATTTGGATAGTTGGCATTGATATATTGTTCGGGAATATAAGAAGTGTGGTAGATATAGGTCACACCGTTAGTTTGACGTGTCCGTTCGATCTTGTAGTAGAACTGGTCTCCACGCAAACCAAGTTTTTCCAAATATTCAAGCTTATTTCCACGTTCGATAGAAAGGACAGTTACCTTATCGTCTTTTGTTTCAAAAATTTCTACGTCTGAAAACTCAACGAGTTTGTGCTTACGAGCGCGTGAAACAAAAGTTCCTTTTCCTTGTTGGCGGACAATATAGCCATCTTTGGCAAGGTCGTTCAAGGCACGAACAACTGTGATAGAACTGACATCATACATGGCGATCAACTCTGCTTCAGTATAAAACTTGTCTCCACTCGCAAATTGACCTGAGATGATTTTATTCTTGAGTTCGTCTTTAATATATTGGTATTTTGGAATAGCCATAATTGCACCTCAATTTTTTTCTTTCTCCTTCTTTGATTTTACCACAAACACAAAGAAAATAGTAGCATTTAGATGAAAAAATAACATAATACATTAAAAATATTATTTTGCACATATATAAAAGCACCATCAAAACAGAGGTCGTGCAAAAGCCCTCATTTCATGCTATTTTTAGACAATTTTGGTAAAAAAGAAGTAAAAAAATAGAAAAATTTTAAAGAATTTTCTAAAACCTATTGACAAATGCAAAAGATTTGATTATAGTTAATATTATAATAAATGAAAGCGCAAACTTAATTCGTCAGAGGTAATAACATGACAAGATTTAAAATTGAGGACGATTTCTATTTAGACGAAAAACCGTTCAAGATTTTGTCCGGCGCCATTCATTATTTTAGGATTCCAGCAGAGGATTGGTATCATTCCCTCTATAACTTAAAGGCGCTTGGCTTTAATACAGTCGAGACTTATGTGGCTTGGAATTTACACGAACCTGTTGAAGGGGAGTTTGATTTTGAAGGTGCCAGAAATTTGGAGAGATTTCTTCAAATTGCACAAGATTTGGGTCTCTATGCCATTGTACGCCCGTCTCCATTTATCTGTGCGGAATGGGAATTTGGTGGCTTGCCGGCTTGGCTCTTGACCAAGGACATGCGAATTCGCTCGTCTGACCCGGCCTACATCGAGGCTGTTGCTCGCTATTATGACCAATTATTGCCAAGGCTTGTACCTCGCTTGTTGGATAATGGCGGAAACATTCTCATGATGCAAGTCGAAAATGAATATGGCTCTTATGGAGAAGATAAGTCTTATCTGAGAGCGATTCGAAAATTGATGAAAGACCGAGGGATTGATTGCCCACTCTTTACTTCAGATGGTCCATGGAGGGCTACTCTGAAAGCCGGAACCTTGATCGAAGACGACCTCTTTGTGACAGGGAACTTCGGTTCTAAAGCTCCGTACAACTTTTCACAGATGCAAGAATTCTTTGATGAGTATGGCAAAAAATGGCCCCTCATGTGTATGGAATTCTGGGATGGTTGGTTCAACCGTTGGAAAGAACCCATCATCACACGTGATCCCAAAGAATTGGCAGAAGCTGTTCGAGAGGTATTGGAGCAAGGCTCTATCAACCTTTACATGTTCCATGGTGGCACAAACTTTGGTTTCATGAATGGTTGCTCGGCTCGAGGAACTCTGGATTTGCCACAAGTTACATCTTACGACTATGATGCCCTTCTCGATGAAGAAGGAAATCCAACTGCTAAATACCTGGCAGTCAAGAAGATGATGGCAACACACTTCCCAGAGTATCCACAGTTGGAACCACTCTATAAGGAAAGCATGGAAATGGAATCCATTCCACTAGTCGAAAAAGTTTCCTTGTTTGAAACCCTGGATAGTCTCTCTAGTCCTACTGAAAGCCTCTATCCAAAAGCGATGGAAGAACTTGGTCAAAGTTATGGCTACCTTCTCTATCGTACCGAAGCAAGTTGGGATGCAGAAGAGGAACGTCTACGTATCATCGATGGACGTGACCGAGCTCAACTCTATGTAGATAGTCAATGGATTGCTACTCAATACCAGACAGAGATTGGTGAAGATATCTACTGTCAAGGCAACCGAGAAGGCTTTTCAGAGATTGACATCTTGATCGAAAATATGGGGCGTGTCAACTACGGGCATAAGTTCTTGGCAGATACGCAGCGTAAAGGAATTCGAACAGGTGTCTGCAAGGATCTACATTTCTTACTGAATTGGAAACAATATCCACTGCCACTGGATAATCCTGAGAAAATTGATTTTTCAAAAGGATGGACAGAAGGACAACCAGCCTTTTACGCTTTCGACTTTACGGTCGAAGAGCCGAAGGATACCTACTTAGACTTGTCTGAGTTTGGTAAGGGAGTTGCCTTTGTCAACGGGCGTCACCTAGGACGTTTCTGGAATGTCGGCCCGACCCTCTCACTTTATATCCCTCATAGCTACCTCAAGCAAGGTGATAACCGCATCATCATCTTTGAAACTGAGGGTGAATATAAAGAAGAGATTCATTTAACTCGTAAACCTACACTAAAACACATAAAGGGGGAAAATTTATGACAATTGTAGGATGCCGTATCGATGGACGTTTGATCCACGGTCAAGTAGCCAATCTTTGGGCTGGAAAACTAAATGTTTCGCGCATTATGGTTGTAGACGATGAAGTCGTTAACAACGATATTGAAAAGAGCGGCTTGAAACTTGCGACACCACCAGGTGTGAAACTTAGTATCTTGCCAATTGAGAAAGCAGCAGCAAATATCCTTGCTGGTAAATACGATAGCCAACGTCTCTTTATCGTTGCACGTAAACCAGACCGTTTCCTTGGTTTGGTCGAAGCAGGTGTACCGCTTGAAACACTCAACGTCGGCAATATGTCTCAAACACCAGAAACTCGCTCTATCACACGTTCTATCAACGTGGTAGATAAGGATGTGGAAGACTTCCACAAACTTGCAGAAAAAGGTGTTAAACTCACTGCTCAAATGGTTCCAAATGATCCAGTTTCAGACTTTTTGAGCTTATTAAAATAGGAAAAAATTTTTAGGAGGTCATTGTTATGATACAATGGTGGCAAATTTTACTTCTCACTTTGTACTCAGCTTATCAAATCTGTGATGAGTTGACAATCGTTTCATCTGCAGGTTCCCCTGTATTCGCTGGTTTCATTACTGGTTTGATCATGGGAGATGTGACAACTGGTTTGTTTATCGGTGGTAGCTTGCAGTTGTTCGTTCTCGGTGTTGGTACCTTCGGTGGTGCTTCTCGTATTGACGCAACTTCTGGTGCGGTTCTTGCAACAGCATTCTCTATCTCTCAAGGTATTGATACAGACCTTGCGATTACAACAATCGCTGTACCAGTAGCAGCACTTTTGACATACTTCGACGTTCTTGGACGTATGACAACTACTTTCTTTGCACACCGTATTGATGCTGCAATCGAACGCTTTGACTACAAAGGTATCGAACGCAACTACCTACTTGGTGCGCTTCCATGGGCTCTTTCTCGTGCCCTTCCAGTATTCTTCGCTCTTGCTTTTGGTGGTGCTTTCGTACAATCAGTAGTAGACCTTGTTAAAGAATACCAATGGGTTGCAGACGGTTTGACACTTGCAGGTCGTATGCTTCCAGGTCTCGGATTTGCAATCTTGCTTCGTTACCTTCCAGTTAAACGTAACCTTCACTACCTTGCAATGGGATTCGGTTTGACAGCTATGTTGACTGTTCTTTACTCATATGTAACAGGTCTTGGTGGAGCTGTTGCGGGTATCCTTGGTACTCTACCTAAAGATGTTGCTGAAAAAATTGCTTTTGCGAATAACTTCAAAGGTTTGTCTATGATTGGTATTTCTATCGTAGGTATCTTCCTTGCAGTTGTTCACTTTAAGAACAGCCAAAAAGTAGCTGTAGCAGCACCTTCTACACCATCAGAAAGTGGGGAAATCGAAGATGACGAATTCTAATTACAAACTTACAAAAGAAGATTTTAATCAAATCAACAAACGTAGCTTGTTTACTTTCCAATTAGGTTGGAACTACGAACGTATGCAAGCTTCTGGTTACCTTTACATGATCTTGCCTCAATTGCGTAAAATGTATGGGGATGGAACTCCTGAATTGAAAGAAATGATGAAAGTTCATACTCAATTCTTCAATACTTCACCATTCTTCCACACAATTATCGCTGGTTTTGACCTTGCCATGGAAGAAAAAGATGGTGTGGGTTCAAAAGATGCCGTTAACGGTATCAAGACAGGTTTGATGGGACCATTTGCTCCTCTTGGAGATACAATCTTTGGTTCACTTGTACCTGCTATCATGGGATCTATCGCAGCAACTATGGCTATCGCTGGCCAACCATGGGGTATCTTCCTTTGGATCGCAGTTGCAGTTGCTTATGACATCTTCCGTTGGAAACAATTGGAATTTGCCTATAAAGAAGGGGTTAACCTTATCAACAACATGCAAAGTACCTTGACAGCTTTGATTGACGCTGCATCTGTACTTGGTGTCTTCATGATGGGTGCTCTTGTAGCAACAATGATCAACTTTGACATTTCTTACAAATTGCCAATCGGTGAAAAGATGATTGACTTCCAAGACATCTTGAACTCAATCTTCCCACGTTTGCTCCCAGCAATCTTTACTGCCTTTATCTTCTGGTTGCTTGGTAAGAAAGGTATGAACTCTACTAAAGCGATCGGTATCATTATCGTTCTTGCAGTAGGTCTTTCATTCATCGGTAAATTCTTGCTTGGAATGGGCGCATAATTTATGAGTAAATCATTAATTTTGGTGAGTCATGGTCGTTTCTGTGAAGAACTTAAAGGTAGCACAGAAATGATCATGGGTCCACAGGACAACATTCATGCAGTGGCTCTTCTTCCAGAAGATGGTCCAGAAGAATTTACTGCAAAATTTGAAGCTGCTATCGAAGGATTGGATGATTTCCTAGTCTTTGCGGACCTTCTCGGTGGTACACCATGTAACGTGGTAAGCCGTTTGATCATGGAAGGTCGCGACATTGAACTCTACGCAGGGATGAATCTTCCAATGGTGATTGAATTTATCAATGCAAGCCTTACAGGTGCAGATGCGGACTACAAGAGCCGTGCTGCAGAAAGCATCGTAAAAGTCAACGATTTGTTAGCGGGCTTCGATGATGACGAAGATGAATAAGATGTGACAACGTGAAAATCACAGGGAAAATAGGCGATAGGAGGATGGAGCGATGCTCCGACGATAATCGGTTTTTTTCCCCAAGATTTTAGTTGAAACTCAATTCAATAAGATGTGATAACGGCTAAATCGTTAGAACAGCTTGTATAGAATATACATGGGAATGGGAGTCAATCCCATTCCCATATTTTCAATAGGAATGAAACAACAATAGATTAGAGGAACTCTATGCTAAATTACACAAAAGAAGAATTGCTTGAACTGGGTGCAGAAATCACGACTCGTGAGATCTACCAACAGCCTGATGTATGGAAAGAAGCTTTTGAAGCCTATCAAGCGAAACGAGAAGAAATTGCAGCCTTTCTGCAAGGGATCGCTGATAAACATGACTATATTAAGGTCATCTTGACGGGTGCGGGTACTTCCGCTTATGTGGGAGATACCTTGGTGCCTTACTTTAAGGAAGTCTATGACGAACGCAAATGGAATTTCAATGCCATTGCGACAACAGATATTGTTGCCAACCCAGAAACCTATCTGAAAAAAGATGTGGCGACTGTTCTTGTTTCCTTTGCTCGTAGTGGAAATTCACCTGAAAGTGTGGCGACGGTTGATTTGGCTAAAGCCTTGGTTGACGACCTCTATCAAGTGACCATTACATGTGCTGCAGAAGGGAAATTAGCTCTTCAAGCTCATGGCGATGACCGCAATCTCTTACTCTTGCAACCAGCTGCTTCCAATGACGCTGGATTTGCCATGACTTCTAGCTTTACGTCCATGATGCTAACAGCTCTCTTGGTCTTTGATCCTACAGAATTTGCTGTGAAAGCTGAACGTTTTGAAGTTGTGACTAACCTTGCGCGTAAGGTTCTAGACAATGCAGCAGATGTTAAAGAGCTGGTTGACCTTGACTTTAACCGTGTTATCTACCTGGGCGCTGGTCCTTTCTTTGGACTTGCTCATGAAGCTCAGCTCAAGATTTTGGAATTAACAGCTGGTCAAGTGGCGACTATGTATGAAAGCCCAGTCGGCTTCCGTCACGGTCCAAAATCATTGATCAACGAAGATACCGTTGTTTTGGTCTTTGGCACAACGACAGACTACACTCGCAAGTACGACTTGGACTTGGTTCGTGAAGTGGCTGGTGACCAGATTGCTCGTCGTGTTGTGCTCTTGAGTGATCAAGCTTTTGGTCTTGAGAATGTCAAAGAAGTAGCCCTTGGTTGTGGCGGTGTCTTGAACGATATTTACCGTGTCTTCCCTTACATCGTTTATGCTCAACTCTTTGCCCTATTGACTTCACTCAAGGTAGAAAATAAACCAGATACACCGTCTCCTACAGGCACAGTAAACCGTGTGGTACAAGGTGTGATCATTCATGACTATCAAAAATAAGGAAGTGTCTATGAGTAAATTACAATTAAGTCCTAATAAAGTAGCCTGCTTGCAAAAACTCTCTGACGAGAACGGCATTATCTCAGCTCTTGCCTTTGACCAACGTGGTGCTTTGAAACGCCTCATGGCTCAGTACCAAACAGAAGAGCCAACAGTGGCTCAAATGGAAGAACTCAAAGTCTTGGTAGCAGATGAATTGACAAAATACGCATCCTCTATGCTTCTAGACCCTGAATATGGTCTTCCAGCTACAAAAGCGCTTGATGCCAATGCTGGCCTTCTCCTTGCTTATGAGAAAACTGGCTACGACACAACTAGCACCAAACGCTTGCCTGACTGCTTGGATGTTTGGTCTGCCAAACGCATCAAAGAACAAGGCGCTGACGCAGTCAAATTCTTGCTTTACTACGATGTAGACAGTTCTGACGAACTCAACCAACAAAAACAAGCCTACATCGAACGCATTGGTTCTGAGTGTGTGGCAGAAGACATTCCATTCTTCCTTGAAATCCTTGCTTACGATGAAAAAATCGCTGACGCAGGTTCTGCAGAATACGCAAAAGTGAAACCACACAAGGTTATCGGTGCTATGAAGGTCTTCTCAGACCCACGCTTCAACATTGATGTTTTGAAAGTGGAAGTTCCAGTCAACGTCAAATACGTTGAAGGCTTTGGCGATGGTAAAATCGTTCATACACGCGAAGAAGCAGCAGCCTTCTTTAAAGCACAAGATGAAGCAACTAACTTGCCATACATCTACTTGAGTGCAGGAGTGTCAGCAAAACTCTTCCAAGAAACACTTGTCTTTGCTCATGAATCAGGCGCAAACTTTAACGGTGTTCTTTGCGGACGTGCAACATGGGCAGGATCAGTTGAAGCCTACATCAAAGACGGTGAAGCAGCAGCTCGTGAATGGCTACGCACAACTGGATTTGAGAACATTGACGAACTCAACAAAGTTCTCCAAACCACAGCGACTTCATGGACTGAACGTGTGGAAGCATAAAACAAGTATAGAAGAACCCCTTTTTGTTAAGAAGATACTTAAGGTTTTCTGACAAAGGATTCTGAAAATAGAAACTACAACCATAGATGGTGAATACACTCTCTATGGTTTGTTTACTTAAGAGAAATGAGTCAAAGGAGAGAAGAATGAAAGCATACACAGAGCGTGTATTTGGAAATCATGAGGGCAAGGATGTCTTGGTCTATCGCTTTGAGACTGAGGCAGGTTATCAGCTAGAGGTCATGACTTATGGTGCGACCATCTTGCGCTATGTCACACCTGACAAGGCTGGAAATTTTGCCAATGTTATCTTGGGCTTTGATGATTTTGATAGCTATGTAGGCAATAGTCCCAAGCATGGAGCAAGTGTAGGTCCTGTAGCGGGCCGTATTGCAGGTGCGACATTTGAGCTCAATGGTAAGACCTACAATCTTGAAGTCAACAATGCCAGCAACTGTAACCATAGTGGTTCAACAGGTTGGGATTCGAGCTTGTTTGAATTGGTCGAGGTGAGCGACCATGGCTTGACTCTCTACACAGAGCGTACAGACGGGACAGGAGGATTTCCTGGTAATCTCAAGATCTGGATCAGCTATCACTTGGAAGAGACTGGTGCTTACGAAGTCAGCTACAAGGTAACGACTGATCAGGATACGCTTGTCAATCCAACCAACCACAGCTACTTCAACTTGTCTGGTGATTTTACGCAGACAATTGACCGCCATGTCTTCCAGCTAAATACGGAGGGCATTTACCCAATTGCTCCGGACGGTGTTCCGGCTAAGACCCCAGACGCTACTCGTGATGTGGTTAAACATATCTACAATGGTGCTTTGTTGAAGGACATCTTTGCAGAGGAAGATGAGCAAATCCAGCTGGTATCTGGTTTGGATCACCCATTTGCTCTTCCTGCCGGTCATGACAATGCTGGTTTCCTTTATGACCAAAACTCAGGTCGTTTCCTGCTGTTCAAGACAGAGGCCCCTTGCTTTGTGGTCTACACAGCAAACTTTGTGGATGAGAGTGTGCTCATAGCTGGTCAGCCAATGGTACAGCACAATGGGATTGCCCTTGAAGCGCAAGCTTTACCAGATGCCATTCACAGCGACCTCAAAGACCAAGTCATTCTCAAAGCAGGGGAAACTTTCACCAGCAAAACTCGTTACGAGCTTGTTGTTAAATAAAAAGAAGAGCTGGTTTCCAGCTCTTTTGAGTTTCGTGCTATTGTGATGACATTTGAGATAACTTTACTAGTCCAAGGCTTATTTTCCTTTTTTCTGTTTCTCGATTCTCTCTAACATTCTGTTTTTACGCTCCTCCAGTTCTTGGATTTGCTTGAGTAAAAGATCTGAAAAGTCACTATCGAGCTCTTCAGCCTCTCCACTACTATACCAATCTAAGGCGACAATGTGATTATTTTTATCAAAGCAGAAAATCACATCTCCATCACCGATGATAGACAGAAAAGGGATATAATCTACAAAGCCAAGTTCATGTAATTCTTTGGTCTTCAGTCGAATATCTAGAAAGTCAGGAATCCCATTTGCAATACCATAGACTTTAATACCACGGCAAAATGTCCAAAATGGTGCCACATCAAATGCTTTAGCTCTAGGCCACAGTTCCTCCCTGACTTCCATATAGAGTCCGCCTAGGGATGACATGGTAAATTCTTTAAAGTCGTCTGGAAGACTGATTTGATACAGTTTTTCAAAATCTTCTATATCCTGTTCGGAGGGTTCATTTCCCATGCAGGCTACAACTTGGTAGGTTTTAGAATCATAATGATGAAAATAATCATAGACTTTTTCTAGTGACATGACTACACCTTTCTATCCTAGGTAAATATATTCGACAACCAAATCACAAAGCTGATTATCCTTATCATAGCCAAAGTAGACGGGATAGACTCCGTCTCCAAAACCTGATTGGATCATCGGAATGCTTAGGTCAGTGTTGGGGATTTTAAAATTAATCCAATCCCCACCCTCACGTTGATAAAGGGGATTGTCTATGGCATTTTGAGCAAAAACTGCTGCAAAGAAATCATCGTAGATATTTTTGTCAGGATTTTCTTTATACCAATTATCTTCAAAATCGCAGTAGGCATTCTTGGTTTCAACATCTACTATCGTTGCCAGACCTGCATCAACTGCAAATCCAAAATAAGAGTCTTTTTCAACAGTGTCTATATCTTCATCACCAGTCAGTGCTTCATAGTAGATGACTGGTACTTGATCTGTAAATTGGATTCTCGTTGCTACATACCTGTAGTGATCTTCTTCTAACTTGGCTACTAAGGTTTTTATTCTATATGTTCCTTTGGGAACAGATTGTAAGTAGGGTTTTTCCTCTCTACGGAGCCAGACCAAAGGATCGCGAACCAGAATTTCTCCGCTAGGGAAAGTCACTTCCCCCATATCCAAAACAAAAATTTCTGCACCCTGTATTTCTTTCCTCTCAAAATACTCTGCATAATTGACAGACGAAGTGAGCAGGTGTTTTATTTCTTGGTATTTCTGTAACCACTCTTGTGAAGTTTGTATTTTTTCCATAAACGGTTTCTTTCTAAATCTTTTATTTTAGGTTGGTACTTTCTGAGTTAGAGAATTGTGTACTCATTATACATTTTCCTACACAAAGGATGCATTTTATGCTTTTATTTCCCTAATGATCGAAAAAATTAGGTCTTTAAGATTTTCTGCCACATACACAACTTCATCAGGATCATGAATATAGCAAAGAATCTGACCTTCTTTTCCTTCTTTGTCAGGATCAAAATCCAGCATCAGGAAACAACTGTCACAATATCCCATCCCTTTGAAAAATACTCATCTAGTGCGGGTATATTTCCCTTTATAATATCATCTACAATTTGTGGAACAGATTTAAAATTTCCTATATCTTTTAATTTGACCATTTTAAGTCTCCTACAGATTATGTACTCATCTGTTATAATTTATTTCCCCTAAAGGAAGTGGATCAGGATTTAAGCTTACCCAGAGAACCGAAAGTTCACACAAACGTTCAGTTATAGTATCTTCATCACTGTCTTTTGCACGGATGCTGGAGATCAGTTCCTTAGTTTCTTCCAGTTCTTCTTCGGAAAGTGGTGTACCTGAAGCGAAATGATTTGGCAGGGCTTTCAGCATGTTCCGATAGTGTTTATCCCAGTTGACACCGCCATTTCTATAGAGCTCATCCTGTACGCGCCCTGTTATACGGATCACTTCGCCTTGTACAGTTTTCGCTGGCCCGCTTGAAGGAATGAGTAAATCCCAAAGCTCGTTATACTGCTCCTTCCAAGAACCTTTTTTTACAATAATAGGAGAAACTCCGTCATGTATCTTGCGTTTCGGAGCAGGCTTTACATCAAACAGTGCATAGAGTCTCTCAAGCCCTGCTTCTGTTTCAGTCAAGTAATCTTTATTAAAGTTTTCTCTGTGAAATTCAAAATCCTTTCCGATTAGTTCGACTCTTTCTGCCATATCAGGAGTTACCTCAGCGCCCGCCTTTATGAGCATTTCTGCAATTTCTGCTACCTGTGCAATATTAATCTGCCTACAAGTAGCAAGGGCTTCAGCTAAAGGAGTTCGTCCCATAACAGTTTTGGGATTAACATCTGCACCTTTTTCAATCAAAAAACTGACTATCTTAGGTCGGAAAAACCTTGCTGCCGTATGTAGAGGTGTACTCCCATATGTATCAGTTTTTTGTATATCTCCGCCTAATTCATATAGCAGTTTTACAGTATCTCTCCCCAGAGCGGCATGTGTATATAATGGTGTACGTCCATAATAATCAGGAGTATTTACATCTAAACCCTGTTCCACCAGCCAGATAACAAGCTCATCAGGAACACCTCCAAAATGAAGTGCCGTATTTAAGCTGTATCTGCCGTCATGAGCAGTAAGCTCACATTTATCATATACGGCTTTAAGAGCTTCAATATCTCCTGCTGTAATCAGTTCATCAAAATTTTTAGGTAAGGTCACTCTTTTTTTGGCCATTGTTCTTCTCCTTTAATATAAAACTAACATTTGCATTTTACATTTCTAAAGCCACTTAAGCCCATCAACATTTTTTAAAATCCTAGATCTTCCATCGTAGTCATTTTTTAACTCGATTTCTTTTTCCTTGACCGAAATGTTGTTGTACCAGTGGTCCAAACTTGCATATTTTCCTGTATGGATATTGATAAGCATGCTTGTTATAGGATTCCAAGTGCCCTTTTCCACTGTTTCTGCAAGCAAATAATAGGCATCTAAAAATATGAGATTTCTTCCATACATCCAAAATGGAAGTTGAATATTTAACAAAGGCAATCTTGCAGAAAAAATATCATCTCCATGTGGTGGCACGGTTTCATAATGAAATTCTATCTCACTCCCATAATATGCTATCGTTGCTCCTTCGCAACCGATGCTTTGAGGAATCCCCTCCTCAACTACTAAAAATTCCATTGGCGTCTCCTTATGTTGTAATTGAATGAACTCCGACTAGACTCTCCACGTTTACAACCAGATGGTAAAGGTAATCACCTGTTTTTTGTAGGTGACAAAGATTTTCCCTCTAAACAGGCTGACAAGGTGTTGAGCCATAGAGAGGCCAATGCCATACCCAGAGGTGGTTTGGTTATTGTGTGATGTTTCAGCGCGATAAAAGCGGTCAAAGAAGCGTTTAATATTGGCAGGTCGCCCGTCTTTGTAGTCGTTAGATACGGTGATACAGGTGCGCTTGCGTAGGAGATAGGCTTTGCGTTTGAGAGTTAGACGGATGGTGCCTGCTGGATCACAGTATTTGCGGGCATTATCGAGTAAAATACTGAGTAATTCGTAAAATTCCTCCTGAGAAACTTTTTCTATGATATCTGCTTCAATCAGGCTTTCAAATTTTTTATCCTCTTTGGTAAAGAGAGGAGCAAAGTCTGAGGCGACCTTTTCAGCGATGACGGAGATGTTTTGAGGAGCTAGCTTGATATCTTCTTGTTCTTCGAGACGAGCAAGTCGGATCAGTCTTCCAATCAAGTGATTGAGACGCTCGGTCTGTTCCTTGGTACTGATGCTCCACTCGGTCTCTCCTTCCATGAGTTCCTGAAGCTCGGTATTGGCCGAAATGATAGCCAGCGGTGTTTTGAGTTCATGACCTGCATTGGTGATAAACATCCGTTGTTTTTCATAGTTCTTGACAAAGGGACGGATAACAATCCCAGAAATCAAGGTAAAGAGCAGAGCAAGGAGAAATAGGCTAGCCAGTGATAACCAGATAGAGACTTGAAAGAGGGTATCCCGTTCGCGAATGTAGTTGGTAGCTTCAAAGAAGACTAGGAGCTTGCCCGAAGCTGTCTGACTAATCTGGTAGGTGAAGTAGCGCCCGTTGCGAGTAATCGTGCCATAGGTTTCCGGTTTTTTAAGAATTTTCTGGAGAAAACCTCTGACGTCTGCTTCGGTTAGTGATTGGACATTCCCTAGAGAAATAGTGTAGTCATTCCCCTTTTCTCTGACAGAGAAGTACTGAAAATTGTAGATAATCCCTTCTTGGATGTTCTTTTTGGTGAAACTCTCCTTGATTTCATCTGTAATTGGGAGTTCGCCTTCATTTTTAGACAAGATGGAGAGGACGGTTTGGATATTATCCTCTGTCTGAGTATAGACGATGCTATTCATCAAGACCAGAAAGAAAGCAAGAATCAGAGCGATAGCAGCAGTGGCTGTGACAATAAACTTGATGCGTAGTTTTCGAAACATCTAGTCTCCTCCTATCAGTTGGAAAGGCCCTTCTGCAGATCCTAAGATTTGCAAGTTGGACTGAACGCTTTGGAGTTTTTGGCGGAGATAGGAAATATAGAGAAAAACGAGCTCGTAATCACTTTCTTCCAGCTCCTCTGGCCAGACTTGCTCTAGTAGTTGTTGACAACTGAGGGTCTGGTTAGCATGCTGAATGAGGAGGGTCAAGAGTTGAGTCTCCTTTTTCCCTAAACGAATGCTGTTTGTAGCAGCTAATTCTTGTTCGTCAATATCCAAGCGAGTATTTCCTAATTGGACCGTATCTGGGGTATAGTCCTCCAGACGGCGGGCAGTAGAACGGAGTCTAGCCAATAGTTCCTTGAGAGAGAAGGGTTTGGTCAAGTAGTCGTCGGCACCTGCATCTAGTCCAGTTACGCGGTCGTCCACTTCGGCCATGGCTGTCAGCATGATGACGTGGGTCGTATTGCCCAACTGACGGATTTCTTTGAGGGCTTCGATTCCAGTTTTGATTGGCATCATGATGTCAAAAATCATGAGGTGATAGTGGTTAGTTGTAGCTTTTTCGACAGCATCTTGTCCATTAAAAACAGAATCAACGCTATAGCCCTCGCGTTCTAAAGCAACAGTGATGACGCGATTTAGTTGAGTTTCATCTTCGGCAAGTAGGATTTTCATAGGTTCTCCTTAGTCTTGGTCAGATCGCTGAATCAAATCACGGATGGTCTGCATGGTCAAGTCACAAGAAGCAAGCTCATCGGCACAACGTTTGAGCTCACGTGTGATTCGCTCAGGATTTTGGATGTTTTTCTTATATTTCATCTGGTGTTCAAGGCTGGCCCAAGAGTCCATAGCAATCGTGCGTAGCTGGATCTCGATAAAGTAGGTACCTTGGGCATTTCCCAGACAGTCTGGGTAGGGGGTAGTCACCTCGAGAATCAGATGGTAGGAACGGTAGCCATTGGGCTTGACCTGACGGATATAGTCTTTCTCTTTGAAAATATGGATGGTGGGTATCTGACGAATATACTCTACGATGCGGTAGATATCATCTGTAAAGCCTGTGATGATCCGAACACCGATAGCATCTCGGATTTCTTTAAGAGCGGATTGACTCGTCTGAGGAAGGCCTTTGCGTTGGCATTTTTCACGCATACTTTCCTCGGTTTTGATACGCGCATGCAAATGCTCATATAGTTTGAGGGAGGTTTCTTTTTTATAATTAGCTGCGGCTTCTTCCATATCTTGAATAAAAGTCTGCAAGATAGTGGGTAAGTAGACTTCGCAAGGGCCATAGATAGAGTTCATAGGCTGGTCCATTCTAAGAATGACTCGTATTGCTACGAGCATAGATTCTAATAGTATTTGTCATTCTATTATACCATGAAAGCGATAGCAGGGTAAGATTCTATAGATAAAGAGGGAACGAGAACTTTGACAAAGGAGTCCATTAGAGATATAATGAAGAAAAATCGACCAAGGATAAATAAATGACAAACTCAAAGTATATAACACGCCTGAAACGTTCAGAGGGGCAGTTGCGTGGAATTCAAAAGATGATCGAAGAAGATCGTGATTGTGCAGATATCATTACTCAGTTGACAGCGGTTCGTTCGAGTGTGGAGCGCGTGATTGAGATGATCATTACCGAGAATCTCACGGCCTGCATCAACCAACCCCTAGACGACCCTGAGGCTCAAAAAGAGCGCTTAGAAAAGGCTGTTCAGTACCTAATCAAACGAAAATAGTAGTTCTCTATGTGATAGAACAAGATAAGAAAGTGGATCACAGGAGGGGAAAGATGACAAAAGAAGAACGAGCAGAAAAATGGTTTCAGAGTGTTCCTGAGGCAGAAGCTATTCCTATACAAGCTAAAATGGAGATCTGTAGTCAGGCAGCGAAACGAATGGCGCTTATCTGGCTTGGCCTACTTGGTGTGGAATGTTTGTTCCTATTCTGGTTCACTGGGGGTGGACTGTTCAATCAAGTAGCGAACTTTCTAAATCAGCTATCAGAAGGGAGCCCCACAAAAAATCGATATAAGGGTCTCGCACTTGCAGGGACTCTTATTTGTCTGCCTGTCTTGATCTTTCCTAGCGTTGTTGCCCATTTCTTTAGACAAGTTTGGATTCAAAAAGAGGCTGAAAAGGTAGTCAAAGAGATGGCCCCTGTTACAAGTGATCAGCCTTATCTAGCAGGAGATGAGGGAGAAGATTTTGCGAGTATTTCCGGAAGAATCTTTGCGGATTGGGTGCTAGATGATGGTGAGAAGGAACAAAATGGCTTTGAACTTGAGGAAGTATGGCAGCAACTGGCAGCTGTCCAAGATGGTGATAGGGATTTTCTCACTTTAATACCTCAGCAACCAGTTAAACTAAAGGGGAGTCAGCTTGTATCGGATTTTGTACAGGTTTGTCAGGATGAAGATTCGGACGCTTTTCGTTTTGAGATCAGTATTGCCGACGCCGAACGAATCAACGAGAATGTAATCTACGAAAAAAATGGTCTGAGCGAGAAAGAAACTCAAGACTTGCTTCGGGCATATTTGGAGAACAGAGTCACACCGGACCTAGAAGACTGGGAAATTGTATTAGATATGCGGACAGATGAGCAGAAAAATATCGCAATCTATCAGGAAATAACCCAATTGCTAACAGATGATAGTGAGGTACGATCTCGTTTGACCTTCTGTTTTGAGTCACCGAAAGCCTATTTCAAGCAGTATGCAGAGAGATATGACGAGCGGGGCATAGGAGAAGAAGTCAATGAAGCTACGATAAAATGGCTTGCTATTGCTGATGAACTGCTCACTGTGAATACAGTCATTGAGTTAGACTGGAAGACAGATAAGGAAGAATTCTTGTACCAACTAGAGCCTCTGGCAACTAAACAAACTCTTGATTTGGAGGAGAATTGGTTCGACGAGGGTGATGACCTCCCTACTTGGTGTAAAATTTTGGACGAAAGATGGGCTGGACACGATTTCTGTCTTGCTTGTATGGATATTAATAGCGATAGTTATGTGCTATTTATCTGCAAGAGGGATATTCTGGAAAAATTAGTCACCTTAAGTCACACAATCAATCAGCGTTTCGGCCATGCAAAAAATATGTAATGGCTAGTGTATTTCAAGGAGGGAGTTCAAGATGATTTTTGCATTTAAGGATGCACCCAACACAGCCTGTATAGTTTGTCACCATGTCTTGGCTGGCAAAAATCCGATCACCTTTATCTCCCACGATGAAGAGGATGGCATGTGGCAATTTTTGTGTTCAGAAGACCACACTGGAGAGGATGCACGTCTCATTTCCCTAGCTGAAGCATTTAAACTAGACGCATCTATCGGACAAGTCGCGGATATACCTTGTGGCTATGCGGTGGAAAGAAAAGATGGGCTTGCTGGCTGGAAATCATGCCCATCCTAACAGTTGGGGCTCTGTCTAAGATAACTTGTATGAAAATGAAAGAAACCTAGAGATACTTGGATATAAATTGGAAGAAACCCCATTTTTTGGTATAATTAAAGGTAGTAAGACAAGTTAAAGGAGGCCAGCAAATGGAAGCATACGAAAAAGTAGTAGAGATGCTAAATGAGCTAGATATTCCCTTTGAAATCGTGGAGCACGAGCCAGCCTTGACGACAGAGCAAGCCGATAGCTTTATCGAAGGGATCGAAGGTGTCCGTACCAAAACCATGTTTCTCACCAACAAAAAGAAAACAGCCTATTATCTCGTGATTATGGATGATAAGAAACGTTTGGATATGGACCTCTTGAAAGACTTGGTAGGAGCCAATAGAATCCGTATGGCTTCCTCTGAGAGCTTGTTTGAAAAAATGAGCTTGCCCGCAGGCGTTGTCTCTCCATTTGGCTTGCTGAACAATACTGACAAGGACATTCAAGTTTATTTTGACAAAGAAATCATGTCTGAAAAACGGATGAGTTTTCACCCCAATACCAATGAAAAAACTCTCTTTTTAGATACGACAGATATACTCAAATTCCTAGAAGCCTTTGGCTATGAGGCTCATATCATCGAGTTATAAATATTAAAGAAACCGACTAAGTTCATCTTAATCGGTTTTTTGATTATTCTACTTGACCGGGCCAAGCATTCATACCACCTTCTACGTTGATAACGGTGAGACCTTGGGCACTAAGAAATTGACAGGCAGAGGCAGAACGCACTCCACCTTGACAGATGACATGGTATTCATGGTCAGGTTTGAGTTCTTTGTAGCCTTGCTCCAAGGTACTTAACGGAAGATTTTTTGCACTTGGCGCATGTCCTGCTTGAAACTCATGTACTTCACGTACATCGATAAGATCTAGTTTTTCATTTTGATATTTTTCATAAAAGTCAGCCATGCTGATATTAGTTACCATATTCTACTCCTTCTGGGTTAGCCATTTTGTATAGTGAATAAGCGCCGTCAAGGTTTTGAACGGTAAATCCTGCTTGTTTGAGGATACGCTCTGCGATATAGCTGCGCAAACCACTGTGGCAGCTAACGATGTAGGCTTGGTTCTTGTCCAGTTCATCCAAGCGTTCACGAAGTTCGTTTAGGGGAATGTGGATAGTGTCGACTTTGAGTCGACCACTCTGAAATTCGCCACTTGTCCGCACATCTAGGAATTTCTTACCAGAAGCTAGTTCGTCTTCGAGCTGGTACCATTGAACGTTGTCGCTGAGACCTTCGATAAGGTTCAAGGCTGCGTAACCCAGCATATTGACGGGATCCTTAGCGGAGCCAAATGGTGGCGCGTAGGTGAACTCCAATTCTGGTAAGTCAAAGACGGTGAGATTTCCCTTGATAGCAGTTGCCAGGATATCGATTCGCTTGTCAACACCTTTCTTCCCGACTCCTTGGGCACCGTAGATTTTTCCAGTGGTTGGGTCAAAGAGGAGCTTCAAGGTCATATCAGTAGCGCCTGGATAATAACCAGCGTGGTCTTTCCCACTGACATGAAGGGCTTGATATGGGATTTGGTTGGTACGAAGAGTACGCTCGCTGAGACCAGTCGAAACAGCTGTCATATCAAAGGCACGAACGATAGCAGTGCCGATACTGCCCTTGTTTGTACGACCGAGTCCTGCGATGACGTCCGCCACTTGGCGTCCTTGACGATTGGCAGGAGAAGCTAGAGAGATGAGGGCATCTTGGCCAGTAATCTCTTGCTTGACGACGATGGCATCTCCAACTGCAAAAATATCTTTTTGACTGGTTTCGTAGTGTTCGTCGACCAAGATACCGCCACGTAGTCCCAGTTCAATCCCAGCTGCCTGAGCCAGTCCGTTTTCAGGTTCAACACCGACAGAAAGGATGGTGAGGTCAGAAGCAATCTTTTGACCATTTTCGAGAACGATGGTTTTTCCTTGCTCTTCAAATCGAGTCGCAGACTGAGAAGTGATAACGAGAACGCCGTTTTTGACCAATTCTGCTTGGACAAAGGCCGCCATTTCCTGATCTAATGGTGGCAAGACATGGGGTGCTTTCTCCACGATGGTGACTTGCAATCCACGTTTTGCCAGATTTTCAGCCATTTCAAGCCCGATAAAGCCTGCACCGATAACGACAGCTTCTTTTGGATGATTGTCCAAGGCTGCCATAATTTCGTCGAGATCAGGAACATTGCGAAGCGTGTAGGTATGCTTAGCTTCTGCCAAGCCTTCGATGGTAGGGATAAAGGGCTTGGCTCCTGGGGAGAGAATCAGCTTGTCGTAGCTTTCTGTGAATTCCTGTCCATCGTGTCGCACCGTTACAGTGTGTTCTTCTGGCGAAATCTGGATGACCTCGTGAAATGGCCGCACATCGAGATTAAAGCGTGCCCGGAGACTTTCAGGAGTTTGGACCAATAAACTCTCACGGTTTGCAATTTCTCCTGAAACATAGTAAGGAAGTCCGCAGTTTGCAAAGGAAACAAAGGGACCTTTCTCAAAAATAGTGATTTCAGCGTCTTCCATGAGGCGTCTGAGACGGGTTGCTGCTGACATACCGCCTGCAACTCCTCCGACAATGATAATTTTCATTGACTTTCTCCTTTATACTTCTAGATGACCTTACCTGTCCAAGCGCTCATACCGCCTCGGACATTGATGACATCGTAGCCTTTTTTCTTAAGCTTTTTCGCAGCTAGTTTGCTTCGTACACCAGAATGACAAATGACATAGAGTGTTTCTTTTGTCGCTGGTGTGTAAGAACCGATTTCCGTTAAAGGAACATTTTTGGCATTTTTGATATGACCTCTACGGAATTCCATAGGCGTCCGAACATCTAGTAGCTGAATCGGTTCCTTGAGTTTAGCTTCTAACTCGCTGGTAGAAATACTGTCAATTTTTGTAAATAATAAGTGAAACATAGGCACCTCCAAATATACCCTTATGGGGTATATTAAACCATGAAGTCAAGCTTTTGTCAAGCAAGTTGTTTTAACTTGGAGGGGATTGGTTTTGAGAGTCTAGAAAGCAGGCTATTCTTGACCTTTCAAAGGCTTTTTGATATGATGAGTCCAAAGTAAGTATGAGGTGTTAAGATGACCAGCGAATACCAGAAAATGATAGCGGGAGAGCCCTATCATCCGTTTGATCCCGAGTTGCGGGCCTTGGCTCAGACAGCACGTCAGAAGCAGGCTGATTTCAACCAGGAGTTAGATCCCTTGAAAGGGGCGGAGATTATCAAGACTTGGTTTGGTTCAACTGGGCAAAATCTCTATGTCAATTCACGCCTGGTGGTCGATTATGGAGTCAATATCCATCTAGGGGAAAATTTTTATTCTAATTGGAATTTGACCATGCTGGATGTTTGTCCGATTCGCATCGGCAACAATGCCATGCTTGGCCCCAACTGTCAGTTTTTAACCCCACTCCATCCACTGGATCCGCATGAACGCAATTCAGGGGTCGAATACGGCAAGCCCATCACCATCGGAGACAATTTCTGGGCTGGAGGTGGCGTCATTGTCCTTCCTGGAGTGACACTGGGAAATAACGTAGTGGCGGGAGCAGGGGCTGTGATTACCAAGTCCTTCGGAGACAATGTTGTTTTAGGTGGCAATCCTGCGCGTGTGATTAAGGAGATACCTGTAAAAGAAAATTAAAAAGTACAGCTGGGGCTGTTCTTTTTGTAATCTTTATCGTAGTCTTATAAATTTTTCTTCTTTTTGGCTTTTTTGGTTAGAGTGACATGGCACAGGGGGATGTTGGTTTTAAAAACTATTAACTGTACTTTAGTATTCTCAAATTGTTTCTAGTAGCCTTTTCAAAAGAATACTAAGTGAAACTATATTTAAGGAAACTTTCAGAAAAGTTTTAGTTTTGTTTCAGGAATCTTCTGTAGACTGTCTAGCTATATCATACGAAGGAGAGGAAAAAGGTATGAAATCAAAAAAATGGCTCCTACTCGCAACGAGTCTAACAGCAATGGTGCTGATGGCAGCATGTGCCCAGTCAACAACTACATCCAATACCAATGCAACTACAAATAATGCAACAACTTCAACCAAAACAAACCAAACTTCCTATTTCACAGAGAAGGACTATGATACTTCCTATAATGAAAGCACAGCTTCTAAGATCGAGCTATCTGGCTCATCTGCAAACGTCTCTGGAGATGGTGTGACAGTCTCTGGCTCAACAGTGACCATCACAAAATCTGGAACCTATGTAATTTCAGGTCAGTCTGACGGAGTACAGATCAAGGTTGAAGCAGATGAGTCGGCAAATGTTCAGCTAGTCTTAAAAGGTGTTACCATGACCAATAGCAATGCAGCGATATCTGCTACATCAGCTGGTCATGTCTACCTGACTCTAGCAGAAGGAACAACCAACAGTCTTTCTGACTCAAGCTCGAACAGCGACGAAAAAGGCGACGCAGCCTTATTTTCTAAGGTGGATTTAACCATCAACGGGAAAGGAACTCTTAATGTAGAAGGTAAGAAAAATAATGGTATTAAGGCTAACGACACCCTCCATATCACGGGTGGAATCTATAACATCACAGCAGTTGGCGATGCCTTTAATGTCAATGATGAACTCAATATCACTGGTACAACCATGACCATCGATGCTAAAGAAGATGGAGTCAAGGTGGACAATGATGAGGATACTTCAGTCGGAACCATGTACCTATCTAACAACAACATCACCGTTACAGCAGGGGATGATGGCATCCACGCTTCTGGGGACCTTGTCATCGATAGTGGGACCTACACCGTCAAGAATTCGATAGAAGGACTTGAAGGTAAGTCAATCACTATCAACGGAGGGGACATTAGCATCTATTCAACAGATGATGGAGTCAACGCGGCTAATAAAAACGCCCAACAAAGTGAAATCTTCTTCACCATGAACGGTGGAAATCTAACAGTAGAAGTAGGCCAAGGGGACACAGACCCAATCGACTCAAACGGGAACGTGACGGTCACAGGCGGAACCATTAAAATGACAGGTCAAACAGGTTTTGACTTTGATGGAACTGCGACCTATACAGGCGGAGACATCTATCTCAACGGTGAAAAACAAACGGAAATTGTCAATTCTATGCCTGGAGGCGGTGGACCGAATGGGGGTCCTCAAGGCGGAGGACCAGCTCCTGGCGGACAAGGATAAACAAAAAAGGATAGCATTCAATTAGATTGCTATCTTTTTTAATTAGTAATTTCTGTGTATCTTATTCTGGGGAAGTAGATTTTGTTTTTATTTATACTCAATGAAAATCAAAGAGCAAACTAGGAAGCTAGCCGCAGGCTGTACTTGAGTACGGCAAGGTGAAGCTGACGTGGTTTGAATTTGATTTTCGAAGAGTATTATAACTCCTCAATCGCCTTGCATAGAGCCTCTACATCTTCTTTTCGACTAGACCAAGAAGTAGCAAAACGTATGATGGTATGCTTATCATCGTATTTTTCCCAGTAAGAGAAGCTCACCTTTTGCCCCAGTTTTTTCATCTGTTCATCATTCACAATACAAAAGACCTGATTTGTTGGATTTTCAAAATAAAGGGGGAGACCAGTATTTTTACAAGCTAGACGAATCTGGTTGGCGTAGGAAATCGCATCTTTGCCAATCGTTTGATAGAGATTGTCTTTAAACAACTCGTCAAATTGGATACCGAGAAGTCTTCCTTTAGCTAGAAGGGCACCATGTTGTTTGATAATGGTGGTCATGTGAGGAAGAAGTTGAGGATTTGGGATAACGACTGCTTCCCCGAGAAGAGCGCCACATTTGGTACCTCCGATATAGAAAGCGTCGCATAAGCGAGCCAAATCAGCAAGATTAACATCATTTTTAGGGCAGGCAAGAGCGTAAGCAAGACGAGCACCATCTACAAAGAGTTTAACATTCTTTTCCTTACAAACTTGAGAAATAGCTTCTAATTCTGCTTTTGAATAAAGGGTTCCAAGCTCAGTTGGTTGAGAGAGATAGACCATTCCTGGCATGACCATATGCTCATGGTTTTTATCAGCCCAATAGTCTTCAATAGTTTCTTTGACTTGCTGGGCTGTCAATTTTCCATCTGCTCCCTCCAGTTCGAGTATCTTGTGACCTCCAAATTCGATAGCACCAGCCTCATGAACGCTGATATGACCCGTTTTTGCAGCAATCACCCCTTGGTAAGATTGGAGGAGACTGTCAATCATGACTTGATTGGTTTGGGTTCCACCGACAAGAAGATGAACCGCTGCCTGTGGACAAGCGCAGGCTTTGCGAATGTTTTCAACAGCACTGGCACTAATCGAATCGCTCCCATATCCGCTCATTTCCATTTCGTTGGTTTCCATGATTCGTTGAAGAATCGCAGGGTGTGCTCCTTGAAGATAATCATTTGCAAAATTTAGGATTTCGTTTGTCATAAAAGACCTCTTTCTTGATTGATGTATTTATTGTACAAGAAATACATTCATTACACAAACGTCAAAAAATCATATCAACTATGATAAAATGGAATAGATAAAAGAAAAGGAGTGAAAAATGGACACAAGTAAATGCCAGGCGGTTCTAATTGCCAGTGAAACAGGTTCTTTTTCAGCTGCAGCAGAACAACTCAACTATACTCAGTCAGGGATCACTAGAATGATTTCTAGCTTGGAAGAGGAATTAGAATTTTCTTTGTTTATCCGCAGTAAAAAAGGAGTTCGTTTAACTGAAAATGGGAAATTGATGTTGCCTTATTTCAGGGAAATCGTTGAATCTAGTCAGGCTGCGCAAGAGATGAGCGATGATATAAAAGGAGTCGTCCGTGGTTCTATCACGATTGCCTGCTACTTTAGTGTATCCTCTATGTGGATGCCTCGTCTTTTAAAAGTCTTTTCAGAAAGCTATCCCAATATACAGATTAAGTTGTTGGAGGGTGGGAATAAGGAAATAGCTAAGTGGTTGGCAGAAAAATCTGTCGATATCTGTTTATGTGCAG
The DNA here is from genome assembly GCF_013276505.1 of Streptococcus sp. 5905. Taxonomy (NCBI): domain Bacteria; kingdom Bacillati; phylum Bacillota; class Bacilli; order Lactobacillales; family Streptococcaceae; genus Streptococcus; species Streptococcus sp. 5905. The sequence goes on from NZ_VMLC01000005.1 coordinate 64,456, forward strand.
AACCTCAAGATAAGACGGATTATAGTTGGGAAGAACTCTATCGGGATCCACTTCTTGTTTGGCTTCCTAAAAATCATCCTAAGGTTAGACAAGCTCAATACGAGATAAAGGATTTAGAGGCAGAGGATTTTATTCATACCTTACCAGCTCAAGACACAGATCAGGACAGACTAATTGAGCAAGAAGGTTTACATTTAAAAACACGTTTTACAACAAAAGATGGATTTACTACCTATCAGTTAGTAAAAGCAGGATTAGGAGTGAGTTTTAATCAGGCTATGATAGCACAGGATTGGAAAGAAGATGTAGTCCAGTTGCCCCTAAACCCACCACGGTTTGTCTCACTCGGGCTTGCTTTGCCAAGACAGAGACCAACTTCTCCAGCAGTGCAACGATTTCTTAAATGTATGGAAGAGGAGCTTTCGGAATTGCTAATATTCAATGAAAATCAAAGAGCAAACTAGGAAGCTAGCCGCAGGCTGTACTTGAGTACGGCAAGGTGAAGCTGACGTGGTTTGAATTTGATTTTCGAAGAGTATAAAGACAACTCCTTGACACTGTGTCATCTTTTGATACAATAGTACAAAATTAGAGGAGGTGGGCTATGATTCAGAAGCATGCGATTCCCATTTTAGAGTTTGATGACAATCCTCAGGCGGTCATTATGCCAACGCATGAGGGGTTAGATTTGAAGTTGCCAAAGAAGTGTATCTATGCATTTTTGGAGGAGGAGATTGACCGTTATGCTCAGGAAGTAGGGGCGGACTGTATTGGTGAGTTCGTTTCTGCCACTAAAACGTATCCAGTGTACGTCCTCCACTACAAGGGCGAGAAGATTTGTCTGGCCCAAGCGCCTGTTGGTTCTGCTCCAGCAGCCCAGTTTATGGATTGGTTGATTGGCTATGGTGTGGAGCAAATCATTTCCACTGGAACCTGTGGCGTCCTAGCCGATATAGAGGAAAATATCTTTCTCGTCCCTGTTCGCGCTCTGCGAGATGAGGGGACCAGCTACCACTATGCAGCGCCTTCTCGTTATATGGAGATGCAGATTGAGGCTATCTCTGCCATTGAGCAAGTCTTGGAACAAAGAGGCATTCCTTACGAGGAGGTCATGACCTGGACGACAGATGGTTTTTACCGAGAGACGGCTGAAAAGGTTGCCTATCGCAAGGAAGAAGGCTGTGCTGTTGTGGAGATGGAGTGCTCTGCTCTTGCGGCAGTAGCCCAGCTACGTGGGGTTATCTGGGGAGAGTTGCTCTTTACCGCAGACTCCTTAGCGGATCTAGATAACTACGACAGTCGTGACTGGGGCGCAGAAGCTTTTGATAAGGCACTCGAACTCTGTCTTGCCATTGTGCACTACATGTGAGTGTTCTTACTGTTTTTATGGTAGAATGTAGCTATGTTATTCAAATCTTTTTTGGAAAAAATCAGGACGACACTGGCTCGTTTATCGCCAGCCCGTCGCATCTTTTTAAGTTTTGCTCTAGTAATCTTCTTGGGCTCGCTTCTTTTAAGCCTTCCCTTTGTGCAAGCAACAACGTCACAAGCGACCTATTTTGACCATCTCTTTACGACTGTGTCTATGGTCTGTGTGACAGGGCTCTTTACCCAGCCGGTAGCCTCTACTTACAATATATGGGGCCAGTTGATCTGTATGCTCTTGATCCAGATTGGCGGTTTGGGGCTCATGACTTTTATCGGAATCTTTTATATCCAAGGCAAGCAAAAGCTCAGTCTTCGTGGCCGTGAGACTATTCAAGAAAGTTTTGGTTATGGAGAAACCCAGTCTCTAAAGGACTTCATCCGCTCGATTTTTCTGACGACTTTTTTGGTGGAAGGGATCGGTGCCTTTCTTCTGAGTTTCCGCTTCATTCCTGAATTTGGATGGGGACGAGGGGTTTTAACTTCTATCTTTTTGGCTGTTTCAGCTTTCTGTAATGCTGGATTTGATAATTTTGGAAGTACGAGTTTGGTAGCTTTTCAAACGGATCCCTTGATCAATCTAGTGATTGCAGGATTGATTATCACGGGGGGGCTAGGATTTATGGTCTGGTTTGACCTAGCGACCCAGTTTGGGAAGAAAAAACGCCGTCTTCGCTTTCATACCAAGCTGGTTCTCTTTTTAACGGCGGGAATTCTGCTCTTTGGAACCGTATCGACTTTGTTCATCGAGTGGAACAATCCTGGAACGATTGGAAATCTCAGCGCTCCAGAAAAACTGCTAGTTAGTTTCTTCCAGACAGTCAGTATGAGAACTGCAGGCTTTGCTTCAATTGACTACACCCAGGCTCGACCAGTTACCTTACTGATCTACATTTTGCAGATGTTTCTGGGCGGGGCACCTGGAGGGACAGCAGGGGGGCTCAAGATTACGACCTTCTTTGTCTTGTTGGTCTTTGCTCGCAGTGAATTATTGGGCTTGCCTCATGCCAATGTAGCTCGGAGGACCATTGAACCCCGAACCGTGCAAAAATCTTTCAGTGTCTTTATTATCTTCTTGCTGACCTTCTTGCTGGGCTTGATTCTATTAGGGGTAACCGCAGAAGGAAATCCGCGCTTTATCTACCTCATGTTTGAGACCATTTCAGCACTTGCAACTGTTGGGGTAACGGCGAATTTAACGCCGGAGTTAGGTAAGTTAGCCCTCAGTATCGTCATGTTGCTGATGTTTATCGGCCGTATTGGTCCCTTGACACTACTGGTCAGTGTAGCGGAATACCAGCCAGACAAGAAAGATACGATTCACTATATGAAAGCAGATATCACTATCGGATAAGAAAGGAAGAACGATGTCAGATCGGACAATTGGAATTTTAGGCTTGGGAATTTTTGGGAGCAGTGTTTTGGCTGCCCTAGCCAAGCATGACATGAATATCATTGCTATTGATGACCACGAGGAACGCATCAATCAATTTGAACCTGTGCTGGCGCGTGGGGTAGTTGGAGATATCACGGATGAAGAACTCCTTCTATCAGCGGGGATTGACACCTGTGATACCGTAGTTGTCGCAACGGGTGAAAATCTGGAGTCCAGTGTTCTAGCGGTTATGCACTGCAAGAGTCTAGGAGTGCCGACCGTTATTGCCAAGGTCAAAAGCCATACAGCTAAAAAGGTGTTGGAAAAAATTGGCGCGGACGCAGTCATCTCACCAGAGTTTGAAATGGGGCGCTCATTGGCACAGACCATCCTCTTTCATAACAGTGTAGACGTCTTTCAGCTGGACAAGAATGTATCGATTGTCGAGATGAAAATCCCTCAATCGTGGGTAGGTAAAAGCCTCAGTCAGCTAGATTTACGTGGGCGATACAACCTCAACGTACTTGGCTTTCGTGCCTACGAAAATGCTCCTCTGGATGTCCAATTCGGGCCCAATGACCTCTTGCAGGCAGATAGCTATATCATGGCCGTCATTAATAACCAACATCTGGACACCCTGGCTGAACTGAGTGAGTAGGAGAGGAAGGGTACTCTCTTTCCAAATAATTAACGATTCAATATAAGTATTTTATAAGAGGGATTTAAGAAAAATTTTAACTTTTTCTTAATCCTTTTTAATTTTAGGAGATTATACTAGAATCATCAAAAAAAGAAAACCCTAAGGAGAATCCTATGAAATTCAATCCAAATCAGAGATATACTCGTTGGTCAATTCGCCGTCTCAGTGTCGGTGTTGCTTCAGTTGTTGTGGCTAGTGGCTTCTTTGTCCTAGTTGGTCAACCAAGTTCTGCACGTGCTGATGTCGTCAATCCGACTCCTGCCCAAGTCGTGCCAGACGCTGCTTCGGTGAGTGAAAAGAGCGACTTACCAGCAGAGGTTCTCAAAAAAGCAGTCGATGTAGCTCTTCCTTCAGAACAGTCTATTCCAACACCTAAAGCAAGTGTGGATACCACAAGCTCTTCAGAAAAAGCGGACGAAACTGCTAAAGAGCCAGTAGTAGCACCAAAAGAAGAAGTGCAAGCACAACCTGACTCTAAGAAACAAACAGAAGATGCAGTTAAACCTGTGGAAAGTTCTGAGTCTACAGTTTCTGGACAAGACCGTGAAGCCAGTGAAGCGCAACCAGCGACCACCCCAGCTGAAGTGCAAAAAGGTGTGGCTGACAATACTAAAGACACAGTAGATGTCCCAGCTACTTACTTGGACAAAGCCAATTTCCCGGGACCATTTACAGCCGGTGTCAACCAAGTCATTCCATATGAATTCTTCGCTGGTGACGGCATGTTAACTCGTCTTATCTTGAAAGCATCCGATAAGGCTCCATGGTCCGACAACGGAACAGCTAAAAATCCTGCTCTCCCACCAGTAGAGAAATTGGGCAAAGGTCTTTACTTCTACGAAGTAGACTTGGCAGGTACCCAAGGAAAATCAGATAAAGAGCTGCTTGACCTCTTAAAACAAAACGGCACTCAAAGCTATAAGGCAACCATCAAGGTGTACGGTGCGAAAGACGGCAAGCCTGACTTAACTAATTTGGTAGCGACTAAAGATTTGGATGTTAACTTGAATGGCTTGACCACACCAAATCAGGTTAAAGAGTCTGTTGTTAACAATGTCAAAGACATGATTGATGTTCCAGCTAGCTACCTTGATAAGGCTAAGGTTCCTGGACCTTTCTTGGCCGGTGTCAACCAAGTTATTCCATACGAAGCTTTTGGTGGAGATGGTATGTTGACTCGCCTCTTGTTAAAAGCCTCAGACAAAGCCCCATGGTCCGACAACGGAACAGCTAAAAATCCTGCTCTATTGCCACTTGAAGGCTTGGCTAAAGGCCAATATTTCTACGAAGTGGATTTGAATGGCAATACGGTTGGCAAAGATGGTCAGGCCTTGCTGGATCAACTTCGAGCTAACGGAACACATACATACCTAGCTACTGTTAAAGTCTATGGCGCTAAAGACGGCAAACCTGATTTGACCAATCTGATTGCTACTCGTCAAGTAACGATTCGACTTCGTGGAAAAGAAATGGCGACAATACCATCTCAACAAGGTCAGATGAATACGAAGCCTTCTGAAACAGGCTCTACAGGTACGACTGAGGGTATGATGGGTACAAATCACCATATGTCAGATATGAAAGTAGATCAACCAGCTTCTAGCCCAATGGCTAATATGATGAAAAAAGATGATAAAGCGATGCTACCCAATACTGGGGAAGCTAAAACGGCTACAGCTGGCCTTGGTATCTTTGGTCTAGCCTTGGCAGGTCTTGTTGGACTTTTGGGCTTGACAACCAAACGAGAAGATTAAGATTCAAATCACTTAAACATTAGGGAAAATAGTGTTATACTAAAGCAAGTATAACACTGTTTTTATCGAAGGAGTGTCAGATGAAAAAGACAATTTTGCTGGTTGATGATGAGATAGATATTCTAGATATTCAAAACCGCTATCTTATACAGGCAGGTTACGATGTTTTGGTCGCCCATGATGGTAGGGAGGGATTAGAACTTTTCAGAAAAAAATCTATCGACCTCATTATCACAGATATCATGATGCCCAATATGGACGGTTATGATTTTATCAGTGAGGTTCAGTATATCGCTCCGGATCAACCCTTCCTCTTTACAACTGCTAAGACAAGCGAACAGGATAAGATTTATGGATTAAGTTTGGGGGCAGATGATTTTATAGTCAAACCCTTTAGCCCACGCGAATTGGTTTTGAGAGTGAATAATATCTTGCGTCGCCTTAGCCGTGGAGGAGAGACAGAACAGATCGAGTTTGGTGACTTGGTAATCAACCATGTGACTCATGAGGTTCGCATTGGGGAGCAACCTTTGGAATTGACAGTAAAATCCTTTGAACTTCTATGGGTACTAGCCAGCAATCCTGAGAGAGTCTTTTCAAAGACGGAACTTTACGAGAAGGTATGGCAAGAGGACTATGTGGATGATACCAATACACTCAATGTTCATATCCATGCTTTGAGGCAAGAGTTGACCAAGTATACAAATTCAAATGCTCCTGCTATCAAAACTGTCTGGGGTTTGGGCTATAAGATGGAAAGACCAAGAGGTAGAAAATGAAATTAAAAAACTATATTTTAGTGGGGTATCTAGTGTCGACTCTACTAACGATTTTGGTCGTTTTCTGGGCAGTCCAACGAATGTTGATTGAGAAAAGTGAAGTTTACTTTCTAGTTGGAATGACCTTGATTGCTAGTTTCATTGGCGCTGCAGTGAGCATCTTTCTTTTGTCGCCTGTGTTCTCTTCTCTGAAACATTTGAAAAAACAAGCTCAGGATATAGCAAGCAAGGATTTCAGCACAGAAATTGAAACCAAAGGACCATTAGAATTTCAAGAGCTGGGCCAGGCTTTTAATGACATGTCCCACAATTTGCAAGCCACCTTTCAATCACTTGATGAGAGCGAGCAAGAAAAGAGAATGATGATTGCGCAGCTCTCTCACGATATTAAAACTCCCATTACTTCTATTCAGGTTACTGTGGAGGGAATTCTAGATGGAGTGATTAAGGAAGAGGAGCGGCTCCACTACTTAACCACGATTGGTCGGCAAACCGAGCGCCTGAACAAGCTAGTGGAGGAATTGGATGTTTTGACTCTTAACACACAACCTCAAGATACTGCTGATGAAGAAGTCGAAGAGGTCTTTTTAGATCAGTTGCTGATTGAGTCAATGAGTGAATTTCAACTCCAGATTGAACAAGAGGAGCGGGATGTTTACATTCAAGTGTCACCTGAGTCGGCGAAAATCAAGAGCCATTCTGACAAACTTTCTCGCATTTTAGTTAATTTGTTAAACAATGCCTTTAAATATTCAGAACCAGGAACCAGAATCGAGGTTCTTGCCCAATTAACAGAACAAGAGCTGACAATCAGTGTGAAAGACGAGGGTCAGGGGATCCTTCCTGAAGATTTGGAAAAGATCTTTAAACGACTTTATCGTGTAGAAACTTCGCGCAATATGAAGACAGGTGGGCATGGATTAGGACTTGCGATTGCACGAGAACTAGCACATCAGCTTGGTGGCGAAATCACAGCAGAAAGTCAGTATGGCTTAGGAAGCAAGTTTACATTCAGCCTCAAATTGAAATAAAGGCGTAAAATCCCTTTACAAATCTAGCTTTTCATGGTACAATAGCCTTTGTGTGAAATAGCAGCAGGAAAGCATGAAGCTCGTCAACAGGTGTCTTATGACAAGTAACCTTGGCTGTTTAGGCGAAGGGCATCTGCACGAATCAGGGCTTTCTAAGTGACTATTTCCACCGAAATATTATTTATATCAGGAGGACATACACATGTCACGTTATACAGGACCATCTTGGAAACAAGCTCGTCGCCTTGGCCTTTCACTTACAGGTACAGGTAAAGAATTGGCACGTCGTAACTACGTACCAGGACAACACGGACCAAACAACCGTTCTAAATTGTCAGAATACGGTTTGCAATTGGCTGAAAAACAAAAACTTCGTTTCACTTACGGTGTAGGTGAAAAACAATTCCGTAACTTGTTCGTACAAGCTACAAAAATCAAAGGCGGAATCCTAGGTTTCAACTTCATGCTTCTTTTGGAACGTCGTTTGGATAACGTTGTTTACCGTCTTGGTCTTGCGACTACTCGTCGTCAAGCACGTCAATTCGTAAACCACGGTCACATCCTTGTTGACGGAAAACGTGTTGATATCCCATCATACCGCGTAACTCCAGGTCAAGTGATCTCAGTTCGCGAAAAATCATTGAAAGTTCCAGCAATCCTTGAAGCAGTAGAAGCTACTCTTGGACGTCCAGCATTCGTATCATTCGACGCTGAAAAATTGGAAGGTTCATTGACTCGCTTGCCAGAACGCGACGAAATCAACCCAGAAATCAACGAAGCACTTGTCGTTGAATTCTACAACAAAATGCTTTAATTTTAAGAAATATCTTACAGAAAGCCTACAACAGTGGGCTTTTTGCTTTGTATTAAAAAATAGAATACCTCCTAGTCGTGAAGGAGGATAAGAAAAAATTCCCTGCAAATTGAAATTGCAAGGAACTTTTGTTAATAGTAATGGACAAGCCAGGCGGAATACTTTTTTCCAAGCCAGAGAGCAAAGAGGAGATTGATGACGACAATGCCTGAACCGACCAGTGAAAATAGGAAAAATTCGCTAGTCGAAACTTGCCACAAATGTACGATGTCTGTAATCAAATAAGCACTGACAGGAAAACAAATTGTAGAAGTAACCAGAGCAGGAATATACTTGCGAAGAAGGATTGATTGTCCGATATGGAGCAAGAGATGAAGCGCAAAGGCTACAAATCCCCCTAACCAAACTAATTAGAGCGCTCTAGATTGACTAAAATGTGCTAATAAAGTGATGGATAAGACAAGGAAAAATTCCTCAAAAACAGCGAGGGCAAATCCCTCTGTTGTAACTCCTTTGTGGATTTTGAGAATAGTTGGAGCCTTTTGGGCCAGCAAGGTTTTGTTGAGACGGATCCAAGGGACAAGACCGATAATTTCTTCCATATCGTGAAAGATAAAAAGTAGAGGAAACATCCAAAGATAAAACGCCATAAATCTCTCCTGAAAAGCTAAAGATTGCTCACCAATCAAGCAAAAAACGCCCAGTAAGGCGTTTTGAGTTAGGTATGCTTATTTAACCTCTGTAAAGATTAAATAATTTCTATTTTAGCTGTTAGAAACATTGATGTAGCAATGTTTTTAGAATGCTACATAATAAAAGGTAGAGTGAATGGTAGAGTAGTAAAAATAGTTGTTATCCTAGTTGATTAAAAAAATCTCTGATTTCCTCATCTTTTATAAAATAATATATAATTTTCCCCTCTCTTCTAGTATCCAAGATGTTTTGATTGGCTAGTTTACGAAGATGGTGGGAGGCAGATGCCATACTGAGATTTAGTAAACAGGCTATATCACAGACACAGAGTTCTTCAACAGCAAGGAGATAAAAGATGATATTTATCTGTTTATTATCGGTAAATTTTGATAAAATGCGAAGTGATTTTTGGACTTTTTCCTTTTCAAGGTAGTTCGTTGCGGTTGTAACATTTTGTTGATTTATAATATTCACTTGGCATATACTATCTTTTTTCATAATTTTTTCTCCTAGCCGAACACAGTCCTTAGTATGTTAAAGCTGTTGTTTTCAATCAGGATATACATCCCCAATCCTAAATAAACAACGGCAATAAACCATCTGCTATATTTTTCCAAAGTTTCTCCAACAGAAGGGACTTGTGCCAATTTTTGGGCAGAAAAAACCAAGAGATAAATCATGACTAGAAAAGTAAGTAAAGCCACTATCAAATTCGCTAAATTTAAGGTAATAAAATATGGGACAAAAACACCAATATTGTCAGCACCACAACTTGCAAAAGTAATCATAGCTACTAGAAAAATCAGGTTTTTATCATCTTTGCGCAAACCATCTTTTGCAATAGCTTCCCCATCAGAATCTCCTAAAAGCAAAACTTTGAGTCCTAGGAAAATTGGAATCAAACCGAGCAAACCTAAAATCTCTTTACTAGGAATATAATTTAAGACAAATGCAAAAAGTAAACTTAGCAATATTAGACTAACAGAGCCTAGAAATTGTCCTAAATAGATGTTAATGATGTCTTTTCTGCTTTTTCTTTTGGCAAAAAATAACATTAGGATAATAAGTAAGTCTACGGCTGTCCCAGAATACAGGATTATTGAAGTAACAACATTTTGAACCATAAAACACCTCGTTCAAATATATTTTTGAATGTATTTTAACATTAAACTTTGTAGATGTCAACTTCAGCTCCATCAAAATACAGATAAGAAGGTAGTGTACCAAACATTAAAAAGCCCTGCCATCGAAATGATAGCAGGGCTTAACTTCAATATCCAGATGATATATTTATCTAAAAAAGGTAGAGTTTGGACTGAAATATAGTGAAATGTATTGAAATTGAAAAAAGAAAAAACGCTTGAAATCAGCGTTTTTCTTATGTATTGATTCGTATTGAATGCTTACTTAACTTCTGTAAACACTACGTGTTTGCGAAGTTTTGGTGAGTATTTCTTCAATTGAAGACGGTCTGGAGTGTTACGTTTGTTTTTAGAAGTAAGGTACAAGCGTTCACCAGATTCTTTGTGTTCAAGTGTGATATTTACGCGCATGGTATCTCCCTTCTATTATTCAGCTGATGCAGCTTTGGCGATTTTACGTCCTTTGTAGTATCCTTTAAGTGATACGCGGTGAGAACGTGAGTAATCTCCAGTAGTTTCGTCAAAGTTTACAGATGGAGCTGTTACTTTGTAGTGTGTACGACGTTTGTTTTTCTTCGCTTTTGACGTGCGACGTGCAGGTACTGCCATTTTGATTTCTCCTTTAGGTATTTATATTCGATTCAATCTACTGATTTTCATCAACCATATTAGAATAACACATTTTTTTTGTAAAGTAAAGTTACTTGACAAAAAAAGATGAAAAAATTAGAAGCCATTCAATCAAATTAATCGAAATTTTCTGAAAATTCAAGAATTTCCTTCTGTTCATTGCCTTTAAAATGTGCTATAATAGTAAAAACTGAAACGGGAGGGATAAGATGACTGAATTAGATAAACGTCACCGCAGTAGCATTTATGACAGTATGGTTAAATCACCAAACCGTGCCATGCTTCGTGCGACTGGTATGACAGATAAGGACTTTGAAACACCGATTGTGGGAGTGATTTCAACTTGGGCGGAAAATACACCATGTAACATTCACTTGCATGATTTTGGGAAATTGGCTAAAGAAGGTGTCAAATCTGCGGGCGCTTGGCCGGTACAGTTTGGAACCATTACCGTAGCAGACGGGATTGCCATGGGGACGCCAGGTATGCGTTTCTCTCTAACATCTCGTGACATCATCGCGGACTCCATCGAGGCGGCTATGGGTGGTCACAACGTGGATGCCTTCGTCGCTATCGGTGGCTGTGACAAGAACATGCCTGGTTCTATGATTGCCATTGCCAACATGAATATCCCAGCTATTTTCGCCTATGGTGGGACTATTGCACCGGGTAATCTTGATGGCAAAGACATTGACTTGGTTTCTGTTTTTGAGGGAATCGGAAAATGGAACCACGGTGATATGACAGCTGAGGACGTGAAACGTCTCGAATGTAATGCCTGCCCTGGCCCTGGTGGCTGTGGTGGTATGTATACAGCTAATACCATGGCGACTGCTATCGAAGTTCTAGGGATGAGTTTGCCAGGATCTTCATCTCACCCAGCTGAATCAGCCGACAAGAAAGAAGATATCGAAGCAGCAGGACGTGCTGTTGTTAAGATGCTTGAGCTTGGTCTCAAACCATCAGATATCTTGACTCGTGAAGCCTTTGAAGATGCTATCACAGTAACCATGGCGCTCGGTGGTTCTACTAATGCCACTCTTCACTTGCTTGCTATTGCCCATGCGGCTAATGTTGACTTGTCACTTGAGGACTTCAATACGATCCAAGAGCGTGTGCCTCACTTGGCTGATTTGAAACCATCTGGTCAGTATGTCTTCCAAGACCTCTACGAAGTCGGTGGTGTGCCTGCGGTTATGAAATACCTCTTGGCAAATGGTTTCCTTCATGGCGACCGCATCACATGTACTGGTAAGACCGTTGCTGAAAACTTGGCTGACTTTGCAGACCTCACACCAGGTCAAAAAGTTATCATGCCACTGGAAAATCCAAAACGTGCAGATGGTCCATTGATTATCTTGAACGGGAACCTTGCCCCTGATGGAGCAGTTGCCAAGGTATCAGGTGTTAAAGTTCGTCGTCACGTTGGACCGGCTAAAGTCTTTGACTCAGAAGAAGATGCTATCAAGGCTGTCTTGATAGATGAAATCGTTGATGGCGATGTTGTCGTTGTTCGTTTCGTGGGACCTAAGGGAGGTCCTGGTATGCCTGAGATGCTATCACTTTCATCCATGATCGTTGGTAAAGGTCAAGGAGATAAGGTCGCCCTCTTGACGGATGGCCGTTTCTCTGGTGGTACTTATGGTCTGGTTGTCGGACATATCGCTCCTGAAGCTCAGGATGGTGGACCGATTGCCTACCTCCGTACAGGCGATATCGTTACGGTCGACCAAGATACCAAAGAAATTTCGATGGCCGTATCCGAAGAAGAACTTGAAAAACGCAAGGCAGAAACAACCTTGCCACCACTTTACAGCCGCGGTGTTCTCGGTAAATATGCCCACATCGTATCATCCGCTTCTCGCGGAGCCGTGACAGACTTTTGGAATATGGACAAGTCAGGTAAAAAATAAACAAGAAAAGCAAGCCATTTTCGGCTTGCTTCTTTTCATCTTCAAAAGTGATTTGCCTGCTTATACTCAATAAAAATCAAAGAGCAAACTAGAAAGCTAGGTGCAGGTTGCTCAAAGCACAGCTTTGAGGTTGGAGATAAAGCTGACGTGGTTTGAAGAGATTTTTGAAGAGTATTAACGAGGTGGCAGTCCAAGGGCGATACGGCCGTAGCGACTGATTCGTGTAATCTTCCAAGCGGGAGACCAGGTAACTTCAACCTTGACGTCCTCGATACCCTCGATTTGTTTCAGACCTGCGACGATTTCGATAGGCAAGCTTTCGGCGCAATCACAGGCAGTATCGGTGAAAGTCATGACAATCTTGCAGAGACCTGTTTCGTCCAGATTGATTTCATAAATCAAGCCCAGATTGTAAACATCCAATTCCACATCTGTATCAAAAACCTTCTCTAGTTTTTCGATAATTTGGTCTTGTAAGGCCAAAGCGCGGTCATTGATTTTGATATCGTCTCTCATAACAGTCCCTCCACGTGACAAATATCCTCTATTTTCTCATAATTCTGACAATTTAGCAAGTTTTTGATGAATTTTCTGAAAAATATGATAAAATGAAGAAAATATGGAATCAAGGGGAAGGCGATGGAGCAGATTGGAACAGTCTTTAGACAATTACGAGAATCAAGAAATATCTCGCTAAGACAAGCAACTGGGGGACAATTTTCGCCGTCCATGTTGTCCCGATTTGAAACAGGTCAGAGTGAACTTTCGGTGGGAAAGTTTCTGTTTGCCTTAGAAAATATATCTGCGAGTGTAGAGGAAATCCTCTTTCTGGCGAGAGGTTTTCAGTATGATACAGATTCTGAGTTGAGAAAAGAAATCACAGATATCTTGGATCCAAAGAACATAGCACCTCTCGAGGACTTGTATCGCAAGGAGTATCAAAAGCATGCCGATTCTCAAAACAAACAGAAACATATTCTAAATGCTATTATTATCAAGTCTTATATGAAAAGCATGGATGAAACGGTAGAGTTAACAGCAGAGGAAGAGAAAGTCCTTCATGATTACCTGTTTTCTACCGAGATTTGGGGAATTTATGAACTCAATTTGTTCTCAGTTAGTTCCCCACTCTTATCTGTTCCTCTTTTTACTAGATATGTACGAGAAATGGTCCGCAAATCTGATTTTCTAATGGAAATGAAGGGAAATCGGAACCTTTTTCACACCATGCTACTGAATGGTTTTTTAGCCAGCATTGAGTGTGAAGAATTTACCAATGCCCATTATTTTAAACGTGTCATCGAAGAGCATTTCTACAAGGAAAATGAGACCTATTTCCGAATTGTCTATTTGTGGGCAGAAGGCCTCCTTGATAACAAGCAAGGCAGGGTCAAGCAAGGACAAAAGAAGATGGAAGATGCTGTCCGTATTTTTGAGATGCTTGGCTGTAACAAATCTGCCGAATACTATAGAAATACGACCGATTATTGAATATTTGCAAGTTAAGAAAATAATTTGAAATTTGAAGCGATAGAACTCTGGCCCTCTCTCAGGTCATTACAAAAGTTCTATCGTTTTTTTCTTATTTTGTGTGTTGCATATATTCAAAAAAATTCCTCGCTAATTCATAAGTGCTATACTGTAGTCATACTTCATATAGAACTTATACTCTTCGAAGATCTCTTCAAACCACGTCAGCTTCCGTCCACAACCTCAAAACCCTGTGTTGAGCAACCTTCGGCTAGCTTCCTAGTTTGCCCTTTGATTTTCATTGAGTATTCGAACAAAAAGGGAGATTATCTATGAAACTATTGTTCAAAAATCAAGCTTATCGACTGTTAACTTTGTCACGATTCTTCAATGCTTTTGGTGCTTCGATTTTTAACCTGGTATTTATCGTCTATGCATCGACCTTGCCACAAGCCTCTTTTGCGGTTGCTATGGCGAATATTGTCATGATTCTTCCGACTCTCTTTACAGTTTTTGTAGGGATTCGGGCAGATTACACGAGGGACAAGGTCAAATGGATGACCTATAGCGGTTTGTTTCAGGCTCTTCTCTTTTTCCTAGCAGCTTTGGTACTTGGTCAAGCCAGTCTCTTTGCCTTTTCTAGCCTGTGTTTGATTAATGTCATCAGTGATGTGATCAGTGATTTTGCAGGTGGCTTGCGCATGCCTCTCATTAAGGAAAAAGTAGCTGAAAATGATTTGATGGAAGCTTACTCTTTTTCCCAGTTTATCACCTATATTTCAGCTATTGGTGGTCAAGCTTTCGGAGTCTGGCTCTTAGGTCTATCGGTCAACAATTTTTCTCTCGTTGCGGGAATCAATGCTTGTTTTTTCCTAGTATCAGCCTCTATTCTCTTTTTAGGAAGAAGCAAATTAAACCTGTCAATCTCATCTCCTGATGGCGAATTAGTAAAAAATGAGAAGCTTTCTATCAAAGACCAGTTCCTAACAATTTACCGAAATTTACGTCTCGTTTTTCTTAAAAGTGGACAGAAAAACTTTGGTTTCATGATCTTTGCTGTCTTGCTTATCAATTCCTTGGGTGGCGCTTTAGGAAGCATTTATAATATCTTCTTTTTGAGCCATTCTCTCTTGAATTTTTCTTACACAGAGGCAATATTTATCAATCAATTCTGTGTTTTAGTAGCAGTCATCATCAGTAGCCTTACGGGCAATGATTATTTTGGAAAGCGGTCCTTGCCTAGATTGATGATGTGGGCGACATTAGGGATCGGTCTAGTTGGTCTAGCTAACTTATTCAATCAAGTCGTGCTTGGTTTGCTATTTCTCTTTTTTACTCTGTATGTGTCTGGTAAAGTTTCACCAAAGATTAGTTCCATGCTCATGAAAAATCTAGCTCCAGAGGTTCTAGCTCGTACCAGTAATTTTTTGGGTTTATTGTTTACCCTATCCATACCTGTAGGAACAGCTTGTTTTTCATTTGTAGCCGTATGGAATATACAGTTGACTTGGATGCTATTTGTTGGTTTTTCCTTGCTAGCTATTTTTTTGACAATTCTTAATCTCAAAAATGATATTTGAATCCTAATTTTTTTCTCACTGTTTTATTCCTCTATTTATGGTAAAATAGGACTATTAAGTTATAAAGAGGATTTTCTATGAAATTACAAAAACCAAAAGGAACGCAGGATATTTTACCTGCTGAGTCTGCCAAATGGCAGTACGTTGAAGGCTTTGCCCGTGAAATTTTCAAGCGCTATAATTACGCAGAAGTGCGCACGCCTATTTTTGAGCATTACGAGGTCATCAGTCGTTCCGTTGGAGACACGACCGATATCGTAACCAAGGAAATGTACGATTTTTACGACAAGGGAGATCGTCATATTACTCTCCGTCCAGAAGGAACAGCGCCAGTTGTCCGTTCCTATGTGGAAAACAAACTCTTTGCACCAGAAGTTCAAAAACCAAGCAAGTTCTACTACATGGGCCCAATGTTCCGCTATGAGCGTCCGCAAGCAGGACGTTTGCGCCAGTTCCACCAGATCGGTGTGGAGTGCTTTGGTTCTAGCAATCCAGCTACCGATGTGGAAACCATCGCTATGGCAGCCCATTTCTTGAAAGAGATTGGTATTAAAGATGTGAAACTGCACCTCAACACTCTTGGAAATCCTGAGAGCCGTGCGGCCTACCGTCAAGCCCTGATCGACTACTTAACACCGCTCAAGGAGACCTTGTCTAAGGATAGCCAACGTCGTTTGGAGGAAAATCCTCTCCGTGTCTTGGACTCTAAGGAAAAAGAAGACAAGCTAGCAGTAGAGAATGCACCGTCTATCTTGGACTTCCTTGATGAAGAAAGCCAAGCCCACTTTGATGCTGTGCGTCAGATGTTGGAAACTCTCGGAGTAGACTACATCATCGATACTAATATGGTGCGTGGTTTGGACTATTACAACCACACAATTTTTGAATTTATCACAGAGATCGAGGGCAATGACTTGACAGTCTGTGCGGGTGGTCGCTACGATGGCTTGGTTGCTTACTTTGGAGGCCCAGAAACTGCTGGATTTGGTTTTGGACTTGGTGTAGAGCGCCTGCTTCTCATCCTTGAAAAGCAAGGGGTGGTCCTCCCTATCGAAAATGCCCTAGATGTCTATATCGCAGTCTTGGGCGAAGAAGCAAATGTCAAGGCCTTGGAGTTGGTACAAGCCCTTCGCCAACAAGGATTTAAAGCAGAACGTGACTACCTCAACCGGAAGCTCAAAGCTCAGTTCAAGTCAGCCGATGTCTTTGCGGCTAAGACCCTCATCACGCTAGGAGAGAGCGAAGTCGAAAGCGGACAAGTGACAGTTAAGAACAACCAAACCCGAGAAGAAGTTCAAGTGTCACTTGAGGCAATCAGCCAAAACTTCTCAGAAATCTTTGAAAAATTGGGCTTTTAATGACAGATAAACTGGTCAGGATCTTGTTCCTGACTTTTTTCTTTTGCATAATGACAATAATCATAAACTTTTTGACAAATATACTTGTCAAAAAGAAAAGGATGTGTTACAATATAAGCAAGTTAAGAGAAAAGGAGAAAAGAACGATTATGTGGGCATTAGGATTTGTACCTCTTGTGATTATGTATTATATATACCATTCCCAAAAGGTCAAGAAATTAGAGAATAAAATCAAAAGAATTGAGCAAAAAGAGAAAGGAAATATAGAAATGTCAAGAATTTTAAAAGAATTGATTGGGAAAAAACCAACAATCGTTGGACAATTATTTGGAACAGACAACTGGGAAGTTGTGGATGTTGATGAGGAATGGGTCAAGCTACGCCGTGTTGATAAAAAGGGAAAAGAAAAATTTAAACTACAACGTATTGAGGATATCCAAACCGTTGAATTTGGCGGAAAGTAGGTCTGTGACATGCAACTTAAAAATCGTTTAAAAGAGCTTCGGGCTCGCGATGGTCTCAATCAGACCGAACTGGCCAAGTTAGCAGGAGTTTCCAGACAGACCATTAGTCTACTAGAACGGGACGAATACACCCCGTCCATTGTGATCGCCCTGAAGATTTCGCATATATTCAATGAACCAGTCGAGTCGGTATTTCGTATAGAGGAGGATGAGTGATGAACAAGTATAAAGTGATTTATTATATGAGTGTTTTTGCCTTTATTGTGAATGCTTTCGCTATGATTGGAACATTATTCGGTTGGTTTTATTTTGTTGAAAGTAAGTATTTGTTTTGGATTAATTTAGTCCTCTTGTCCATTCTCAATTGGTTAAAGAAGAAGGAGAAAAATGATGAACAAGTATAAAGTGATTTATTATGTAGTTGCCATAGCCCTATTAGTCAGCGTATTTCTACTGATTGGGATGGACCTAGGCTGGTTTAATCTGTATCAAAGTGACCAATTTATTTGGGTCTACTTTGCTCTCATCCCAGTAATTGAATGGATTGAAAAGAAAGCAAACAATTTAGCAAGTGAAAAAGGAGAATGAATATGAAAAAGTTTTTAGCAGATTTTCAAGTAGATACTGAACATAAAGAACTTGCAGGTGTTTGTGCAGGTTTAGGAAATTATTTTAACATTCAAGCCAATATCGTTCGTTTGGTGACAGTCTTGTTGTTTCTCTCTTCTACGGAGATTGGGATTATAACAGTAACTCTCTATGCCTATCTAGCAGGTTGGCTTGGCAATGAACCCTTGGGAGATGGAGCAAAAAAAGCTAGAAACCAAGCTATTCTTTTGTTTGCTGTTTGTTTGATTTTGGTGTCACTTGGAACAGAGGGCTTGACAGCTATTTATGAATCAGGTAAAGTGTTTGGTCAGTGGTTAGCTGGATTAGTTTAGAGAAAGGATGAATATGAAAAAGAAACATTTATTAATTTTGTTGGGGAGTTTACTGTTAGGTGTTTTATTGGGAATGATCGGTACGGGTTTTGCTAGTCTTCGTTCAGAGATTTCTCAAGATCAAGTACTGTTTGTTTTAGATACCTTCTTTTTCTGGCTTGGAATTATTTCAACAATTTTAGCTCTTTATTTTACCAGAATGAGTCGTAAAGCCTACAATAACTACCAAAGAGAAGAAGACGATGAACAAAGTGAACAAGACTATATTAGGATGTATCGTTTCTTAGATTATGGTACAGTGGCTAACAGTATTTTGCTAATTAGTATGTTATTCAGCTTAGTTGCTATGTTTCCTGAGTTTAGATTATCTTTATCTCCTTTTCTCTTAGCCATACTTGTAATTTTTGTGGGTAGCTATTGCTTCAACACGACTAGCTTGATCCGTAATTATAAACTTTCTATCATGGCAACCCCTAAGGAAATGTTAGAATTCCTAGATACTTATGATGAGGGAGAAAAACAAGCAGAAATGGAAGAAGCTTACTTAATCTTGCTCAAGATTAATCAGACGATCTTGCCAGCTATCTACATTCTCTTGATGGTTTTATCACTGGTGTTAGGTGAAGTACAGCTGATTGCTTTAATTATAGCGGTTGCTATTCATATTTATATCAACCTTGCACAATTACGCAAAACAAAACGTTACTTTAAGTAAAAGGAGTTTTTATGATTCGTGTTGAAAATGTAAGCAAAAGTTTTGGGAGCAAAAAAGCTCTTCATCAGATTTCTTTTGAGATTAAGGAAGGCGAAATCTTTGGTTTTCTTGGACCTTCTGGCTCAGGTAAAACAACCATGATCAACGTCTTAACAGGTCAGTTGGCTGCCGATCAAGGTAAGACAATTTTGTTAGGCAAGAATTCTCAAGATTTAACCTCAAACGATTTGGAACAAATCGGTATAGTTAGTGATGGCAGTGGTTTTTATGAAAAGATGAGTCTTTACAAAAATCTTCTCATCTACGCTAAGTTATATGGCCTCAAGTCGGATAGAGTAAATCAGGTGCTCCAACAGGTTGGATTATCAGATGCTAAAAACCTTATCGCAGAAAAATTATCTACAGGTATGAAACAGCGAATGTTCTTGGCCCGTGCTCTTCTAAACTCTCCCAAAATTCTCTTTCTAGATGAGCCAACAAGTGGTCTTGATCCTACCACCTCAAAATCGATTCATGCTCTCTTACAAGAATTGAAGCAGACTGGGACAACGATCTTTTTAACAACCCACGATATGAATGAAGCAACCTTGCTTTGCGACCGACTGTCTCTTTTAAATAAGGGAAACTTGATTGAGTATGGTAGCCCACAAGAGATTATCCAGAAATACCATGTGGATAAAAAGGTTCGTTTACGCTATCAAGATGGGTGCGAACAAGTGGTTCCTTTTGAAGAATTGCCTCATTTGAATACGACAAATCTAATAGCTGTTCATTCGTGTGAACCGACTTTAGAAGAAATCTTTATTAGATTGACAGGAGAAAAGTTAGATGTTTAGAAAATTAAATGCCCTTCTTTGGTTGAGGTTACAAGTTATTATTAGCAATTCAACCTTGTTAGCGACTTTGCTGATGCCCTTTGGTATTGCTATCCTAAATAATGAATTCTTAAACAAGAGTGGAGAATTGAGTATGTTTCTTCTCTCTACGAGTTTGACAATGGTCTTGAGTATGGGAAGTGGTTATATAGTATCGATTATGATAGCTGAGGACAAGGAAAAACGCAATCTTAAATCACTCATACTAAGTGGAGTGACAGCAACGGAGTATACTCTGAGCATGATGGCTCTTCCTCTTCTCGTGATGCTTCTTTCGATGGTTGTTCTACCTCTGTATCTTAAAGTTGATTTGACAAACTACTTTCTTGTTTATGGACTCTATCTGTTTTTGGCAACTATCAGCATGATCTTTCTTAATCTTCTTATCGGTGCAGTATCAGATACTCAGTCTAAGGCGCAAGTGTATAGTATTTTTCCTATGCTGACTTTCTCTTTCTTGCCCATTCTTGCCGTTCAAAACGAAACTGCTCAAAAACTGTTGGACTATTCTTTCATTGGACCTTTGGTAAGTCTGTTAAAAGAAGGTGGCGGAGAGTTATCTTTGAGAAGTCTTGCTCTTTTGCTAGCATGGATCCTTTTGCTAGGATTAGCTAGTCTCTTTGTATTGAAAAATAGTTATAAAGGAAAGTAGGAGTCTTTTATGAAATTACTTAAAAATCTTGGCTGGTTTCTTCTAGCTGTTCTATCCTTTTTCTTTGGCTATGGTCTGGTTCAGAGTATGGCTCTGTCAGCTCTTGGACTAGGGGCTTCAATCTTTGGAGTCTTGCCACTTTATATCGTCCTGTCAGGAGCCTATGTTTATGGAGTTTACAGATGGTATCAGACAGAAAAGGTTAGCATCCAGACGACGGCTTTTAATCGTTTCATTTGGTTGCCAACCCTAGTTTTGCTAGTGGCGATTACAGCCCAGTTCTTTTTGCCAGATGATCCATCAGTCAATCAACAAATCGTATCACAATTGACAGTTGCTCAGCCTGTCTTTGGTTTCTTTATGGTAGTGGTCTTTGCTCCTCTGACGGAAGAACTCATCTTTAGAGGGATGCTGGCGCGCTATCTCTTTCCTAAGCAAAACAACAGCAAACAGACAGCTCTGTTTCTCCTCGTATCGAGTGTGCTTTTTGCCTTGATTCATTTTCCAGGGACTTTGCAACAGTTTTTAGTTTATGCCAGTCTGGGATTGAGTTTGGGTCTGGCTTATGTGAGCCGAAAAGGTCTTCTTTATAGCATTTCTTTACACGCTTTGAATAATTTAATCGGCTTTTTGATGATACTCATGCTATAATAGAGTCAGGAGGTCACATGAAACGAGTAATTTTATTAGCAGTGATACAGGCGGTCGTTCTCTTCTTTATCATCGGGGCACTTGCCTATGCCTTTAAAGGCGACTTCTTTTACAACTATCTAGCAGTTGTCTTTGCGCCTATTGCTGGAATCTTACGTTTTGCAACAGCTTATGCGACGGAGATTGTTCTACCCAAAAAGGCAGCTGAGATTGCCGAAAAGCGTAAAAAAGGTTAAAAATCCTATTCAGGGAATCCGATGACATTTTCATCGGATTTTTTGTCTGTTTGTTTTGATTTCTAAAGGCAACCAAACTTTTCTGCTGATTTTCATGAAGAGCCTGCGCTTTTATGGTAAAATAGTAACAGAATAAAAGAGGAGAGAAAACATGAAACGTAGTATGTATGCTGGTCGTGTTCGTGAGGAACACATCGGACAAGAAATGACCTTGAAAGGGTGGGTTGGCCGTCGTCGTGACTTGGGTGGTTTGATTTTTATTGACCTTCGTGACCGTGAAGGGATCATGCAGTTGGTTATCAACCCCGAAAAAGTATCTGCAGAAGTCATGGCAATAGCAGAAAGCCTTCGCAGTGAGTTTGTCATTGAGGTGACTGGTCAGGTTGCTGCGCGTGAGCAAGCAAATGATAAATTAGCGACTGGTGCGGTTGAGTTAAATGTGACAGCTCTGATAGTACTTAATACAGCCAAAACAACACCTTTTGAAATTAAGGATGGGATTGAGGCCAATGACGATACACGTTTGCGTTACCGTTACCTTGACCTTCGTCGTCCAGAAATGCTAGAAAACCTTAAGCTTCGTGCTAAGGTGACCCACTCTATCCGCAACTACTTGGATGAGTTGGAATTTATCGATGTGGAGACGCCATTCCTTTCTAAGTCAACGCCAGAAGGGGCGCGTGACTATTTGGTGCCATCTCGTGTCAATAAAGGACATTTCTACGCTCTTCCTCAGAGCCCACAAATCACGAAACAGCTCTTGATGAATGCTGGTTTCGACCGCTATTACCAAATCGTCAAATGTTTCCGTGACGAGGACTTGCGTGGGGATCGCCAGCCGGAGTTTACCCAGGTCGACTTGGAAACGTCTTTCCTTAGTGAGCAAGAAATTCAAGATATCACAGAAGGCTTGATTGCGCGCGTAATGAAAGAAACAAAAGGCATCGACGTGACGCTTCCATTTCCTCGTATGAAGTACGATGACGCGATGGCTCTGTATGGTTCTGACAAACCTGATACCCGTTTTGATATGTTGCTTCAGGACTTGACAGAAGTTGTCAAGGGTGTTGATTTTAAAGTCTTCTCAGAAGCACCTGCCGTTAAAGCCATTGTGGTTAAAGGAGCTGCGGACAACTATTCACGTAAAGACATCGACAAGATGACCGAAGTAGCTAAGCAGTACGGGGCCAAAGGTCTTGCTTGGGTCAAGGTTGTGGATGGGGAATTAAACGGACCAGTTGCCAAATTCTTGACTGTCATCCAAGCAAACTTGACTGCAGCACTTGGTCTTGAAGATAAGGATTTGGTTCTCTTTGTGGCGGATACGCTTGAAGTGGCGAATGCAACACTTGGTGCCCTTCGTGGCCGTATTGCTAAAGAGCTTGACTTGATTGATAACGATAAGTTCAACTTCCTTTGGGTGGTTGATTGGCCAATGTTTGAATGGTCTGAAGAAGAAGGCCGCTACATGAGCGCCCACCATCCATTTACCCTTCCACAGGAAGAAACAGCCCACGAATTAGAAGGTGAATTGGCCAATGTTCGTGCCATTGCTTACGATATCGTCTTGAACGGTTATGAGCTTGGCGGTGGTAGTCTTCGTATCAACCAAAAAGACCTTCAAGAACGCATGTTTAAGGCTCTTGGTTTCTCAGCTGAGGAAGCCAATGACCAGTTTGGTTTTCTTCTTGAAGCCATGGACTATGGTTTCCCACCACACGGTGGTTTGGCTATCGGTCTTGACCGTTTTGTGATGCTCTTAGCAGGAGAAGAAAATATCCGTGAAGTCATTGCCTTTCCTAAGAACAATAAGGCAACCGACCCAATGACACAAGCTCCATCAACAGTCGCTCTCAAACAACTAGAGGAACTCAGCTTACAAGTAGAAGAAGATGAAACAAGCAAAACGAATTAAGCGGTGGCGCTATTATCTGCGCCGCTTTGCTTATCAGATAAAAATCTTACGAGTTTTACAAAGTATCTCTCGGGAAAAATACGATGAGAAAGTATCGGCTTCTCTGGTTTATGGCTTTCTGTCAGCAGTAGCAGTCAATTTCTTTTTTCAACCAGGACACGTTTACTCCAGTGGTGCGACAGGTTTGGCACAGATCATCTCTGCCTTGAGTCATCACTGGTTTGGGTTTTACATTCCGATATCGCTGACCTTTTATGCCATCAATTTTCCGTTGATGATTTTGGCTTGGTATCAGATTGGGCATAAGTTTACAATCTTTACCTTTATCACAGTATCCATGAGTTCCCTCTTTATCCAGATTGTACCAGTTGTGACCTTGACAGAGGATCCCATTATCAATGCCCTTTTTGGGGGGGTTGTCATGGGCTTGGGAATCGGTTTTGCGCTCCGTAACAATATTTCTAGCGGAGGTACAGATATCGTCAGTCTGACCATTCGAAAGAAGACAGGGAGAAATGTCGGCAGTATTTCTTTCTTAGTGAATGGGACCATTATGCTGATAGCAGGATTGACCTTTGGTTGGAAATACGCCCTTTACTCAATGATCACCATCTTTGTCTCTAGTCGTGTGACAGACGCTGTCTTTACCAAGCAAAAACGCATGCAGGCTATGATTGTGACCAGTAATCCTGACAAGGTAATCGAAAAAATCCATAAAAAATTGCACCGCGGAGCTACTATGATCCACGATGCGGAAGGAACCTATAATCATGAGAGAAAAGCAGTCTTGATTACGGTTATCACGCGAGCAGAGTTTAATGATTTTAAACACATCATGAAACAGGTTGATCCAACAGCCTTTGTCTCTGTATCCGAAAATGTCCACATCTTAGGACGATTCGTAGAAACAGACAATTAATAATACTCAAAAGACCAGCCGCAAGGCTGGTCTTTATTTTTCGATAATTTTGTGGGCAATCAGCTGACGGTAACAAATCTGTCTATTATTTTTCGCGTCATTGATAATCTGCAAAATCGTTTCAAATGATGTTCGTCCAAGTTCAAGACTATTAATGTCAACATAGGCTACTAGGTCGAGACGAGGATTGACAGAGTCGAAACTCAAGACAGGAACATTTAACTGATGCTTACTGATGTAGTCGCAAACCCCCTCAGCTAGAAGGCTGTCGGTTGTGATGATGGCATCAATCTGCGGATCGTGCTCAAATAGGAGTTTGCTGAATTGATACCCTTTTTCTTCTAGAAATTCATTTGCAAAGTAAGTCAGGTTGGTATCAATCGAAAGTTGGTGTTGTTTGAGTGCCAATTCGTAACCTTTTAGACGGTCTTGTGTAACGAAAAGTTTCTTGGTTCCTCCGATAAAGGCGATTCTGCTACAGCCCTTTTTGATGAAATACTCAGTTGCATCAAAACCGGCTTGGACATTATCATTGTCGACAAGTGGGATAAAGGGTGAGAGGGATTTTCCAAGGATGAGGAAAGGAAACTGTTCTTCCGCTACGAGCTTCACCAGTGGATCTTCTTCTTGAGCGTAGAGGAAGATCAGGCCATCGACACGTTTCCCATAGACCATTTGAGAAATGGCATTGAGACGCTCCTTCTCATCTTTACCAGTCGCAATCTGAATAGCATAGTGGTTTTCAGATGCGACTTGGGCGATCCCTCGTAGGACAGATGGGAAGAAAGGATTTTGGTAGAAGGCATCTGAGTCGTCAGGCAATACCAAACCAATAACTTGAGTATAGCTGCTAACTAGACTACGAGCATTGAGATTGGGATGGTAGTTGAGTTCCTTCATTGCCTTGCGAACTCGTTTTTTGGTTTCATCACTAATCGTTGATTTGTTTTGAATAACGCGGGTTACGGTTGAAGGTGAGACACCTGCAGCCTTGGCCACATCTTTAATCGTAACGGGCATAAAAATCTCCTATTTATGATAATCTGGATCACGGAAATGTGTCTTGTAAAAAATAGTGACCAGATACAGAACAAAAAGAATGTTTTGTACAGTGATAAGGGTTGTCATATTTTGGCCAAAAAGTCCCAAAATAAGTGTAATCAGAGTTGGTAATCCTAAACAGTTCAAGATAAAATGGTAGCACTCTTTAAAGCTCCTAAATGAAAAGAGGCGTGATTTTTTGGTGATATAAAGGAGAAGACTAGCTCCAAGAGAGACAATGAAGAAATTCAATCCAAAGAGGAAGCTAGCACCAAGGACGAGAAAGAGACTGATATAGACACGGTTCTGTTGGTACCAGTCTTTAGAAATAGCCTGAGTTAAAGTTTCCTTACTCTGGAAACTCTCCGTTTGAATGGCGTGGTAGCGAATACGAGTCAGCTCTTTACTTTCCTTGCTGATGACGAGTTCTTCGGTATCAAAATGAAGTTGCAAATCCTTTGGCAATTCCTTGCTTGGACTTGGACCAATCAGAAGAGAAGCTTGCTGATTTTTGGTTCCAGCATAGCTCAGTTTTCCATCTATTATCTGCGCATTCTCTGACAAGTCCATGATAGTTTCATCTGTCAGGGGTGTGTAGACATTATCGATAAACGTATCCAATGGATACGTTTCCTGTGAGCTGTTTTGAATGGCAATTGGAATCATGGACAAGCTGATGAGGAAAATGCTAGTAAAGAGGAGTTGAAACCAGTTGAGTCCGAAACGTTTTGACAGGGGCTTACGAAATCCCCAGATACTAGTAAAATACGAGAATGGATATGGAAGCATAGGCATCTTTCTAAAAATGTTTTCTATATGAGTAATATTATATAGAGAAATATACTTTATTTCAAGTCTAGTAGATAAATTGCTTATTTAAAAGCGAATCTTGCTACTATTTGTGATCTTGTGTCTAATCTTTCAACTTTACAAGCAAGATAAAAAATGAAAAAGGGTGGCGGGGATAGATTATCCCTTGTCGCCACCACTTGTAAGTCCTGAAACAAAGTTCTTTTGTAGGAAGAAGAAGAGAATACAGATTGGAAGGGCGATGAGGATAGCACCTGCTGAGAAGTAGGCAATCTTCATGTTTTTCACGTTGTTAACGAAGGTTTGGAGACCGACGGCAACAGTAAAGTATTCTTTCTCACGAAGCAAGAAACTAGAGAGAATGTAGTCTCCGAAAGGTCCCATGAAGGCCCATAGAGCTTGTACAGCCACCATTGGGCGAACGAGTGGGAGAACAATTTGCCAGAAGCGGCGGAAGTGTCCAGCACCATCTAGTTTTGCAGATTCGTCTAGAGACATTGGCACGGTATCGAAGTAGCCTTTCATCAGCCAAGCATTCATCGGAATACCTCCACCGACGTAGAGGAAGATGAGGAACCAGCTATGGTTAAGGGCGTTCAACATAAGTGCCATAACGAAGAAGGCTGTCAAAGCGGCCATAGTTGGCACCATTTGGATAATCAAGAAGAAGACCAAACTTTGCTTACGAGCCAAGAAGTTGTAACGACTGTAGGCGTAACCTGCAAGTACGATGATACTTGTTTGAACAGCCATTGTGATAAAGGCAATAATCAAAGTATTAAGGTACCAAGTGCCATACAAGGTTTCGGTGAAGAGCCCTTTAAAGTTATCAAAATTGAAGTCGATGTTAGTATCTAGTTTAAAGGCTGCGACGTTACCTGCTTTGAAGGCGGACATGATGGTGATCAAAAGTGGGTAGATGATCACGATTGATAGGCCAATCAAGTAGAGGTAAGTGAGGGTTTGAGTCAGTCTACGTTTGAGTTTGATTGAGTTATTCATCTTAGACGTCCTCCATATCAAATGCGTGTAGTTTCTTGAATGCGATCATAGAGATAGAGATGACAATGATTGAGATAATCAAGGTAACAGCTGCCGCCATAGAGTATTGAGGAGATGTACCTGTTGTCAAACGGTAAATCCATGAGATCAAGATATCAGTTGAACCGGCTCCGCCTCCAACAGTACCAGGACCTCCGCCATTAAAGAGGTACATGATAGAGAAGTTGTTAAAGTTGAAGGTGTATTGGCTGATCAATGTTGGTGCTGCAACAGCCAAGATCATTGGGAAAGTGATGTTGCGGAATTTTTGCCAAGCATTAGCACCATCGATGTAAGCCGCTTCGTAGAGGTCGTTAGGAATAGACTGCAAGATACCCAAGGTCAAAACGTAGATGTATGGGAATCCAAGCCAACCTTGCATCATAATCAAGGCAACCTTAGTCCAAGTTGGATTTGTTTTCCAAGGGATAAGAGCTCCATCTAGGAAGGGAAGGACCTTAGACAAAAGAGGCAAGACTTGGGTGTTGATGGCACCGACACTATCATTAAACATGTTTGAGAATGTCAAGATAGTGATGAAAGCTGGAACAGCCCAAGGAAGAAGGAAAATGACACCAAAGATACGTTTTCCTTTGATAAATGGTTGATTAGCAATGATAGCGGTGAAGATACCAATCACAATCTGCAAAGTAGAAGCAGACAAGGCCCAGATAATGGTCCAAGAAAGAACGGAACCAAAGGCTGAACGGAAGGTACTTAAGCTCCAGATGTTTGTGAAGTTAGTCAAACCAACCCAGTCCAACAATTTGTTTGGTGGCAAGTGTTGGAAGTCATAGTTGGTAAAGGCGATCATCAAGGTTACGATAACTGGGAAGATAATCGCAAATGTCATCGCTACATACGATGGGATAATCAAAAGGTATGGGAATCCATTCTCATAAATACCTTTAATCATATCCTTGAAGGTACGAGCTACAGGAATACCATTGTTGATACGTTTAGCAGTCGTATGTGCGTCCTTGATATTAAAGATATAAAAGAGCAGGTAGACGACAACAAAGATAGAGTGGAAGGCACCACGAATCAGCATGAAAAGTGAATTGTCACGACCAGGTTTCACACCAAGTGTGATCAAATTGCTCAATTCAGGGCTTGCAAGTGTTAGAAAATACAGAACAAATAAAACGGTAACACCAAGGAAAATAAATCCTTTAGCTTTTTGTTTGTTATAGATTTGTCCTAAACCAGGAATGATTGACAGCAAGGCTGCTTTGCGAGGCTGTTGTTTTTCCATGATTACTCCTTTCATAGGATGCGAGATAAAACTCGGGTTCAATCGCAAGATACGCATATTTAATAAGAAACGCATCTATACATTCAAAGGGGGATTTCACTTCCACCCCCCTTGAACAAATCAATTATTCACCAAATTTTTGTTTGATTGTTTCTTTGATCAATGTTACAGCATCGTTAGCAGCTGTTTTCGCATCTTTCTTACCACTTACAGCTTCAAAGAGCATAGTTTTCGCTGGGTCCCAAACAGCTGACATTTGTGAGATGTTTGGCATTGGTTGAGCGTTCTTGAACTGTTCGATAACAGCTGTTGTCAACTCATCTTTTTTACCTTCAGCATAAGTACGAGCTTCTGTGTTAGCTGGGATTTCGTTGGTTGCATCGTAGAAGGCTTTTTGTTGTTCAGTTGATACAAGGAAGTCTACAAATTTTTGAGCAGCTTCAAGGTTCTTAGTGCTTGATGGAATGATCCAAGCTTTACCACCACCGAATGTTTCGTAGTTTTTCCCGTTTGGAAGAGTTGGGATAGTAGCAACACCGTAGTTTACTTTAGCATCTTTGAATGCTTGAGCTTTCCAAGGACCATCGATGATGGCAGCTGTTTTACCTTCTTGGAATTGAGTTTGGATTAAGTTTGGAGCTCCTTCAGTATCTTGCATACCTTTAGGCCATTTTTCGTACCAAGATTTAGCGTAGTTGATAGCTGTAATGGCACCTTCGTTTGCAAGTCCGATGTCTTTAGGATCTTTACCGTTTTGTCCGAATACGTAAGCACCGTTACCAGCAAGAAGTCCATATGAGTAGTAGAAGTTTGTCCAGTCAGCAAGGAAGGCAGTTGTTTTACCATCTTCACCAGCGAAAGCGTATTTGCTGTCCTTAGCAAGATTTTCTAGGTCACCAAAAGTTTTAGGAGCTTCTTTTAGCAAGTCTTTATTGTAGTACAAAACGAGTGATTCGATAACGGCTGGAGCACCATACACTTTACCACCAACAGTTACAAGAGATTTTGTTTTATCGTCTGTCTTTGCACCGTCGCTAAGAGTAACTTCTGAAAGTTGTCCGTCAGTACCAAGGCTACCTACACGGTCGTATGGAGCCATCATGACATCAGCAGCTTTACCAGATTGGTTGTCAAGTGAAAGATTGTCAAGACCACCCATTTGGTCTCCTGTTTTGATAGTAACTTTTACACCTGCTTCTTTTTCATAAGCTTTTGCAGCTGATTCAGCAAAGGCTTTATATTGGTCTTCAACATAGAAAGTGAGTTCTTTTGCTTCTGAAGAGCTAGTATCAGCCGCTTTATCAGCAGATTTGCTTCCGCAAGCTACCAAGAGCAAGCTAGCAAGAGTAGCAGTTCCGAGCACAGCAGCGCTCTTCATGAATTTAGATGACATAGTGTATTCCTCCTAAAGAATAACAAAAATAATTTAATGAGAAAACGCAAACGTTTTCTTTTATGTGCCTAGTATAGCACAAACAGAAAACGGTTGCAAGCATTTTTAGAAAAAATTTTAAAAAATTTTTAAGGTTTCAAACATTTGTTAAAGCCCTTATATAAGAAAGAACTTAAAATATTTGTTTTTCTTGAATTGAAAATATATTAGGGAAACGATTGCGCAAATTTGGCTCGATTTTTCAGAAAATAGAGCAGAAGTTTGGAATGAATTATCTTAAATCAGAAAATTTTTAAAAAAATTTTCGCTCATTTCATAAAATATCAATGGGAACAAGTTTTGGTTGATTAAAATAATTCAAAAAATTTTTTAAAAACGCTTGCATTTGTGTTTAAAATGCGCTATACTTAACTTAACGCAAACGTTTGCGCCTTGATTGCGCAACGTTTTATAACAAACACATGAGGTGCTATTATGAAAAAACGTCAAAGTGGTGTGTTGATGCACATCTCTTCTCTACCAGGAGCATACGGGATTGGATCATTTGGTCAGACTGCCTATGATTTCGTTGATTTCTTGGTTCGTACGAAGCAACGTTACTGGCAAATTCTCCCTCTTGGGACAACAAGCTATGGAGATTCTCCATACCAATCATTCTCAGCCTTTGCTGGAAATACGCATTTTATTGACCTTGATATCTTGGTAGAGCAAGGCTTGCTCGAAGCTAGTGACCTTGAAGGTGTTGACTTTGGTAGCGATGCATCTGAGGTTGACTATGCGAAGATTTACCACGCACGTCGTCCGCTTTTAGAAAAAGCAGTTAAACGCTTCTTGGAAGTAGGAGATGTCAAAGATTTTGAGAAATTTGCTCAAGACAACCAATCATGGCTCGAACTCTTCGCAGAATATATGGCGATTAAAGAGCATTTTGACAATCTTGCTTGGACAGAATGGCCAGACGCAGATGCTCGTGCGCGTAAAGCTTCAGCACTTGAAAGCTACCGTGAGAAATTGGCAGACAAGTTGGTTTACCATCGTGTGACTCAATACTTCTTCTTCCAACAATGGTTGAAATTGAAAGCCTACGCTAACGATAACCACATCGAAATTGTTGGAGACATGCCTATCTACGTAGCGGAAGATTCAAGCGACATGTGGGCAAATCCACACCTCTTCAAGACAGATGCCAATGGTAAAGCAACTTGCATCGCAGGATGCCCACCAGATGAGTTTTCTGCCACTGGTCAGCTTTGGGGGAACCCAATCTATGACTGGGAAGCAATGGACAAAGACGGTTACAAATGGTGGGTTGAACGCTTGCGTGAAAGCTTTAAGATCTATGACATCGTTCGTATCGACCATTTCCGTGGTTTCGAATCTTACTGGGAAATTCCTGCTGGTTCCGATACAGCAGCACCTGGTAAATGGGTGAAAGGTCCAGGCTACAAACTCTTCGCAGCTGTTAAAGAAGAACTTGGTGACTTAAACATCATCGCAGAAGACCTTGGTTTCATGACAGATGAAGTCATCGAGTTACGTGAACGCACTGGCTTCCCAGGGATGAAGATTCTTCAATTCGCCTTCAACCCAGAAGACGAAAGTATCGACAGCCCACACTTGGCACCTGCCAACTCTGTTATGTACACAGGAACACACGATAACAACACGGTCCTTGGTTGGTACCGTAATGAGATCGACGATCCAACTCGCGAGTACATGGCTCGTTACACGAACCGTAAAGAGTATGAAACAGTGCCACACGCAATGCTTCGCACAGTATTTTCATCCGTTAGCTTCATGGCTATTGCAACTATGCAAGACTTGCTAGAACTAGATGAGTCAGCTCGTATGAACTTCCCATCTACTCTTGGCGGAAACTGGTCATGGCGTATGACAGCAGACCAACTCACACCAGCTGTTGAAGAAACTTTGCTTGACTTGACTACAATTTATCGCCGAATTAATGAAAATTTGGTAGAATTAAAGAAATAAGACAATATCAGGAGACACATAAACATGTTACCATTAAACGAATTTGTACAAAAACGTTACAATAAAACCATTGCAGAATGTAGCAATGAAGAGCTTTACCTTGCTCTTCTCAACTACAGCAAGCTTGCAAGCAGCCAAAAACCAGTTAATACTGGTAAGAAAAAAGTTTACTACATCTCTGCTGAGTTCTTGATCGGTAAACTCTTGTCAAACAACTTGATTAACCTCGGACTTTACGATGACGTGAAAAAAGAACTTGCAGATGCTGGTAAAGAGTTGATCGAAATCGAAGAAGTAGAATTGGAACCATCACTTGGTAACGGTGGCTTGGGACGTTTGGCAGCTTGCTTTATCGACTCAATCGCTACACTTGGTTTGAATGGTGATGGTGTTGGTTTGAACTACCACTTCGGTCTTTTCCAACAAGTTCTTAAAAACAACCAACAAGAAACAATTCCTAACGCTTGGTTGACAGAGCAAAACTGGTTGGTACGCTCAAGCCGTAGCTACCAAGTGCCATTTGCACACTTCACATTGACATCGACTCTTTACGATATTGATGTACCTGGTTACAAGACAGCTACTAAAAACCGCTTGCGTTTATTTGACTTGGATTCAGTTGATTCTTCTATCATCGAAGATGGTATCAACTTTGACAAGACAGATATCGCTCGCAACTTGACTCTCTTCCTTTACCCAGACGACAGCGACAAGCAAGGTGAATTGCTCCGTATCTTCCAACAATACTTCATGGTTTCAAACGGTGCGCAATTGATCATCGACGAAGCAATCGAAAAAGGAAGCAACTTGCATGACCTTGCGGACTACGCAGTTGTACAAATCAACGATACTCACCCATCAATGGTGATCCCTGAATTGATCCGTCTCTTGACTGCACGTGGTATCGAACTTGATGAAGCAATCTCGATCGTACGTAGCATGACTGCCTACACTAACCACACAATCCTTGCTGAAGCCCTTGAAAAATGGCCTCTTGAATTCTTGGAAGAAGTGGTTCCTCACTTGGTACCAATCATCGAAGAATTGGACCGTCGTGTGAAGGCAGAATACAAAGATCCAGCTGTTCAAATCATCGATGAGAGCGAACGTGTCCACATGGCTCACATGGATATCCACTATGGATACAGCGTAAACGGGGTTGCGGCTCTCCACACTGAGATTTTGAAAAACTCAGAGTTGAAAGCTTTCTACGACATCTACCCAGAAAAATTCAACAACAAAACAAACGGTATCACTTTCCGTCGTTGGCTCATGCATGCTAACCCAAGCTTGTCTCACTACTTGGATGAGATCATTGGCCGTGGTTGGCACCATGAAGCGGATGAGCTTGAAAAACTTTTGTCATACGAAGACAAGGCTGCTGTCAAAGAAAAATTGGAAAGCATCAAGGCTCACAACAAACGTAAATTGGCTCGTCACTTGAAAGAACACCAAGGTGTGGAGATCAATACAAACTCTATCTTTGATATCCAAATCAAACGTCTTCACGAGTACAAACGCCAACAAATGAACGCTTTGTATGTGATCCACAAATACCTTGATATCAAGGCTGGTAATATCCCTGCTCGTCCAATCACAGTCTTCTTTGGTGGTAAAGCAGCTCCTGCCTACACAATCGCTCAAGATATCATCCACTTGATTCTTTGCTTATCAGAAGTGATTGCAAATGACCCAGCAGTAGCTCCACACTTGCAAGTTGTAATGGTTGAAAACTATAACGTTACTGCAGCAAGCTTCCTCATCCCAGCATGTGACATCTCAGAACAAATCTCACTTGCTTCTAAAGAAGCTTCAGGTACTGGTAACATGAAATTCATGTTGAATGGAGCTTTGACTCTTGGTACTATGGACGGAGCTAACGTGGAAATTGCTGAATTGGTTGGCGACGAAAACATCTACATCTTCGGTGAAGATTCAGAAACTGTTATTGACCTTTACGCAAAAGCAGCTTACAAATCAAGCGAATTCTACGCTCGTGAAGCTATCAAACCATTGGTTGACTTCATCGTGAGCGATGCTGTTCTTGCAGTAGGTAAGAAAGAACGCTTGGAACGTCTTTACAACGAATTGATCAACAAAGACTGGTTCATGACTCTACTTGACTTGGAAGACTACATCAAAGTGAAAGAGCAAATGCTTGCTGACTACGAAGACCGTGACGCATGGTTGGATAAAGTCATCGTCAACATTGCCAAAGCAGGATTCTTCTCATCTGACCGTACAATCGCTCAGTATAACGAAGATATCTGGCACTTGAACTAATAATTACATAATTTAAACCCGTACCTTGAAGGTGCGGGTTTTGTTTTATCTGAAAGTTTTATTTACAGTGCTTTCCCAACCAGAATCTCTGCTTCGATGGTAATCTCTGTCAGTTGGCTCCAGTCAATCTTGGTTTGATCAACGTGAAAGAGTAAGGGTGTCATGGCAAGCAGGGCTTGGCGTTGCTCTGCTGTGATGGGTTTGGTTAGGGAAGCTATTTGGCTAGATTGGATACTGAAGTGTTCCTGGAAATGTTCTTTGATATCTTGATTGGAATAGTCCTTCTTTGTCAGCTGGTCCTGCACCATATGACGGATTTCTTTGAGGTGATTTTCAGTCGGGATGACCTTAATCAAGATACCGTCTTTGGATAAAACGCGACGAAATTCCCCATAGTTGGCAGGTGAAAAGATATCAAGCAGGATATCCATGCTAGCGTCTTTTATAGGAAGACGAGCCAGGTCACCGACAAACCAATTAACCGCCCAGTTGGGTTCGCTTTTGGCAGCGATTTGAACGGAATCTTTGGAAATATCAAAGGCATAGAAGGTTTTATCAGAGTGTTTTTCTTGGAGCTTGCGAGAGTAGAATCCTTCGCCACAGCCGATATCCAAAACTGTTTTTGCGGATGGATTAGTTGTTAGTAAGTCCGAGATACCTTCTAAAATAGCCTGATAAAAACCAGCTTCAAGAATTTGCTGGCGATTTTGAAAGTTTTCTTTGTTGTAGTTGGCAGATTGCTTGATCTGAGGAGCCAAGTTGACATAGCCGAATTTTGCCAGATCAAAAGAATGGCGATTGCTACACTTGAGACTAGTTTCGACCAAGGTCAGATTTTCTTGGCAGATGGGGCAGGCAAAGGAGCTAGCAGCAACAAAGCGCTGGAGTTTTGGTTTGAGGTTTGTATTCATAGTTTAAGTGTATCAAAAGAGACAAGTGAAAGCAACTTCAGGAGTAAGTAGATGGGAGATTC
Source organism: Streptococcus sp. 5905 (assembly GCF_013276505.1). Lineage (NCBI taxonomy): Bacteria > Bacillati > Bacillota > Bacilli > Lactobacillales > Streptococcaceae > Streptococcus > Streptococcus sp. 5905. The sequence continues at coordinate 99,276 of NZ_VMLC01000005.1, forward strand.
AGTAGAAATAAAACTAATTCTTCAATTTATAAAATGAAATTGCTTTTATATCTAAATTGCTATATAATAATGATAAGGAGGAAATAAGTATGTTAAAAGAAGTACTAACCGTTGCAAAAGTTGCGAAAAAATCTTCATTATTTTTGGGTGGTGTCGCATTTGGTACCCTTGGTTTGAAAATCTTAGCAAGTAAGGAAGCTAAAAAAGGTTATTCTAAAGCTTTGGCTAAGGCTTACAAGTTTAAAGATGAGCTAGATGCATCTGTTTCTGTTGTGAAGCAACATGGAGACGATGTTTTGCAAGATGCTAAATATTTGTATGAGCAAGAGAAAAAAGAAGAGCAATTAGATAGCCTTATAGGAGAATAATATGTCTTTTAAAGTGCTATATAGAGGATATCAACATATCCGACTATCATCTTCTTTTTCACTCACCTTGGATATTCAAGACTATCTTCGTTCCTTGGCGAGAGATGAGAAGGGAATTGAGTCTATTCAGTTTTACATGGATCAACAGCACTTTACCCTACGTATAAAAGAAGGCTTCTCTGTATTAGACAATGCAGAAGCCTTTTTAAAAAGAATTGATAAAGGGAAAGTTTCTGAGTTGATGACTCTTCCTGTTCGTAGAGAAGAGAGTGCCTATTCTATCGTTTCAGGTGCAGCGATTAAGCGTGTGCTTTTTCGTAGTTTTGTACCTTATCCTATTCGATATATCTGGACCTGTTACCAGGCTTTGGGTTATGTTAGAGAAGCCTATCAGACCCTAGCGCGTAAGGAACTAACGATGGAGGTCTTGGACTGTTCGGCGATTTTATTGTCTTTGTTCATGAATCAATCCAAGACTGCCAGCAACATCATGTTTATGCTTGATTTGGGGAATCATTTAGATCAGTGGTCCTTGAAAAAAACTGCAACAGATTTAGAACAAAGCCTTCTTGCAAAAGAAAGCGATGTATTCTTGGTACAGGGTGATACGGTCGTTAGTATCAAGAGTTCCGATGTTCAAATAGGAGATGTCTTGGTCCTATCTCAAGGAAATGAAATTCTGTTTGATGGACAAGTAGTTTCAGGTTTAGGTATGGTCAACGAAAGTTCCTTGACGGGAGAGAGTTTTCCAGTTGAAAAAAGAGAGTCTGATTTGGTTTGTGCAAACACAGTCTTGGAGACTGGGGAGCTACGCATTCGTGTAACCGATAATCAGATGAACAGCCGTATTTTACAGCTGATTGAGTTGATGAAGAAATCTGAAGAAAATAAGAAAACGAAACAACGCTATTTCATCAAGATGGCGGACAAGGTCGTCAAATATAATTTCTTGGGGGCTGGTCTGACTTACCTATTAACGGGCTCTTTTTCTAAGGCTATTTCATTCCTATTGGTCGATTTCTCCTGCGCTTTGAAAATCTCTACTCCTGTAGCTTATTTGACAGCTATCAAAGAGGGGTTGAACCGTGAAATGGTGATTAAGGATGGAGATGTTCTAGAGAAATATCTGGAAGTTGATACTTTCTTGTTTGATAAGACAGGAACAATCACAACTAGCTATCCTATAGTTGAAAAGGTGTTACCTTTTGGGGATTATAGCGAGGAAGATATTCTCAGAATCAGTGCCTGTCTTGAGGAACACATTTATCATCCTATTGCTAATGCCATTGTCAAGCAAGCTGAGATAGAGGGGATTGAACATGAGGAAATGCATGGGAAACTCCAATATATTGCAAGCAAGGGAATTAAGTCCCATATTGATGGGCAACCAGTTCTTATTGGAAATTATGTCTTGATGCAGGATGAGCAGATTCATATCAGTTCGGAGCAAAATGCTTTAATTGAAGAGTACAAGAGTCACTACAATCTCTTATTCTTAGCTTATCAGAATGAATTGATTGGAATGTTCTGCATTCATACTCCTTTGAGAAAAGAAGCAAAAGTAGCCTTGGAGAAACTTAAGGCACAAGGGAAAAAATTGATTCTGGCCACAGGGGACACCCTGGTTAGGACAGAGGAATTAGTAAAAGATTTGCCGTTTGATCAGGTCTATACAGACTTGAAACCTGATGGGAAATTTGAGTTAGTAGAGGAACTGCAGAAAGCAGGTCATACTATTTTGATGGTTGGAGATGGGTTGAATGACTCAGCGGCTCTAACCCTATCAGATATCGGTGTGGTGATGAATGAGAGCGCAGATATTTCTAAGCAGATGAGTGATATCTTATTGTTAGATAATCGCTTGGATTTCTTCCAAGAGTTGGATTCGCTATCATCATCTTTGCAAATACTCATCAAGAAGAATATTCAAGATACCATTGTCGTAAATAGTAGTTTGATTGGCTTTGGCTTATTTAATTGGCTCAGTCCTTCAAATCTCTCTATCTTACATAATCTAACAACCTTGCGCATTGTCTTGCGTAGTCTGTCTATTAAGGGATAGGTGGGAACTATTCACAGCAAAAAGGAGTTACCTTTCTCGAGGGTAACTCCTTTGTTTATAGGTAAATGTTTAACAATTTAGTAAGTCAATACAAAGTATTTCTTCTTTCCGCGGCGGATAACAGTTAGTTCATTTTCTAACTTATCTGCGTCACTCAAGACATAGTCCAGGTCTTGGATGCGGTCGCCGTTGACGTAAATAGCTCCATTTTGGACATCTTCACGGGCTTGGCGTTTTGAGTTAACTACACCAGATGAGACGAGCAGTTCCACGATATTGTGGTTTTCGTCTGCTTGTACTTGGTAGTTTGGCACACCACGAAGTCCTTGTTTGAGTTCTTTGACAGAAAGGTTTTTGATATTTCCAGCAAAGAGTTGCTCTGTGATATTGAGGGCTTCCTTATAGGCTTCTTCGCCGTGAACAAGTGTGACAACTTCACGAGCCAAGACCTTTTGAGCCAAGCGTTCGTGTGGAGCTGCTTCAAACTGTTTGCGGATCTCTTCAATCTCATCAAGTGATAAGAAAGTAAAGATCTTCAAGAAGCGAACAGCGTCAGCGTCCATGACGTTCATCCAGAATTGGTACATTTCGTATGGAGAAGTCTTTTCAGGATTGAGCCAGACTGCGTTTCCTTCTGATTTACCAAATTTCTTACCAGTCGCATCAGTGATAAGGGGAACGGTGATAACGTGACCAGTCTTGTCAGCCTTCCGACGAAGTAATTCGGTACCAGCTGTCATATTTCCCCACTGGTCAGAACCACCGATTTGTAGCGTCACGTTGTGCTCTTGGTTAAGGACAAAGAAGTCATACCCTTGCATGATTTGGTAAGCAAACTCAGTGTAAGAAATCCCTGTTTCAATACGTTTCTTCACAGACTCCTTGCTCATCATGTAGTTGACAGTGAAGTATTTCCCGATATCACGGAGGAAGTCAATGAAGCTGATGCTGCCAAACCAGTCGTAGTTGTTGACCATGACAGCTTTATTTTCACCATTTTCAAAGTCAAGAAAGCGAGAAAGTTGTCCTTGGATAGACTTGACCCAGCCCTCTACTGTGTCTTTTGTTTGGAGACTACGCTCAGCATCTTTGAAGGACGGATCTCCGATGAGACCTGTAGCACCGCCAACGAGCGCATAAGGTTTGTGACCTGCTAGTTGCAAACGACGACTTGTCAAGATTGCGACAAGGTGGCCTAGGTGAAGGCTGTCAGCAGTTGGATCGTAGCCAGTATAATAAGAAACTTGACCTTCTTCTAGGGCTTTACGCAAAGCTTCTTCATCAGTCGTTTGAAAAATCAAACCACGCTCTTTTAGCTCATCAAAAATGTGCATGTGTCTTTTCTCCTTTATAAAATATTGTTTCTACCTATTGTATCACAAACTTGATTAATAGCCTAGTAGAATAGGGAAGAAAGTGGCTATTTTATTGAAAGTTTCCCTTTTATGGTATAATAAAGAAAGTGAGGACATTCATGAAAAAAAGAAACAATGAATTAAAAACAAAGTTGCTGCAATTTTTCCAGCAACTATCTGTCAAATGGAAGAAAAAACAAGCAAGTGAAAAGATCAATAAGAAAGTGGCTTCTTCTGACAAAGTCAGAAGGGTTGGGTCTATTTTGGCTAAGGTTTTGAGTGGGTTTAAAATAGTTTTTAACACTCTCTTTATCTTAGGTTTTATCGCTGGACTGTTTGGTGCTGGGGTGGCTATGGGCTATGGCGTCGCTCTATTTGACAAGGCTCAAGTCCCTCAAGCAGAAGAGTTGGTCAAGCAAGTGAAGGATATTGCCTCTATCTCAGAAATCACTTATTCTGACGGCAGTACCATTGCCTCGATTGAGGGCGATTTGTTGCGAACTTCAGTAGCTTCGGATGCTATATCAGATAATCTTAAAAAGGCTATCATTGCGACAGAGGACGAGCATTTCAATGAGCACAAGGGAGTTATGCCTAAGGCCGTTATTCGTGCGACCTTGGGAACCTTTGTCGGTCTGGGATCGTCCAGTGGCGGTTCAACCTTGACTCAGCAGGTTATCAAGCAACAGGTGGTAGGGGATGCTCCGACCTTGGCTCGTAAGGCGACAGAAATCGTAGATGCTCTTGCTTTGGAACGCATCATGAGCAAGGATGAAATTCTGACAACCTATCTGAATATTGCTCCTTTCGGTCGCAATCACAAAGGTCAAAATATTGCAGGTGCCCAGCAGGCTGCAGAAGGAATTTTCGGTGTTAATGCTTCAGATTTGACGATACCTCAAGCGGCCTTTATCGCAGGCTTGCCACAGAGTCCGATTAGTTATTCCCCTTATGAATTTGATGGTAGTATGAAGAGTGATGAGGACATGGCTTTGGGGATTAAGCGTGCCAAGGATGTCCTCTACAACATGTACCGGACAGGGGCTCTAAGTCAGGAAGAGTACGATAAGTACAAAGATTATGACTTTAAGCAAGATTTTCTACCATCAGGTAGTGTCAACGGAAGCTCACGCGACTATCTTTACTTTGCAACCTTGGCAGAAGCTACAGATCGGATGTATGATTATCTAGTTGAGAGAGATCATGTCTCTGCTCAAGAGTTAAAGAATGAGTCTATCCAGAAAGCTTATCATGACCTAGCAACCAAGGAAATTGAAAACGGTGGTTATAAAATTACCACTACCATTAATAAAAACGTTCATACCGCAATGCAAAATGCGGTTGCGACCTACGGCTATCTGCTAGATGATTCGACAGGCCAGCCTGAAGTAGGGAATGTCCTCATGGACAACCAAACGGGAGCCATCCTTGGATTTGTTGGTGGCCGTAATTACCAAGAAAATCAGAACAATCACGCTATCGATACCAAGCGTTCTCCAGCTTCAACCACTAAGCCTATACTGGCCTATGGTATCGCGATTGACCAAGGTTTTATGGGAAGTGCAAGCATCTTGTCTAACTACCCGACAAACTTTTCAAACGGCAATCCCATCATGTATGTCAATAGTCCTGGTACAGGGATGATGACCTTAGGAGAAGCCCTCAACTATTCATGGAATATCCCAGCCTACTGGACTTATCGTACGCTTCGAGAGAAGGGTGTCGATGTCAAAGGTTATATGGAAAAAATGGGTTATGAAATCCCAGAATATGGTATCGAAAGTTTACCGATGGGTGGGGGGATTGATGTTACAGTTGCCCAGCATACCAACGGATATCAGACTCTGGCCAACAACGGAGTTTACCATAAGAAACATATGATTGCGAAGATTGAATCGACGACGGGACAAGTGATTTATGAGCATAAAAGTCAACCTGTCCAAGTTTATTCAAAAGCGACAGCGACCATTATGCAGAGTCTGCTTCGCGAGGTGATCTCATCTCGAATTACTTCGAGCTTCCAGACCGACTTGGCTTCCATCAATCCAAGCCTAGCTCGCGCCGATTGGATTGGAAAGACTGGTACGACCAATGAAGATGAAAACATGTGGCTCATGCTTTCTACGCCACGCTTGACTCTAGGGGGCTGGTTAGGTCACGACGACAACCGACCACTAGCTAAAGGAGCAGGTCACTACCGCAACGCCAATTATATGGCTCACTTGGTCAATGCCATTCAACAAGCCGAACCTGGCATATGGGGAAATGAGCGCTTTAGTCTAGATCCAAGCGTGACCAAGTCTCAAGTCCTCAAATCGACAGGAGAGAAACCTGGCAAGGTCACAATCAATGGCAAAGAAGTCACCGTTTCAGGTTCTACAGTAACGAGCTATTGGGCTACTAAAGAAGGGGCGCCAGTAACCACTTACCGCTTTGCCATCGGAGGGAGCGATGCCGATTATCAAAATGCTTGGAAGAGTATTTTAGGAAGTTTACCCACTCTTCCTACCCCAACTCTCCCAAGCTCAAGTGGTAGTTCGGGAACAAGCTCATCAACTCGCTCAAATCAATCAAATCGATAGAATAAAAAAGTAGCATGATTCATTCAATAATATTTTTTCATGCTACTTTTTTCTTTTTTCATTTCGTGTTACAATAGGAGAATGAATAAGTATCAAAAGAAGATTTTTAAGGGAACTTTATATTCACTGTTGTCAGGTCTGATTTGGGGAATTTGTGGTATTTTAGGAGAATATTTTTTCGCCCATTATCAGGTGTCGTCTGGCTGGATCACTTCCATGCGCTTGCTAGTGGCAGGGAGTTTGGTTTTAGTTTTATCAGCCTTTCAGTTACGCACCCAGTTATTGGACATCTGGCGGGACAAGAAAAATTATCTGCCTTTTTTAGCCTATGCTATTCTAGGTATTTTTTCTGTGCAGTTTTTCTTTTATCTCTGTGTTGAGTATTCCAATGCGACGACAGCAACGATTTTGCAATTTATCAGTCCAGTTTTTATCTTGTTTTATAATCGTATCGTCTATCAAAAGAAGGCTTCTATCACAGCTATTCTCTATGTTTTGATTGCCATGTTAGGTGTTTTTTTGATGGCCACAAAAGGAGATTTGTCCCAGTTATCCATGACTCCCTTAGCTTTGGTCACTGGACTCCTCAGTGCTGTAGGGGTTATGTTCAACGTTATCCTGCCTCAGCGTTTTGCACGTGACTATGGTTTTGTGCCGACTGTTGGTTGGGGGATGTTGCTAGCAGGTGTTTTTAGCAATTTTCTTTATCCTATTCATCAGATTACCTTCCAACTTGATGTGACGAGCCTTTTGATTTGTTTTACTATTGCTGTGTTTGGAACGGCTTTTGCTTTTTTCCTTTCGATGAAGGCTGTGCTACTCGTCTCACCTTTAGTTGTATCAGTTGTGAGTGCCAGCGAACCTTTATCTTCCGCATTGTTAAGTGTACTATTTCTAGGTATGGTTTTGGATGGTTTTCTAGCTTTGGCTATGATTTTGATTATCGTCCCAATGGTTTTCTTATCAATAGAGGAAACGAAGGAAAGGTAAAATGTTCTGTTCGAGTGCTTAAGGCTTCAAATTTGAAGCCTTTTTTGGTAGAATAGGTATCATTATAACGAACCAGGAGGCGCCTATGACTGCCACAAAAATGAATGCTCAAGAGATTATCCAATTTATCGCCAATGCTGAAAAGAAAACCAGTGTCAAAGTAACCTTTGAGGGACAACTCGCATCTGCTCTACCTAGCTCTGTTGTCAAACTAGGGAATGTTCTATTTGGAGACTGGAAGGACGTCGCTCCACTTCTCGATGGTTTGGTAGAAAATCAAGACTATATTGTCGAGCAAGATGCTCGTAATTCTGCAGTTCCTTTGCTAGATAAGCGTGCTATCAACGCTCGTATCGAGCCAGGTGCTATTATCCGTGACCAGGTTGAAATTGGTGACAATGCTGTTATCATGATGGGAGCAGTTATCAATATCGGTGCTGAGATTGGTGCAGGAACCATGATTGACATGGGTGCCATCCTTGGTGGTCGTGCTATCGTTGGAAAAAATAGCCACGTTGGTGCAGGTGCAGTTTTGGCGGGTGTGATTGAGCCAGCTAGTGCTGAACCAGTCCGCGTTGGAGATAATGTTCTTATCGGTGCCAATGCAGTGGTTATCGAAGGAGTCCAAATCGGCAGTGGATCAGTTGTTGCAGCAGGAGCTATTGTTACCCAAGATGTTCCAGAAAATGTGGTGGTAGCAGGTGTTCCGGCTCGTATCATCAAAGAAATTGATGCCCAAACCCAACAAAAAACAGCGCTTGAGGATGCACTTCGTACCTTGTAATTGTAAAAGTAAAAAAGAGGCGGAACCCTTTTTCCAGCCTCTTTCTTCTATCAAAAGGAGGATCGATAGATGTTAGATTTGATTCAGACTAGACGAGATTTGCACCAGATTCCAGAGATTGGCTTGGAAGAGTTCAAGACTCAGGCTTATTTGCTGGATGTGATTGAGAAATTGACAACGGGCAAGGATTTTGTTCAAGTTCGTACTTGGCGGACAGGGATTTTGGTCTACCTGCAGGGAAGTCAGCCGGAACGAACCATTGGTTGGCGAACAGATATTGATGGCCTGCCTATCGTCGAACAAACAGGACTGCCTTTCGTCTCTCAACACCAAGGTCGCATGCATGCCTGTGGCCATGATTTTCATATGACCATTGCCTTGGGCTGTCTCGAACGCGCCCTTGAGGAGCAACCCAAGAATAATCTGCTCTTTCTGTTTCAGCCTGCTGAAGAAAATGAAGCTGGTGGGATGCTTATGTATGAGGACGGCGCTTTTGGGGACTGGTTGCCAGATCAATTTTATGGCCTTCATGTTCGTCCGGATCTGAAGGTTGGACAGATTGCGACCAATACACACACTCTCTTTGCAGGGACTTGTGAGGTGAAGGTTCGTTTCAAAGGAAAGGGCGGACACGCAGCCTTTCCGCACGAGGCTAATGACGCCTTGGTGGCTGCTAGTTACTTTGTAACCCAAGTGCAGTCAGTTGTCAGCCGCAATGTCAACCCCATCGAGGGAGCGGTGGTGACCTTTGGCCTTTTCCAAGCTGGAACAACCAACAATGTCATCACAGACACAGCTTTTTTACATGGAACTATTCGCGCCTTGACTCAGGAAATGAGCCTTTTGGTACAAAAGAGAGTCAAAACAGTCGCAGAAGGAGTTGCGGCAGCCTTTGGTATGGAAGTAGAAGTGGAACTCAAACAAGGGGGCTACCTGCCTGTTGAGAACCATCCAGCCTTGGCGCGTAAACTAATGACATTCTTTGAAGAGAAAGATGGAATCGAGTTGATTGATATCGAGCCTGCTATGACAGGTGAGGACTTTGGTTACCTCCTTTCAAAAGTTGATGGCGTCATGTTCTGGCTAGGTATTGATAGTCCCTACGCCCTTCATCACCCTCAGATGAGTCCTAAGGAAGAAGCCTTAGCCATTGGGGTAGATGCGGTCTCTAGTTTCCTGAAAAAGAAGGCAGCAGAGTAGAGGAATTGTCTATGAAAGCAGAACTACGCAAGCAAGTCTTGCAAGAAATGAAGGCTTTATCTCAGGAGCAAAAACAGGCTATGGATCAAGTTTTAACTGAGCGTTTCTTACAACACCCCTTTTACCAAGAAGCCAAGACCATCGCAACCTATCTCTCTTTCCCGCATGAGTTTCAAACGCAGGAACTGATCAAGCAGGTGCTGAAGGACGGCAAAAAGGTTCTGATACCCAAAACCTATCCCAAGGGGCGCATGGAATTTGTGGTCTATGATCCGCAGCAGTTGGCAAAAACTTCCTTTGGTTTACTGGAACCGCAAGGAGACTTGGAAGTGGTGGAACCGTCTCAGATTGATTTAATTCATGTTCCGGGCTTGGCTTTTACAACAGAGGGCTATCGGATTGGATATGGTGGAGGCTACTACGACCGCTATCTGGAAAATTTTGCTGGGCATACCATGAGCACAATCTATCCTTGTCAAATCCAGAATTTCAACTCGGAAGATTACGATATTCCCGTCCAGGAGGTGCTAATCTATGAAGGAAATCTTTGATAAACGCTACCCTGTGACTAGTTTTTTCCTCCTAGTGACAGCTTTGGTATTTCTCTTGATGCTGATTACTACGGGTATCAACTTTGATCAGGCAAAAACTCTTTTTCAGTTTGGAGCTATGTATGGACCGATCATTCGCCTGTTCCCCGAGCAGATTTGGCGCCTTTTTTCGGCTATATTTGTGCATATCGGTTGGGAGCATTTCATTGTCAATATGATTTCACTCTACTTTCTTGGGCGACAGGTGGAGGAGATTTTCGGCTCTAGGCAGTTCTTCTTTCTCTATCTTTTATCAGGAATGCTGGGGAATCTCTTTGTTTTTGCTTTTACGCCGAAAGTCCTAGCAGCAGGAGCATCCACCTCCCTCTATGGACTATTTGCTGCGATTATCGTCTTGCGTTACGCAACTCGCAACCCCTATATTCAGCAGTTGGGGCAATCCTATCTGACACTTTTCGTGATAAATATCATTGGAAGTGTTCTGATTCCAGGAATCAGCCTAGCAGGGCATATCGGTGGCGCAGTAGGCGGGGCTTTTCTAGCAGTCATCTTCCCAGTCAAAGGGGAGAGAAGGATGTATAGTACTAGCCAGAGAATCGGAGCCACTGTACTTTTTATTGCATTGGCCGTTTTCCTTTTCTACAAAGGAATGAGCTATGTGTAGGGGTGGAATAGTTTAAAAAGAGCCACGGGACTATTGTCCCAGGCTCTTTATTGTATAAGGTGTTTTTTATTTCCCCTCAGATAACTCTTTTCCGAGTTGGATGAGGTAGTCTTTCAAATCGTCTTTGACCTGTGGGTGTTTGAGAGCGTAGTCGATGGACGTTTTCATAAAGCCAAACTTATCTCCGACATCGTAGCGAGCTCCCTTGAACTCACGAGCAAATACACGTTGTGTTTTATTGAGGGTGTTGATCGCATCTGTCAGCTGAATTTCATTTCCTGCACCTGGAGTTTGGTTTTCGAGGATTTGAAAAATTTCAGGTGTGAGGAGGTAACGTCCGATGATAGCAAGGTCGCTAGGAGCATCCTCTGGAGCTGGTTTTTCAACGAAGATATCAACGCTGTAAAGACCGTTTTTTCCTTCGCCTTGCGGAGCAATCACCCCATAGGCAGATACTTCGTCGTGAGGGACAGGCATGACAGCGATAGTGGACGCGTGCGTACGCTCGTAGTCATCCATGAGTTGTTTGGTAAGCGGAACAGCCTTGTCGTTGGTGATATCCATCAAGTCATCACCAAGCATAACGACAAAAGGTTCATTTCCGACGAAAGCCTTGGCTTGCAAAACAGCGTCTCCGAGACCGCGTGGATGAGTTTGGCGGATAAAATGCAGACGCATGCCAGTTGTTTCATCAACTAGTTTCAAAAGATCCGTTTTCCCTTTTTCTTTGAGGTTGTATTCCAATTCGAAGTTTGAATCAAAATGGTCCTCGATGGAACGTTTTGACTTACCAGTAACAACCAAGATATCTTCGATTCCAGACTTGAGGGCTTCTTCAACGATAAATTGGATGGTTGGTTTGTCTACGATTGGCAACATTTCCTTGGCCAAGGCTTTAGTTGCAGGGAGGAAACGAGTTCCCAATCCAGCGGCAGGGATGACTGCTTTTCTGACTTTTTGTTTCATAATGTTCCTTTCTATAAGGGTCTAAGACCATTCGTTTTCTGCTTTAAATTCATTGTTCATGATGTCATTGATTGCTTCTTTAATATTGACACCTTCATAGATAACTCGGTAGATGGCTTGTGTGATTGGCATGTAGACACCCAATTCCTGAGCTAGTTCGTAAGCTGCTCGGGTTGTTGAAATTCCTTCAATGACCATGCCCATGTTGGCTTCGATGTCTGCTAGAGATTCTCCACGACCGAGAGCGTCACCAGCCCTCCAGTTACGAGAGTGGACGGATGTCCCCGTTACGATCAAATCACCGACTCCAGAAAGACCGCTATAAGTTAGAGGATTAGCTCCAAGAGCTACTCCTAGACGGGTGATTTCTGTCAAGCCACGGGCGATGATGGCTGCCTTGGCATTGTCGCCAAATCCTAGACCATGCAATGCTCCTGCGCCAACTGCAATGATATTTTTAAGAGCGCCAGCGGTTTCAACCCCGATAACATCCGTATTGGTATAGAGGCGGAAGTAGTGATTGCTAAAGAGATTTTGGACGTACTGGGCAGTTTCAAGATCTTTGGAGGCCGCAGTAATCAAGGTAATATCCCGTACAATGGTTTCCTCAGCGTGGCTAGGTCCAGAAACAACGACGATTTCACTACGGAGATCAGCTGGAATTTCTTCTTCAAGAATGGTTGATAGGCGTTTGTGACTATCTGGTTCCAAGCCTTTGGAGGCATGCATGATGACAACCTTGTGATCGAGTACCTTTGCTACTTGTTGGGCAACCAGTCTCGTTACTTTTGTTGGGACAACAAATAAAACAGCATCCACACCCTTTAATGTTTCTCCCAAGTCATGGTAGGCCTTGATTTTTTTGTCAAGTAGGATATCTTTAAAGTAGCGTTTGTTTGTATGTTGGCTATTGATTTCATCGATCTGGTCAGGAATATTTCCCCAAATCCGAACCTCGTGTCCATTGTCGTTTAGAACCTGCGAAAGGGCAGTTCCCCAAGAACCAGGACCCAAGACAGCGATGGTTTGTTTCTTCATTTTTTCCTCCTTGTAAGAGTTCTTCTTATCATTTTATCATAAAAAACCTTTTCATGCATTACTTGCGAGTGAAAGCGCACTAATTTATAATACGAAAACGCCTTTGACAAGATTCCTCTTTTTTGCTAGAATAGCATCAACATGAAAGAATGAGAGGAGCTGGCGAATTTCGTCACTCCCTTTTGTCTATCTGATTAGGAGGAAGTATGCTGATTAAAAAAATTAAAGCCTATAAATGGCAAGCCTTGGCATCCTTTGTGATGACAGGCTTGATGGTTGCGAGCTCGCTCTTGCAACCTCGCTATTTGCAGGAGGTTTTAGATGCTTTACTGGCTGGCCGACATGAGGCTATTTATAGTATTGGAGCATGGTTGATAGGAGTAGCCCTCGTGGGTCTGGTTGCAGGTGGTGTCAATGTTCTTCTTGCAGCCTATATCGCTCAGGGAGTATCTTCGGATCTTCGGGAAGATGCTTTTCGTAAAATCCAAACCTTTTCTTATGCTAATATTGAGCAGTTTAACGCTGGAAATTTAGTAGTCCGTATGACCAATGATATCAACCAAATTCAGAATGTGGTGATGATGGTTTTCCAAATCCTTTTCCGTCTTCCCTTGCTTTTTATCGGTTCCTTTATCTTAGCGGTTCACACCCTGCCTTCGCTTTGGTGGGTAATTGTCCTTATGGTAGTGCTGATTTTTGTGCTTACAGGTATCATGATGGGGATGATGGGGCCGCGCTTTGCCAAGTTTCAAACCCTTCTTGAACGAATTAATGCTATCGCCAAGGAAAATCTACGTGGTGTGCGTGTGGTTAAATCCTTTGTGCAAGAAAAAGAGCAATTTAACAAGTTTACTGAGGTCTCAGATGAGCTTCTGGGTCAAAATCTCTACATCGGTTATGCTTTTTCTGTAATGCAGCCCTTTATGATGTTAGTCGGATATGGAGCAGTTTTTCTTTCAATCTGGCTGGTGGGTGGAATGGCCCAATCAGATTCGTCTGTCGTTGGTTCCCTTGCTTCCTTCGTTAACTATCTCAGTCAGATTATTTTCACCATTGTCATGATAGGTTTTTTGGGGAATACAGTCAGTCGTGGTATGATTTCGATGATGCGTATCCGTGAGGTTCTAGATACCGAGCCAGCGATGACATTTAAAGATCTCCCAGACGAAGAGTTAGAAGGAAGTCTTTCTTTTGAAAATGTGACCTTCACTTATCCTACCGATGAAGAGCCCATGCTTAAGAATGTAACCTTTGATATTGCGCCTGGTCAGATGGTCGGTGTTGTTGGAGCGACTGGGGCAGGTAAGTCCACTCTTGCTCAGTTAATTCCACGACTTTTTGACCCACAGGAGGGTTCTATCAAGATTGGTGGCAAGGATATTCGAGACGTCAGCGAGGGAACCTTGCGTAAAACAGTCTCCATTGTCTTGCAACGGGCTATTCTCTTTAGTGGAACCATTGCAGATAATCTCCGTCAAGGAAAAAGTAATGCCAGCGTGTCAGAACTGGAACGTGCAGCACAAATCGCCCAAGCCAGCGAATTTATCGGACGCATGGAAAACAAATTTGAGAGTCAGGTCGAGGAACGTGGCACCAACTTTTCTGGTGGGCAAAAACAACGGATGTCGATTGCCCGTGGGATTGTCAGCAATCCCCGTATCTTGATTTTTGACGATTCGACTTCGGCCTTGGATGCCAAGTCAGAAAGACTCGTGCAGGAAGCTTTGAATAAAGACCTGAAAGGGACAACAACGATTATCATCGCTCAAAAAATCAGTTCAGTCGTCCATGCAGACAAGATTTTGGTCTTGGACCAAGGACGTTTGATTGGAGAAGGAAAACATGCAGACTTGGTAGCTAGCAATGCCGTCTACCGTGAAATCTACGAAACACAAAAGGGAAAGGAGGAATAAAATGAAAACAGTTCGATTTTTCTGGAATTATTTTAAAGTTTACAAGCTCTCCTTTGTCATTGTGATTCTGATGGTTGCGCTTGCGACAATTGCCCAAGCCCTCTTTCCCGTTTTTTCAGGTCAAGCAGTGACGGAGCTCGCTAATCTGGTTCTAGCTTATCAAAATGGGACTTCAGAACAAGCCTGGCAAAGTTTGTCAGCTCTGATGCTGAATCTAGCTCTGGTTGTCCTTGTCTTGGTTGTGTCCAGCTTGATTTACATGGCCTTGATGACCCGTGTGATTGCCGAGTCAACAAATGAGATGCGTAAGGGCCTCTTTGGCAAACTTTCCCGTTTGACGGTTTCTTTCTTTGACCGCCATCAGGATGGTGATATCCTTTCTCGCTTCACTAGTGACTTGGATAACATCCTTCAAGCCTTCAATGAAAGTCTAGTTCAGGTTATGAGCAATATTGCTCTTTACATCGGTTTGATTTTTGTCATGTTTTCAAAAAATGTGACGCTAGCCCTGATAACAGTAGCCAGCACCCCAGTGGCCTTTCTCATGTTGGTCTTCATCGTGAAAATGGCCCGCAAGTACACCAATCTCCAGCAAAAAGAGGTTGGGAAACTCAATGCTTATATGGACGAAAGCATTTCTGGGCAGAAAACTGTTATCGTACAAGGGATTCAAGACGACATTGTAGCAGGCTTTGTGGAGCAAAATGAGCGTGTGCGCAAGGCAACCTTTAAAGGGAGAATGTTCTCAGGCATCCTCTTTCCAGTTATGAATGGGATGAGCTTGGTCAATACGGCTATCGTCATTTTTGCAGGTTCGGCTGTCCTGCTGAACGATCCAAGTATCGAAACAACGACGGCTCTAGGTTTGATCGTTATGTTTACCCAATTTTCTCAGCAGTACTACCAGCCGATTATCCAAGTGGCTGCTAGCTGGGGGAGTCTTCAGTTGGCCTTTACTGGGGCAGATCGTATCCAGGAAATGTTTGATGCAGAAGAAGAGATTCGCCCGCAAAATGCACCTGCCTTTACGGAATTGCGAGAAGGTGTTGAAATCAGTCATGTTGATTTTTCTTATGTGCCTGACAAGCCGATTTTGAAAGATGTTAGCATTTCTGCTCCTAAGGGGCAGATGATAGCAGTTGTCGGTCCGACTGGTTCGGGGAAAACGACCATCATGAACCTCATCAATCGTTTCTACGACGTGGATGCAGGTAGCATTTGCTTTGATGGCAAAGACATCCGTGACTACGATTTGGACAGTCTGCGGAGCAAGGTCGGTATTGTTTTGCAGGATTCGGTCTTGTTTAGTGGAACGATCCGGGATAATATCCGCTTCGGTGTGCCAGATGCTAGCCAGGAAATGGTCGAAGCAGCTGCCAAGGCAACTCATATTCATGACTACATCGAAAGCTTGCCTGACAAGTATGATACCCTTATTGATGATGAGCAAAATATCTTCTCGACTGGGCAGAAACAATTGATTTCCATCGCTCGGACCTTGATGACAGATCCTCAAGTCCTAATCTTAGATGAAGCGACTTCCAATGTGGATACCGTAACAGAAAGCAAGATTCAACATGCCATGGAGGCAGTTGTAGCAGGTCGAACCAGTTTTGTCATTGCCCATCGTCTCAAGACCATCCTCAATGCCGACCAGATCATTGTCCTCAAAGATGGAGAAGTCATTGAACGTGGGAATCATCACGAGTTACTCAAACTCGGCGGTTTCTACTCAGAACTGTATCACAATCAATTTGTCTTCGAATAAAAAAGAAGTTGTCCTCGTGGGCAGCTTTTTCTTGTCCATAAAAAATACTTATCACGGTCTTTAAAAAAACATATTAGACAGGAAAGGGTTGGAGTGATAAGATAAGACTGTCGCAAGAAAATCGAAAGGAGACACATCATGGCTAGAACGGTTGTAGGAGTTGCTGCAAATCTATGTCCTGTAGATGCAGAAGGGAAAAACATTCACTCATCTGTATCCTGTAAATTTGCAGAGAGCATTCGTCAAGTCGGCGGTCTCCCTTTAGTGATTCCTGTAGGGGATGAGTCCATTGTTCGCGATTATGTGGAAATGATTGACAAACTCATCTTGACAGGTGGGCAAAATGTCCATCCCCAGTTTTATGGAGAGAAAAAAACCATCGAGAGCGATGATTACAACCTTGTACGCGATGAGTTTGAACTAGCTCTCTTGAAAGAAGCACTCCGTCAGAATAAACCAATTATGGCAATCTGTCGTGGGGTTCAGCTGGTCAATGTTGCTTTTGGCGGCACTCTTCACCAAGAAATTGAAGGTCACTGGCAAGGCTTGCCTTTTGGGACATCTCATTCTATTGAGACGGTAGAAGGAAGCGTGGTGGCTAAGTTGTTTGGCAAAGAAAGTCAAGTCAATTCAGTCCATCGTCAAAGTATCAAAGATCTGGCACCTAATTTCCGTGTGACAGCGGTGGATCCTCGAGACCAGACTATTGAAGCGATTGAGTCTATCGACGAGCACCGTATCATCGGTTTGCAGTGGCATCCAGAATTTCTGGTCAATGAAGAAGACGGCAATTTAGAACTATTTGAGTATTTATTAAATGAATTGTAACGGTTAGAATCTCTAGCCGTTTTTATTCGTCCTTTCAGATTTTTTATATTTCAGCAAATTTACGCAAACGTTTGAATTCTGATAAAAATTGGGCAAATTCAATAAAAAAAACTTGAAAAAATCGAAGGTAAGCGTTATGATAGAAAAGAAGAAATATTGGAGGAATATCATGTCACATATTAAATTTGACTATTCAAAAGTTTTGGACAAATTTGTTGCCCCACATGAAGTGGAATACATGCAATCACAAGTAACAGCTGCAGACGAATTGATTCGTAAAGGAACTGGTGCTGGTAGCGACTTCTTGGGTTGGTTGGACCTTCCTGAAAATTATGACCGCGAAGAATTCGACCGCATCTTGAAAGCTGCTGAACAAATCAAGTCAGATAGCGATGTCTTGGTTGTAATCGGTATCGGTGGATCTTACCTTGGTGCCAAAGCAGCCATCGACTTCTTGAACCACCACTTTGCTAACTTGCAAACAAAAGAAGAACGCAAAGCCCCACAAATCCTTTACGCTGGAAACTCAATCTCATCTACTTACCTTGCTGACTTGGTAGAGTATGTTGCAGACAAAGACTTCTCAGTAAACGTGATTTCTAAATCAGGTACAACAACAGAACCAGCGATTGCTTTCCGTGTCTTCAAAGAACTCTTGGTTAAGAAATACGGTCAAGAAGAAGCCAACAAACGTATCTACGCTACAACTGACCGCCAAAAAGGTGCTGTTAAGGTTGAAGCAGATGCCAACGGTTGGGAAACATTTGTAGTTCCAGATGACATCGGTGGACGTTTCTCAGTATTAACAGCAGTTGGTTTGCTTCCAATCGCTGCATCAGGAGCTGACATCAAAGCCCTTATGGAAGGTGCTAACGCAGCTCGTAAAGACTACACTTCAGACAAACTTTCAGAAAACGAAGCTTACCAATATGCAGCAGTTCGTAACATCCTTTACCGTAAAGGTTATGCAACTGAAATTTTGGTAAACTACGAGCCATCACTTCAATACTTCTCAGAATGGTGGAAACAATTGGCTGGTGAGTCAGAAGGGAAAGACCAAAAAGGGATCTACCCAACTTCAGCTAACTTCTCAACTGACTTGCACTCATTGGGTCAATTTATCCAAGAAGGAACTCGTATCATGTTTGAAACAGTTGTCCGTGTTGACAAACCGCGCAAGAACGTGATCATTCCTACTTTGGAAGAAGACCTTGACGGACTTGGTTACCTTCAAGGAAAAGACGTTGACTTTGTAAACAAAAAAGCGACTGACGGTGTTCTTCTTGCCCACACTGACGGTGATGTACCAAACATGTACGTGACTCTTCCTGAGCAAGATGCTTTCACTCTTGGTTACACTATCTACTTCTTCGAATTGGCAATCGCCCTTTCAGGTTACTTGAATGCCATCAACCCATTTGACCAACCAGGTGTTGAAGCCTACAAACGCAACATGTTTGCCCTTCTTGGAAAACCAGGATTTGAAGAATTGAGCAAAGAGCTCAATGCACGTCTATAATAGGAGAAAAGAGTGGCTTGTCCACTCTTTTTTACTCTCTTTATTCGTAGACATTGGACTCAGGCGAGACTTGTGATATAATATAGAAAGCAAAAAGGCAGACGCCTAGAGACTTTATAGGAGAAACTATGTCAAAAGATATCCGCGTACGCTACGCACCAAGTCCAACAGGACTACTACACATCGGAAATGCCCGTACAGCATTGTTTAACTACCTTTACGCACGCCATCATGGTGGAACTTTTATCATCCGTATCGAGGATACTGACCGTAAGCGCCACGTCGAAGACGGTGAACGCTCACAGCTTGAAAATCTTCGCTGGTTGGGCATGGATTGGGATGAGAGCCCAGAAACTCATGAAAGCTACCGCCAGTCTGAGCGTTTGGACTTGTATCAAAAATATATTGATCAACTGTTAGCTGAAGGTAAAGCCTACAAATCTTACGTTACAGAAGAAGAATTGACAGCTGAGCGGAAACGTCAAGAAGCAGCTGGCGAAACACCTCGTTACATCAACGAATACCTTGGCATGAGCGAAGAGGAAAAAAAGGCTTATGTAGCTGAACGTGAAGCAGCAGGTATCATTCCAACCGTTCGTTTGGCAGTTAATGAGTCTGGTATCTACAAGTGGCACGATATGGTCAAAGGCGATATCGAATTTGAAGGTGGCAATATCGGTGGTGACTGGGTGATCCAAAAGAAAGATGGTTACCCAACTTACAACTTTGCTGTTGTTATTGATGACCACGATATGCAAATTTCTCATGTTATCCGTGGAGATGACCACATTGCCAACACCCCAAAACAGCTCATGGTCTATGAAGCGCTTGGTTGGGATGCACCTGAGTTCGGTCACATGACTTTGATTATCAACTCTGAAACGGGTAAAAAATTGTCTAAACGCGACACCAACACCCTTCAGTTTATCGAAGACTATCGTAAGAAAGGGTACCTTCCAGAAGCAGTCTTTAACTTTATCGCCCTACTCGGTTGGAATCCTGGCGGCGAAGATGAAATCTTCTCTCGTGAAGAACTCATTAAGCTCTTTGACGAAAACCGCCTCAGCAAGTCACCAGCTGCCTTTGATCAGAAGAAACTAGACTGGATGAGCAACGACTACATCAAGAGAGCAGAACTTGCTACTATCTTTGAAATGGCAAAACCATTCCTAGAAGAAGCAGGGCGTTTGACTGACAAGTCTGAAAAAATGGTGGAACTCTACAAACCACAAATGAAATCAGTGGACGAAATCGTTCCATTGACAGACCTTTTCTTCTCAGACTTCCCAGAGTTGACAGATGCAGAGCGCGAGGTCATGGCAGGAGAAACCGTTCCGATTGTTCTAGAAGCCTTCAAAGCGAAACTAGAAGCAATGACAGATGAGGAATTTGTGACAGAAAACATCTTCCCACAAATCAAAGCAGTCCAAAAAGAAACAGGTATCAAAGGAAAAAACCTCTTCATGCCTATTCGTATTGCTGTATCAGGTGAAATGCATGGACCAGAATTACCAGACACCATTTTCTTACTCGGACGTGAAAAGTCAATCCAGCATATTGAAAACATGCTGAAAGAGATTTCTAAATAAAAAGGACTGCAGATGGATATCTGGGAAAAGATGTATGAAGAAGCGCGAACCTTATACAATCCCCATGAAGTTTCTGACTTTGTTTATGCTAACCATGTCGTTGCCGCAGTAGAAGCAGAAGATGGTCAGATATTCACAGGATTTTGTATGGAGGGCACTTGTGGCGTTTTTCATCTCTGTGCAGAACGAGCAGCTCTCTTCAATATGTATCAATTTTCAGGACAAACTAAAGTTAAGAAAATCCTCGCCTTTCGAGACAAACCACCCTATGGTGAAAGTTCAGGTATGCCCTGTGGCGCATGCAGAGAATTTCTCTTAGAATTGAATGCTGAAAATAAAGAAGCAGAGTTCATGATGGACTACAAAACAAGAAAAACAATCAAAGTTGCCGAATTGATCCCTTACTGGTGGGGAGAGGGACGTGCGACTAATTGGCAAGATAAATAGAAGGAGTCAGTTTAACTGGCTCTTTTCCCTTATAT
Source organism: Streptococcus sp. 5905 (assembly GCF_013276505.1). Lineage (NCBI taxonomy): Bacteria > Bacillati > Bacillota > Bacilli > Lactobacillales > Streptococcaceae > Streptococcus > Streptococcus sp. 5905. The sequence continues at coordinate 119,935 of NZ_VMLC01000005.1, forward strand.
TTTCAGAATTTCGATAAAGAGGAAAAAAGATCTTGACAAAGTAGGAAAAGTAGGTATAATAGAAAGAGTTGAAAAGCTCAAGGTCCGTTGGTCAAGGGG
>NZ_VMLC01000006.1:0-26530 GCF_013276505.1 Streptococcus sp. 5905
ATTTGTCACTTATACCATAGTTCGTGACAGTTCCTGGTTTTTTTGATAAAATCATACAGTATGCCTTTGGGCACAAAGTATGAACTGGGACTGTTTTTCCCAGCTTCGGAGGTAGAAAATGTCAGATTCACCAATCAAATACCGTTTGATTAAGAAGGAAAAACACACGGGAGCTCGTCTAGGAGAAATCATCACCCCGCATGGCACCTTCCCAACGCCTATGTTTATGCCAGTTGGGACCCAAGCTACTGTAAAAACCCAGTCACCAGAGGAGTTGAAGGAGATGGGTTCAGGGATTATTCTGTCCAACACCTATCACTTGTGGCTCCGTCCAGGAGATGAACTCATCGCACGCGCAGGTGGTCTCCACAAATTTATGAACTGGGACCAGCCTATTTTGACAGATAGTGGTGGTTTTCAGGTTTATTCCCTAGCAGATAGCCGAAATATCACCGAAGAAGGGGTAACCTTTAAAAACCATCTCAATGGTTCCAAGATGTTCCTATCGCCAGAAAAGGCTATTTCTATTCAGAATAATCTGGGCTCAGACATCATGATGTCTTTTGATGAATGTCCTCAGTTTTACCAACCTTATGATTACGTTAAGAAATCAATCGAGCGTACCAGCCGTTGGGCTGAGCGTGGTTTGAAGGCTCACCGTCGTCCACATGATCAAGGATTATTTGGAATTGTGCAGGGGGCAGGATTTGAAGACCTGCGTCGTCAGTCAGCTCATGACCTTGTCAGCATGGACTTCCCAGGTTACTCTATAGGTGGTTTGGCAGTGGGAGAAACGCACGAAGAGATGAATGCAGTTCTGGACTTCACAACTCGACTGTTGCCTGAAAACAAACCTCGCTATTTGATGGGAGTGGGAGCGCCAGATAGCTTGATTGATGGGGTCATTCGTGGGGTGGATATGTTTGACTGTGTCTTGCCGACTCGTATCGCTCGTAACGGAACTTGTATGACCAGCCAAGGTCGTTTAGTTGTCAAAAATGCCCAATTCGCCGAAGACTTTACGCCACTGGATCCTGAGTGTGATTGCTACACATGTAAGAACTACACACGCGCCTACCTTCGTCACCTGCTTAAGGCCGATGAAACCTTCGGTATCCGCTTGACTAGCTACCACAATCTCTACTTCTTGCTCAACCTGATGAAGCAGGTCCGTCAAGCTATCATGGATGACAATCTCTTGGAATTTCGTGAGTATTTTGTGGAAAAATATGGCTACAACAAGTCAGGACGCAATTTCTAAAGTGTAAAAATAGAATGCCAGAATCCTAAGTTTTCTCTTAGGATTTTTCTTCTTTTTTTGATAGAATAAAGTGTATAACGAAAGGGAGAATAGACTCGTATGCGTATTAAATGGTTTTCCTTGATTAGGATTACAGGTTTACTTTTGGTGCTTTTGTACCACTTCTTTCAGACCATCTTTCCTGGAGGATTTTTCGGGGTAGATGTCTTTTTCACATTTTCGGGATTCTTGATTACCTCCCTCCTTTTAGAAGAGTTTGGAAAGAAAAGCCAGATTGATTTGCTGGGCTTTTTTAAGAGACGGTTTTACCGCATCGTGCCACCTGTGGTGCTGATGGTTTTGGTGACCATGCCTTTTACTTTTTTGGTTCGTCAAGACTATGTTGCTGGAATTGGTGGCCAGATAGCTGGAGTTCTTGGTTTTATGACCAACTTCTACGAAATGTTAACAGGGGGAAGTTACGAATCCCAGTTCATTCCGCATCTCTTTGTTCATAACTGGAGTCTAGCTGTTGAGGTTCACTACTATATCCTTTGGGGCTTAGCGGTTTGGTTCTTATCCAAACGCTCAAAATCTAGTAGTCAATTGAGAGGGATGGTCTTTCTCCTTTCTGCGGGAGCTTTCATCATTAGCTTTTTCTCCATGTTTATTGGCAGTCTAATAGCTAGTTCCTATTCATCTGTCTACTTTTCAAGTTTAACCCATGTCTATCCCTTCTTTTTAGGAAGCATTTTGGCGACGGTTGTGGGTGTTCGTCAGACGAGCGATTTAGTCAAGCAGTTTGATCGGACGTGGGATCTTCGTCAAAATCTCCTGGTGTTCGCTGCAGGTCTCTTGGTATTGTTGCTCCTGACCTTCTTTGTCAAGTTCACTTACCTGTTTGCGTACTTATTTGGCTTCTTGCTGGCAAGTTTAGCGGCAGTGACCATGATTTTTGCTGCGCGTGTCTTGCATGAGAAAACGCCTGAGATACAAGAACCTCGGATAATTACATTTCTAGCGGATACTAGCTATGCGGTTTACCTCTTCCACTGGCCTTTTTATATTATCTTTTCTCAGTTGATGAGTAATCTGCCCGCTGTTATGCTGACAATCATCTTTTCCTATTCCTTTGCTATCCTATCCTTCTATATTATTGAGCCATTGATTGCTGGTAAGACCAATCCTTTAATACGGAAGATTAGTCGATTACCTCATATTAAACCAATTAGTGCTGCTGGTGCTGGCATTCTTACCTTGATTACCTTGACTATCATAACTGTGGCTCCTCAAGTTGGAGCCTTTGAAACAGACTTGATGGTGAATGGTTTTAAACAAGCCCAAACCAACCTGGATCAGATGAAGAAATTGGCCGAGCAAGCAGAGGCTAGCCGACTTGGAATTTCTGAGGGAACCACCTTGATTGGAGATTCTGTAGCCTTACGAGCCAATACAGCCTTGCAAGAGACGCTTCCTGAAGCAAATATCAATGCCCAAGTTAGTCGAACGACGAAGCAAGCCAATGACATCATGCTCAATAACAGCCAGAACAAGGTACTTCTAAAAACAGTTGTCATTGCAACGGGTGTAAACGGACCAGAGAATTATAAAGATGACTTAGATACGATAGTTAAAAATCTTCCCAAAGGCCACCATCTGATTCTTGTAACTCCTTATGAAGGTGACAAGAGCAAGGAGACTTACAAATCAGTTGAGCAGTATGCGACTTATGCGCGGGAATTAGCTGAAAAGAATCCGTATGTGAGCATCGCTGACTGGAATAAGGTTGCTAAGGAACACCCTGAAATCTGGGCTGGAACCGACCAAGTCCACTTTGGAAATGATAGCAACATGATTGAAGAAGGTGCTAAACTTTACGCAGAGACGATTGCAGCTGCTGTTAAGGCTGCTCAAGAACTGCCTGTGAAATCAAAATAAGATCAAAGAGTTGGAGAAATCCAGCTCTTTTAAAATATCCACGAAAATAGGTCTATACCATTTACAAATGGAAAAGAAAGGTTTATAATGTAATTGACATAATAAATTCTAGCATCAATCTATCAAGGAGGTTATCATTATGCCTAATTATATTAAAGCGGATCAGTTTTTCTACCCACACGGAGTTCGTCGTGGCGGTTACTTGGAACTTGTGGATGGCAAGTTTGGCAAACATGTAGAACAGATTCCTGAAGGAGCTGAGGTGATTGACTATACAGGCTACAGCATTGCTCCAGGACTTGTGGATACCCACATTCATGGATTTGGTGGTGTCGATGTCATGGATAATAACATCGAAGGAACCCTTCATACCATGAGTGAAGGGCTCCTCAGCATGGGAGTAACGAGCTTCTTGCCAACAACTTTGACCTCATCTTATGAGCAATTGCTTGCGGTAACAGAAAATATCGGTGCTCGTTATCAGGAAGCAAGTGGAGCGAAAATTCGTGGTATCTATTTTGAAGGGCCGTATTTCACAGAGAAATACAAGGGAGCTCAAAACCCTGCCTACATGAAGGATCCTCGTATGGATGAGTTTCGTGCTTGGCAAAAAGCAGCCAATGGCTTGCTCAATAAAATTGCCCTTGCACCAGAACGTGAAGGTGTGGAAGACTTTGTTCGTACGATTACGGGCGAAGGTGTTACCGTTGCTCTTGGACACTCAAATGCGACATTTGATGAAGCTAAAAAAGCAGTCGATGCTGGAGCAAGTGTTTGGGTGCATGCCTACAATGGGATGCGTGGGTTGACTCACCGTGAGCTCGGTATGGTGGGAGCCATGTATGAATTGCCTCATACCTATGCAGAATTGATTTGTGATGGACACCATGTGGATCCAAAGGCATGTGATATCTTGCTCAAGCAAAAGGGAACTGAAAATATTGCTCTTATCACAGACTGTATGACAGCTGGTGGTTTGGAAGACGGAGATTACATGTTGGGAGAATTCCCAGTAGTTGTTGCCAATGGAACGGCTCGCCTTAAATCTACAGGCAATTTGGCAGGTTCTATCCTCAAACTCAAAGACGGTTTGAAGAATGTGGTCGAATGGGGCATTGCGAATCCGCATGAAGCAGTCATGATGGCCAGCCTCAACCCAGCAAAATCTGTTCACATTGACGATGTCTGTGGTCAAATCCGTGAAGGCTATGACGCCGACTTTATCGTGCTAGATAAAGATTTGGAATTGGTAGCAACCTACCTAGATGGTGTGAAACGTTATCAAGCATAATAAAAAGCAGAGGCTGTGATGACTCAGCCTTTGCTTTTCTATTCAGAGGTATCTTCAGAAAGCTAGAGGATTGTTCTATAATGAAGCAAAATCCTTTCATTGTTCTAGAAAATTCGTTATAATATACGGTACAAAGGAAGTAGTGAAAATGTATCGTGTTATAGAAATGTATGGGGACTTTGAACCGTGGTGGTTCATAGAAGGTTGGGAAAAAGATGTCATTATGAGTCGCTCTTTTAACAAGTACTATGATGCTCTAAAATATTATAAATCATGCTGGTTTGAGCTGGAAAAGAAGAATCCTCTTTATAAGAGTCGGAGCGATTTGATGACTATTTTTTGGGATCCTGCAGACCAACGTTGGTGTGATGAGTGTGATGAGTATTTGCAGCAGTATCATTCTTTGGCTCTTTTACAGGATGGGCAAGTCATCCCCGATGAAAAGCTACGTCCAGGCTATGAAAAACAAACAGGTCAAGAAAAACACCGTTCTTGCCGTATGAAATGGAGATAAAAAAAGTAACTTTTTAAGTTGCTTTTTTTATTTTTTTGCGAATAGTTAGATAAGGAGGGCGGTATGGTACAAGAAATTGCACAGAAAATTATTGCTACTGCGAAAGAAAAGAAGGCTCAGGATATCTATTTTATTCCCAAGGAAAAATCCTATGAGCTTCACATGCGGGTTGGAGACGAACGGTGTCTAGTTGACTCCTATGAGTTTGATGTTTTAGCTGCTGTGATTAGTCATTTTAAGTTTGTAGCGGGTATGAATGTAGGGGAGAAGAGACGTAGTCAGCTGGGCTCTTGCGACTATCAGCATGGGGAGAAGGTGTCTTCTCTGCGTTTGTCTACCGTAGGAGATTATCGGGGACATGAGAGTTTGGTTATTCGTTTGTTGCACGATGAGGAGCAGGAACTGCATTTCTGGTTTCAGGATATGAACGAACTGGGTGAGCAGTACCGGCAACGGGGTCTCTACCTTTTTGCGGGTCCGGTCGGCAGTGGCAAGACGACTCTGATGCACGAATTAGCCAAGTCTCTGTTTAAGGGGCAGCAAGTTATGTCTATCGAAGACCCAGTAGAAATCAAGCAGGAAGACATGCTCCAGTTACAGTTGAATGAGGCGATTGGCTTGACCTATGAAAATCTCATCAAACTGTCTCTCCGGCATCGTCCTGACCTCTTGATTATTGGTGAAATTCGGGATAGCGAGACGGCACGTGCAGTGGTCAGAGCCAGTTTGACAGGGGCGACGGTCTTTTCAACCATTCATGCCAAGAGTATCCGAGGTGTTTATGAACGCCTTCTGGAGTTGGGTGTGACGGAGGAGGAATTAGCAGTTGTCCTGCAAGGCGTCTGCTATCAGAGATTAATCGGGGGAGGAGGAATCGTTGACTTTGCAAACCAAGACTATCAGGAACACCAGCCAACTAGCTGGAATGCGCAGATTGACCAGCTTCTTAAAGATGGACATATCACAAGTCTTCAGGCTGAAACGGAAAAAATTAGCTACAGCTAAGCAAAAGAAAATCATCACCTTGTTTAATAATCTCTTCTCCAGTGGTTTTCATTTGGTGGAAATTATTTCTTTCTTGGGGAGAAGTGCCTTGCTGGAAAAGGACTATGTGGCCCAGATGCACCAAGGCTTGTCCCAGGGGAAATCCTTTTCAGAGATGATGGACAGCTTGGGTTTTTCAAGTGCTATTGTGACCCAATTATCCCTAGCTGAAGTTCACGGGAATCTTCACCTGAGTTTGGGAAAGATAGAAGAGTATCTAGACAATCTGGCCAAGGTCAAGAAAAAGTTAATCGAAGTGGCGACCTATCCTTTGATTTTGCTGGGATTTCTCCTGCTAATCATGATGGGGTTGAGAAACTATTTGCTCCCCCAACTGGACAGTAGCAATATCGCCACCAAAATCATCGGCAATCTGCCACAAATATTTCTGGGACTAGTGTTGGTTTGCTCTCTATCTTTACTTTTAGCCCTCACTTTTTACAAAAGAAGTTCCAAGATGCGGGTATTCTCGATGTTAGCACGGATTCCCTTTCTTGGAATCTTTGTCCAGACCTATCTGACGGCCTATTACGCGCGTGAATGGGGCAATATGATTTCACAGGGAATGGAGCTGACGCAGATTTTTCAGATCATGCAGGAACAAGGTTCTCAGCTCTTTAAAGAAATCGGTCAAGATCTGGCTCAAGTCCTGCAAAATGGTCGCGAATTTTCTCAAACCATAGCGACCTATCCTTTCTTTAAGAAGGAGTTGAGTCTCATCATCGAGTATGGGGAAGTCAAGTCCAAGCTGGGGAGTGAGTTGGAAATCTATGCTGAGAAAACTTGGGAAGCCTTTTTTACCCGAGTCAATCGCACCATGAATTTGGTGCAGCCACTGGTCTTTATCTTTGTGGCCCTGATTATCGTTTTACTTTATGCGGCAATGCTTATGCCCATGTATCAAAATATGGAGGTAAATTTTTAAAATGAAAAAACTCATGACATTCTTGAAAAAAGCCAAGGTTAAAGCCTTTACTCTCGTGGAGATGCTGGTGGTCCTTTTAATCATCAGCGTACTTCTCTTGCTCTTTGTGCCCAATTTGACCAAGCAAAAGGATGCAGTGAATGACAAAGGAAAAGCTGCTGTGGTTAAGGTGGTGGAAAGTCAGGCAGAACTCTATAGTCTGGACAAGAATGAAGATGCTAGTCTTAGCAAACTACAGGCAGACGGTCGCATCACAGCAGAGCAAGCCAAGGCTTATAAAGAATATCATGCAAAACAAAAAACAAGTCAAACTGTTGCGGATTAAGGCCTTTACCATGTTAGAAAGTCTCTTGGTTTTGGGACTTGTGAGTATCCTTGCTTTGGGCTTGTCCGGCTCAGTCCAGTCCAGTTTTGCAGTGGTGGAAGAGCAGGTTTTCTTTATGGAGTTTGAAGAACTCTATCGGGAAACGCAAAAACGCAGTGTTGCTAGTCAGCAAAAGACCAGCTTGAATTTAGATGGGCAGACAATCAGCAATGACAGTCAAAAATTGACCGTTCCTAAAGGAATTCAGGGACCATCAGGACAAACGATTCATTTTGATCGAGCTGGGGGCAATTCGTCCCTGGCTAAGGTTGAATTTCAGACCAGCAAAGGAGCGATTCGCTATCAATTATATCTAGGAAATGGAAAAATTAAACGCATTAAGGAAACTAAAAATTAGGGCAGTGATCTTACTAGAAGCAGTAGTAGCGCTAGCCATATTTGCCAGTATTGCAACCCTCCTCTTGGGACAAATTCAGAAAAATAGACAAGAAGAGGCAGAAATCTTGCAAAAGGAAGAAGTCTTGCGTGTGGCTAAGATGGCTCTGCAAACAGGTCAAAATCAGGTAAAGGTAAATGGAGTTGAGATCCAGGTGTTTGCTAGTGAAAAAGGATTGGAGGTCTACCATGGTTCAGAGAAGTTACTCGACCTTAAAGAACAGTAAGGTAAGAGCTTTCACTCTTTTAGAATCTCTGGTTGCCCTTATCGTCATTAGCGGCAGCTTGCTCCTCTTTCAAGCTATGAGCCAGCTCCTCATTTCAGAAGTTCGTTACCAGCAACAAAGCGAGCAAAAGGAGTGGCTCTTGTTTGTGGATCAGCTGGAGGCGGAGTTAGAGCGTTCGCAGTTTGAAAAGGTAGAAGGCAATCGCCTCTATGTGAAGCAAGATGGCAAGGATATCGCTATGGGTAAGTCCAAATCGGACGACTTTCGGAAGACCGATAGCAGTGGCCGAGGCTACCAACCTATGGTTTATGGATTGAAATCAGCACAAATCACAGAGGAAAATCAACTGGTTCGCTTTCGTTTTCAATTTCAAAAAGGCTTAGAAAGGGAGTTCATCTATCGTGTGGAAAAATCAAAAAGTTAAGGCAGGCGTTCTCCTATATGCAGTCACCATGGCAGCCATTTTTAGCCTTTTGTTGCAGTTTTATTTGAACCGGCAAGTCGCCCATCACAAAGACTTTGCCTTAAATAAAGAAAAGTTGGTCGCTTTTGCCATGGCCAAGCGAAGTAAAGATAAGGCTGAGCAAGAAAATGGGGAACGAGTCTTTAACCTAGGAAAAGTCACTTATCAAAATACGAAAACAGGTTTTGCAACAAGTGTTCGTATGAGTAAGAGCAACTATGAATTTCTCTTACCTTCAAGGAAAATCGAAGAAGAGAAAACGGATAAAAAGGAAAAGGTAGTGACTGTTTCAAGTCAAGAACCAAATCAGACAAAAACAGAAAATAAGGTAGATAAGAAAGACAATTCCTAGTCAATTCAACTTCTTTGTGTTAAACTAAAAGCATGAAACATGATTTTAATCACAAAGCAGAAACCTTTGATTCGCCCAAAAACATCTTTCTTGCAAACTTGGTTTGTCAAGCAGTTGAAAAACAGATTTCTCTTCTATCAGACAAGGAAATACTGGATTTCGGTGGTGGGACAGGCCTATTAGCCTTGCCTCTAGCCAAGCAGGCCAGGTCGGTTACCCTAGTAGACATCTCGGAGAAAATGCTGGAGCAAGCCCGTTTGAAAGCAAATCAGCAAGACATCAAGAATATCCAGTTTTTGGAGCAAGATTTACTGGCAAATCCCTTGGAGCAACAATTTGACCTGATTGTTGTCAGTCGGGTTCTTCATCATATGCCTGATTTAGATGCGACTCTTGCCATGTTTCGCCATCATCTTAGGGAGAATGGGCAAGTCCTCATTGCTGACTTTGTCAAGACAGATACCAACCATCACGGCTTTGAATTGGCTGAACTGGAAACCAAGCTCGCCCAGTTTGGTTTTTCAAGCATTGGTAGTCAGATTCTCTATAGCGCTGAAGACTTGTTTCAAGGAAATTACTCAGAACTCTTTTTAACAGTAGCCCAAAAATCACTCGCTGACTAAAGCAGTGATTTTTTCTCTTCAGATGGAAAAAATAGGGGAAATTTGATAAGATAGGAATATGGATTTTGAAAAAATAGAACAAGCTTATACGTACTTACTAGAGAATGTCCAAGTCATCCAAAGTGATTTGATGACCAACTTTTATGATGCCTTGGTAGAGCAAAATGGTATCTACCTAGATGGCGAGACCGAGCTAGAGCAGGTCAAAGAGAATAATCAAGCCCTTAAGCGCTTAGCGCTTCGCAAGGAAGAGTGGCTCAAGACCTACCAGTTTCTCTTGATGAAGGCAGGACAAACGGAGCCTTTACAGGCCAATCACCAGTTTACACCGGATGCCATTTCCCTTCTCTTGGTACTTGTTGTGGAAGAATTGCTTGATCAAGAGGAAATTAGTATCCTCGAAATTGGTTCTGGTATGGGGATTTTGGGGGCTACTTTCTTGACTTCTCTTGCTAAAAAAGTGGATTACTTGGGAATCGAAGTGGATGACTTGCTGATTGATTTGGCGGCTAGTATGGCAGATGTGATTGGTTTGCAGGCTGGTTTTGTTCAAGGCGATGCCGTTCGTCCGCAAATGCTTAAAGAAAGCGATGTGGTCATCAGCGACTTGCCTGTTGGCTATTACCCAGACGATGCCATCGCTTCACGCTATCAAGTGGCTTCTAGCCAAGAGCATACCTATGCCCATCATTTGCTGATGGAGCAAGGCCTCAAGTACCTCAAGTCAGATGGCTATGCTATTTTTCTAGCTCCGAGCGACTTGTTGACCAGTCCTCAAAGTGATTTGTTAAAAGGTTGGATCAAAGACGAAGTCGGTCTGACGGCTATCATCGCCTTACCAGAGGATATTTTTTCAACGGCTAATCAGGCTAAAAGTATTTTTATCTTACAGAAGAAAAGAGACAAGGAAATAGAACCATTTGTCTATCCTTTGACCAGTCTGCAAGATCCAGCTGCACTAATGAAATTTAAAGAAAATTTTCAAAAATGGAGCAAAGGTACTGAAATGTAAGGTAAATTTTGTTATAATAGTTGAAAACGCTTAAAAGAGGTATCATGTTATGACTAAAACAATTGCAATCAATGCAGGAAGCTCGAGTTTGAAATGGCAACTTTACCAAATGCCAGAAGAAATAGTATTAGCGAAAGGCTTGATTGAACGTATTGGCTTGAAAGACTCTATTTCAACTGTAAAATTTGACGGACGTTCTGAACAACAAATTCTTGATATTGACGACCACACACAAGCGGTTAAAATCTTGTTGGATGATTTGATTCGTTTTGACATTATCAAAGGTTATGATGAAATTACTGGTGTCGGGCACCGTGTCGTGGCTGGTGGTGAATATTTCAAGGAATCAACAGTTGTTGAGGGAGATGTGTTAGAAAAAGTTGAGGAATTGGGACTCTTGGCTCCTCTTCACAATCCAGCCAACGCGGCAGGAATTCGTGCCTTCAAGGAGTTGCTTCCAGATATTACCAGCGTTGTTGTTTTTGATACATCATTCCATACAACCATGCCAGAGAAAGCCTATCGTTACCCTCTTCCAAACAAATACTATACTGAAAATAAAGTTCGTAAGTATGGAGCCCACGGGACAAGTCATCAGTTTGTAGCAGGAGAAGCAGCTAAAATTTTAGGTCGCCCCCTAGAAGAGTTGAAATTGATTACCTGCCATATTGGTAATGGTGCTTCTATTACAGCTGTCAAAGGCGGTCAGTCTGTTGATACATCCATGGGCTTCACTCCACTTGGTGGTATTATGATGGGGACTCGCACAGGTGATATTGATCCAGCCATTATCCCCTATTTAATGCAACATACAGATGACTTTAATACACCAGAGGATATCAGTCGAATTCTCAATCGTGAGTCAGGACTTTTGGGTGTTTCTGAGAGATCAAGCGATATGCGTGATATTCACGAAGCTATGCGTACAGGTGACGAGAAAGCGCAGCTGGCAAATGAGATTTTTGTGGATCGTATCCAAAAATACATTGGTCAGTATTTGGCAGTTTTGAACGGCGCAGATGCCATTATCTTTACAGCCGGAATTGGAGAAAATTCTGTAACGATTCGTCAGATGGTTATTGAAGGCATTTCTTGGTTTGGCTGTGATGTGGATCCTGAAAAGAATGTCTTTGGCGCTACAGGAGATATTTCAACTGATGCGGCTAAAGTTCGTGTCTTAGTCATCCCGACTGATGAAGAATTGGTCATCGCTCGTGACGTTGAACGCTTGAAAAAATAAGATGATCTGAATAAATTATCAAGATAAGATACAATAAAAAAGGAGTTGGGAGATAAAATTTCCCAACTTTTTATTGTTGAAACAGTCTAAAACCTTGTCATTATTGGCTTTTTCGAAAAATATGGTATAATAGTAGTAATTTAATAGATGGAGTTGAGTTTTGAAGAAAAACTTTCGTGTAAAAAGAGAGAAAGATTTTAAGGCGATTTTCACGGATGGAACAAGTTTTGCCAACCGCAAATTCGTTGTCTACCAATTGGAAAAACAGCAAAACCATTTTCGAGTAGGACTGTCTGTCAGTAAAAAACTGGGGAATGCAGTTACCAGAAATCAAATCAAAAGACGGATTCGACACATTTTGCTAAGTGTAAGGGAGCGTTTAGCTGATAATGTTGATTTTGTCGTGATTGCTCGAAAAGGGGTTGAAACCTTAGAATATGCAGAGATGGAGAAAAATCTACTCCACGTATTAAAGTTATCAAAGATTTATCGGGAAGGAATTAGGAGTGAAAAAGAAACTACAGTTGACTAGTTTGCTGGGCTTGTCCTTATTTGTCATGACAGCCTGTGGGACGAGCGATGTTGCAGCAGATTCTACAGATATATGGAGTAAATTTGTCTATTTTTTTGCTGAAATCATCCGCTTCTTGTCCTTTGACATTAGTATCGGAGTGGGGATTATCCTCTTTACGATCCTGATTCGTACGATTCTATTACCAGTCTTTCAGACTCAGATGGTGGCCTCTAGAAAAATGCAAGAGGCTCAACCACGGATCAAGGCTCTGCAAGAACAATATCCAGGTCGTGATATGGAAAGTAGAACCAAGCTGGATCAGGAGATGCGGAAGGTCTATAAAGAATTAGGGGTCAAACACTCCTCTTCTCTCTGGCCGATTTTGATTCAAATGCCGGTTCTCTTGGCTCTCTTCCAAGCCTTGACTCGAGTAGACTTTTTGAAAACAGGGCATTTTTTGTGGGTGAACCTTGGGGGAGTAGACACAAGCTTTATCCTTCCGATTTTGGCAGCAGTCTTTACCTTCTTAAGTAGCTGGTTATCGAATAAGGCTTTACCTGAAAGAAGTGGAGCTATGACAGGGATGATGTACGGGATGCCTGTACTGATCTTTATCTTTGCCATCTCTTCACCTAGTGGCGTAGCCTTGTACTGGGCAGTATCCAATGCTTATCAAGTTTTGCAAACTTACTTCTTAAATAATCCTTTTAAGATTATTGCAGCGCGTGAGGCGGAAGTACAAGCTAAAAAAGATTTGGAAAATAGAAAAAGAAAAGCCAAGAAAAAGGCTCAGAAAACGAAATAATAAGGAGGAATCTGATAATGGTATTATTTACAGGTTCAACTGTTGAAGAAGCAATCCAGAAAGGATTGAAAGAGTTAGGTATTCCGAGAATGAAGACTCACATCAAGGTCGTGTCCAAAGAGAAGAAAGGTTTTTTAGGCTTATTTGGGAAAAAACTAGCTCAAGTTGATATTGAGGCGATTAGTGAGACGACTGTGATTAAGGCCAATCAACAAGCTGTAAAAGGTGTTCCGAAAGAAATCAATGAACAAAACGAACCTGTTAAGACAGTAACAGAGGCTACAGTTGATCTTGGTCATGTTGTTGAGGCGATTAAAAAAATAGAAGAGGAAGGTCAGGGTGTTTCTGATGAAATCAAGGCTGAAATCTTGAAAAATGAGAAACATGCTAGCACGATCTTAGAAGAAACAGGTCACATCGCGATTTTAAATGAATTGCAGACCGGAGATACTGGAGTGGAAGACCCAGCAAAGTGTGAAGAATTTGTATCTATGTCAGAATCGGTAGAAAGCCAGTCTTTGGAAGATCTAGGTTTGAAGGTGGAGCCGAGTTATGACATCGAACAAGTAGCAACTCAAGTGGCTAACTATGTTCAAACCATTGTGGACGATATGGATGTTGAAGGGACGATTTCAAGCGACTACAATCGCCGCACCATCAACCTTCAAATTGACACCAATGAACCAGGTCGTATTATCGGCTACCACGGAAAAGTATTGAAAGCACTTCAGCTTTTGGCACAAAACTACCTCTACAATCGCTATTCAAGAACTTTCTATATCACAATCAACGTCAATGATTACGTTGAACACCGTGCAGAAGTCTTGCAAACCTACGCTCAAAAATTGGCGACTCGTGTTCTAGAAGAAGGTCGAAGTCAACAAACAGATCCAATGTCTAATAGCGAACGCAAGATTATCCATCGCATTATTTCACGCATGGATGGTGTGACGAGTTATTCTGAAGGTGACGAGCCAAATCGCTATGTTGTCGTAGATACGGAATAAACAAAATCAGGCTTGTCCTGATTTTTTGTTAGAAAAGGGAGAAGAAACAGATGATGGAAGCAATCAGGAACTATCTATCTTATGCAGGTATCCAATATCGTCATCCAGATAAGGCTGGAGATGAGCGAGAGAAGATGCTGGCGTTGCGCCACAAAGGGCAGGAGGCTCGCAAGACTTTTACGAACTTAGCTAAGTCCTTCCAAGAAAAGCATCCAGAATGGCAACTGCAACAAACTAGTCAGTGGATGAATCAAGCTCAGCGTCTGCGCCCCCATTTCTGGGTTTATTTACAGAGAGAGGGAAAGGTATCAGAACCTATGTTAGCTCTGCGTTTGTATGGGAATCCATCAGACTTTGGAATTTCCTTAGAGACCAGTTTCATCGAGCGAAAGAAAGATGAGCAGACTCTGGGCAAACAAGCCAAGGTTTTAGATATTCCACCGGTAGAAGGAATGTATTATCTAGCATATACCGACGACCAGAGTCAAAAGGTAGAAGCTACAGAAGAAAATCGTCGTACTTTACGAGAGAAGGTGAGAAGTCAGGAATTCCGTAAAGTTTTGGTCAAGTCAGATGTTTCCTTCATTGAAAATCAGTCAGTAGAAGCGATATTGGAGAAGCTAGAAGACGCTTTTACACGCTTGTTGCCTTACTATGAGGTGACGAGGGGATAGAAAATCACATGTGTTAGATGAACGCAAATTGTTTTATTGCTATTCTATGCATTTTTTCATATAATAGTAAAATAGAATGTGTGAACTACTAATCACCTCAAAGAGAAAGGAAATTCTATGTCAAATCTATCTATTAATGCAATTCGTTTTCTAGGTATTGACGCCATCAACAAAGCAAACTCAGGTCACCCAGGGGTGGTTATGGGGGCTGCTCCAATGGCTTATAGCCTCTTTACAAAACAACTTCGCATCAATCCAGCTCAACCAAACTGGATTAACCGCGACCGTTTTATTCTTTCAGCAGGTCACGGTTCTATGCTTCTTTATGCCCTTCTTCACCTTTCTGGTTTTGAAGATGTCAGCATGGATGAAGTCAAGAACTTCCGCCAATGGGGTTCAAAAACACCAGGTCACCCAGAATTTGGGCATACAGCAGGGGTTGACGCTACAACTGGTCCTCTAGGTCAAGGGATTTCTACTGCTACTGGTTTTGCCCAAGCAGAACGTTTCCTTGCAGCCAAGTATAACCGCGAAGGTTTCAATATCTTTGACCACTATACTTATGTGATCTGTGGAGACGGAGATTTGATGGAAGGTGTCTCAAGTGAGGCGGCTTCATATGCAGGCTTGCAAAAACTTGACAAGTTGGTTGTTCTTTATGATTCAAATGACATCAACTTGGATGGTGAGACAAAAGATTCCTTTACAGAAAGTGTTCGTGATCGTTACAATGCCTACGGCTGGCATACAGCCTTGGTTGAAGATGGAACAGACTTGGAAGCTATCCATGCGGCTATTGAAGCAGCCAAAGCTTCAGGAAAACCATCTTTGATTGAAGTGAAGACTGTGATTGGATACGGTTCTCCAAACAAACAAGGAACTAATGCGGTACACGGTGCTCCTCTTGGAGCAGATGAAACTGCGGCTACTCGCCAAGCTCTTGGTTGGGACTATGAACCATTTGAAATCCCAGCTGAAGTTTATGCTGATTTCAAAGAAAATGTTGCAGACCGTGGTGCATCAGCATATGAGGCATGGACAAAACTAGTCGCTGATTATAAAGAAGCGCATCCAGAGCTTGCTGCAGAAGTAGAAGCAATCATCGACGGCCGTGATCCAGTTGAAGTGACTCCAGCAGACTTCCCAGCCTTAGAAAATGGTTTCTCTCAAGCAACTCGTAATTCAAGTCAAGATGCTTTGAACGTTGTCGCTGCCAAGTTGCCAACTTTCTTAGGTGGTTCAGCTGACCTTGCTCACTCAAACATGACTTATATCAAGACTGATGGACTTCAAGACGATGCTAATCGCTTGAACCGCAACATTCAGTTTGGTGTTCGTGAATTTGCAATGGGAACGATCTTGAACGGGATGGCCCTTCACGGTGGACTTCGTGTTTATGGTGGTACTTTCTTCGTCTTCTCTGACTATGTGAAAGCAGCTGTCCGGTTGTCAGCCTTGCAAGGACTTCCTGTGACTTATGTCTTTACCCACGATTCAATCGCAGTTGGTGAAGATGGTCCAACTCACGAACCAGTTGAACACTTAGCAGGTCTCCGTGCTATGCCAAATCTGAATGTTTTCCGCCCAGCAGATGCTCGTGAAACTCAAGCAGCTTGGTACCTTGCCGTGACAAGCGAAAAAACACCAACTGCCCTTGTCTTGACACGTCAAAACTTGACTGTCGAAGAGGGAACAGACTTTGACAAAGTTGCGAAAGGTGCCTATGTTGTCTATGAAAATGCAGCAGACTTTGATACGATCTTGATTGCAACAGGTTCAGAGGTGAATTTAGCTGTCGCAGCTGCCAAAGAATTGGCTAGCCAAGGTGCAAAAGTCCGTGTAGTCAGCATGCCATCAACAGATGTCTTTGACGCACAAGATGCAGCTTACAAGGAAGAAATCCTTCCAAATGCAGTTCGTAGCCGTGTTGCAGTCGAAATGGGAGCAACCCAAAACTGGTACAAATATGTTGGTCTTGATGGTGCAGTTCTCGGTATTGATAGCTTTGGAGCATCTGCTCCAGCACCAAAAGTATTGGCAGAGTATGGATTTACAGTTGAAAATCTAGTCAAAGTCGTTCAAAACTTGAAATAATCGCAGAAATCAGAGTGAAAGCTCTGATTTTTTTATCAGCATAAAAACAAGGCACAACCTTGTAAAAGTAGCTGAAATTTGATATAGTAGTCCTATGTAAAATACAAAGGAGAAAACAATGAATCCAAATATTACTTTCTTAATCATGCTTGTAGGGATGATGGCCTTGATGTTCTTTATGCAACGTTCTCAAAAGAAACAAGCCCAAAAGCGTATGGAAAGCTTGAACAAGCTTCAAAAAGGCTATGAAGTGATTACAATCGGTGGCCTTTATGGAACAGTTGATGAAGTAGATACTGAGAAGAAAACAATCGTACTGGATGTAGATGGCGTTTATTTGACTTTCGAATTGACTGCAATCAAGACAGTGTTGCCACTCAAAGAAGCTGTGACACCAGAAGGAGCAGTTATCGACGAAAGCGGAGCAATCGAAGAATAAAACGGGACCTGTCACTCCCGTTTTTCTATGAAGTGAGAGGAAAAGGGATGAAAAAAATAGTATTTGTTTGCTTAGGAAATATCTGTCGTAGCCCTATGGCAGAATTTGTGATGAAGTCCATGACGAGTGATTACCAGATTGAGAGTCGGGCAACATCATCGTGGGAACATGGCAATCCGATTCATAGGGGAACGCAAGGGATTTTCCAGCAGTATCAGATCCCTTATGACAAAGACAAAACATCGCTTCAGATTGGTAGAGGAGACTTTGAGTCGTTTGATTACATTATCGGCATGGATGCTTCAAACGTTTCAGATCTGCGTCAAATGTGTCCTCAGGAACTACAGCACAAAATCTACTCTTTTGCATCTGAAAGCGTTCCAGATCCATGGTACACAGGAGATTTTGAGGAAACCTATGCTCGCATCACAAGTGGATGCCAAAGCTGGCTAGATCGTTTAGAAAATGAGAGTGACAATGGAAAAGCTTAAAGAAATCTTCGAAAAATGTCAAGTTTATCTAACTCGCCCACGTATAGAGATTGCAACTGTCCTTCTAATCGTTATCTGTGCCGTCTCAGTTTTTCTACTAAACACACCAAAAAAGGGTGTCCTGACACTTGATGGTGGTGCGCTTGTTTATGATGGTACTTTGGTACGAGGGAAAATGAATGGTCAAGGAACCCTGACCTTTGAAAATGGAGACCAATATACAGGTGATTTCAATAATGGAGCCTTTAATGGAAAAGGGACTTTCCAATCAAAAGATGGCTGGAAATATGAAGGTGATTTTGTAAATGGCCAGGCCGAAGGACAAGGAAAATTGACTACCGAGCAAGAAGTTGTCTATGAAGGCAGCTTTAAACAAGGCGTCTTTCAACAGAAACAATAGTCTCCAGATTAGGGGACTATTCTCAAAAGCCAAAAAGAAAGCGTTTTCTAGAAGTGAAGTCGATGTCTGATTATCAACGAGAAAAAACTTTGTGAAATAAAAAAATATTTTTCATAATTTCACAATCATCCATACAAAACTCTATTGCGCAGGTGTATTGAGAAAAAGTTCACAATCTCATAAAGTTTCTTTGTGAAATGCTTATGAAACGGTTTACAAAGTCTTGAAAAAGAGTTATAATAAAATTGTGAAAAAATTAACAAAGGATTAAATCCTTGAAGGCTATGGAGGACAATATGGCTGATAAAAAAACGTTAACACCTGAGGAAAAACAACTCGCTGCTGAAAAGCATGTCGACGGGTTAGTAAAAAAAGCCTTGGTTGCGCTTGATGAAATGCGCAAGTTGAACCAAGAACAAGTTGACTATATCGTAGCGAAAGCTTCTGTTGCTGCTCTTGATGCGCACGGAATTCTTGCTCAACATGCAGTTGAAGAAACTGGTCGTGGTGTATTTGAAGACAAGGCTACAAAAAACCTTTTTGCCTGTGAGCACGTTGTGAATAATATGCGTGGTGTTAAAACTGTTGGAGTTATCGAAGATGATCCAGTTACAGGCTTGACTAAAATTGCAGAACCTGTCGGTGTAGTGTGTGGTGTCACTCCAACAACGAACCCAACATCAACAGCTATTTTCAAATCATTGATTGCTTTGAAAACACGTAATCCAATCGTGTTTGCTTTCCACCCATCAGCTCAAGAATCTTCTGCTCACGCAGCACAAATCGTTCGTGATGCAGCTATCGCAGCTGGAGCACCTGAAAACTGTGTTCAATGGATTACAGAACCATCTATGGAAGCAACTGGAGCGCTTATGAACCACGAAGGTGTTGCAACTATTCTTGCAACTGGTGGTAATGCCATGGTTAAGGCGGCTTACTCATGTGGGAAACCAGCTCTTGGGGTAGGTGCCGGAAACGTTCCTGCTTATGTAGAAAAATCTGCCGACCTCCGTCAAGCTGCTCATGATATCGTCATGTCTAAATCATTTGACAATGGTATGGTCTGTGCATCAGAGCAAGCGGTTATCATTGATAAAGAAGTCTATGACGAATTTGTAGAAGAATTCAAATCATACCACACTTACTTTGTAAACAAAAAAGAAAAAGCACTTCTTGAAGAATTCTGTTTTGGCGTGAAAGCCAACAGCAAGAACTGTGCAGGTGCTAAACTAAATGCAAACATCGTTGGTAAACCAGCTGCATGGATTGCAGAACAAGCAGGATTCAGCGTTCCAGAAGGAACAAACATCTTGGCTGCAGAATGTACGGAAGTAGGACCAAAAGAACCATTGACTCGTGAAAAATTGTCACCAGTAATCGCTGTATTGAAAGCTGAGGACACAGAAGACGGCCTTACAAAAGCACGTCAAATGGTTGAGTTTAACGGACTTGGTCACTCAGCAGCTATCCATACAAAAGACGAAGCTCTTGCTAAACGCTTTGGTACAGAAATCAAAGCCATGCGTATTATCTGGAACTCTCCATCTACTTTCGGTGGTATCGGTGACGTTTACAATGCCTTCATCCCATCATTGACACTTGGATGTGGTTCATATGGACACAATTCAGTCGGTGATAACGTGAGCGCTATTAACCTTCTAAACATCAAGAAAGTAGGGAAACGTAGAAATAATATGCAATGGTTTAAAGTTCCTTCAAAAATTTACTTCGAGCGCAACTCTATCCAATACCTTCAAACATGTGAAGATATTGAACGCGTTATGATTGTTACAGACAAATCTATCGAAAAACTTGGCTTTGTTCAACGTGTTATCGATCAATTGAACGCACGTAGCAACCGTGTAACTATCCAAGTATTCTCAGATGTTGAACCAGATCCAGACATCACAACTGTAGAACGTGGTGCTGAAGTGATGAAAGCATTTGAACCAGATACAATCATCGCTCTTGGTGGTGGTTCTCCAATGGACGCAGCCAAAGTAATGTGGCTCTTCTACGAACAACCAGAAATCGACTTCCGTGACTTGGTTCAAAAATTCATGGATATCCGTAAACGTGCCTTCCGCTTCCCATCACTTGGTAAGAAAGCGAAATACATCGGTATCCCAACAACTTCTGGTACAGGTTCAGAAGTAACACCATTTGCCGTTATCTCTGATAAGAAAAACAACCGCAAATACCCATTGGCTGACTACTCATTGACACCAACTATTGCCATTGTTGACCCTGCTTTGGTTGAATCAGTGCCAGACTTTATCGCTGCTGATACAGGTATGGACGTCTTGACTCACGCTACTGAAGCCTACACTTCAAACTTTGCTAACGACTACACAGACGGTATTGCACTTCAAACTATCAAGCTTGTCTTTGAATGGTTGGAAAAATCTGTTAAGACAGCTGACCCAGAAGCTCGCGAAAAAATGCATAATGCATCTACAATGGCTGGTATGGCCTTCGCCAATGCCTTCCTTGGTATGAGCCACTCAATGGCCCACAAGATCGGTGGAGTTCACCATACTGTTCACGGACGTACAAATGCAATCTTGCTTCCATACGTTATCCGTTACAACGGAACTCGTCCATCTAAGACGACTACGTGGCCTAAGTACAACTACTGGAAAGCTGATGAAAAATTCCAAGACATCGCGAAAATGCTTGGATTGCCTCACTCAACTCCAGAAGAAGCGGTTGAAGCGTATGCCAAAGCAGTTTACGATCTTGGTGAAGCAGTTGGAATCACAATGAACTTCAAAGGCTTTGGAATTGATGAAAAAGCTTGGAAAGACAGCTTGCATGAAATTGCCTTGCTTGCTTATGAAGACCAATGTTCACCTGCTAACCCACGCTTGCCAATGGTAGCCGACATGGAAGAAATTATGGCAGATGCTTACTATGGCTATGCAGAACGTCCAGGACGTCGTAAATAATCGTTTATCAGCCTAGAGGCAGGAGTAATCCTGTCTCTTTTCATAGTCCTATTTCTGAAGTTAGAGTTGAACTATGAGAAGAGAAGATTATGCGGATAGGATAGAAGATCCTAGAAATAAAAGCTTAGGTGAATGAAGGGGCTTGAAAAGTAGAAAAGCAAGAGAGAAAAACAACGCCCGTACTTGCAATTCTACTTAAATAGTTATATAATAATAATGTTGAAAGGTGATTTGTAGTGATTCAAGTTACTCTTTTCACAATAAAATTTTCAGGATTTTCATAAGGAGGAAATCACTAATGGTAGTTAAAGTTGGTATTAACGGTTTCGGACGTATCGGTCGTCTTGCTTTCCGCCGTATCCAAAACGTAGAAGGTGTTGAAGTTACTCGCATCAACGACCTTACAGATCCAGTTATGCTTGCACACTTGTTGAAATACGACACAACTCAAGGTCGTTTCGACGGTACTGTAGAAGTCAAAGAAGGTGGATTTGAAGTTAACGGTAAATTCGTTAAAGTTTCTGCTGAACGTGATCCAGAACAAATCGACTGGGCTACTGACGGTGTAGAAATCGTTCTTGAAGCAACTGGTTTCTTTGCTAAGAAAGCAGCGGCTGAAAAACACTTGCACGCTGGCGGAGCTAAAAAAGTTGTTATCACTGCTCCTGGTGGAAACGACGTTAAAACAGTTGTATTCAACACTAACCACGACGTTCTTGACGGTACTGAAACAGTTATCTCAGGTGCTTCATGTACTACAAACTGCTTGGCTCCAATGGCTAAAGCTCTTCAAGACAACTTCGGTGTTGTAGAAGGATTGATGACAACTATCCACGCTTACACTGGTGACCAAATGATCCTTGACGGACCACACCGTGGTGGTGACCTTCGCCGTGCTCGTGCTGGTGCAGCAAACATCGTTCCTAACTCAACTGGTGCTGCTAAAGCTATCGGTCTTGTAATCCCAGAATTGAACGGTAAACTTGACGGATCTGCACAACGTGTTCCAACTCCAACTGGATCAGTTACTGAATTGGTAGCAGTTCTTGAAAAGAACGTTACTGTTGATGAAGTGAACGCAGCTATGAAAGCAGCTTCAAACGAATCATACGGATACACTGAAGACCCAATCGTATCTTCAGATATCGTAGGTATGTCTTACGGTTCATTGTTTGACGCAACTCAAACTAAAGTTCTTGACGTTGACGGTAAACAATTGGTTAAAGTTGTATCATGGTACGACAACGAAATGTCATACACTGCACAACTTGTACGTACTCTTGAATACTTTGCAAAAATCGCTAAATAATTCTTGAGTCAATAAAAGCAAGGCCTTCTGGTCTTGCTTTTTCTATATGGAAAAATGGATGCTAGTGTCATCCATTCTTTTTTAATTCTTTTTCAAATGTATCCGAGAGGGCAGTAAAGCTCAACTTTTCTAAGGTGAGTGGGTGGGTAAAGGAAAGGCGAAAAGCGTGAAGCATGAGCCTGCTCGTTTTTGATTGAGTATTATAGAGAGGGTCGCCTAGGATAGGGTGCCTATGATGAGAAAGGTGAACACGGATCTGATGCGTTCGACCGGTCTTTAGTTTGCAACGAACCAGAGAAGTCTTGTTTGGAAATTGCTTTAATCGACTGATATGCGTTTCAGCCTGTTGCCCATTTTTGGCATCCACCACTCGTTTTCTGCGATCGTGTCGATCACGTCCGATCTTATCTCGGAAGACCAGTTCTTTACTCTCTACTCGTCCTTCTACGAGTGCCCAGTACTCACGAGCGATTTTCTTTTTCTCCAACAAGCGATTGAGGATAGGTAGGATAAAAGGATTTTTAGCAAAAAGCACTAAACCGCTTGTTTCCATATCCAGACGATGAACGACATAGCAAGTTTGGCCAACGTAGGCAGAGACATGGTTGAGAAGGGCGATTTCATCAGGTTGATTTCCGTGAGTTTTCATTCCCTCAGGCTTGTTGACGATAATGAGATGTTGATCTTGGTAAATCTCTTGAACGAGGTCTGGGTTGCCCCAAAGGATTTCCTTTTTGGGATAGTCTTCCTCGTCAAAAGTCAACTGGCAAATATCTCTTGGCTTGACCATCTCGTTCCAGTGAACTTGTTTATGATTGATTAAGATATTCTTCTTGGTTCTTAGAAAATGGCGAATCTTTCTAGGAATGAGGAGTTGTTCCTCTAGGAATTGTTTGACCGTCATTTGAGGCAAGGATTCGGGTAATGTAAATGTGAATTGCATACAGATATTGTAACAAAAAAAGCCCTATTTGGATAGGGAGTAGCTAAATTCTTGAGTTCCTATGGTGAAGATGATAAAATAAACGCATGAAATTAGATAAATTATTTGAGAAGTTTCTTTCTCTCTTTAAAAAAGAAACGAATGAATCCACGGAGTCTGATTCGACTAGCATGCGTCGTTCTCGGAGCGATAGAAAAAAATTGTCACAAGTGGGCTCAGTTCGGAAATTTTGGCGTCGTTATCATCTTACAAAAATCGTCATCATTTTAGGGTTAAGTGCAGGTTTGCTAGTTGGGACCTACCTATTTGCAATAGCCAAGTCGACCAATGTCAATGATTTGCAAAATGCCTTGAAAACGCGAACTCTGATTTTTGACCGTGAAGAAAAAGAGGCAGGAGCCCTATCAGGTCAAAAGGGAACCTATGTTGAACTGACAGATATCAGTAAAGACTTGCAAAATGCTGTAGTCGCGACGGAGGACCGTTCCTTCTATAAAAATGATGGGATTAACTACGGTCGTTTCTTTCTAGCCATCCTTACAGCAGGTCGTTCTGGAGGGGGTTCTACCATCACTCAACAGTTGGCGAAAAATGCCTATCTTTCCCAGGACCAGACCGTTGAACGGAAGGCTAAGGAGTTTTTCCTTGCCTTAGAGTTGACCAAGAAATACAGCAAGGAGCAAATCCTTACGATGTACCTCAATAACGCCTACTTTGGAAATGGGGTATGGGGTGTTGAAGATGCAAGTAAGAAATATTTTGGTGTATCAGCCTCGCAACTAACACTTGATCAGGCGGCGACTCTAGCTGGAATGCTCAAGGGGCCAGAATTGTATAATCCGTTGAATTCCATTGAAGATTCGACCAACCGCAGGGATACGGTGCTACAAAATATGGTTGCAGCGGGCTATATTGATAAAAATCAAGAGACCGAAGCGGCTGGAGTAGATATGGCTTCTCAACTGCAAGATAAATATGAGGGAAAGATCTCTGATTATCGTTACCCATCTTATTTTGACGCAGTAGTCAACGAAGCAGTATCCAAGTACAATCTAACAGAAGAAGAGATTGTCAACAACGGCTATCGAATCTATACGGAACTTGAGCAAAACTATCAAGCAAACATGCAGGTTATTTATGAAAACACTTCGCTATTTCCAACGGCAGAAGACGGAACGCATGCTGAATCAGGTAGTGTTGCTCTAGAGCCTAAAACAGGTGGGGTGCGTGGAGTTGTCGGTCGCGTAGCTGGTGATGACAAATCAGGATTCCGTAATTTCAACTATGCTACTCAGTCTAAGCGTAGCCCGGGTTCAACTATCAAACCTTTAGTGGTTTATACTCCAGCTGTGGAAGCAGGGTGGGCCTTGAACAAGCAACTGGATAATCATACGATGCAGTACAACAGTTATCAAGTAGACAACTATGCAGGTATTAAGACATCTCCAGAAGTACCTATGTATCAGGCTTTGGCGGAATCACTCAACCTACCAGCAGTTGCGACTGTAAATAAATTGGGGATTGACAAAGCTTTTGACGCTGGTGAGAGATTTGGCCTGAATATGGATAAAGTTGACCGTGTTCTCGGAGTTGCCCTAGGTGGAGGAGTAGAGACGAATCCTCTTCAGATGGCACAAGCCTATGCAGCCTTTGCTAATGAAGGACTGATGCCTGAGGCGCATTTCATCACTCGTATCGAAAATGCCAGTGGACAGGTCATCAAGAGCCATAAAAACTCCCAAAAACGAGTGATCGATAAGTCTGTGGCTGATAAAATGACCAGCATGATGTTAGGAACATTTACCAATGGTACAGGAATTAGTTCGTCGCCAGCGGATTACGTTATGGCTGGTAAAACAGGAACTACTGAGGCTGTTTTCAATCCGGAATATACCAGTGACCAGTGGGTGATTGGTTATACTCCAGATGTTGTAATCAGCCACTGGCTCGGCTTCCCAACAACAGATGAGAATCATTATCTAGCAGGTTCTACCTCAAATGGAGCTGCCCATGTCTTTAGAAGTATGGCCAACACTATTTTGCCTTACACTCCAGGTAGTACCTTTACGGTTGAGAATGCCTATAAGCAGAATGGCATTGCGCCAGAAAACACGAAAAAGCAGGTCGTTGAAAATGAGACGAACCAGTCCGAGGATCCGCTAGGAGATATTCGTAGTCGTGCACAAAATCTTGTAGATGAAGCGGGACGTGCGATTTCGGATGCAAAGATAAAAGAAAAAGCTCAGACAATCTGGGACTCTTTCGTCAATCTCTTTCGTTAAGAGGCTTGTCAAAGCCTAGGTTTCTTGTTATAATAGATAAAATGGAGGCGTTATGGCACTAAAAAAAGCAAGCCTAGCTTGTGCAGTTTGCGGTTCAAGAAATTATTCGATTAAAATTAGTGGGAACCCCAAGCCAACACGACTAGAAGTAAATAAATTTTGTAGACATTGTGGAAAATATACGACACATAGAGAAACGAGATAGGAGAGAACGATGGGTTTTATTAAGGATATTTTTAAACTTCTTAAGGAAACAACATGGCCGACTCGCAAAGAAAGCTGGAGAGATTTTCGCTCTATTATGGAATACACAGCCTTCTTTGTGGTTATCATTTACATTTTTGACCAGTTGATTGTTTCAGGTTTGATTCGATTTATTAACATTTTTTAGAAGAAAAGCGGAAGACTTCTGCTAGCTTTCTTCTATTATGAAAGGAAATATCATGGATAGTTTTGACAAAGGATGGTTTGTTCTACAAACTTATTCTGGCTATGAAAATAAGGTAAAAGAAAATCTATTGCAACGTGCGCAAACATATAACATGTTGGATAATATTCTACGCGTTGAGATTCCAACACAAACCGTGCAAGTTGAGAAAAATGGAAAGAAAAAGGAAATTGAAGAGAATCGCTTTCCGGGTTATGTCCTTGTAGAAATGGTCATGACAGATGAAGCGTGGTTCGTTGTTCGAAACACACCTAACGTAACAGGATTCGTCGGGTCACACGGGAACAGATCAAAACCAACTCCGCTATTGGAACAAGAAATCCGTGATATTCTGGTTTCAATGGGACAAACCGTTCAAGAGTTTGATATTGATGTTGAAGTTGGGCAGACTGTCCGCATCATTGATGGTGCTTTTGCAGATTACACAGGTAAAATTACTGAAATTGATAACAACAAAGTGAAGATGATTATCTCTATGTTTGGTAATGATACGATTGCAGAAGTGAATCTCAACCAAATTGCAGAATTATAACCGCAGAGAGGCCAT
>NZ_VMLC01000007.1:0-64074 GCF_013276505.1 Streptococcus sp. 5905
GCGCGGGTTTTGGTGCTGGTTTCGGTGCCGGCTTCGGCGCTGGTTTTGGTTCTGGTTTCGGCGCTGGTGTTTTTGGTTTCTCAGCAGGATTTTGCGCTGGTGTTTTCGATTTCTCAGCTTGATTTGGCGCCGAAGTTGTATTCTCTTTTACAACCTTACCATTTTTAGGTGCATCCTTTTCTTGAGCAGAAACATGCTGAGCCGAAAAAGGAAAGGCTTCAGTTGTATCCGCAAATGAAATAAGTCCCAGTGTTGCAGTTGCTAAGCTGGTTACTAAAATTTTTTTTGATTTTTTCATAAAAATCTCCATTATTTTAACGATTTATACCTATAGTATACCATATACTTTATTTTGCTTTCAAATCAAATATTAAATATTCAGAAATAAATCTAAAACTTAATTGAAAAATCCATAGTTATATCACTTTCAACTCATACAAACCTCTGACTGCATTACAGCCATAGATAGTTTCCGCTTGGTTCAAGTCTGCCAAAGTCAAGACTTTTTCCTCTATCTGTCCTGTTTCCAGTAAATACTGACGATAGATTCCTGGCAAGATGCCAAGATTGATAGGCGGTGTGTAGAACTTCCCAGCGATTTTCAGAATCAGATTTCCAATAGAGGTTTCCAGCAATTCTCCTGCTACATTATGGTAAATGATTTCCTGTTTCCCTAGACTTAAGTGTGGTCTGTGAGTTGTTTTAAAGTAGGTAAAGGGTCGCTGTAAATCCGCTTCCTGTAAACAGAGTTTAGCCTGACAGAAACTTGGACTAAGGGGTGTTAAGATTTGGCGACTGAGTTCTAGCTCTCCAGACTTGCTGAGGCTGATTCGCAAACGGTAGTCTTGATTAACATCACAAACTTGACACTCTTCCTCTATCTTTTGTCTAAAGTATTCTGAATCAAAAGGAAAGGCAAAATATCGACTCGCCTTTGTCATTCTTTCTAAATGTTGTTCTTCAAACAACAAGCTCTTCTGGCTGATTCTCCCAGTTGTAATCAATTGGAAACGAGCTTGTTTACGATAGAGTACAGCCGCTTTTTGATGAACCTCACGGTATTCAGATTCCCAGGTGCTATCCCAAGTAATCCCTCCGCCAACCCCATAGATAGCTTTCCTTTGATGCAGTTGGATAGTCCGAATGGCGACATTAAAAATTCGTCGCCCATTTGGAAGCAAGAGACCAATCGTTCCGCAGTAGACTCCACGCGGGTGTGACTCCAAGTCCTTGATGATTTCCATGGTCGCAATTTTGGGTGCACCCGTTATGGAACCACAAGGAAAGAGAGACCGAAAAACGGCAACCAAGTCCACATCCTCTCGCAACTGACTCTTGATGGTCGAAGTCATCTGCCAAACGGTTGAATACTGCTCCACTTGACAAAGACGTTCTACACGCTCACTGCCCACTTCAGAAATACGGTTCATGTCATTGCGCAAGAGATCCACAATCATCATATTTTCAGAGCGATTTTTAGGATCTTGCTCCAACCAAGCTGCCTCTTTCAAATCTTCATCGTCAGTCACTCCCCGCTGGGTTGTTCCCTTCATCGGGCGAGTCGTTAATTCTCGGTCATTTTGCTCAAAAAAGAGCTCTGGACTCATGGAAATCACTGCCATCTCATCGTGTTCAATATAGGCATTGTAGCCCGCCTCCTGTTCTACCACCATGCGATTGTAAATGTCAAAAGGATTGGCACTTAAGTCTTGCTTGAGTTGGACAGTGTAGTTGACCTGATAGGTGTCCCCCTGACGCAAATGATGGTGAATCTGGGCAATCGCCTTTTCATAGTCCTCTGCTGACGTTACTTCCTGCCACTTTGAAGGCAGGTCTACTTCCTCATAAGTCAGAGGAATAGGCGATGTTTCTACCCTATCATGAACTGTAAAGTAAAGCAAGTACTCGCCCAGTAAAGAAACCTTGTGAACTGCTAATTTCTCCTCAAAAGCAGGTGCAGCCTCATAGCTGACATAGCCCACCACATAATAGCCTTGTTCTTGGTAGCTCTCCACCTGTGCCAGCAAGTCTGCCACTTCTGATAAATCTCTCGTTTTTAACTCTTTGATAGGCTGGGTAAAGGTGTATCTCTCGCCCAAAGCTCTAAAATCAATCACTGTTTTTCTATGCATATCTTAAGTATAGCACAAAAAGGCAGATGCAGCTTAAGCTGATCCACCTTTTTAGTCATTTCGACTTTATAACGATGTTTTGGCGAATAAATCTCCAGAGAATCCATCTGATTTTTGAAGGAGCTGTTTGTAAACCTTCCATTTAAGATCTTCAGTATTTTTATAATGATTCTTTATATTTGGATTTTCCATGCTATCTAGGTCTTTTTGAACAGCTTCATCAAATAAGGACTTCAACTCAGCATAAGTAGAGATAGATCTGCCATTGATTTCGATTGTAGTGAAGCCGTTTTGAGCTTTGTCATAGACTTCTTTATACCAATGTTTCTTCCATGCTTCAAGAGTATCAAATTGGCCATTAGAGACTTTCTTGATAATGAAGTCATCACCCAACAACCCTTTGTTTTCCTTGTTGGCTTCCGCCTTATATTTGTTTGAAGCGTAACCAATAAATCCGTTAAGATAACCATAGTATCCCCACATACGGAAAGCATTATGTTTGAATGAAATCGAACCAACTGTACTCTTGCTAGTATTACCACCAAAGATACCCGACATCATATTTACGGTTTGGTAAGCACTGTCAAAACCTTCCGAACGATAACGTCCATTCCCTGGCATACCATGTTTTGTAACGAAGTTATGATCAACCAATTGATCGATGCTCGTAATCGTCAATTTCTTCTCATTATCCGTTAAATCACGTAATTTATCCCATTGATGTGGCTCGCCTTTCAGATTGTTTCGCTCAGCGTTCGTACGCCATTCTCGGTCCATCTTTTTGAACCACTTGCTGTTGTCGTTCAAGTGTTTTCCAATAACTGCATCTGCTTCTAGATGATCCAGCATCATCAGAGCCTCGTTATAGTTCTTCATATAGTGATCAATTTCTTCACGGTTCTTTAACTTGTTTGGATCATAATTGTAGATTTGAGTGCCATCATTCTGACGTTCATAAGCCATGTTCAAACCTAAGGCACCGTATTCACCATTTGGATTTGTCAACGATGGTGACTGGAGCATACCTTGCGCAAAGGACTCTAAGTCCGTCCCTTCACGATGATACCAACCGCCATAGTAAGCCATACGATCATTCACATGAGTCGTTTCATGCGTAAAGGCCGATGTACCAAAATCACTTATCAACTCTGTCATAACAAAGTAGACAGCATCTTGCTGATTTGGAGCGGCAAAGATATAAGCGTAAGCACCATATCCATACTGATAGCCATGATATTTATGAATCCGTCCAAAGAACTCTCGAATCGGAGCATAATCTGGTTTCCCATCCTTGTGACCATATCGGTTTGCCCAACCGATGCCCGGCGCATCATGATTGTCCCAAACAGGTGTTGGAACACTATTTTCACTCTTGAGGAGCTTATTACGTACATTATCAGCAGCTAATTTTGACCAGAAGTCTAAGTAGTTCACCTGCTCTTTTGCTCTCTTATTGATTTCGCTCTTGAAGGCTTCACGAGCCTCCTCAGTATTTTTACCATATTTTTCAAAAGCACTAAAAGAAATGGTATTATAGGTCGAAATCATGAAGAGATGCGAGTTCTTCAAGTTTAATAGAGGCAAAATCATCCGACCATGCACGCCATTATTAATCCCTTCATACAGACGATACTTCTTATGAGCAAAATCGGGGTTCAATGATGGCTGTTCTACCACATAAGCATTCTTTTCAATTGCCTTTTTAAACCAAACATTCATATCGGTTTCATTTGTAAACAATTTCATGTTATATGTTAGAAACTCATGAAGGCTTCCTTTACCTGTAGCACCTGCAATCACTCGACTATACACATCTTGGGATTGGTCGCCCTTAAGATTGTTCTCTTTTGAGCCGATAGTGATCAAGCGATCTAAGACATTCACGTTCTTACCATAAAAATCTGGTTTAAACATCATAATATCTTTGATCGACAATCCATCATATTTAATGCCATAGTATTGGTTCAAATAAGCAAGCCCCATCATAATGTTGGCCTTATTGTCTTCAACTTTCTTAATGAAAGCACGTTGAGCAGCTTCATCATCATTTAGTTGATGATCTTCATTTTCAACAATTTGTTTCACCAAGTTTCCAAGATTTTGTTTTACTTCATCAAAACTTTCTTCTAAGAATAAATCGCGAATGTAACCATTTTTTCGTTCATCCGTGTTTTCTTGCGGTTTGTTCCGCTTATCCATAAGAGCGCGCACTTCAGGAGAAATCAATTCTACACTGGAGAATGTTTCTTTTGCCTTTGCAATCAAACCAGCACGATCTTTCACTAGCATATTTGGCGTATAAACGATATTCTGGTTGGTCACTTCGTACTCTTTGACTTGTTTTACATCAGAGTCAGCTTTGGCAGTAACGGCCAATTCTTCTTTGGTACCATCAGCATAGTGAATCATGATCTGATCAATAGCTGACAAGTCTGTTACAAACTGCCCATTTTTCAAACCAGTAACAGAAAGGACTTCTTTGGTCACCAAGTTTGAGCTAGCATCTAGTTTATTAGCCTGATTGACAATCCACTCCTTATTATAGAATGGTTGTAATTTTTCAATATTGCGATAGGCAAGTTCGCGGTCAGCTCTGTAGTCTTGAATGGCCTTGTACTCGTCTTCACGGTGTGTCAAACGGTTTAATTTATCTACAACAGGCTCATTGATTTCATACTCATGCGCTGTGATTCCCAGAGCAGCAATTTTCTTGTCCGCTTCTTCTTGCGAAATAGGCTTAATACGATGCTGTTGTCTAGAATATCTATATGAAGATTTTCCTTCACTCACACCAGTAACAACAAAGTTTCGATTTAAACGGTCACCTGTCCAATAAGGATCATCATCAATATCAGATGAGCCATAGAAAATCTCACCGTTCTTAACTTTCATCATTGAAACAGTGTCTTCAACGGAGCCCAAGGCATTTGTACTGCCTACAACACCACCCGCGCTAATCGGTTCTCTCACATCGATAGTACCTTTGGCTACAGATTTTTTAATGGTTCCGTCCCGATAAACTGCATGGTTGTCCCCACCATTTTGTGACCAATAGGCGATACCAGCAACTTTCGCTTTATTACCCGTTATTTGTGCATCAACATAGGCCTTCTCAACAGAACCTTTCCAGTTTTCTCCAACAATTCCAGCAAGAAAGGCGCCTTGATTCCCACCAGCATGAAGCTTACCAATGAATGCCACATTTGTTAATCTGCCGTTATTATCAATTTTATTGATCAAACCTGATACGTCATTATTTCCAACAACTGTACCCGTTACTTTCACATTATTGATCGTTGTGTTTTTTACAACAGCAGCCAAGGGAGCAACTCTATTTACCCATGGCATATGGATGTTTACCTTACCAAGGTTAAGGTCATGGATGTAGGCGCCTTCAGTATCGCCTAATAGTGGACGTTCCAAGTTATGAATCGTGTATCGTTGACCGTCTACACTTGATAGCTTGCCTCGGAACTTCGTCGTTACATATGATTTACCAGCTGCAGGAACATTAACCGCATTCAAGTCCGCACCAATTTTAAATTCACCAGATGGATTGGCCTGCATAGCTTTTACAAGTTCATTGAAATCGTAGTAGACATTCTCTTCATGAGTTTTTGGTTTGGAAAAATAATGGACGTATTCTTCACTGAGCTGGTTACCATCTGTATGCTGAACGAGGTCAGGCGCTTTAGCAGTGACCTTATAAAGCATTTTCCCATCGACTGTCACTTCTTCAATTTTGTCAATCGCAAGACGCGTCACCTTATTATCACGTGTAGCAATTTTTAGATAGTAAGGTCTTACATCACTTGGAACAGAGGTTAAGAAGCTACTATCCGTTTCCACGCCATT
The DNA here is from genome assembly GCF_013276505.1 of Streptococcus sp. 5905. Lineage (NCBI taxonomy): Bacteria > Bacillati > Bacillota > Bacilli > Lactobacillales > Streptococcaceae > Streptococcus > Streptococcus sp. 5905. The sequence continues at coordinate 5,988 of NZ_VMLC01000007.1, forward strand.
GTCGTCAACACTTATGAGGCTTGTTTCTTTTATATTTTTAACTTCAACCTTTTTAAAATCAATTCTCAGTGGTTCTTCTTTGAGAATTTCTTCCTCGTTTCCTTCGCCACGATCATAAACCATTTTTGTTTCGAGTTTATAATCCTTGTAATACTGCAAATCTGTTAGAGTTGCAGTCAAGTTATCCGGTGAAACCGTCATGGTTTTGACGACTTCGTCGCCTTTTTTCAGGGTTAAAGTGATCGATTTAATCGCTGCCTTACTTGGATTTTCCAGATTATAGTGAATCTGAGATGAGCGTTTCAAATCCTGAATATCAACCCTTGAAAAAGTCAACACTGGCTTTTCGAAGTTTTTGGTACCTAGTTTAACAATACGGTCTTGGGCTAACTCGATGACCTGTTCAAGAATTTCAGGCGCTTCCTGCGTCTTGATTCCTTTGATGGTCTTGTAGGTTCTGATAACCTTTTTCTGACCGTCTTTTCCTTCTTGGACCGTAACTTTATCGCTCTTTTTCAATTGCGCGTCTTCTTCGACTATCTCTTTAAACGGAATTTTTTCAAGACTTTCTTCTACAAGAGTTCCTTCTATTGGTTTCGTACCACGACTTATTTTTTTAGTGACTGGTTTTTTGATGACAGTGGTTGTTGTATTTAAAACTTGGTCAGTCTCAACACCTTCGACAGTTTTATAAGTCGTTTTGGTAACTTGGATCCCTTTTTCACCGTTTTGAACCACTGTTTCTTCGTCAGTGTATTTTGTAGGATCATCAATGATTTCCGTCTGGTAGTCAATCTCTGCGATTGTGTCTTTAGTAATTGTTCCTTCAGTTACTGTATATTCTGGAAGGTCCTCTTGAACAAGGGGGTGACCTTCCTTACCAGTTTCCTGAGTGCCTTTACTTTCAAGCTTTTCAGTATACGCTGGTAAACTATCTTGGACAAGGGACTCGCCTTCCTTGCCGGGTTCTTGTGTACCTTTGCTCTCAAGTTTCTCAGTATACGCTGGCAAACTATCTTGAATTAGAGATTGACCTTCTTTACCGGGTTCCTGAGTGCCTTTGCTTGCAAGTTTTCCAGTATACGCTGGCAAACTATCTTGAACAAGGGAGTCACCTTCTTGACCAGACTCTTGAGTGCCTTTTACCTCAACCTTTCCAGTATATTCTGCCCGAGGCTCTTGAACTAAGGATTCACCCTCTTTTCCAGCTTCCTGAGTACCTTTGCTCTCAAGTTTTCCAGTATACGTTGGGGAATTGCCTTGAACGAGGGATTCGCCTTCTTGACCGGATTCCTGAGTACCTTTGCTTTCAAGCTTGCCAGTATACGCTGGGGAATTGCCTTGAACGAGGGATTCGCCTTCTTGACCGGATTCCTGAGTACCTTTGCTTTCAAGCTTGCCAGTATACGCTGGGGAATTGTCTTGAACGAGGGATTCGCCTTCTTTACCTACTTCTTGAGTGCCTTTGCTTTCAAGTTTTCCAGTATAGGCTGGCAAACTATCTTGAACAAGGGAGTCACCCTCTTTGCCGGATTCCTGAGTACCCTTACTTTCAAGCTTTTCAGTATACGCTGGCAAACTATCTTGAACGAGGGATTCGCCTTCTTTACCAGACTCCTGAGTACCCTTGCTTTCAAGTTTTCCAGTATACGCTGGCAAACTATCTTGAACAAAGGATTCGCCTTCTTTACCTACTTCTTGAGTGCCTTTGCTCTCAAGTTTCTCAGTATACGCTGGCAAACTATCTTGGACAAGGGATTCGCCTTCTTTACCTACTTCTTGAGTGCCTTTGCTCTCAAGTTTCTCAGTATACGCTGGCAAACTATCTTGGACAAGGGATTGACCCTCTTTGCCTTCTTCTTGAGTACCTTTGCTCTCAAGTTTTTCAGTATAGGCTGGCAAACTATCTTGAACGAGGGATTCGCCTTCTTTACCAGACTCCTGAGTACCCTTGCTTTCAAGTTTTCCAGTATACGCTGGCAAACTATCTTGGACAAGGGACTCGCCTTCTTGGCCTCGTTCCTGGGTACCCTTACTTTCAAGTTTCCCAGTATAGGCTGGCAAACTATCTTGAATTAGGGATTCGCCTTCTTTTCCAGATTCCTGAGTACCTTTGTTTTCGAGTTTTTCAGTATAGGCTGGCAAACTATCTTGAACGAGGGATTCGCCTTCTTTACCAGACTCCTGAGTGCCCTTGCTCTCAAGCTTTTCAGTATACGCTGGCAAACTATCTTGATCGAGGGGCTTCTCTTTTTTAGAAAAACTAGCTACTTTTATGTCAGTTCCTTTAAAATAACCAATATACTCATATCCTTCAATATCGATCACACCTTTCGCTAATTCTTCATTTGAAGAGGCCGAGATCGTTTGATTGTAAGAAAGCAACTCTTTATTCTCAAAGGCAAAAGTAGCAAAAGGAATGAAGTTGCTGACACCAAGAGAACCAATCAAAAGCACTCCAAGAACTTTCCGACGCTGTTTTTTAGACACCAAAAAAACAGCTAAAGATGCTGTTGCAAGACCAAGACCTGCTAAAGCAAATTCTTTACTTCCTGTATAGGGAAGTTGTTGACTGTTAGTTGCCTTCTTGCGATAAACGACATAAATAATATCTTCATCATGAAATTCTGCAGGAACTTCATGATGAATCAAGGCTTTTTCAGATTCGGTTAATTCTTGCTCTGCCAAATATCGATAATGGACTGAATTCACTTCAGCTAATTCATTTGCTTGGACTCTACCAGCTGATAACAAGCTGGCACCAACAAGAAAGGCCCCGATTGCTACAGGACCAACTCCAACAGTCAATTTACGAATAGAATACTTTAGGTTTTTTTGAAACTGTTCTTTTCTTTTTTTCATTCTCATATCTTTCTAATAGAATCTTCTGGATACTGTGCACGCGCACCACCGATGAGTTTTGGACGACTAGCTAGAGCCGTTACATGGGCATGACCAATCTCACGCAAAACTGGTCGAATCGGAACCTGCACATGCTTGACATGCATACCAATTGCGGTATCTCCAATATCCAATCCCGCATGAGCCTTGATAAATTCAACCTCCACTGGATCCTGCATAAACTTGAAGGCCGCCAACTGACCCGAACCTCCTGCATGAAGAGTCGGAAGGACACTGACGATTTCCAGACCAAACTGCTCTGCCACCTGACGTTCAACGACGAGGGCACGATTGACGTGTTCACAGCCTTGAACAGCTAGGTGAATCCCTCTTTCCTCCAGGATATCCAGAATCGTCTTCACAATAATTTCGCCAATTTCTTGGCTGGAATCCTTGCCGATTTGCCCACCTAAAACCTCACTAGACGAGAGTCCAAGGACAAAGAGAGCCCCCTCACGCAATCCAGCCTTATCCAAAACATCCTCAAGCACCTGCTGTGTCTCTGTTCCAATTCTATTTTTATCCATCACTCTTGACCTCATTTTTCTCCTACTATCATATCTTTTTTTACTGATTTTATCAAGGCGAACTAATCACTCAGAGTTGACAATGCAAAAACTTTAAAAATGAATTTCCCTTTAGCAACAAAGTAAAGAGTCTGGGACCAGGATGCTTTTCAAAAAGATAACAACTAAAATGACCTGTCCCCCAAAAAAAGTTAAACAGAAGATTTAGCTTTTTTAGCGGAGCAGGACAAATCTCCAGCGATGCTTATTTTATCTGAGTTTGAACATAGTGGGTAATGACATCTGATGTGTACTGAGCTGTTCCATGTCCAAATTTGTCAATATTTTCCTTAAACTCTGGGTTGTAGACATAGCCTTTACCGATATGGCCGAATACCTCAATAGAGCAATCAAATCCATAAGTACGAATAGCTTGCAAGAGTTTGGCTGCTTCTTCTTGGTTTTCGGCTGCTGTTGCAGCTAGTCCATTTTTAAGGTTTTTAGCTAAAGCTTGAAAAACTTGGTTAAAGGCGGCCGTAGACTCGTCTTCGCGACCTTTTTGACGCTCGAGAGCCTGGTCCATGACTTCTTGTCCATACTTCTCTACCGCTTCTTGGTGGTATTTTTGATTGTCTTGATAGCTAAATCCAGTGAATTTTTCCTCAATCGTCATTTTTCTTTCTCCTTTTTGTTCTTGAATGGTTTTTTGCAAGGTGGAAATCAGGGTATCCAGATGTTGCCTTTCTCGAGTTAGATAGTCCAACTGCCTGGTCAAATGGGGCAATAAATCTGTCCTTTCTTCCTTTAATAGCTCTGCTATTTTTTCTAAAGAAAAACCTAGATATTTGTAATACAGAATAACCTGAAGGCGTTCCAAATCCTCCTGACTGTAGGTTCGATAGCCGTTTTCCGACTTTAAGGGGACCAAGAGTCCTATCTTATCGTAGTGGTGCAGGGTCTTGACAGAGACACCAGAAAGCTGCGCAGCTTCTTTTATACGGTACATGATTTCCTCCTTACAAGAAATAGTATAACCCCTCCCCTTAGGTCAGAGTCAAGCGTTTTTGCGAACATTTTTTTACTTTTTGAGAACGGTGTGAAAACTTGAAAATGGTTTTCTTGACAGACATTAGAAAACATGATAGGATAGTCAAGTCTATCAATCAAACAGAAGGCTCATAGAGAGCAATTGAGAGAAGGCTATTTGACAACTCAAGTAGCCTTTTCTTATTAAAAAAAACGAGATTGGAGTTTCAACTATGTCAGAAAAATCGCAATGGGGCTCGAAACTAGGCTTTATTCTAGCATCTGCTGGTTCAGCCATCGGACTTGGAGCCGTTTGGAAGTTTCCCTACATGACTGCTGCTAATGGCGGTGGAGGCTTTTTACTAGTCTTTCTCATTTCTACCATGTTCATCGGTTTCCCACTCCTGCTTGCTGAGTTTGCCCTCGGCCGTAGTGCTGGCGTTTCCGCTATCAAAACCTTTGGAAAACTAGGCAAGAATAACAAGTACAACTTTATCGGTTGGATTGGTGCCTTTGCCCTCTTTATCCTCTTATCCTTTTACAGTGTTATCGGCGGATGGATTCTGGTTTATCTGGGTATTGAGTTTGGAAAGTTGTTCCAACTTGGTGGAACGGGTGATTATGCTCAGTTATTTACTTCAATCATTTCAAATCCAGCCATTGCCCTAGGAGCTCAAGCAGCCTTTATCTTATTGAATATCTTTATTGTATCACGTGGGGTTCAAAAAGGGATTGAAAGAGCCTCAAAAGTCATGATGCCCCTGCTCTTTGTCATCTTTGTCGTGATTATTGGACGCTCTCTCAGCTTGCCAAATGCCATTGAAGGCGTTCTCTACTTCCTCAAACCAGACTTTTCAAAACTGACAAGTGCTGGTCTCCTCTATGCCCTGGGACAATCTTTCTTTGCCCTCTCACTAGGGGTGACAGCCATGCTGACCTATGCATCCTACTTGGACAAGAAAACCAATCTGGTCCAGTCAGGGATTTCCATCGTAGCCATGAACATCTCGGTATCCATCATGGCGGGACTAGCCATTTTCCCAGCTATGTCAGCCTTCAATATCCAATCCGAAGGGGGACCAAGCCTGCTCTTTATCGTCTTGCCTCAACTCTTTGACAAGATGCCTTTTGGAACTATTTTCTACATCCTTTTCCTCTTGCTCTTCCTATTTGCGACGGTTACTTCCTCTGTCGTGATGCTGGAAATCAATGTGGGCAATATCACCAATCAGGACAACCGCAAGCGTGCTAAATGGAGTGCTATTTTAGGAATCTTGACCTTTGTCTTTGGAATTCCTTCAGCCCTTTCTTACGGTGTTATGGCGGATGTTCACATCTTTGGGAAGACCTTCTTTGATGCTATGGACTTCTTGGTTTCCAATCTCCTCATGCCATTTGGAGCTCTCTGTCTGTCACTTTTTACTGGCTATATCTTTAAAAAGGCCCTTGCCATGGAGGAACTTCATCTTGATGAAAGAGCATGGAAACAAGGACTTTTCCAAGTCTGGCTCTTCCTTCTTCGTTTTATCATTCCTATTATCATCATTGTGGTCTTTATCGCCCAATTTATGTAATCAAAAAGGACTTGAGTAATGAACTCAGGCCCTTTCTTTTTATGGATGACTAACAATCAATTCCAAACCTTGCCCTTCCAAGGTCCAAGCTTCAACATCACTTGGTAGGATAAAGTGGCTACCTTTTTGGATTGGATAATTTTTTCCTTCAACAATCAGTTGACCTTGGCCAGCTAAGATACTAAACAAACTGTAGTCAGCTGTCTTTTCAAAGTCAACTTTCCCAGTAATTTCCCACTTGTAAACTGCGAAGAAGTCATTAGACACAAGAAGAGTTGAACGCAAATCATCAGCTTTGATAGTTACAGGACGGCTATTGGCAGGCTCTCCAATGTTTAAAACATCGATAGATTTTTCAAGGTGAAGTTCACGCAAGTTGCCCTTGTCGTCCTTGCGGTCAAAGTCATAAACACGGTAGGTGGTATCGCTAGACTGCTGGGTTTCAAGAATCAAGATACCCGCCCCGATAGCGTGCATGGTACCACTTGGTACATAGAAGAAGTCTCCAGCCTTAACTGGAACTTTTGTCAGCAAGGCATCCCAGTTTTTATCTTCGATTTGCTGGCGGAGTTCTTCTTTTGATTTGGCATTATGGCCATAGATAATCTCTGAACCTTCGTCTGCTGCGATGATGTACCAGCACTCTGTTTTCCCTAACTCGCCTTCATGTTCTAATCCATAGGCATCGTCTGGGTGAACTTGGACACTGAGCCAATCGTTGGCATCGAGAATCTTGGTCAACAGTGGAAATACAGGTTCTGGACGATTACCAAACAACTCACGATGCTCTGCATATAAAGTAGCTAGGTCTGTTCCCTCAAAGCGCCCATTAGCGACCTTTGAAACCCCATTTGGGTGGGCTGAGATAGCCCAGTATTCGCCAATTTTTTCACTTGGGATGTCGTAGCCAAACTCATCACGTAGCTTGGTTCCACCCCAGATTTTTTCATGCATGACTGATTGTAAAAATAATGGTTCTGACATCTTATTCTCCTGTCTGTTTTTCTCACTTCATTATAGCAAAAAGCCAGGTCTAATTGAACTCTTTTTCACATCTTATAAAGTAGAGAGAAGATTTTATAAAAATAGTGAACAAATGTGCTCTACTTAATACTTGCACCATTGCTGGCAATGACATCCTTGTACCAGTAGAAGGATTTCTTCTTGCTCCGTTTGAGACTTCCTTGACCTGCATTATCACGATCCACATAGATAAAACCATAGCGCTTGTTCATTTCGCCTGTTCCAGCTGAAACCAGATCAATACAACCCCAAGTCGTATAACCAAGCAATTCAACGCCATCTTGGTAAATAGCATCTCGCATAGCCTTGATGTGAGCCTCTAAGTAAGCAATCCGATAGTCATCCGCTACATAGCCATTTTCATCTGGCGTATCCATAGCGCCGAGTCCATTTTCTACGATGAACATGGGTTTTTGATAACGATCCCAGATGGCATTGAGGGGTAATACGAAGTCCCAGTGGGTCTATCTGCCAACCCCATTCTGAGGATTTCAGATAGGGATTTTTGATAGAGGCAAAGACATTTCCAGCAGTCAGGTTTGTCACTTCTGGATCGCCTGAAGCCACTCGGCTCGCATAGTAAGAGAAAGAAACAAAATCAACAGTGTGATTCTTTAACAAGTCCAAATCTTCTGTCGTCATTTCAATTTCTATCCCCTCACGCTCCCACTGCTTCTTGGCATAGTTTGGGTATTCCCCGCGTGCTTGAACATCAATGAAAAAGTAACTCTTACGGTCGTCTTCCATGGCTGCCCAGTAGTCTCTCGGGTGGGCAGTGTTAGGATAGTATTGCCCTGCTGCCAACATACATCCCACCTTGTTTTCTGGATCAATTTCGTGAGCAATTTTAGTCGCCATAGCCGAGGCTACCAGCTCATGGTGGGCTGCTTGGTATTTAACCTGTTCTTGATTTTCTCCTTCTTCAAAACAAATCCCGGCTCCTAAAAAGGGGGCATGCAAAATCATATTGATTTCGTTGAAGGTGAGCCAGTACTTGACCAAGCCCTTGTAACGGGTAAAGAGGGTGCGACAGAGATTTGCGTAAAAGTCCAACATACGACGATTGCGCCAACCACCGTACTCCCTAATTAAGTGCATGGGGCAATCGAAATGCGTGATGGTCACCAGTGGCTCGATCCCATACTTGTGACATTCCTTAAATAAATCCTCATAAAAAGCTAGACCAGCTTCATTTGGCTCTGCTTCGTCACCTTGAGGAAAAATCCGAGTCCAAGCAATGGAAAGTCGATAGGTTTTAAATCCCATTTCTGCAAAAAGCGCAATATCTTCCTTGTAATGATGGTACATATCAATGGCTTCCTTTGCTGGGTAAAAGTAGCCCTCCTCAAACGAAAACATCTTTTTCTGACCTGTAATAATGGCCTCACGGTCTGGACCAATCGGTACCACATCCACATTAGCAAGACCACGACCGTCCTGATTATAAGCACCCTCACATTGATTAGCCGCCGTTGCACCACCCCAGAGAAATCCTTCTGGAAATTGTAGTATTTCTGTCATCACTTTACCTCGCTTGATTTATTACTTCTATTATACTAAAAAGAAGGCAAAAAGTTTTGAACTATCTGGATAATGATAGCACTAAACTTACTCTTATATATACGAAAAAAAGACTGAAACCAGTCTTCTTTTAAATCAAAGCTGTGATAGCCGTCATCAGGCCAAAAATAATACCTGGTGCATTCGCTGCCGCAAGGGGAATATCTCTTTCTTTCTTGAAAAGACCGTAGTAAACCCATAGACTACAGTTGATGGCTGCGACTAAGGGTTGGATGAAGTTTCCTTTTTGACCAGCCAAGTTGTTCATGATTTGTGGGAAGTAAGAGACATACATCATAACAGACATGAAGGTCGCTACCCAACCCAAAATTTTCATTTGTTTTTCAGACATTTTCAAAACCTCTTTCATTTTTATGAATCATATTTTATAATCTTTTTCAAAACAATCAAGACTTTGAAGCTTTTGTTATGAAGATGTAAACTATCACAATCTTGTGATAAGAAAAAGACCGGATTGCTCCGATCTTTTCAAGTTCCAGTCTTAGAATGTTTAAATCTTTAGTTAAAAAATTTGATAATAGAATTACCTACTTCATACGATAAAAATCAATCACTAGACCGGCAGGGCCTTTAACTAACATCGACTCCGTACCCCAATCAGTTACAGCCGGACCGTGTAAAATCTCGACACCAAGCTCTTTTAACCGTTGGTAGTTCTGGTCTACATCCTCAACCTCAATGTGAAGAATGATTCCTGACTGAAAGTTTTCAAAAGAAATCAAATGATTTTCTGACAACATGAGACAGTGACTGCCAATCGTGAACTGAGCAAAACTGTCATCAACATAATCGGACTTTTTATCCAAAATACGCTCCAAGTCAGCACAGACTTGAGGAACATCTGAAACGATGATATCTAATTGATTTAAATTCATTTACTATCCTCCAGAAAAAGACCGGATTACTCCGATCTTTTCAAGTTCGACTCTTGAAAATCAAAGAATAAAATCTACAAAGTTTACATTTGATTTTCGATGAGAGGAATTATTTGATTGCGCGTGATTGCAATCCTTCTTCTTCCAAGAAGAGGCGGAATGGTACGAGTTCTTCTGCTTCGTATTTTTCCTTGAAGGCTTTGATTGCTTCTTCTGAGTGTTGTTTTGGATCCAATTCAAGTACTTCTACTGGAAGTGGACGATGTTGAGAGATGCGAGCATCGATCACAACAGTTTTACCTTCTTTGTTCAATTTAACAGCTTCAGCAACAACTGCATCGATATCTTCGATACGATCAACTGTAAATCCTACAGCACCTTGTGCTTCAGCGATTTTCGCATAGTCAGCATTAGGGAAGTCACAACCAAACAAGTGTTTGTTTGTGTCTTCGTATTTGTCCTTGATGAAGGCATATTTACCATTTGAGAAGACAACGTTGATAACTGGAAGGTCGTATTGAACGTTTGTGATAACGTCTGGGTAGCACATGTTGAATGCACCGTCACCCATGATGTTCCATACTTGGCGATCTGGATTGTCTTTCTTAGCAGCGATACCACCAGGAAGGGCAATACCCATTGTCGCAAAGAGTGGAGATGTACGCCACATGTTCTTAGGTGTCATGTGAAGGTGACGAGTAGATGTTTGAGTAGTGTCACCTACGTCGATTGAGTAGATAGCGTCTTGGTCAGCATGTTTGTTGATTGCATTGTAAACTTGGTACAATTGCAATTCACCCTCAGTTTTACCTTCGAGTTTGTTCATGTAATCACGCCAGTTTTGGTTGTTCTTCACGTTTGCACGCCACCATGGAGTTGATTCAACTGGGTTCACTTTGTCAAGGATAGCTTTCGCTGCTTGACCTGCATCACCAAGGATAGAAGCGTCAAGGGCATGACGTTTACCAAGTTTGTAAGGGTCAATATCGACTTGAATGAATTTCTCAGTGTTCTTGAATGCTTCGTAAACTTCAGCAAATGGGAAGTTTGAACCAAGGAAAAGAACGGTATCTGCTTCAAAGACAACTTCGTTGGCTGGTTTCCAACCAACACGGTAAGCAGAACCTGTCAAACCTTCATAGTTCCATTCAAAGGCTTCAAAGTTTTTACCAGTTGTGATGATTGGTGCTTTGATTTTACGTGACAATTCAGTAATCACTTCACCAGCTTTAACACCACCGTAACCAGCGTAGATAACTGGGCGTTCAGCATTGTTCAAGATTTCAACAGCTTTGTCGATTTCAACTTCGTTCAAGGCAGGAGCGATGAATGAACGTTCGTATGAACCTGAACCGTAGTATGAGTTTTCGTCGATTTCTTGGAAACCGAAGTTTACTGGGATTTCAACAACAGCTGGACCTTTTTTAGAAACTGCAGCACGGCAAGCTTCGTCAATTACTTTTGGCAATTGCTCAGCGTAAGCGACACGTTTGTTGTAGACAGCGATACCGTTGTACATTGGGTTTTGGTTCAATTCTTGGAAGGCATCCATGTTGAGTTCGTTAACTGGGCGTGATCCAAGGATAGCAAGGAATGGAGTGTTATCCATAGCTGCATCGTAAACACCGTTAATCAAGTGAGTCGCACCTGGACCACCTGAACCAACCGCAACCCCGATTGAGCCGCCAAATTTAGCTTGCATAACCGCTGCAAGAGCACCTGTTTCTTCGTGGCGAACTTGCAAGAAGCGGATATCTTTGTCTTCAGCCAAAGCGTCCATCAATGAGCTGAGTGTTCCTGATGGGATACCGTAGATTGTGTCTACGCCCCATGTTTTCAATACGTTGAGCATTGCTGCAGATGCAGTAATTTTCCCTTGAGTCATAATAACTCTCCTTCAAAATAATTTCATACATTTACAAAAAGCGCTTTTATATGTTGTTTGAAAGCGATTCAGTAAATTTACAATCCTAATTTACCACATTTACTTTGAGTATCCTAAGAATGTGCTCAGAAGTTTGCATTCTCTATTACAGCACAGATTGAAAACGCTTCAGAGAACTGTTTTATAATAAAAAAAGCGGTAAGCACCGCTTTTAGTCTATTTTACTAAAGTTTAGCATGAGTGAACTGGTTAAAACAGATACAGAACTAAAGGCCATGGCTAGACCTGCCAATTCTGGATTGAGAACGAGACCAATTCCTGAAAAAACTCCCGCAGCAATCGGAATTCCGATAACATTGTAGATAAAGGCCCAGAAGAGATTGAGCAAGATACGATTGAAGGTTCTCTTACTCATATCAAAGGCTCGAACCACTCCTGTCAAATCATTGTGAGTAAGAACAATCCCTGCCGACTCAATAGCAATATCGGTTCCTGCGCCCATAGCAATCCCAACATCCGCTACACTGAGAGCGGGTGCATCATTGATACCATCTCCGACAAAGGCTACTTTACCAGCCTCTTGCAGTTGATGGATTTCATGAGCTTTTTCTTCTGGCAAGACACCAGCAATAACCTCTTCAATGCCAATCTGATCTGCAATGGCACGAGCCACGCCAGCATTATCCCCTGTCAGCATAACTGTTCGGAGACCACGTTTTTTCAGCTGATTGATAGCGAACTTGGCATTTTCCTTGGGAATATCTTGCAAGGCAAGCAAGCCTTTGATTTCATTATCAACAGCCAAGAACACAACTGTCTTAGCTTCTTTTTCTAGTTCTTCTAGTTTTTCTTGATAAGTGGTAGAAATATCCAAACCATCTAGCATTTTAGCATTTCCAAGCAAGACTTGTTTCCCATTGATTTGCCCTGAAACACCTTTTCCGTGTAGGGCTTGGAAATTTTCTACAGTATGAAGCTCAAGTCCTGCCTCACTCGCCCGCTTGACAATAGCTTGAGCCAATGGGTGTTGAGAGGCTTCTTCCAAAGAGGCAGCTAAGCCGAGCACTTCTGTCTCGTCGCCAATGATATTAGTAACAACTGGTTTTCCTTCCGTCAAAGTTCCTGTTTTATCAAAGACGAGAGTTTGGACTTTCTGGATTTCCTGTAAGACGGTTCCATTCTTGAGGAGAACCCCCATTTTGGCACTCCGTCCTGTCCCCACCATGAGAGCTGTTGGTGTTGCAAGTCCTAGGGCACAAGGGCAGGCGATAATCAAAACTGCCACCCCATAAAGGAGAGAGGTCACAAAACTAGCCTCTAGCAAGACAAACCAAATCCAAAAAGTTAAAATCGCTAAAATGACAACTGCTGGGACAAAAATCCCTGAAATCTTATCCGTCAAATCCTGAATCGGTGCACGGCTGGTCTGAGCTTTCTTCACAAAGTCTACAATCTGTGCCAAGACAGTCTCTGAGCCAACTTTTTCTGCTCTAAAAATAAGAGTGCCGCTGTTATTGATGGTAGAGCCAATGACGGTATCTCCAACCGTTTTGTCTACCGGCAGGCTCTCACCTGTCACCATGGATTCGTCAATACTGGACATACCTTCGACTACAACACCATCAACCGCAATCTTTTCTCCAGGTCGCACTCGAATCAGATCACCTACCTTGACTTGCTCCAAGGGAACTTGAACATAGCGATCATCACGCAAAACTTCTGCTGTTTTAGCTTGCAAATCCAGTAATTTCTCCACAGCTTGGGAAGTATTTTTTCGCATTTTCTCCTCAAAAACAGCTCCCAGAAGAACAAAGAAGAGGATAAATCCAGCACTTTCAAAGTAAACAGGGAGGCCAGCAAAGAGAGCAACTAGACTATAGAGATAGGCTACTAGGGTTCCCAGCGCCACCAAGGTATCCATGTTGGCATTGTGCTTTTTAAAGCTGGCCCAAGCGCTCTGGATATAAGGACCACCTGCCACTAGCATAATAGGCGTTGTGGCTAAAAAGGTGCCCCAATGCATGACTGGATGACTGATAGTCCCTGCCAACATCCCAATCATGAGGAAAACAAGAGGCAGGGTAAAGATGCTAGTAATCCAAAAACGTTGCAAAAGTGACAAAGATTTTCGCGTCTTCTCAACTACGGTATAGCTCCCCTTTTGCATCTTCATACCACATGAAAATTCATGTTGGCCCAATTCTTGAGGTGTAAAACGAATTGTCTTCTCTTCATCCACGCCGATTGGTTCCAAGATACCTTCTTCTTCAAAAAGAATTTCCTTGTAACAGTTTGAAGGTGTGGCACGATGAAAGGTGATCTCAGCTGGAATCCCTTTTTGAAGCTGAATGTGGGCTGGATGATAGCCTTTTTCAGCTCGGATATGGATTTTTTGAATGCCATTTTCTAGGCTTACTTTCACAATTTCAGTCATAGTCTCCTCCTACTCTACAATCATCTTGCCGTGCATCATGTTCATGCCACATGAAAAGCCAAACTCTCCAGCCTGCTCAGGTGTGATTTCCACTACATATTCTTCTCCCATTGGCAAGTCCGCATGCACTCCAAAGTCTGGAAAGACGATCTGATCCAGACAGGGTGAAGGATCTTTGCGATCAAAGATAATACGTGCTGGCACCGATTTCTTGAGAATAATCAACTCAGGCGTATAGCCCCCCATGACTTCCACTCGAATCTCTTGGTAGCCCTTTTTTTGCTGGGCCTTCTGTCCAGATTTTTCAGGCTTTTTGAAAAACCAAAACAAGATAAACGCGATAAGGGCAATACAAACAATGGTTACAATACTATTTAACATGACGTCTCCTTTACATACAATTACATCTGACTTCAGCAACTGCGCTAGCTTTTTTCTCAGAAATCACAGCTTCCAAGTCTTTCAAGTCAGCCAAAGTAAAATCACATTCGGCAATCAAATCAGCCAACAAGTTCTTAATCCTACGAGAACAAACCTTGTCTTTGATATCTTGGACAAGCAAGTTTCGACTTTGATCCAGAGTTAAAAGGGCTGAATAGATGAAGGACTTGCCTTCTTTTTTCCTAGTCAGGCACTCTTTCTCAACCAAACGAGCCAAAAGAGTTTGAATGGTCGACTTGGACCAGTCGAACCGCTCCGCCAGAACCCTGATCAAATCCGTACTGGTCTGCTCTCCTTGCATCCAAATAATCTTCATGACCTGCCATTCTGCATCTGAAATCTGCATAATCACACCTCCTAAATCTACATTTGTCAATTATGACTTTAAGTATACTCTCAAAATCTACATTTGTCAATTATAAATCTTCTTATTTCTTCGAAAAATAGAATTTTAATCATATTAAGGAGAGATTTGCAGTCAAATTTTACTATATAAACTATAAAAATATGCTATACTGAAGAAAAAAGAAAACAACCACTAGGGGTGCGTAAAGCTGAGATTAACGACTGTTAGATCCCTTTGACTCAATCTAGGTAATGCTAGCTGATGGAAGTGGAAATGATAATGTCGACTACCAGTCTTCTATTTCCTTCCTAAAACAGACTAGCTTGTTCTTAAGAATGCAAACTTCAGTTGGTTGGGAGGTTTCAGATGACTTATTTACCCGTTGCTCTAACCATTGCTGGAACTGACCCTAGTGGCGGTGCTGGCATTATGGCTGACTTAAAGTCGTTCCAAGCTAGAGATGTCTATGGAATGGCCGTTGTGACCAGTCTTGTCGCTCAAAATACCAGAGGCGTTCAATTAATCGAGCACGTCTCCAACCAAATGCTGGAAGCTCAATTGGAAAGTGTCTTTTCGGATATCAATCCTCAGGCTGTAAAAACTGGGATGTTGGCAACTACTGAAATCATGGAGATCATCCAACCCTATCTTAAAAAGCTGGACTGTCCCTACGTCCTTGACCCTGTTATGGTCGCAACAAGCGGTGATACCCTGATAGATACTAGTGCGAGAACCTATCTAAAAACAAACCTGCTTCCCCTTGCAACTATTATCACACCTAATCTTCCTGAGGCAGAAGAAATTGTTGGTTTCTCAATTCATAATCCAGAAGATATGCAACGTGCTGGCCGCCTGATTATAAAAGAATTTGGTCCTCAGTCTGTGGTAATCAAAGGTGGCCATCTAGAAGGCGGTGCCAAGGATTTCCTCTTTACTAAGGAGGAGCAATTTGTCTGGGAAAGTCCACGAATTCAAACCTGTCACACCCATGGTACTGGATGTACCTTTGCTGCAGTGATTACGGCTGAACTAGCCAAGGGGAAGACCCTTTATCAAGCAGTCGATAAGGCCAAGGCCTTTATCACAAAAGCTATTCAAGACGCCCCTCAACTCGGTCATGGTTCTGGCCCAGTCAACCATACAAGCTTTAAAGATTTTAAAAAAACTCTCTAGTTCCCGCAATAAGGAAATTAGAGAGTTTTTGATTAGGAAACAATGTCATCTAGCTTTGTTAAAAAGGCTTGCGTTTTTGCTTCAATATCTTCTGCCTGCATCAGATCGCGTACAATAGCTACTCCAGCTATACCCGTGTCGACAAGTTGGTCAATATTCTCTGACGTCAATCCTCCGATAGCAACTACTGGAATGGCGACTGTTTGGCAAATGGTTTTCAAGGTTGAAATCAGGGTGATGGGTGCATTTTCTTTGGTCGTAGTCGGAAAAATGGCTCCTGTTCCCAAGTAATCCGCACCCGATGTTTCTGCTTCGAGGGCTCTTTTAACTGTTTTAGCAGTGACACCGAGGATTTTTTTAGGACCCAAGACTTTGCGGGCAACCGAAACTGGTAGTTCATCGTCGCCTATATGCAACCCAGCAGCATCAACCGCGAGACAAACATCCAAACGATCATCGATAATCAAGGGTACTTGATAGGCATCTGTTATTTCCTTGACTTGTTTTGCCAGTTGATAGTATTGATTGGTAGTGAGATTTTTTTCTCGTAGTTGGATGATGGTAACACCTGAACGGCAGGCCGTCTCGACCTTTTTAAGAAAGCTTTCCAAGGAATCTTGGTAGCGATTGGTTACTAGATATAGTCTGAGTGCTTCTCTATTCATAAAAGTCTCCTTTGATAGCTTCTAGCCAGTTTTCGTCTCTTTTTAGAAGAGAGAGCTGATTGAGAGTTTGAAAGCGGAAATCTTCCAATCCCATTCCTTGGACAACTATTCTCTCAGCAGAAATATTAAGATAAGAAACCGCTAGACAAGAAGCTTCAAAGGTTGTCTTTCCTTGGCTTAGAAAAACGGCTGTCAAGGCTCCAACCAGATCTCCTGTCCCTGTTATCCAGTCCAATTCGTCACAACCATTTCCCAATATTGCAACCTGGTTCTCCGAAACGATGAGATCCTTGGGTCCAGTGACTAGGAACGACATACCAGGATAGGTCTGACACCAGTCTTTCAAGACTTGAAGCAAATCTTCAGTTTCTTGATCTTTAGCACTCGCATTGACCCCGACTCCGTGGTGTTTTAAACCAACAAGACTTCGAATTTCCGACATATTTCCTTTAAGGACTGTGGGCTTGTATTCTAAAAGATCTCTGACTAGTCCCTTACGAATGGGTGACGCTGATACACCAACCGCATCTACTACCATTGGGAGAGAAGCTTGGTTTGCATAAGTAGCTGCCATACGGATTGCTTTCTCCTTCTCTGCTGACAAATGCCCCAAATTGATGAAGAGAGCCTGGCTTTGCTTAGTAAAATCAAGAACCTCACGAGGGTCATCTGCCATGACTGGTTTGCATCCCAGAGCCAAAATGCCATTGGCCAGCATCTCGCAGGAAATCTCATTGGTAATACAGTGAATCAAGGAACTGGTTGCCAGAGGGAAAGGATTTGTCAATTTCTGCATCATTCTATCCTTTCTCCAAAGAAATATCCCTGCACTTTTTTAAAGAATTCCTGCTTGATCAAAAATCGAAAGGCAATAAAGGAAATCGCTGTACCGATCAAGGTTGCTCCGAAAAATCGAGGGGTGTAGATAAACCAGCTAAGCTTCGCCGCAGATCCTGTAAAGAGAACCATGACAGGATAGGAAACAATGGAACCGATAATACCTGTTCCCAAAATCTCTCCTAGAGCAGAATAGTGAAATTTCCGACCATACTTATAAAAGAGACCTGCAAGGAGGGCTCCGAAAGTAGCTCCTGTAAGAGCTAAAGGTGGAATCCCTTGAGTCGTCATACGGATAAAGGCTGTGACTGTAGCCATAGCTAAAGCATAAACAGGTCCCATCAAGATCCCTGCTAGGATATTGACTACACTGGACATAGGTGCCATCCCTTCAATTCGAAAGATGGGTGTAAGAACTACGTCAAGAGCAATCATCATGGATAAAATGGTCAATTTGTGAACTTGTAATTGGTGGTTTCTCATTTTCTATTTCTTCTCTTTTTCTAAGGACTGCAAATCACTCGTCCATGTTTGGTGTTGGTAAGCCATCTCCCAAAACTTGGCTTCCATGTGGACACTTCGGTGGAAGGCCTCTAGCATTTTTTGTTTGTCCGTCTCGTCGCTTTCGCGATAGAGCTGATTGACCAGGGCTTCTTCCTCTTTAATCTGCTGTTCTAACTCATCGGTGATATAGGTTTCAATCCACTGTTGATAAAGAGGATTCGGGGATGGTTTGCGATTAAGTGCCTTGCCCAAATCATGGTATAACCAAGGACAAGGGAGCAAACTAGCAAAAGCAATGCCCAAGTTTGGTTCTGAAAATTGCCGATAAATATGAGAAATGTAATGATAACAGGTTGGAGCAATCGGTTGCTCGTCCATTTCCTGGTCGCTGATTCCTAATTCCTTGAAAAATTGTTGGCGGATAAACAACTCACCCTCCACTAGACTCTGGGCATTTTGTTTCAAGAGTCTTTTCATTTCCTCGTTTGAAGTCTTATCAGCCAAGAGATGATAGGCTTCTGAGAAGGCCTTCAGATAGTAGGCATCCTGAATCAGGTAATAGCGAAAAATAGAAGGTTCTAACGTTCCCTCTTGTAACTGTAGAACAAAGGGATGCTGAAAGGAAGCCTGCCAAGCTTCCTTGGATAATTCCATCGCAATATCTGTAAATTCCATAATAACTCCTTTATAGAAATAGGCTGGTTTGAAGCAATAAAAAGTAAAGTAGGTAAATCAATGTTGTCCTTTGAGGAATATAAAAGGTTCGATAGCTATTCTCCACCTGTGCATGTTCGTCATATCCGTGCGCAGACAAAGCTCTCAGATAAAGATGGCGCCACCTAAAGACCGTCATCAGAACCTTGCTGTAAATCAAGGGCGACCAAACATACAATTTTTGACCACGTAATAAGCAAGCTTCCTTGAGGGACTTGATTTCTTGCTGAATGAGGGGAAAGGAATTGAATACCACAATCAAGGCATAGGCCCAAGAACGCGATAGCCCCTTTTGAGCCAAGTACAAGAAAAGCTCTTTTAAGGAAATACTGGAAACAAAGACAAGACCGATACAAACCGTCACAAAGGCCCTCGTTCCAAGTATGACTGCCTGCGAAGCATCCCCGTGTAACTGTACTGCCCAGTAATTGGCAAAAGAGGGTAAAATGGCGAGCACGAACATCCAAGCCAACAGTTTAAATCGACGGTAGTAGAGCATAAAGAGAATGCAAAATGCGACTACCGAGAGATTCAAAGCAATCGAAGGAATGAAAGATGTTTCCAAGGATAAAATCAGCAAGAAAAGACTGATAATCGGTGTTGGGGTTGCTACTTTGATCATACTACCTCACCTCCCCTGTAATATTCCTACTCAGAGAACCGAGTGGTTTGCTGATTGTCACGTCTTTAATATGACGGAGACCCTCACTAGTCATCTCAATCCAATAATCAACCACAGAGATTAAGGGATCTAAACGATGGCTAATGATCAAAAAACTTCTTCCTTGATTTCTGTCCTCCAGAATCCACTGACAGAAATAATGACAAGCTCTATCATCCAAACCTGCAAAAGGTTCATCTAGCAAAATCACAGAAGCCTTGCTGGTTAAGATGGTCAATAGCTGAAGAATCTTTTGCTGTCCACCACTTAATTGATAAGGACTCTTATCGAGTGCCTGCTCCAAACTAAAAAATTGTAATGCTTGGAGAATCCGCTGATTTCTTTTTGAGTCTGAGCTATCTAATTGCAGTTCCTCTCGCAGACTGACTCGGATAAACTGCTTCTCAGCTTCCTGAACAACACCCGTCAGATCACGATACAAACTCTTTTTCTTTTTGAGAACCGATCCCTTCCAACTAATGCGCCCCTTATACTTTTGAAATTGAAGAATGGAGCGAAAGAGGGTTGATTTCCCGACACCATTGTCACCCAGAATACAGGAAATCCCTTGGTAAAATGTGAAATCCGCAATCGAAAAGAGGGGGCGATTCCCCAGTTCACAAGTCACACGGTCCATATGGAATAGTTCTGGACTAGAAGCAACTTCCTTTGAAGCAACCTGTGTCATCTCAGAGGTTGGGATTTGAAACACTTCCCTTAGTTGTCCGTCTCTCAGCTCCACCATATGGTCAATGTAGGCTCCATAGTCCGTTAAATCATGGTCGCACAGGATGACTATCTTCCCATTAGAGGCCAACTCTTTTAGAATCTCTAGGATCTCCAGTCTACTTTTTCGGTCAATGGAAGCAAAGGGTTCATCCAAGAGATAAACCCTAGGATTCATGGCAAAGAGAACAGCCAAAGCAGCCTTTTGTTTTTCCCCACCTGATAAGTGATGGATGGGACGGTGTAAGATTGTCTCGCAACGACATTGCCGGACCACCTCTGCGATTTTAGCATCAATCTCTTGCACAGGATGCCCGATATTCTCCAAGGTAAAAATCAGCTCCTCAAACAAGTTCTCCATGGTAAATTGATGATTGGGATTTTGAAAGAGAATGCCAATCGTCTGGACACGTTCGACGATAGAAAGCTGACTGACTTGGCTCCCATCTATCAGGACTTGGCCACTATAGGGCAAGGAACTGACTTTAGCAATGATTTGAAAGAGACTGGATTTTCCTGAACCACTGCTCCCAACTAACAAGGTAAAAGCTTGCGCATGAAAAGTAAAATCAATCGGCTCCGAAAAGATTGGGGACTGAATCCCCCGTAGTTCCAGCCCCATCTATGCCTTTCCTCCAGCTGCAAACTGATGATAGAGTTTGACAATGGTACGAACCAAGATGGTACAGAAGAAAAAGACAGAAATAAAACGAACCACAAGCAAGGAAAGGACAAAAGGAAGAGAAAAGGCATAGTAACCTAACTTAATGTATTCATAGACAAAGCTAAAAAGCGTAATCCCAATACTATTGGCAGTTAGAGAGAGCCAACTTTCATAGCGATTCTTGGTTACGAGAAAACCAAATTCACTTCCCAAACCTTGAACCAAGCCAGACAAAAGGGCACCTAAACCGAATTGGCTACCATAAAGGACTTCAGCAAGCGCAGCAAGCACCTCTCCAATTGTTGCACTTCCGACTCTTGGAACAAAGATGGCAGCAATGGGCGCAGCCATGCACCAGAGACCAAAGAGGATTTCATTGGCAAAGGCCTGCAAACCAAGAGGAGCCAAGATCAGGGTGAGGATATCAAATAGATAGCCTAAACCCACAAAAACGCCACCAAAAAAGATAGACAAGAAAGCAAGCAAGATAACATCTTTTAACTGCCATTTTTTCAACATAAAAAACTCCTTTTTTAAAGAAAATTGGGGCATTCAAAGAGAGCTACCAAAAGGCTTGCCGTCAAGCCTATCCTCTTTTGATAAACAAAAAAACTCCAATTACAAACGAGAATTAGAGTTTACCTTACAAGATTAGACAGTTCTTTTCGACATACGAAAAAAACCTTTTCACATTTCCCTTCGCCAGTCTTAACTGTATCAGGTTCAATGGGTATCATCTCAGCCTAAAGCACCCCAAATGTCTTTATTATTTAATTACTGGACCAGTATAACAGAATTTGAAAGCCCTAGCAAGATATTTGACCGGAAAATATATTTATATAGTTTCTGATAACGATTTAATCTTTCTATACACGAAGAAAAACCTCCACGTCAGGTGGAGGCCATCTTCTTTATCAATACAATTTCAAATCACGAGGATCGACTGGGAAGGTCGGATTGTATGGGTTGTGACGGAGTTTGAAGTGTTTGACATCCTCAATAGTCTGAGTTCCAGATAACTGCATGACTGTCTTCAATTCTGCATTCAAGTGCTCAAAGACTTGACGCACACCAACACTACCACCAAGAGCCAAACCATAGATCACAGGGCGACCAATAGCTACCAAGTCTGCTCCTGAAGCCAAGGCTTTAAAGACGTGTTGACCGCGACGAACACCAGAGTCAAAGACAATTGGCACACGTTTATCAACTGCTTCAGCCACTTCTTGAAGTGAGTCAAAGGATGCTGGTCCACCGTCGATTTGGCGGCCACCGTGGTTGGTTACCCAGATACCAGAAGCACCTGCGGCAAGAGAGCGTTCAACGTCCTCACGACACTGTGGCCCTTTCACATAGACAGGAAGACCTGAGTATGTAGCGATAAATTCGACATCGCGTGGAGACAAGCGTTGTTTAGCTGATTTGTAAACAAAGTCCATGGATTTTCCAGCACCTTCTGGCAGGTATTCCTCAACAATCGGCATGCCAACTGGGAAGACAAAACCATTGCGCTTATCAACCTCACGATTCCCCCCTACAGTTGCATCCGCCGTCAAGACAATCGCTTTGTAGCCTTCAGCCTTCACACGGTCCATGATATGGCGGTTAATCCCGTCATCCTTACTAAAGTAAAATTGGAACCAATGAGGTGTCCCTTGAAGAGCTTCCGTAATTTCTGGAAGGTCAACGGTAGAGTAAGAGCTGGTTGTATAAAGAGAGCCAAACTCATGCACACCACGCGCAGTAGCTACTTCCCCCTGCTCATTTGCCAATTTATGAGCCGCAACAGGTGCCATAATAATTGGTGAAGATAATTTTTCACCTGCAAATTCAATCTCTGTACTTGGATTTTCAACATTGCAAAGCGTATGTGGAACGATGAGTTTGTGGTTAAAGGCACGGATGTTCTCGCGTAAAGTGAAAGTATCCTCTGCTCCACTAGCGATATAACCAAAGGCAGCTTTAGGAATGACTTGTTGCGCCATTGGCTCTAAATCATAAGTGTTAATAAAATCTACAGGTCCTTCTGCATTGCTTGTTTTATATGACATAAAGTGTCCTCCTTATTAAGTAAGCGTTTACTTTTTCTTGCATAAACTATCTTACCTCTTTTTCAGAATCCTTTCAAAAAATTTGTCTGGAAATTTCAAATCACAGACATGATAAATATTTTCTATCATTGTGATAAAAAATATTTATTATCCAAATAAGCTTTTTAGTGCTACAATAACTTTATTATTCCTAGATAGGAGGTTCTCTTTTGGATTGGTCCATTGTTGAACAATATCTACCACTATATCAAAAGGCATTCTTTCTGACCCTACACATCGCAGTTTGGGGAATTATGGGATCCTTTCTTGTTGGTCTAATCGTTAGTATCATCCGCCATTATCGCGTTCCTATCTTTTCACAGTTAGCAACAGCCTACATCGAATTGTCACGAAATACGCCCCTTTTGATTCAGCTCTTCTTTCTCTATTTCGGGCTTCCCCGAATAGGAATTGTTCTTTCTTCAGAAGTCTGTGCAACTCTTGGCCTCATCTTTTTAGGAGGCTCCTATATGGCGGAATCCTTCCGAAGCGGACTAGAAGCAGTTAGTCAAACCCAGCATGAGATTGGCTTAGCTATCGGTCTGACACCAGTTCAGGTTTTTCGCTACGTAGTCTTGCCACAAGCTACCGCAGTGGCTCTGCCGTCCTTCAGTGCCAACGTGATTTTCTTGATTAAGGAAACCTCAGTTTTCTCTGCAGTAGCCTTAGCCGATCTCATGTACGTCGCCAAGGACTTGATTGGACTCTATTATGAGACAGACATTGCACTGGCCATGTTGGTAGTTGCTTATCTGATCATGCTGCTACCCATCTCGCTAGTCTTTAGCTGGATAGAAAGGAGGCTCCGCCATGCAGGATTCGGGAATACAAGTACTCTTTCAGGGAAATAATCTCTTGCGGATTTTACAAGGATTGGGAGTCACGATTGGGATTTCCATCCTCTCTGTCCTCTTATCCATGATTTTCGGTACGGTTATGGGAATCATCATGACCTCCCATTCTAGAGTCGTTCATTTTTTAACACGTTTTTATCTAGAATTTATCCGTATCATGCCTCAACTGGTTCTGCTCTTCATTGTTTACTTTGGTTTGGCTCGAAATTTTAATATCAACATTTCTGGAGAGACTTCTGCCGTTATCGTTTTTACACTCTGGGGAACAGCTGAGATGGGGGACTTGGTACGTGGAGCCATCACTTCCCTCCCTAAACATCAGTTTGAAAGTGGACAGGCACTGGGCTTAACTAACTTGCAACTTTACTATCACATTATCATTCCACAGGTCTTGAGAAGACTGCTGCCACAAGCTATCAACCTCGTCACTCGGATGATCAAAACGACTTCCTTAGTTGTCTTGATTGGGGTTGTGGAAGTTACCAAGGTTGGACAACAAATCATCGATAGCAATCGCTTGACCATCCCAACCGCTTCCTTTTGGATTTATGGAACCATTCTGGTCTTGTATTTCGCAGTTTGCTTCCCCATTTCCAAACTATCTACTCACTTAGAAAAATACTGGAGGAACTAAATGTCTGATACTATATTAGAAATCAAGGATCTGAAAAAATCCTTCGGAGATAATCCCATCCTCCAAGGACTTTTCATGGATATCAAAAAGGGGGAAGTTGTCGTCATTCTAGGACCATCTGGTTGCGGGAAAAGTACCCTACTTCGCTGTCTCAATGGCTTAGAAACCATTCAGGGTGGAGATATTCTTCTGGATGGCCAGTCCATTATTGGAAACCAGAAAGACTTTCACTTGGTTCGTCAAAAGATTGGGATGGTCTTTCAAAGTTATGAACTCTTTCCCCATCTAGATGTCCTACAAAACCTCATCCTAGGTCCTATCAAGGCTCAGGGAAGGAACAAGAAAGAAGTAACGGAGGAAGCTTTACAACTACTGGAACGTGTGGGTTTGCTCGATAAAAAAGACAGTTTTGCTCGCCAATTATCTGGTGGACAGAAACAACGAGTGGCGATTGTCCGTGCCCTGCTCATGCATCCAGAAATTATCCTCTTTGACGAAGTGACGGCTTCACTGGATCCAGAAATGGTGCGTGAAGTTCTCGAACTCATCAATGATTTGGCTCAAGAAGGGCGCACTATGATTTTGGTGACCCACGAAATGCAGTTTGCCCAAGCCATTGCAGATCGGATAATCTTCCTAGACCAAGGGAAGATTGCTGAAGAAGGAACGGCTCAAGACTTCTTCACCAATCCAAAAACTAAACGTGCTCAGGAATTTTTAAACGTCTTTGACTTTAGCCAGTTTGGCTCATATCTATAAAGGAGATTTTTATGAAACTACTCAAACCAATTCTAACTGTTTTTGCTCTAGCATTTGCCCTTATCTTTGTCACAGCTTGTAGCTCAGGTGGAAGCTCTGATGCTTCATCAGGAAAAGCAACTGCCAAGGCCCGCACTATCGACGAAATCAAAAAAAGCGGTGAACTTCGAATCGCCGTATTTGGAGATAAAAAACCTTTTGGTTATGTAGACAATGACGGTTCTTACCAAGGTTACGATATCGAATTGGGGAACCAACTAGCTCAAGACCTAGGTGTTAAAGTCAAATACGTTTCCGTTGATGCTGCCAACCGTGCTGAATATTTGATTTCAAACAAGGTGGATATCACACTTGCCAACTTCACAGTTACCGACGAACGTAAGAAACAAGTTGATTTTGCCCTTCCTTACATGAAAGTTTCCCTCGGTGTTGTTTCACCTAAAGATAAGGTAATTAAGGATGTTAAAGAGCTGGAAGGTAAGACCTTGATTGTCACAAAAGGAACCACTGCTGAAACCTACTTTGAGAAAAATCACCCAGAAGTCAAACTTCAAAAATACGACCAATACAGTGATGCTTATCAGGCTCTTCTTGACGGACGTGGAGATGCCTTCTCTACTGACAATACTGAAGTCCTAGCTTGGGCTCTTGAAAATAAAGGGTACGAAGTAGGGATTACTTCTCTCGGTGACCCAGATACCATTGCACCAGCAGTTCAAAAAGGAAACCAAGAATTGCTTGATTTCATCAATAAAGACATTGAAAAATTGGGCAAGGAAAACTTCTTCCACAAGGCCTATGAAAAAACACTTCACCCAACCTACGGTAACGCTGCTAAGGCAGATGACCTTGTTGTTGAAGGCGGAAAAGTTGACTAATACTTTCCGAAAATAAAAAGAAATCAGGTAATCCTAGTGACTACCTGATTTTCTATGTTTTAGGCATTCTGCCAATTTTCTTGGTCTTCTTTGAATCGTTTTAAGAGATCCAATCCCTCTGGTGTGATGTAGCCTTCTTCCTGAGCTAGGTGGATGAGCTCGCTGTAGTTTGAGAGAGTCACCAGTTTCACGCCTGCATTTGCAAAGTTCTTATCTGCTTTTGCTAGTTGATAGCTAAAAATGGCTACTACACCGAGAACATCTGCTCCTTCACGCTTGGCAGCTGCTACCGCTTCGAGAACTGACCCACCCGTTGAAATGAGATCTTCAACAACAACCATCTTTTGCCCCTGGGCTACACGGCCTTCGATTTGGTTTCCGGCTCCATGGTCTTTTGGTTTACTACGAATATAAGCAAATGGTAGGTTCATCTTGTCCGCGATGATAGCTCCATGTGGAATCCCTGCTGTCGCTGTACCAGCAATGACTTCTACCTCTGGAAAGGCTGCTTTGATAGCATCCACAAAACCATTTTCAATCAAAGTTCTAGTTTCCGGGTAAGCTAGGGTCACACGATTATCCGTATAGATCGGTGACTTGATACCAGATGCCCAAGTGAAAGGCTCTTCTGGTTTGAGATAAACCGCTTGAATTTTCAATAGATGGCTAGCAATGTCTCTGGCAAGTGTCATGGTATACTCCTTCTTATCCTTAAATCTATAATCAAATACGCTTTAGACCCAGTCGCGTGTCCATTCTTCCTTGATAGCATGGTAGGCTGCTACAGGGTCTGCTGCCTGTGTGATAGGACGGCCTATTACAATGTAGTCACTACCAATTTGATAGGCTTGACCAGGGGTCACTACGCGTTTTTGATCCCCTGCTTCAGCACCTGCTGGTCGAATACCTGGTGTCAAGCAGATAAAGTCTTCGTTTGTAGCTTCTTTGATAAGTTGGGCTTCTTGGGCTGAGCAAACCACTCCATCCAATCCAGCTTCAGCTGTTTTCTTAGCATAGTGAATCACTGATTCCTGCAGACTAGTTTGGATATTTTGACAGTCTTGCATCTGTTCTTCAGATGTTGAGGTCAATTGGGTCACCGCGATAAGAATCCCTTGATCACCAAGGCCTTCACGCGCGGCCTGCATCATCTCAAGCCCACCTGCAGCCTGAACATTGGTCATATCGACACCCAAACTTGACAAGATTTTCATGGTTGACTTGACCGTATTTGGAATATCATGCAACTTGAGATCCAAAAAAACACTATGTCCCAATGATTTCAAATAACGCACAACTTCGGGACCTACTGCATAGTAGATTTCCATTCCTACCTTGACATAGAGTTTTTCCTCCGCTGGAAAAAGGGCTAAAAATTCTTTGGCTTCCTCGAAACTTGGAAAATCCAGAGCAATGACTGGGCGACTCTCACGCATTCTTTTCTCCTATTCTTTGCTGACAGTCCATTGCTCAAAAAAAGGAACCTGCTAGCAGCTAGGTTCCACGAAAAACGGGTAGTCTCCACCCTTTCACTGTCTAACCTTAGCTGCCTCTCTGGACTGCTTTAAAAGTTTTCTACTATTCTATTATTTATAATGACACTTGTCAAGTAAAAACTGAAGATTCTTATTCTTGTTTCTTTTCTTCAGCTTTTTTTTCTTCCTGTTTTTTCTTCTCTGCTTCTTTAGCTTCTTGTTTAGCCTTTTCCTCAGCTTCTTCCAAACGTTTATCAGCCAGGCTAGTGCTATAAATTCCTGCCTCCATATCGATGAAGCTTGGTTCTGCTAACTGTGGCTTGATTTTGCTGTAATAAGGCAATTTTTTACTCAATTCTGACAAGGGAACTACTATTTCATCTGTATCCAGCATAGTAATTTTTAGAAGATCTGCAGTTGCCTTACTTGGCGCTAATTCGATCTTCTGAATTTGACTCTTTATGTCCTCACTAATGCTAGAAAGACCCGTCATCAAATCCTTCACCTGCTGCTCATCGTTAAAGGTGACTGTTAGGTAAGTCTCAGGCAGGTTCAAAAGGTTGACAGGGCTTGAGTCAATTGTTCCACTAGATAGGATTGGATAGTGGTCTTCACCTGTCACATAGTAGCCAACAATCTCAAACTCTTTGACTTCAATCGTAAAGTTTGTCGGAAATTTGTAGTCAATCTTCGCTGATTCTATCCAATGGTTAGACTTGATCTGCTCAGCGTGCTTCTCCTTGTTCAACAACAAAGACAAGGTATAATCACTATCCTGAATGCCAGAAACCTGTTTAATGTCATCCGCTTGAGTCTGGACATTTCCCTTAACCTCGATATGCTTGATAGTCGAAAGAGGGGTCAAGAGATAGATAGAAAGGAGGAGAACCAGAACACTCGGCACCAAGATACTAACTGCCCGCCAAATATGAACAGGCGCAATTTTAGGCTTGGCAGGTTTTTCTGGTTTTTCTTTTTTCTTCCTCTCTTTTTCCTCTTTGACTTTATGATCATCCTTTTGAGATTGTTCTTCTTTTTCAGATGGTTCCTTGCTTGGGCTTATTGCTTCCTCGTCTGACTCACTCGATGATTTCTTGGCTTCCCCTAACATCTTAGAGTTTTCCTCCATTCGAGCTTGTTTTTCCTTTTCTTTCTCCTCAGCTAGGGCAGCTTCTTCCTCAGCCTTCTTTTTCAAGTATTCCTGGTTTCGTTTCTGCCATTCAGACAATTCTTTCTTGGGGTTTGATTCTTTGTTCTTATCCTTTGACATTGATATTCCTTATGCTAGGTCTTTTCTTAATAGATCGTAAAAATCCGCAAGAGATTTCAATTCAGTTGAAGCTTTCATGCTAGCTTGGTATTGGTCCTTGTGACTAAGCAGGTGGCTGAGTTTCTCCTCCAAGCTTTCCAAGGTCAAGTCACTTTCTTGAAGCTCTTCTGCATAGCCTTTCTTAACAAAGTAGGCTGCATTTTCAATCTGGTCTCCTCGACTTGCTTCACGACCCAATGGTACGATGAGATGAAGTTTCGCCATAGCCAAGAGCTCGAAAATCGTATTGGCACCACCACGCGTCACCACCACATCTGCCATCTCCATCAAAGGTTGATAGAGATCCGTCACATAGTCAATACGAAAGAGATTTTGACTCAACTCATTGAGGCTAGAATCTCCAGTGAGATTGATAATATTGTAGCGTTCGGTCAGTTCTTGCTTATGATCTGTCACCAATTGGTTAAAGACACGAGCTCCTGCAGAACCACCGACAAACAATACCGTTGGCAATTTAGGATCAAAGTGGGTTTGGATATCCACCAATTCATCTGGTTCAGGAGTTTTTTGGTCTGAAACCTTGGTGACTGCTCCCACATGCTCGACCTTAGACAAACTTGAAGCCTGCTCAAAGGTTGAATACATCTTAGTCGCAAATTTATAGGCGATTTTATTGGCCAAGCCCATAGACAGGTCCGATTCATGAATAAAGACAGGCACTCCTGACACACGCGCTGCTATAACCGGCGGTACAGAAACAAATCCTCCCTTAGAAAAAAGAGCCTGTGGACGCAGTCGTAACATGATAAAGAGGGATTGGATGATTCCCCAACCAACTTTAAACACGTCCAGCATGTTTTGCCAAGAGAAATAGCGACGCAACTTCCCAGTCGAAATGGAATGGAAGGTCACATTTAAGCCTGATTTGAGGATTTCTTGGTGTTCGATTCCATGCTTATCCCCGATATAGTGGACTTCCCAGCCGTCTTCGATGAACTTGGGCATTAACAAAAGGTTAAGGGTGACGTGTCCAACTGTTCCCCCACCTGTAAAAACTATTTTTTTCATATTATCCCTTTAACTCCGCTACTGTGTCGATAAAGAGGTCACCACGTACTTCAAAGTTAGCATACATATCCCAGCTAGCATTGGCAGGGCTGAGGAGAACAACATCTCCTTGAGTCGCGAGCTCATAAGCCTTGCGAGTCGCATCAGCAATATCTGTCGCATCTACATAAGCCACACCGGCCTTATCTGCTGCCCGTTTGACACGTTCTGCAGACTGACCGAGGATGACCATCTTCTTGAGCCCTGTAATATCTGGAACCAATTCGTCAAACTCATTGCCGCGGTCCAAACCACCTGCAATCAAGATAACCTTACTATTGTCAAATCCTGACAAGGCTTTTTGAGTAGCCAAGATATTGGTTGATTTGCTATCGTTATAGAATTTGACACCCTGAATTTCATCCACAAACTGGAGACGGTGTTTGACACCACCAAAGGCTGAAAGAGTTTCCTTGATGATTTGGTTGTCGATACCTCGGAGCTTGGCTACAGCAATAGTAGCAAGGGCATTTTCTACATTGTGGCTACCTGGAACACCGATTTCACTCGCTGCCATGACCACTTCCCCACGGAAGTAGAGTTGACCATCTTCCAGATAAGCTCCATCAACCTTTTCAAGTGTTGAAAATGGAACAACAGTGGCTTGTGTTCTAGTAGCCAATTCTTTTGCCAAATCTTGGTTAAAGTTCAAGACAAGGAAATCAGCTGCTGTCATCTTGTTCTGGATATTCCACTTAGCTGCCACATATTCCTCAAAAGAACCATGGTAGTCGATATGAGTGGGCATGAGGTTGGTAATAACCACAATCTCAGGATGAAATTCTTGGACACCCATCAGTTGGAAAGAAGAAAGTTCCATGACAAGCGTGTCTTTATCTGTTGCAGTTTGAGCCACTTGACTGGCAGGATAGCCAATATTGCCTGACAAAAGACCATGTTGGCCAGCAGCAGTCAAAACTTCCCCAATCATAGTCGTTGTGGTTGTTTTCCCATTTGAACCAGTAATACCGATAATTGGCGCATCTGAAATCAAATAAGCCAATTCCACCTCAGTCAAGACTGGAATCCCCTTGGCCAAAGCCTTTTCAATCATGGGATTGCTGTAAGGGATACCTGGATTTTTCACCATCAGAGCGAAATCCTCATCCAACAATTCCAAAGGATGCCCACCAGTGACAACCTTGATCCCCTCTTCTAACAAGCTTTGCGCAGCAGGATTCTCCTCGAAAGGCTTGCCGTCATTTACTGTCACAATGGCACCTAGCTTGTCCAGCAAACGGGCCGCAGACTCACCAGACTTGGCCAAACCTAAAACAAGGACTTTCTTATTTTTAAATTGATCGATTACTTTCATGTCTCAAACTCCATTTCTACTCCTACTATTTTACCATTTTTACGGAAATAAAAAAGCCACAAAGTGTATTTGTGACTCTTTCTTCTAACTTAATGTTCTCTTAACATCGATGAGATAAATCGGTAACTCGAATAACTTGGTCCACTTGTTCCCAGATAAGAGGATTGTGGGTCGCAATAATAATCGTTCGATTCGGATTTTTTAATGATTCTAGGATAGAAAGTAATTCCTCAGAGTTTTTGGGGTCTAGTGAAGCGGTTGGTTCATCTGCGAGGATCAAAACTAACCTGCACTCCAAAAGTTCGACAAAAAATATCTAGCCCTTAGAGTGCAGGTCAACTCTCAGTACTTTATATCCTTACCTGTCTTTCTTCTGACCGCTGGCCTGTGACAAACATGGTAAAGGTGGCT
This sequence comes from Streptococcus sp. 5905, assembly GCF_013276505.1. Classification (NCBI taxonomy): domain Bacteria; kingdom Bacillati; phylum Bacillota; class Bacilli; order Lactobacillales; family Streptococcaceae; genus Streptococcus; species Streptococcus sp. 5905. Next base: position 37,317 of record NZ_VMLC01000007.1, read on the forward strand.
TTGCAGATATTTCTGCCTTCTTGATTGGTGATATCGACATCTACCACACAGGTTGTGCGTCCATGATGGACACATTCTCCTTTAATGGTCAGTACATCATCTAGCTTTCCTGCTTTGAGGTAGTTGATAGAGGACTGGAGCGTCACTCCATCAAGCCCCAGAGAGATAACCACTAGACCACTGATTTGATCACAAAGGGTGAAGAGATAGCCACCATGGGCATTGCCATAATAGTTGAGCGACGAGTCCACTACTTTTGTCGTCACCACAACCTGACCATCTCTCATTTGTTCAATCTCGTAATTTTCAAAGGCAGATATAGCATCAAAATGAAAATCTTTCATCGTTTCCTCCTGATAGTTCAAACGACACTATGATACTACTTTTTATAGGACTGTGCAAGGAGAAAGCTCCTAGTCTGGTAAAATTCCGACCTGTTCTACAAAGCACATAAAGGCTGCCTGTCCTTGTTCCGTCTGCTTGTAAACCCCCGCGTCCTCCAAAACACGTGTAAAGATAGCACCTACAGATTCCTTGACGATTTCAAGGGCTTTTTCTTTATCCGTTAGATCTGGATGTTGGGTTTTGAGTTGGTCGGCCCATTTCTGATGATAGTCGGCAACTGAGACTTCTTCTCCGACAAGGTAGGCTGCTACTTGTTCCACTTCCGCTTTCAATCGTGGCGGCAGGATAGCCAAGCCCATGACCTCAATCAAGCCGATATTTTCCTTTTTGATATGTTGGACATCCTTGTGGGGGTGGTAGATGCCATCAGGATGCTCTAGAGAAGTTTGATTGTCCCGCAAGACCAAGTCCAACTCAAACTGGCCATCGCGTTTACGAGCAATCGGTGTAATGGTATGGTGTGGTGTTCCATTACTTTCTGCCAAGACTTGCACACTTGGATCTGAATACTGGCGCCATTCCTGCAAAATCTTATCAGCCAAGTTGATCAAATCCTCTTTGGAATCCGAAGTCAAACGTAGGACTGACATAGGCCACTTGACAATCCCAGCCTTGACCTGCTCAAAACCAGCAAATCGGAAGGCCTTTTGCAGAGGAGCCAATTCCATAGGAAATACGTGACGGCCTCCTTGATAGTGGTCATGAGTTAGAATAGACCCTCCCACAATCGGCAAGTCGGCATTAGATCCAGCAAAATAGCCTGGAAACTGCTCTACGATAGCCAGCAGACGCTCAAAGCTCTGACGACTAATGGCCATGGGACGATGCTGACCGTCTAAGAAGATACAGTGCTCATTAAAGTAAGCATAGGGCGAATACTGGAAACCCCACTCCTGACCCGCCATTTCAAAACGGATAATTCGGTGATTGCTACGAGCTGGATGGTTAATTCGACCATGGTAGCCTTCGTTCTCTAGACAGAGTTGACACTGGGGGTAATTGCTAGCTTGGACCAACTTGGCTGCCGCAATCTCTTTCGGATCCTTTTCAGGCTTAGAGAGGTTGATAGTAATCTCAAGCTCTCCATAGTCAGACGGAACGCGATAAGCGATATTCTTAGAAATGGCCTTGAGTTTGATGTAGTCGTTTTTCTGGCTAAGTTGGTAGAAGTCCGCAATTGCCTGCTCAGGAGATTGGGCGTAAGTTGCCCAGAAGTCACGATTGACCTGACTTGGACAAGGGGTTACCAAGTCCATCAATTCAGCACCGAGGATTTCACGCGCAGTCTGACTGTCCTCAATCGTCTCTAATCGAACCGCCTCCTCAACCAGCTGGTCCTTGAGGTCAATCAACTCCTCCAGATTCGTCTCAACTTCCAAAACACCTTCGCCCACTCGAGCCAAAACACGATTGGTCAGGTAGATTCGATCCATTTCCTCAAATGAACTTTCTGCAATGACTTCCGTGATAAATGCATCTAGAACTCCCTGACTCATTGATTCTCCTTCTTACTTTCTAAATAGTCTCTGACAGCATCTAAATCCTGAAAAACTTGTTCTGTTTTATTTAAGAAAGACTGTGCTGGCATTTTTAAGTCTGGAATACAAATGACTGGTATCCCAGCTCTATACGCTGCTTCAATCCCTGCTTCACTATCCTCTAGTACTAAGCAATTCTCTGGTAAAACATTCAAATCACTACAGGCCTTTAAAAATATATCAGGGTAAGGTTTGCTTCGCTTTACATCTTTTGCAAAAACTAGATGGTCAAATAGGGACAGTATCCCATTACTATCCAAAATCATTCTAGCTCTAGATTCAACGCTTGAAGTTGCTAGAGCGATTGGAATACCTTCTCTTTGCAAAAAAGCAAGCAAATTTTTAGCACCTTTTTTTAAATTTACACCTTTGGCTAATATTCGAGCTTCCAGTTCATAAACTTTTTCCAAGGTTTGGTCAAAGTTCCAAGGTAAATCATAGGTATCCAAAAATCGTTGAACATTCTCCTCTTCCCTATGTCCACTGTATTCTCTAGAATATGTTTCTTCTGTGAAAGGAATTCCAAAATCTTCAAGCAATTCTTGATAAACTTTTAGAGAAATGATCTCAGTATCAGCTAATAAACCATCTAAATCAAATATTATAGCTTCCATTTACTTCTCTCCTAGTCTAAAACTCGAGTGCCCGATGCAACTTGAGCGATATAGAAACTTGGAGCATATCCAACGACTTCCTCGTAGCGTTTGCCTACAGCTTCTTTAAAGCCCTCAACAGCATCTTTTTGCACCAAGGCAATAGCACAGCCACCAAAACCTGCCCCTGTCATACGAGCACCCAGAACACCTTCTTGAGCCCAAGCTGTGTGAACGAGGATATCCAATTCCAAGCCAGTCACTTCATAATCATGCTCAAGAGAAACGTGAGATGCATTCATCAAGCGACCAAAGGTTTCCAAGTCACCCGCCTGAAGAGCTGCTTGTGCTTTGAGGGTACGTTGATTTTCAAGCACAGCATGGCGAGCACGTTTTAAACGATTTTCGTCTTTAATCAGGTAGCTGTATTGGTCGAAGACCCACTCGTCCAATTCACCCAAGGTCTGAATATCCAAGGCAACTTGCAATTCTTCCACAGATTTCTCACACTCAGCACGGCGTTCATTGTATTTAGAATCTGCCAATTCACGACGTTTGTTGGTGTTCATGATGACAACAACATTGTCCTTCAAATCAAGTGGCACCAAGTCATACTCCAAGGTATTGGTATCTAGGTAAATGGCACGTTGGTCAGCTCCCATACCGATAGCGAACTGGTCCATAATACCAGAATTCACTCCGATAAAGTTATTTTCTGTTTGTTTCCCGATTTTAACCAAATCCAGACGGTCTAGTTTTAAACCAAAGAGATGCTCTGCAACAACCCCTGTCAAGAGTTCCAAAGATGCTGATGATGACAAGCCAGCTCCATTTGGGATATTCCCATAAACATAAAAATCAAACCCTTTGTCAATCACATGTCCAGCTTCTTGCAAGAAATAAAGAACCCCTTTTGGATAGTTGGTCCAGCTATGCTCTTTTTCAAATTTGAGGTCAGCAAGAGGCACTTCGATGATACCCTTGTCCTCAAAGTTGGCTGAGTAGAAACGCAAGACTTGGTCGTCACGCTTGCGAGCTGCACCGTATGTCCCCAAGGAAATAGCAGCTGGAAAAACGTGCCCACCGTTGTAGTCTGTGTGTTCGCCAATCAGATTGATACGACCTGGTGAAAAGAAAGTTTGGTCTGCTTCTTGACCAAAAACGGCAAGAAAGTCTTTGCGAAGGGCTTCAGTAGTAAGATCTTGTGTCATATAAATTCTCCTTTGACTGTCGTTAAGTCATCTTAACGTGTAATCGTTTTCTTCTATTGTATCCAAGGCTTTTGCTAAGGTCAATCCTTTTTACTAAAGTTTTACTAAACAATCGGTAAAAAGAAGAAAAATATGATATACTAACCTAAAAGAAGGAGGATTTATGGCTACCTTAAAAGACATTGCACAGCTAGCCTCTGTCTCTATCGCGACCGTATCTCGTGTCCTCAATCGCGACCAGAGCCTATCTGTCACAGAAGAAACCCGACACCGTATTTTAACCGTCGCTGAAGAGCTGGGCTATACTAAGCACCTCAAGACAGGCGAATCCCACAAACCCAAGCAGAAGATTGCCATTATCCAATGGGTCAGTGAACAAGGGGAGTTGGACGACCTCTACTACTATCAGATTCGTCTCGGTATTGAAAAAAGAGCCCAAGAGTTGGACTATGATATCTTGCGCTATTTTAACGACCATCCTTTTACACTGAGCGAGGAAGTGATTGGCATTCTCTGCATCGGAAAATTTAGCCGAGCTCAGATCTCTGCCTTTGAAGAATACCAAAAGCCTTTAGTCTTTATAGACAGCGATACCCTCTCACTAGGTCACACCTGTATTATCACGGACTTTTACACTGCTGTAAAACAAGTTGTAGACCATTTCCTCAGTCAGGGGCTGGATCGGATTGGCATTCTGACAGGTCTTGAGGAAACAACCGACCAGGAAGAAATAATCCAGGATAAGCGGCTAGAAAATTTCAAAGACTATACCCAAGCAAATGGTATCTACCATGAAGAACTGGTCTTTCAGGGGAGTTTTACGGCCCAGTCTGGTTATGACTTGATGAAGGAGGGCATTCACAAGCTAGGTGATAAACTCCCACCAGCCTTTTTCGCAGCCAGCGATAGTTTAGCCATCGGTGCCCTTCGTGCTCTTCAAGAAGCTGGAATCAGCCTACCAGACCGCGTCAGCCTCATTTCTTTCAACGACACTAGCCTGACCAAGCAGGTCTATCCTCCTCTTTCTAGCATTACCGTCTATACCGAAGAAATGGGCCGAGCAGGTATGGATATTCTTAACAAGGAAGTCCTCCACGGTCGGAAAATTCCTAGCCTGACCATGCTAGGAACCAGACTGACTTTGAGAGAGAGTACGCTGCCATAACTCAACAAATATACCAACGCAAAAAATCCTAATAGAAATTCTCAAATCTCCATTAGTATTTTCTTTGTTAATCCATCACAATCATAGACTTAATGGTTTTGCGATCATCCATATCTTTATAGGCTTGGTCAATCTCTTCTAATTTATAACTTGAAGTAAAGACACGGCCTGGGTTGATATCGCCATCAAGGACTGCCTTCAGTAAGAACTGTTTGTTGTAAGTCGTTACAGAGGCTGCTCCGCCTGCTACCGTAATATTTTGAGCAAAAGTTGAACCAAGAGCTCGATTGCTATAGTGAGGAACTCCAACAAAGCCCAAACGACCACCATTGTGAAGGACACCAAGAGCCTGATCAACCGCTGCCTCAGTACCGACACACTCAAGAGCTGCATCTGCTCCTCCACCAAGAATTTCTCGAACCTTGGCAATTCCTTCTTCGCCACGTTCAGCCACAACAGCTGTCGCCCCTGACTCCAAAGCCATTTGTTGACGGTCTTCGTGACGACTCATGAGAACAATTTGAGATGTACCACGCATTTTAGCGGCGATAACAGCACATTGCCCAACAGCCCCGTCACCGATAACGACAACCTTATCCCCTTTTTGAACATTAGCAACACGCGCAGCATGATAGCCAGTTGGCATCACATCAGCCAGTGTCAAGAGGGATTTGAGCATGCCTTCTGTATAGTCTGACGGTTGTCCTGGAATTTTTACAAGCGCCCAGTTGGCATAATCGAAGCGCATATATTCTGCTTGCACCCCATCTGACCAGTTATTGCCAATATGACGATCACAGGTGCCATCATATCCTGCTCGACAGGCATCACATTCCCCGCATCCATGAGTAAATGGAGCAATAACAAAATCGCCAGGTTTAACGGTCGTCACTGCATCACCAATTGCCTCAACGATACCAATCGCTTCGTGCCCGCTATTCTGATGGCCTGTTTCAATATCTGGATTGCGATAGCTCCACAGATCAGAGCCACAAACACAGGTTCGAACAATCCGAATAATGGCATCATCTGCCTCAATGATTTGCGGATGCTCCACTTCAATAAGACCAACCTGACCAGCTTTTGTATAAACTGTTTTCTTCATAGAACCACTCCTTTTCTATTGGTTTCTTACTTTCATTATACACTTTTTGTCAAGCTTTCACTCGTATCAATCATTATTAACGGCGATAAGGCACTAGTTTAGTCTAATATAGTCTTTTCTTCTTGAGATTTAAGTTTTATAAGGAGAGATTTTTCGATTACGTTTTTAATAGTTTCCAGCCAATAGAAAAAGTGAATAAAGAAATATTCCTTTATCCACCTTTTTGTGGTTTAGTTGTTATTCGCTACGAAGCGATTCGACTGGGTCTTTCTTAGCAGCGATGCGTGAAGGGATTAGACCGGCTAACATGGTAAGGACAATCGAAATACCGATAAGGATTAGAGCTACTTCTATTGGTAATTGCGCTACATTTCCTACATTTGTCATTTTCGCAACAATCGCATTGATTGGGAATGTCGCAAGAAAGGTAATCGTGATACCGAGCACCCCAGAGATCAATCCTTCAATGGCTGTTTCAGCAGTGAAGATACGACGAATATCTTTCTTCGAAGCCCCCATTGCACGTAGGATTCCGATTTCTTTTGTACGTTCGAGAACTGAAATGTACGTGATAATCGAAATCATTATAGAAGATACAATGAGTGAGATGGCCACAAAGCCAACGAGTACTGTTGTCACTACGCCAACCAATGTCGTAATTGAAGACATGATAGTTTGGATATCATCTGAATAAGCGAGTACCTTATCGTCTTCTCCAGCTTCTTTTTTCGCTGTGTTATAGGCGTTTATGAACTCTTTTAAGTCTTGTTTTTGTTGGAACGAAGAGGTGTAGAGCTCAATGGCAGCTGGTTTGGATTTGTTGATGACGCCCATTTTTGCGAGGTTTTCCTCGTAAGTTGAAGCCGAATTGTCGTTATATTGTTGGACATACTGCGCTTGTTCTTCAGGCGTCATTTTGGCCAACTGAATTTTTTCTTCTTCGGTTAAATTCTCCGAACTGAATGGTTTAGGATCTTTGGCAAATTCTTTACCCGTAAATACATTTAGATTTTGATTGGCTTCCTGTTCCTTAACGATATCACTATTTTGAATGTATTCGGAAGTGTAATCAATAAGGGCGCTTGTGTAGGCGATTCCTCCTAAAGGAGCATTCACGCCTGAACTTGTGCCATCTTTTTGGCGAAGAACACCCACAATTTTAAGTTGGAGCCCATTCTCGATTTGAGTTTTCATATAAGAAGCATTATCAATCTTATTGAGCCATAAGTTATTTTCTTTCACAAAACGGTTTGTATTAACAACTGCTTTGAAAGTTTTCCCGATAAAATCACTATATTGATACGTTTGAGAAGAGAGTTCGTCGAGCTTCTTCGTATCGTTCAATTCACTGGGATCTTTGAAACGCAAACTATAGAGCAACAAATCGCTAATTTGATTGTTTTCATCTACGATAAGGACGAGCTCGGACTTATCTTGTGGGAAGCGTCCTTCCAACACGTCGTACTTGCTTTCTAGCATTGAAGAATCACTAGAAAGTTCACTCCAGTAGTTGAGGTTTTGTAAGTATCCCTTCATCGTTTGGTTCGCTGTTTCTACTTCATCAGCTAAGGTTGAAGGCAGAATACTTTTGGGTCCGTTGGAAGTATCACTTGCATAGATAAACGGTTGTAAATTGTATCGGTAACGAATGTCTTTTGTGAGAGATTCGACCTTCGAAGCGTGTTCCTCCAAGTAAGTCTTGAAGGAAGCTAGGTCGTTCTTTCCGATTTGTTTTTTCAATAAATTCGTTAAAACCGTATTGATACCGAGCTCATGATTATCCTTGTAAGGCTTCTCGCTCAAATCTGGAGAGGTCGCCAACAAGTTGCTCTGGTTCTGCTCGCTAATCGTCAGTGGAAGAGAGACGAGGGTATCTTCCTGCACCTTTTTAACGTAGTCACTCACACCATTGGAAAGGGCTAAGATAAGAGCAATCCCGATAATCCCGATGGAACCCGCAAAAGCTGTTAGTAAGGTACGACCTTTCTTTGTCAATAGGTTATTAAAGGAAAGTACAAGGGCGGTTATAAAGCTCATCTTCGTCTTCGTGAACTGGATGTCGACTTGCTTTGTCTCCTCTGTTGGTTCGCATGGGTTTGAGTCGCTCAAGATGTTTCCATCTAATACTTGTACGATACGTGTGGAGTACTTCTGCGCCAGCTCTGGGTTATGCGTCACCATGATAACCAAACGTTCCTTGGCAATGTCTTTTAATAAATCCATGATTTGAACAGAAGTCTCAGAATCGAGCGCTCCTGTCGGTTCGTCGGCTAAAACGACTTTTGGATCATTAACAAGAGCACGCGCAATCGCGATTCGTTGCATTTGTCCCCCAGACATTTGACTTGGTTTCTTATATAAATGGTCTTTTAGGCCTACGCGTTCGAGCACTTCGATAGCACGTTTCTTACGTTCTGCTTTTGAAACACCCGAAAGAGTCATTGCAATTTCTACGTTAGAGAGTGCAGTTTGGTGCCCAATGAGATTATAAGACTGAAAGACGAAACCGATGGTGTGGTTTCTGTAGCTATCCCAATCGCGGTCTTTAAATTGCTTTGTTGATTTTCCTTGGATGAGTAAATCACCAGATGTGTATTGGTCGAGTCCCCCGATGATATTTAATAGGGTGGTTTTCCCAGAACCCGATTGCCCGAGAATGGAGACAAACTCATTCTCACGGAAGCGAATCGATATATCCTTTAGCGCGTGGAACTCTTTATCGCCCGTATGATAGACTTTTGAAATGTGTTGTAGCTGTAACATCGCCTATCTCCTTTCAGTGATATATGTAGTCTATCACAATTTCATAATGGAGTAAATATGTTACATTTACAATTCATCAAAAATAATCAACAAATGGAAAATCGACTTCTTATGAATGATGATGTCCATGACTTTGACCTACTTCCAACTCCTCAATTTTTCGCTTATGGGTTTGGTGACTTGCTAGGTTTGCATCAACTTCAATGGTAACATTTTGAAAACCATAATCTTTGAGTAAATTACGAATGGATTCTTTACAATACTCCATATGTTCAATCTCTTCTAGGCAAACATGAACAATGGCGTCATTTTCCAGACCATCCATAGACCAAATACTGAGTTGATTAACACTTTTAACATTAGCTAGCGCTGCTAACTCTTTCTCTAGCTCGGCAGTCTCGACCCCTTCAGGCACAGCATCTAAGAAAATCTTAAGTGTTGACCAAAAGCGAGGAATGACTTTCCAGAGGATAAAACTAGAAATCAAGAGTGATAAGAGCGGATCAAGAAAGTACCAATCTGTCACATACAAAACACCAGCAACCAGAATGACCGCTAGCCAACCCAGAATATCTTCTAAAAAATGCAAGGTCAGGATAACTTCGTTCTTTGTCCGACCCTTACGAACGATTAGACTAGCCAAGAGATTGATAAGAATCGCAAGAATCCCCAACCACAGCATCCCTTGGTAGTTGACAGGCTGAGGGGATAGGAGACGAGGAATATTCTCCAAGAGCACCATGAAAGACCCTGTCAAAAGGATCAAAGCAGTCAGCATGGCGCCTAGCAGACTGAAGCGTTTATAACCAAGTGTATAACGTTTGTCTTCCTGACGATTGGAAATAGTTTCCAAGCAAGCTGATAAGCCTATGGCAAGAGCATCGCCCAAATCATGAACCGCATCCGCTAATACAGCACTTGAATTGAAGATGCCCCCAAAAATAAATTCGACAATAGAAAATGATAGATTCAAGAAAAAGGCTAGCCAGATAGATGTTTTAGAACTCATTTTTCTCCCTCCTTTGGTATAATAGGTATATATACTTCTTTCATTTGTATTATCTAATAAAATCCAAAGAAAGGATAGAAGCAAACTGTCAGCCTTATTCAGTTCTGAACAGTTTGTCTCAAGTGTCTATATGCAAAAAAGAGACCGTCGAGTCAGCAAGACGAAAAAAGCCATTTATCAAGCTTTTCTACAAGTTTTGAACGACAAGGGCTATGATGCTACTACTGTCCAAGATATCATTGACTTGGCAGATGTTGGGCGTTCCACTTTTTACTGTCACTACGAGAGTAAGGAACTGCTTTTAGATGAGCTCTGCCGCTACCTCTTTCATCATCTCTTTGAAAGGGAAGGACACTTTACTACCGAGGACTACCTCGCACATATTTTTTTGCATTTTCAAAAAAATCAAGACCATGTCACCAGTCTTCTTTTTTCCAAAAACGACTACTTTCTCCGCCAACTACACAAGGAACTCGAACACCATGTTTACCCCATGGTAGCGGAGGATTTGCAAGAGGCCTATCCAAACATTCCGGCCTCCTACCTTCAGCATTTTGTTGTGACGAACTTTATCGAAACACTGACCTGGTGGCTAAAAAAAGGAAAATCTTATACTGAAGACCAAGTAGTGAGATTTTACTTAGATGTGATTGAGATGACTTCTACAAAATCACTCGAAATTTAATCCTGTCACGAAGAAAGGAATCAACCATGTTAACTTCTATTATCCTAGGAATTCTGACGATTGTATTGGCTCTTATTTTCTCCCTCCTTCATCTCGCGGCAGCTTTCGCAGCCATGAAAGAAAAAAATTACTGTCAAGGGAACATGTGTATCTTGGTGGGAAGTTGTCTTACTTCACTAGCTCTTGCTATCTTTTTCTTTGTTCCGCTTGCAACTGTCGTCTTATGGATAGTGGGCTCTAGCATCATCTGCTACGGTGCTTACTGGAATGGGAGACAGCAAGAAAACCAACATATATCGCACCACATTATAAGGGGCACACTAGCGGCTTTGATTGCTCTCTTGTTTATCTTACTCTAACATTAAAAATCCCATCTCGTCTATAATTCGAGATGGGATTTTGTCTGCTGAAGAAAATTGCTAGTGGCTACCACTGGCTTTCCTCTCCATTTATTTCTTCAACAATCCTTGTTCTTGTAGAAATTCCTTGGCTACTTGTTCTGCAGACTTGCCTTCGACACCCACTTGATAGTTGAGCTGGCTCATCTGGCTTTCAGTAATTTTACCAGCCAATTTATTGAGAATAGATTCCAATTCTGGATGTTTCTTGAGAAGAGCTTCTTTCATGAGTGGCGCTCCTTGATAAGGTGGGAAAAGTTGCTTGTCATCTTCCAAGACCTGTAAATCATAACGCGCCAACTCTGCATCGGTCGAATAGGCATCTGTGATTTGAATATCGCCTGACTGAATTGCCTGATAGCGAAGGGCCGGCTCCATGGTTGCTACATTAAGATTGAGTCCATACATTGATTGCAAGCCCTTATTTCCATCCTCACGATCATTAAACTCGAGAGTAAAGCCTGCCTTCAACTGTCCTTCTACTTTTTTCAAGTCCGAAATGGTCTTCAAGCCATATTCTTGAGCAATCTTTTTCGGAACAGCTACAGCGTAGGTATTTTGATAAGACATAGGTTTGAGATAGGCCAGATGATCCTGTTTGGCAATGCCATCACGCGCCACTTGATAAACCTGATCTGGCTCGTGACTCACTTTCGGTGATGGCTGAAGCAAACTTTCAGTCACCGTACCAGTAAATTCAGGATAGATATCAATATCCCCTTTTTTCAGAGCTTCATAGAGGAAACTTGTTTTCCCAAAATTCGGTTTAACAGTCGCAGTCATACTGGTATTTGCTTCAATCAGCAACTTATACATATTGGCCAAAATTTCGGGTTCTGGTCCCAATTTCCCAGCAATAACCAAATTTTCTTTCTCTTTTTGAGCTAGTAAGGCTGGACTATAAGACAGACCGAGCAATATGGTCACCAAGGCAAAACCAGAGAAAATCGTTCTCAATTTTGCTTTTTCCATCACTTTTAGTAGGAAGTTAAAGGCAATGGCGAGCACTGCAGAAGAAAGTGCCCCAATCAAAATCAGACTGGTATTATTGCGGTCAATTCCCAAAAGGATAAAGGAACCCAGTCCCCCTGCACCAATCAAGGCAGCCAAGGTTGCCGTACCGATAATCAAAACCGCTGCCGTCCGAATACCAGACATTATGACAGGCATGGCAAGTGGAATTTCAAACTTCTTGAGACGCTCCCACCTGGTCATCCCAAAGGCAATCCCAGCCTCTTGCAGACTTGGATCAATTCCCTTTAGCCCCGTGATGGTATTTTGCAAAATCGGGAAAATCGCATAAATCACTAGTGCTGTCAAAGCAGGCAAAGTTCCAATTCCCATCAAGGGGATAAAGAGCCCCAACAAGGCCAAAGACGGGATGGTCTGGAAAATCCCTGCAATCTGCAAAAACCAGTCCGCCATCTTTTCATGATAACGAAGAAATACCGCTAAGGGGACTGCAATAAAAATAGCTAGTAACAAGGTCAAAAGTGACAACTGCAAATGTTGAGATAGAGCTGTTACCCAGTCACCAAAACGATCCTGAAAAGTTGATATCAAATTAGTCATGAACACTACCTCCAAACAAGTCAGCTACAAAGTCTGTTGCAGGAGCTTTTAAAATCGTCTCAGGGTTCGCCACCTGACGAATCTCTCCATCCTGCAAAACAGCAATACGGTCCGCCAATTTCAAAGCTTCATCCGTATCATGGGTCACAAAAATAGTTGTCATCTCAAACTCTTTATGCAATTCTTTCGTCAGAACCTGCAACTGTTTTCTCGAAATAGCATCCAAGGCTGAAAAAGGTTCATCCATAAGCAAAATCTTAGGCTGACCAATCATGGCACGAACAATACCAACCCGCTGCTGTTCTCCGCCAGATAGTTCACTAGGTAAGCGATGCCCATACTCGGCTACTGGTAAACCAACCTTAGCCAAAAGCTCTTCAGTTTTCTGAGCAATCTCTTCCTTAGTCCACCCCTTCATCTCCGGAATGAGGGCAATATTTTCCGCAACCGTTAAATTGGGAAACAGTGCAATGGCCTGTAAAACATAACCAGTAGAAAGACGAAGTTCACGCTCATCATAGTCTTTGATGCGCTTGCCATCCATGTAAATATTTCCATCAGTCGGTTCCAAAAGACGATTAATCATCTTAATCATGGTCGTCTTACCTGACCCAGAAGGTCCAACTAAAACCATGAACTCCCCATTCTCAATCCGTAAATTGACATCTCTCAAGACATCTTTTTCTGTGTAACGTAGCGCTACATTTTTATATTCAATCATTATTTGTCCTCAATTTAAAACTTCCCTCGGTTGGTCAAGTCTTCTACCTTAGGCATAACTTCCTTATTATCCCAATGCTCCACAATTTTCCCATTTTCTAGACGGAAGATATCATACTGGGCATAGGCAACGCCATCAATCTGAGTCTGGCCATAGCTGACCACATAGTTTCCTTGTCCCAAAAGCTGGAAAACAAAGTCGAAAGTAACACCATGTTCAGCCACATAGTTTTTATAAGCCTGACTTCCTTGTCCAATCTCATGATTATGCTGAATCAAATCTTCTGCCACAAATTCACTCCACTGCTCTAGCTCCCCATTTTGGAAGATTTCTGTCAGGAAACGACGAACGATTTTTTTATTTTCTGCTGTCTTATCCAAATCATTGATCTCAAAATCTCCAAAAATCTGGTCTAATTGGTCATTTTCAGGTGTTCGATAGTAGTCAATAACATCCCAATGCTCCACGATGCGTCCATTCTCATCCGCACGGAAAGTATCTGTCGTCACCCATTGAGCTTCCCCACCATTGAGATATTGATGAACATGGACGAAGACTAGATTGCCGTCTTCAATAGTGCGAACAATCTTCATCTCACGCTCGGGATGGCGCTCAAAGAAATTTGCAAAGAAAGCCGCAAACCCTTCTTTCCCATCCGGCACACCTGTCGAGTGTTGGATATAAGTATCCCCTACAGACTGAGCTTGAGCCTCGGCAACGCGCCCATCTTGAATGGCATGAATGTATAGGTTGTGAGCATTTTCAACTTGTTTTGACATATTTTATTCCTCATTTGCTTTCTCTTTCAGATTGTCCAAAATGCGTTCCTGATAACTTTCAAACTGGCGAATTTCTTCCTCAGTGAATCCTTTATAAAAAATAGCATCCAGTCTTTGACTAACACGATGGCCAACTTCTTTCTGAGACCAACCCTGCTCTGTCAACTTGACATATTTCTTTCTCTTATCTATTCCACATGGGCTAATGATGACCAGGTTTTGCTCCTCAAGTTTCTTAATCATAGTTGTCAGCGTATTGTTGGCGAGACCAGTCGCAAGCGCAATATCTGTCGCTGTAGCGCAACCTGTCTCACTATTCCATAAAACCGCTAAAATCTTGCCCTGTTCACTCCGATAAAGAGCCTCAGGATCCTGACTCAGTAACTTTTGAAAAATCCGCCTATTTAACAAACGAATATGATGGGCTACTAAATGACTATCCTTCATGATCCCTCCATTTTATTTCTATATCGAATTGTTTTTATTGTAACACCTCTCGTTCCATCTGTCAACTATTTCGATTTAGAAATAATTTTCGCCAACAAAAAAGACCTCCTACCTAGAGTAGAAGATCTCCGTTCTTGAGTAACTTAATCTGTCATTTCGGACACCAAGGTTCGATGTTCCAGTGGTAGACTGCACATAACCAGCAAGAAGATGAATCCTGACTGAACCCAGAAGAGAGCCAAGTCAAAAATTCCATGTACAGCGACTACTGTAAGGAAGGAGAGATAAAGACCGATAATTGGTCGTTTACCAGACTCCTGACTCATATCCATCATCATGTGAACCGGGATAACCGAAGAAATGGATAGGAGAATGGTTCCAATCAAACCATAACTTAAAATAGTATCGATATAAAGACTATGCGCGTGCTCGTGGTAAGGTGCATGGATTCTCGGATAGGAATTCATATAGGTCAGCGGACCCTCACCCCAGATCGGATTTTGCTTAAACAAAGTCATACCCGCATTCCAGATTGAAACACGCTCCTCCATTGAAGAATCTAGCGTTCCCATACGGACACCCAAATCGCTTGAGAAGAGGAAACAAAGGCCAATCCCGAAAACACCAATACTGAGCCAGAAGGCGCGCCAGTTTTTAATGGTTGTAAAGAGATAAATGATGGCACCCGCGATAATGGCAGGAAAGGCTGTTCTATTTTGTGTAAAATTCAAACCAAATAGATTTACAAAACCTGCTAGCACACAAAAGATTTTTAACCATCTTAACTTCGTCGTTGTAAAGAGGTAAAAGGCTATCATGATACAGAAGCAACAGATAATTCCATAGTAGTTCGGATTAAAGAAAGTTACCTCTGCACGGTTCTGGTGCCATACTTGCATATTGGGCGAAAGAAAGGCATAGTTAAATTTCTTTACAATCTGGAAATGCTCCAAAGTAGCAAAAACAGCAGAGAGCACACTACCAAACAAGATTGTCTGCAGTATCAGTCGAAAGAAAGCATGTGTCAGACGTTTCTGGTAAAAACTAAAGAAAATGAGGAAGAGAAACATCAGTAAAGATGCAACCAATCCAAGCCAGTTCTTGGCGACGATAGAGATGATACTACTGTAGGCAATAAAAAAGAGAAGTACAGGATGTTTGGCCAATCCCTTGATAATTCCCTTCATCTCCCCAGTAACAAGTAAACCTATCAAATATAAAGCAAAGAGTGCTAAGAACAAATAAAAAGGTAAAAAGATACTCATGATCATCAGATACAAAAAGAAATCTTTTTTCGAAAGCCCTCTTATCTTATCCAGTAATCCAATTGATTTCAAAACGGATCCTTTCTGTTCTGGATTTCTCCAGAAGATAAATGCTAAACTATCTTTTAATTTTACCATTTTTTCCGTCATTTGGGAACAATGAACACGTTTTCGCCACAAAAAAACTCTTTCATTAATATAGCACTAGAACTGAATTTTTCTGCCGTTTTCCACTACCTGATAGGTCTGACTTTGCAGATCAATTTCTGCTACTGCTGTTACAGACTTGTCTTTATTTTGACGTTTGATTACAATGCTGTGAGCTGTTGGTGTTTCTATCTCAATAGTCCCTTCTAGGTCAAAGGCCTCTGATTTATTACGGAAAGAAAATAGATTGAGAAGGGCCTTCACCACAGGACGTTGAACTTCTTCTGCTATTTCCTCATTGCTATAGTAATGACGATTAATATTTCGACCTTCTTTGGTTTCTTCTAATAATTTCAAGTCATTCTTACCTGCTAATAGACCCACATAGTAAACCTGAGGAATGCCTGGAGCAAAAGCTTGAATCAAACGAGCGAGGAAGTACTTGACATCATCATCTCCAAGCGCAGAATAATAGGTTGAATTGATTTGGTAGATATCTAGATTGTTATACTCTGCACTAGAGTACTTACGTTTGACATTCGCTCCAACCTTATAGAGCTCATTTGAAGCATAGTCAATTTCTTCATCTGTCAGGATATCCTTGACATCCACCACTCCAATCCCATCATGAGTATCTAGTGTCGTAAATTGCTTCATCGGGCTCATCTTTAACCACTTAGCCAAACGCTCTGTTCTGGAACTGTAAAGAGTATAAAGAGTCACCATTGGAAGGGCAAAATCATAAACATAGTAATCATGGTCCGCTATTTTAAACTGAATCGAATAGTGTTCATGAATCTCAGGTAAGAGCTCTGTCCCATACTCAGCAGCGATATCTCGGACTTTGTCCAATAAATTCCAAATATCTGGTTCCACAAAGAAATCATTGGTATCCAATTTCTTCACTGCATAAGCAAAGGCATCTAGACGAATCAAATCACACCCATTACTTGCCAGGTGCTGAATGGTCTTACGGATGAATTCCATTGTTACTTCCTTGGTCACATCAAGATCAATCTGCTCCTCACCAAAGGTATTCCACAAATGTTCTACTGAACCATCTGCAAAAACGATCTCCTGCTTTGGCGCACGATCCTTGCGCTTGTAAATTAAATCTACATCAGCTTGTGTCGGACGATTTTCTGGCCAAAACTTATCCCAGTTTAGAAAGAGATCTTTGAATTCACTAGCTTCATGTTTTTCTTGATAGTCCTTATAATATTTAGATTGACGAGAAATATGGTTAATCATAAAGTCGAACATAAGATAATATTTCTCACCTAAACGCTTAACATCCTCCCAATCACCAAACGCTGGATCCACTTCATCGTAGTCAACTGGCGCAAATCCACGATCACCTGTTGACGGGAAAAATGGCAGAAGGTGAACTCCCCCAATAGCATCGCCAAAATGTTCTTCCAAATTCTCATACAAGTCTCTAAGGTTATTTCCAAGACTATCTGAGTAAGTAATCAACATAGTTTTATTTTGAATGGTCATAGATGTTCTCCTTTTTCTGATGAAAGCCAAGTCTCATATGACCTGGCTTCGTAAATGAAAGATATTTTTAGATTTTTGTTCACATCGAACTTGTACTAATATAGACTGCAAGCTACAAAGTACTACTTTTTTCTACATAGAATTGTCAACAAGCTGAACTGTTCCTCTATGTATGGAATTATAAATTCCCTAAGCACTTTCTTACTTCACTGCCCCGTTACTCATTCCTGAAATGATATGTTTTTGGAAGATGAGGTAGACAATGGTTATCGTTACAATTCCCACAATATAAGATGCAAAACTTGGACCATAGTCATTGAAGTACTGACCTTGGTAGTTGTATTGGAAGAGAGGTAAGGTCCACATCTTAGAATCCTTGTTCAGAATCAACAGTGGCAACATAAAGTCATTCCAGAACCAGAGAGCATTGATAATCAAAGTTGTCGCATGCATGGGCTTCAACATTGGAAAGATGATTCGACGATAAGTTGTAAAACGATCAGCCCCATCAATTTCCGCAGCTTCATCCAAACTATCTGGTACACTGATTTTTATATAACCAACATACAAGAAGAGAGTCTGTGGAATAGCATAAGTTAGGTAGAGTATTACTAGCCCCCACATATTTGCTAGACCGAGTTTACTCATCATAACTGTGATGGGAATCATAATCACCTGAAATGGAACAAATATCCCTAAAATCAAGAGCGAATACATAATTGCAAAGGCTTTTTTCTTGGACATATTTCGAGCAATGGAATAAGCTGCAGCTGGTATAAAGAAAGCTACTACAATCAATGATAACACCGTAATAACTGCTGAATTCCAGAAATAGCCTCCAATCCCATCCGAAATCAAGCGTTCATAATTACTTAATGTAAAAGGATTAGGCAAACTAAAGAAATGATTCATGATATCCTTAGTTGTTTTGAAAGAACTAAATACCGTTACCAACAAAGGAACAAGTATAAGAATACCACCGACTATCAAGAGGACATATTTCCAAAACTGATTCAATTTTTCTTCTTTTTTCATGTGTAGGACTCCTCTATTAGATTTCAAATTTCTTTGATAGCTTGATTTGGATAAGAGAAACAATTCCAATAATTAAGAATAAAATCAAGGCAATTGCATTCGCATATCCATATTGATTACTCTTGAAAGCATAGTTGTATACTAAAAGTCCAAGAGACGTTGTAGCATTATTTGGACCACCACTCGTCAACGCAAAAATTTGGTCAAAGGCTGTCAAACCAGACTTAAGAGCCAAGATAAAAACCATTGAGATCGTTGGCAGTAAATAGGGCAATTCAATCTTCCAAAAAGTTTGTTTACTGGTTGCACCATCAATTGATGCTGCCTCTAAAATATCATTTGGAATACTCTGAAGACCAGCAAGAAAGAGAATAATTGGCATTGCTACTCCTTGCCATAGAAGAACAAAAATAGTTGCTACTACCGCTCCGACAGGTGTCCCTAATAGACTCTCTTGTAAAAAACCAATCCCTAAAATTCTTCCAATCGTTGGAAGACCATAGTTGAAGAATTGTTTAAAAATCAAGGAAACTGTCAAACCAGACAAAACAGCCGGGAAAAAGAACCATGCTCTAAAAAAAGTTTGCCCTTTCATCTTAGAATTTAAGGCTCGTGCCACAACCATCCCAATCGTAATCTCTCCAATAATCAATGCCAGAGTTAAAATCAAAGTAAAGGCTATGGCTGTGAAGAATTTCCCATCAATCATCAGCAATTTGTAGTTATTCAAACCAACAAATTTATAATTATAGGTCAATCCAGTCCAGTTAGTCAAACTATAGAAAGCACCTTGTACCATTGGAAAGTAAAAGAAGATAGCTTGTAAAGCAAGCGGGATGAGTAAAAATGTCCAACCCCAGTATTTATTTAAAAATTTTCGAATAGCCATATCATCTTAACTCCTATTCTAGTCCAAATCTGCCTTCATTGGATTAAAGAAAGCATTGAGATTGTTTGCCATATTTTTCAGATTTTTATCCATCAGATAACCTGCACTTAGATTAAAAAAGTCTTCTTCAGAGTTCCAGCGTTGGCCCAACCAAACATAATGTTTGTCCGTAAATGCCAGTTTAGAAATATCTGCAAGCGCTGAATCTTCTTTTTCCTGTATGCCTTTCACCGCAACTGGTGATCCATCTACATCATAGTATGACTGCATAGCTTTTGGACTAGTCATATAGCTGATAAATTCTTCGGTTTCTTTCGGATGTTTGGTAGTAGCTGAAATTGATAATGCCATGTCCCCTGCACCAACAGTAACTTCTTTTCCTACTTCTTCTCCTGGGAAGGCAAACATCCCCACCTCAAATTTTGGATCCTGTTGATTAATTGCCGCTAATGCCCATGATCCTTGTGGCATCATCAAGGCTTTTTCACTCGAAAATGCTACCACCGCATCATTATAAGAGGCACCACGCCAACCATCTTGAGCATTATCCGCCAACAAATCGAGTCGTTCTGCATCTGCTTTTAAAATAGCATCATCTACAGAGATAGCGTTTGGTTTTGAAAAGCGAAGGTAGTTATTAGCCGCATCTCCACTACCTGTAATAGTAATGAGAGAAAGTTGGTGGTAACCATTTAATGTCCAGCCTTCATTGCCTGCAACTGCAAATGGAGAATTTCCACTATCTTTTATCTTTTTAACAATCTCTTGAAATTCTTTAAAAGTCTTCGGTTCCTCAAGTCCTAATTCTTTAAATTTTGTTTTATTGTAATAGATTCCATAAAGGTTGGCCGTTAAAGGCACGCTATAAACTTTGTCATTAATCGCATACTTTTCGGCATAGTCGTTCTTGATGTTCTCAAGATAAGATTTCCCTGTCATATCTGCAAAATAACCTGCTTTTGCCCACTCCTGAAAATCCATATTTTGAGGGTAGATATTGACAATATCTGGCACGTCCCCTGATAAAACACGCGTTTTTAGGACAATACCTGCTGCGGGCACTGTTGTTAACTTCACATCAATATTAGGGTGTTCCTTTTCAAAATCATCCACTATTCTTTGCAAAGTATCTGCCATCTCGGTCTTCTGGTTAAAAAACTCAATCGTTACCTTGCCATCAGTTGACTCCTCTTGACTACTACAAGCTGACAGTCCCAAAAGGCAGAGTCCTGTAGTAGCAATTAAGCTCATCTTTTTATACCATCTCATGATTTTATCTCCTTATCTTCTAATGAAATGTAACTGCCTGCTGAGATAATCTCCCTGCGGAAGCTCCATAGTAATACCCGCATACATGAGTTCTGCACCTGAGTAAACTACACCATTTTCCTGTAATTCATACCGTCCCTCTTCATCCAAATCTTTTAACTTTAAAGTTGTTTCCATTGTTTCCACAACTGATAGGACTCGGACGTAGGTTACAATTGTTTGATTTCCATAGTTAAATTGCACAGCTGCTTCATTGGATTCAGCATCGGGATTGATTAACCTATACTGATTCCCCAACTGGACTACTGGCCGCAATTCTTTATACAAGTTCACCTGATTAGCGATCTCAGACTTCTCTTCATCTGATAAACTTGTCAAATCAAGCTCATAACCCAGATTTCCCATCATTGCCACATGACCACGAGTTTCCAATGGTGTCATTCGTCCCATCTGATGATTCGGTACTGCTGACACATGAGCTCCCATGGAAATGGTTGGATAGAGATAAGATGAGCCGTATTGAATTGGTAAACGTGCTATAGCATCAGTATTATCACTAGCCCAGACTTGTGGGAAATAACGCATCATACCAAGATCATTTCGTCCTCCACCACCAGAGCAGGACTCAAAGAGAATATGGCCGTGCTTCTCAGTCAGATAAGAAACGAGTTCGTAAAGCCCCAACATATACTGATGAGACTGCATCTGGGTATCCAAGTAGGCTGAACCATTCCCCAGATTAGTGATATTGCGGTTCATATCCCATTTGATGTAATCAATTTTATGATGAGAGAGGAGTTCATTTAAAACATTTTTCAAATATCCTACTACCTGAGGATTGGCAAGATTAAGTACTAATTGATTTCTAGAATAGGTATGCTCATAACCTGGAACCTGAATAGCCCAGTCAGGATGTTTGCGATACAAATCACTATCAACAGAAATCATTTCAGGTTCTAACCAAAGACCAAACTGTAAACCTTTTTCATGGATAGCTGAAATCAGACTTTCAAGACTTCCACCCAGTTTTTTCTCATTAACAACCCAGTCACCTAAAGCACGATTATCATCAAAGCGATTACCAAACCAACCATCATCTAATACAAAAAGTTCAATACCAACTTTCTTAGCCTCATCTGCCAACTCTAACAGTTTTTCTCTCTGAAAGTCAAAGTAAGTAGCTTCCCAGTTATTGATTAGAATTGGACGCTCTTTTTTAGAAAACTGACTTGGCATTATGTGCTTAAGTACAAAATTCTGACTTTCATGACTAATACCAGTTAATCCCTTATCTGAATAGGTCACTAAAGCTACCGGTGTTTCAAAATTTTCCTCAGGATTTAACTTCCAAGAAAAGTTTTCTGGGTTAATGCCAATAGCCACCCGAACTTCATTCAATTGATTCTTTTGAACAAAAGCTTCAAAGTTTCCACTATACAATAGTTGCAGGGCAAATACATCGCCGGCATCTTCTGTGACTCCTTGATCACATAATAGAAGAGCTGGTGTTTGAGCATGACCAGAAGCACCACGGTTCGAACTAATTGAAAAGATTCCTTGTTCTACCTGTTGACGTCGAACAGTCTTTTCACGAGCATAAGCACCCTGCAGAGTTACAATTTCGTAAGCCGCAGCGGGAAAATCAGCCATAAAAGAAAAGTCCTTATGAATGATAACTTCCTGATTGCTATTATTCTCCAATTTGCTGTAACTAGCAATTGTCGCATCATTATCAAAAGCAGTATAATACAAAGTCAGACTAAGTTGAGCCTTAGAATCTTTTAAAATCAAGGCAAGAGTCTCTGTATCGTCCATGCTATGTGGAGAAGGTAAGCCCTGTGGACCATTCTGACCTTTTAAAATCTTTGCTTCTACAAATCGAAAGTCTGTCACTTCAGTTGCATCATGCTGAACCTGTAAGGTTGGTCTTCTAAAATCACCTAAGCCATGTTGTCCAAAAATCTGACGTTGCGTATCCAAACTAAAGGTTCGATTAGTAGCTATTGGATTACCAGAAAAAGCATGATCGCGTTCATAAACACTATTAGTTCCTCTATAGTTCTTAATAGTCTTTCCTAAATGTTTTAATAATAAGAATCCATCCCTATTTTCAATAATCAAACTTAGACCTTTACTCTCAACGTAAAATAGATTATTCTCTATTCGAACTCCCATATATTTCACCTCTTCGATTTCTTGATAAAATTTTATCAAATAAAAGCGCTTTCTAAAATAGAGAAATGTCTACAAAGTATGGTAAAATGTTAGGTAGGAGGTGGCACATGCTCGTTTTTTCAGAATACCAGACTGGAACAATTGATCTTTCTCTTAGCTTTTACGGCTATGAAGAATGCACGCCTAACTACTCTTTTGGCCCAGCTATTCGAGATACCTATGTACTACATTACATTACTAAAGGAAAAGGTCAATTCCATTATAAGGGGAAAATTGTTGATTTAAAGGCAGGAGATTTCTTTTTACTAAAACCAGATGAATTAACCTTCTATCAAGCAGATAGACAGGATCCTTGGGCTTACTACTGGTTAGGGATTACTGGAGGGAGGGCACCTGACTATTTTGCTCTATCTCAAATTTCTGACCAATCCTACCTCATCCAGTCAAAAAACTGTCATACACAGACAACTGCAAAACTCGTTGATAGTATTGTCCGTTTCGCTCAGATAACAAAATCAAACGAACTAGCACAACTCCACATCATGGGGCAACTCCATGAACTAATGTTTCATCTAGGAACGATTGCTCCCAATCAGAAAAAAAAGAATATTTCATCAACCCACCAACTCTATCTTGACTGCAAACGATTGATAGATAGTCACTACCCTCAATCACTCACAATTCAAGATTTAGCAAAAGAGCTATCGGTTCATAGAAGTTACTTAACTAGTGTGTTTAAAGAATTTCACCAACTCTCTCCAAAAGAGTATCTACTCTACGTTCGGATGCATCGTGCACAACAACTTCTGGAACATACTGAAGAATCTATTAAAGTCATTGCATACTCCGTCGGCTTTTCAGATCCTCTCCATTTCTCAAAAGCCTACAAGCAGTTTTTTCATAAAACACCGAGTCAAACTCGAAAAGAACTCTCTCACTCCCTCATAGCTAGAAAGGAAAATCAATGAAATCACACCAACTAGTCTACCAAATATTAGCTAGAGAAAACGACTATGTCAGCGGAGAAAAAATCGGAGAAGAACTGTCGTTAAGTCGTACATCCATATGGAAGGCAATTCAACGCCTCCAACAAGAAGGGCTCGTGATTGACAGTATTAAAAATAAAGGTTACAAACTTATTCAAGGCGATTTGATCCTACCTGATTTGATTCAAGAGAAAACCAACTTAACCATTCGCTACAAACCTGAGACTAAATCAACCCAAACAGACGCAAAAGAAGGTATTGAAGGTGGAAGCCTGGGAAATAGTCTTTATCTTTCCACATGTCAAACAGCAGGTCGTGGTCGCTTTCAACGCCCCTACTATTCTCCATCTCAGGGAGGTATTTATATGTCATTACATATTCAGCCAAATCTCACCTATGACCAGCTTCCTGCCTACACATTACTTACAGCAGGTGCCATTTACAAAGCCATTAAAAACCTCACCTTGATTGACGTGGGTATCAAATGGGTAAATGATATCTACTTTAAAAATAAAAAAATAGCAGGTATCCTCACCGAAGCCATGACGTCCGTGGAAACAGGTCTAGTAACAGATGTCATTATCGGCGTTGGAATCAACTTTGCCATCAGCGATTTTCCCAAAGAGATAAAAGAAAAAGCTGGAAGTCTCTTTACACCACCAGCTCCTATCACACGAAACGAACTAATCTCAGAAATTTGTCGTTGTTTCTACCAAACAGCACCCGAAGAACTACTCTATCTTTATAAAGAACACTCTCTTGTTCTAGGAAGAGAGGTCAGTTTTATCCAAGAACAGACTGAAAAAAAAGGAGTCGCCAAGGACATCTCCGACAAAGGACAACTCCTTATCCAGCTTGATGACCAGACAGAAATATGGCTCAATAGTGGTGAAATCTCACTCACTAGCTGGACTTAACAAACAGCACTATATGGTGTCTAGAGCCTCAACTAGTAACATATAATGCTTTTTGAATGTAGAAAGTAGCAGATATATAAATAGCTGGCTTCCTTCCAACACTTTACAGGTGAATAGCTTTCGAGGCATTCTTTTTATATGCCGTGCTATGTACCAAAGAAACTCCATAGCAGTGATTTTCGTATCCAAGCATAATCAATGGTAGCGCAAAAGCTTTAACAACATATAAAAGCAGCCAAAACATAAAGACTTCAGCTTTTATATTCACCAAATTTTTACTAGACATCTCGTACAAGAACCATCCATTTAAAGCCATATTGAAGAGACTTGCCAACGTTGCTGAAACTATATTGGTTTTCAATTTTGGATGATAACATTTAGCCACATATAAGGCCAATATTGAAATATTATAAAGGCAAATCGGTTGATAATTTTCTCTATAAATAACCAGCGTCTTACGATTATAGAACGGGAAACCATGAGGTCCACGATGATATTCATTTATCCAGACATGGCTAAAACCTCTAATCTCATCCCAAGCTATAAATAAATCAATTTTTCTTAGATAAATCCCAGTTTTATGGATTAAACACTTCCATTTGAACAAGAAAGATAGAAGAAAAGTAAGGAGCAAAACCGCAACTGTAACAACCTTCAACTCCTCTTGTCCGATAGTCAAAGATAGGTTAAAAAAGCGAATTTGCGCTTTTTTTGCATCTAAGATCATTGAAATCACAGTTAGAAATACTAGAAAGATAAATAGTATAAATCTATAAAAAATACTGTGAAATTTTACTCCATTTTTCATCTCGATTATCCCCAGCCACTTAAAGTCCCTAACCTTAGTATACCACTAAATCTAGTCTATTTATGATTTTTTCTAGTATGAAAGTTAGTGAAATGGCATTAGATAATAGAGCTCTATAATTCTGTAGTGAGTAAAACCACTATGGAGATGCCTAGAAAAAAGGCCCAAAAGATCTATAATGAAAAGCGACCAAACCATCACTAGAAAGAATCTTATGGAACCATTACATTTTATCACAAACCTACTAGACGTTAAAGACCCTAACATCAAGAGTGTGGATATTTTCAATATGGATACCCACAAGGAAATCACTGAAGAAATATGATTTTCAAAAAAAATCTAAAATCCCTTATCTAGAATGTGCGGGATACAAAATTCTAATTCGTCTAAGGAAACTGCGCTTCCGCTGTAAAATCTGTAAAAAAATGGCTGTCGCAGAGACTCCCTTAGTCAAGAAAAACCACCAAATCTCTCAAAAATTAGTCGAGAAAGTCCCTATAACAGCCATCGCTGAAAGCTTGACTATCTCCACAGAGCTGAAGAAACACTACAATCTCTATCAGCTCTTGCTTTTTAACTTTCAGAACAAGGAGGCAGAGAATTTTTTCGAACTCATTGAAAATAATCTCAAGCTGGTTCATCCTCTTTTTCAGACTGTCTTTAAAACCTTCCTCAAGGATAAAGAGAAGATTGTCAACGCCCTTCAGTTACCTTATTCCAACGCAAAATTGGAAGCGACTAATAATCTCATTAAACTTATCAAACGAAATGCCTTTGGTTTTCGAAACTTTGAAAACTTCAATAAAAGAATTTTTATCGCTCTCAACATCAAAAAAGAAAGGACGAAATTCGTCCTTTCTCGATCTTAGCTTTTCTTCAACCCACTAGAGTTGATAAAGATTCTCAAATTGTATCACGGAGAATGGGGGATTCGAACCCCCGCGCCAGTTACCCGACCTAACGATTTAGCAAACCGTCCTCTTCAGCCTCTTGAGTAATTCTCCAAAATATTTAATTAATAGGTATAAGTTGATTTAAACTCCTACACTCGCTTTATAGCTCTCTGTATACGGAGAATGGGGGATTCGAACCCCCGCGCCAGTTACCCGACCTAACGATTTAGCAAACCGTCCTCTTCAGCCTCTTGAGTAATTCTCCTATTAATGGGCACGAGTGGACTCGAACCACCGACCTCACGCTTATCAGGCGTGCGCTCTAACCACCTGAGCTACGCGCCCAAGTTAAAAACTTGGTAATTTGAACAAAGTTCAAAGCGGGTGACGAGAATCGAACTCGCGACAACAGCTTGGAAGGCTGTAGTTTTACCACTAAACTACACCCGCATAACCATTATAAAATGGCGCGAGACGGAATCG
>NZ_VMLC01000008.1:0-25003 GCF_013276505.1 Streptococcus sp. 5905
CGAAGCCGGCACCAAAACCGGCTGAAAAAGCTAAAGAAACAACTCCTAAACAGGATAAATCACAATCTAAAGTTCAGTCTGGCTGGGTAGGAAATTACTACCTCAAATCAGATGGAAAGAGAGCTAAAAATGAATGGGTAGATGGTGGTCGTTATTATGTTGATTCTGATGGAAAAAAGGTTAAAAGTGACTGGATTTATGATAAAAACCATGGTTCATATTATTATCTAACAGCAGAAGGAAGCTCTGCTCGCAATAAATGGGTAGGAAATTATTACCTCAAATCAGATGGAAAGATGGCCAAGAATGAATGGGTAGATGGTGGCCGTTATTATGTTGAATCAGATGGTAAAATGGCTAGGGATAAATGGGTAGATGGTGGTCGTTACTATGTAGGATACGATGGTGTGCGGCAACCAAAACCAGCAGATGGGAACCAGTACAATGCTGCTTTAAGGAGAGCGAAAAGCTATAATTCGTGGGCAAATATGTCAAAAAAAGCTCTCTATGACCAATTAATGTTTCATGGTTTTTCAAGTTCAGCAGTGCAGTATGCCATCGATCACTTGAATGCAGATTATAAGGCAAAAGCCTTAGCTAAAGCAAGAGAATATCGAAAATATAGTAATATCTCAAAAACTGAAATTTATGACAGGCTAACTTCTTCTTGGATTGGAAAATTTACAAAAGAAGAAGCAAACTATGCCATTCAACATCTAGGGGATAAATAGTTATTAATTATAAAATGTAACTTTTTCATGCAAACCTTTGCACAAATTTGATGATTTTGTTATACTAGTACTGTAAGCATTTTCAATTAAAAAGGAGAATATGATGAGTCAAAAGATTATCGGGATTGACCTTGGTGGAACTTCTATCAAATTTGCAATCTTGACAACAGCAGGAGAAATCCAAGAAAAATGGTCTATTAAGACCAATATTTTGGACGAAGGAAGCCATATTGTAGATGATATGATTGAGTCTATTCAACATCGTTTGGACTTGCTTGGATTGTCAGCTACGGATTTCCGAGGTATTGGAATGGGATCACCTGGTGTGGTTGACCGTGAAAAAGGGACTGTTATCGGTGCCTACAACCTCAACTGGAAAACCCTTCAACCAATTAAGGAAAAGATTGAAAAAGCCTTGGGCATTCCATTCTTCATCGATAATGATGCTAACGTAGCTGCACTTGGTGAGCGTTGGATGGGTGCTGGTGACAACCAACCAGACGTTGTCTTTATGACACTTGGTACTGGTGTTGGTGGCGGTATCGTTGCTGAAGGGAAACTGCTCCACGGTGTTGCTGGTGCGGCAGGAGAGCTTGGTCATATCACTGTTGACTTTGACCAACCAATCGCATGTACCTGTGGTAAAAAAGGCTGTCTTGAGACAGTTGCTTCTGCAACAGGGATTGTCAACTTGACTCGTCGCTATGCGGATGAATACGAAGGCGATGCGACTTTGAAACGCTTGATCGACGATGGAGAAGAAGTAACTGCTAAAACTGTTTTTGACTTGGCAAAAGAAGGAGACGACCTTGCCTTGATCGTTTATCGTAACTTCTCACGTTACTTGGGAATCGCATGTGCTAATATCGGTTCCATCCTTAATCCATCAACTATTGTTATCGGTGGTGGGGTGTCAGCGGCGGGAGAATTCCTTCTCCAAGGTGTTCAAAAAGTCTACGATGAAAATACCTTCCCACAAGTACGCACAACAACTAAATTAGCTCTTGCAACTCTAGGAAATGACGCTGGAGTTATCGGGGCAGCATCACTTGTATTGCAATAAGATAATAAAAGAGGGAAAATGCTAACCTAGAGTTAGTAATGTTCCTCTTTTCTTTTTTATGCTATACTAGTTAGGAAATAAATGAGGTGAGAGTAAATGACAAAAGCAGATACGATTTTTAAAGAGAATATTGAACGAATCCTCAAAGACGGTGTCTTTTCTGAGCAGGCACGTCCCAAGTACAAGGATGGGACCGTAGCTAACTCTAAGTACGTGACGGGTGCCTTTGCTGAGTACGACTTGGCCAAGGGGGAATTTCCCATCACAACCCTACGTCCAATTGCCATCAAATCAGCTATCAAAGAAGTTCTCTGGATTTACCAAGACCAGTCAAATAGCCTAGAAGTGCTAAATAGCAAGTACAATGTTCACTACTGGAATGACTGGGAAGTGGGAGATACGGGAACTATTGGTGAGCGCTATGGGGCGGTCGTTAAGAAACACGACATCATTAATAAGATTCTCAAGCAGTTGGAGGCTAACCCTTGGAATCGCCGTAATATCATCTCTCTTTGGGATTATGAGGCTTTTGAGGAGACAGATGGCCTTCTTCCATGCGCCTTTCAGACCATGTTTGATGTCCGTCGAGTAGATGGGGAAATCTATCTGGATGCGACCTTGACCCAGCGTTCTAATGACATGCTGGTTGCCCACCACATCAATGCTATGCAGTATGTGGCTCTACAGATGATGATTGCTAAGCATTTCGGTTGGAAGGTTGGGAAGTTCTTCTACTTTATCAACAACCTTCATATCTATGATAATCAGTTTGAACAAGCTCAGGAATTGCTTCGTCGTGAGCCGTCAAACTGCCAACCACGTTTGGTCTTGAATGTGCCAGATGAGACCAATTTCTTTGATATCAAAGCGGAGGACTTTGAGTTGGTCGACTACGATCCAGTCAAACCGCAGCTGAAGTTTGATTTGGCGATTTAAGAAAATAAAAAGAAGTTGAGAAATCTCAACTTCTTTTGTTGCTTAATGTGATACGCGGCGGCGAGCTGCTTTTTTGCGGTTTTCTTCGATGAAAGCTGCTTTTTGCTCTTCTGGCTCAATCACTTTCTTTTTAATTGCGTATACTGCACCTGCAACGGCAGCGACAGTTCCTGCGACACCTGTTACAAGACCTTTAGCGAATCCTTTAGCCATGAGTCTTCCTCCTTTATCTTCCCGATCAGCCTAGCTCCTCAAGTGGTAGCATTTTTCTGACTGACCTTTTTGTGATATAATAATAGTAACGAAAAAATGGAAATTTTTCAAGGAAAAAAGATGAAAACAAAAATAATTGTGATTGTTGGACCGACTGCTGTTGGGAAGACAGCCCTTGCTATCGAAGTGGCCAAGCGCTTTGGTGGAGAGGTGGTCAGTGGTGACAGTCAGCAAGTATACAGAGGGTTGGATATTGGGACGGCTAAGGCTAGCCCAGAGGAGCAAGCGGTTGTTCCTCATCATTTGATTGATGTCAGAGAGGTGACCGAGTCTTACTCGGCTTTTGATTTTGTTTCAGAAGCTAAGAAGGCTATTGAGGATATTCAGAGACGTAGCAAGCTTGCTATTATCGCTGGTGGGACTGGGCTTTATATCCAGAGCTTGCTGGAAGGCTATCATCTAGGTGGGGAAACACCTCATGAGGAGATTTTAGCCTATCGGGCTAGTTTGGAGCCTTATTCAGATGAGGAATTAGCCCATCTTGTGGAGCAAGCAGGCCTTGAAATTCCCCAGTTTAACCGTCGTCGTGCTATGCGCGCCTTGGAAATTGTCCATTTTGGTCAGGATTTGGAAAATCAGGAAAGTCCTTATGAACCTTTGATTATCTGCTTGGATGATGAACGCAGTCAGCTTTATGAACGTATCAATCGCCGAGTAGATCTGATGTTTGAGACTGGGCTTTTGGATGAGGCCAAGTGGCTCTTTGACCATTATCCAGATGTGCAGGCAGCTAAAGGCATTGGTTACAAGGAACTCTTTCCTTATTTCCGTGGGGAGCAAACTCTTGAGGAAGCAAGCGAGAGTCTCAAGCAGGCGACTCGTCGTTTTGCCAAGCGTCAGCTGACCTGGTTCCGCAATCGCATGCAGGTGACCTTTTATCAGATAGGAGAGCCTGGTGTGCAAGACCGTATTTTAAGCCAGATTGAGGAGTTTTTAGATGATTGAAACGGAGAAAAAAGAGGAACGCGTCCTGCTCATCGGTGTGGAATTGCAGGGCATGGATAATTTTGATCTCTCTATGGAAGAATTGGCCAGTCTAGCCAAGACAGCTGGGGCCGTCGTTGTGGATAGCTACAGGCAAAAACGTGAAAAGTATGACTCCAAGACCTTTGTGGGTTCTGGTAAGTTGGAAGAGATTGCTCGAATGGTGGATGCTGAGGAAATCACGACTGTCATCGTCAATAACCGTCTGACACCACGGCAAAATGTCAATCTAGAGGAAGTTCTGGGAGTTAAGGTTATTGACCGTATGCAGTTGATTCTGGATATTTTTGCTATGCGGGCTCGAAGCCATGAAGGAAAACTCCAAGTCCACCTGGCCCAGCTTAAGTACCTTTTACCTCGCTTGGTTGGTCAGGGAATTATGCTCAGCCGCCAGGCAGGGGGAATTGGTTCCCGTGGACCTGGTGAAAGTCAGCTGGAACTGAACCGTCGTAGTGTTCGTAATCAAATCACAGATATCGAGCGCCAGCTCAAGGTGGTTGAGAAAAATCGGGCGACAGTCAGAGAAAAACGTCTGGAGTCAAGTACCTTTAAGATTGGTTTGATTGGTTACACCAATGCTGGGAAATCAACCATCATGAACACCTTGACCACTAAGACCCAGTATGAAGCAGACGAGCTGTTTGCGACCCTGGATGCGACGACAAAGAGTATCCATTTGGGAGGTAATCTTCAGGTTACCTTAACTGATACCGTGGGCTTTATCCAAGATTTGCCAACAGAATTGGTGTCCAGTTTCAAGTCAACCTTGGAAGAAAGCAAGCATGTGGATCTTCTGGTTCATGTCATCGATGCCAGCAATCCTTATCACGAGGAACATGAAAAAACGGTTCTGTCTATCATGAAAGACTTGGATATGGAGAATATTCCTCGCCTGACCCTTTACAATAAAGCGGATTTAGTGGAGAATTTCACGCCTACTCAAACGCCATACGCCCTCATTTCTGCTAAGTCTGAGGATAGTCGTGAGAACTTGCAAGCATTATTGCTAGATAAGATTAAGGAAATTTTTAAAGCCTTTACTCTGCATGTGCCCTTTTCTAAGTCTTACAAGATTCATGATTTGGAAAGTGTAGCGATTCTGGAAGATCGTGACTACCAAGATGATGGAGAAGTGATTACAGGCTACATTTCCGAGAAAAATAAATGGAGGTTAGAGGAATTTTATGACTGATATTAAAACTTTGGCTCTAAAGTATGGAGGTTATACAAGTCTGGATAAGGTCTATCTAGATCAACTTCTAGCTGGCAAAACAGAGCAAGAGCAGCTGGCTCTTATCACACCTCCTCCGAGTGTAGTCAATGCCTACTTTGCAGAACTTTATCAGAAAAAGAGCCCTCAGGCTGCGACAGATTACTTTGCAGAACTCAGTCAGGAACTGAACCTCTACAATGCTGAGCCAAGTTTCACCTTTGAAAATAAGCCTTTTATTCGTCTTAATTTATCTGGCAAATCCTTTGGTTTTTGCTATGAGAGTAAGGGACTGGGGCGGATCTTCTCTGAAAATGAAGAGGAAATCTCGGATGACTTGCTTTTTGAGATTGCGCAAATTTTTCCCCATCAACTAATCTTTGAAGAGTCTGGAAAGATTTACATGAAGCATGTCGGGGACGAGGAAGTTGTTAGCGTGGAAAGTCTCACAGCCTTGACAGACTTGGAAAGTTTAGCAGATGGTCGTAAACGTCTCAAAGGCTACAGTCAAGAGGATTTACTGCAAGAAGCTGTTGCTTTTTCTGGTAAGCGCTATTTCCGATCGGAAAACCGCACAGCCATGTTATATATTGATTAATTAGAAAGTATCGAATGGATATTCAATTTTTAGGAACAGGGGCTGGTCAGCCCTCTAAAGCCCGCAACGTTTCAAGTCTCGCCCTGAAACTCTTGGACGAGATTAACGAAGTCTGGCTCTTTGACTGTGGAGAAGGAACGCAAAATCGCATTCTTGAAACCACAATCCGACCACGGAAGGTCAGCAAAATCTTTATCACTCACCTGCATGGAGACCACATTTTTGGCTTGCCAGGTTTCCTTTCTAGCCGTGCCTTTCAGGCCAATGAAGAGCAGACAGATTTGGACATTTATGGACCTCAAGGGATCAAGTCATTTGTCCTAACAAGTCTTCGTGTGTCAGGTTCCCGTTTGCCTTACCGCATTCATTTCCATGAGTTTGACCAAGATTCTCTAGGGAAAATCCTTGAGACTGATAAATTCACTGTGTATGCAGAGGAGCTGGACCACACTATTTTCTGCGTTGGTTATCGTGTCATGCAAAAGGACTTAGAAGGAACGCTGGATGCTGAAAAACTCAAGGCTGCTGGTGTTCCGTTCGGCCCGCTTTTTGGAAAAATCAAAAACGGTCAGGATGTTGTTCTAGATGACGGGGCTGAAATCAAAGCAGTAGACTATATCTCAGCACCACGACCTGGTAAGATTATCACTATTCTGGGTGACACCCGCAAAACCAATGCCAGTGTGCGTCTAGCTGTCAATGCTGATGTCCTAGTCCACGAGTCCACTTATGGTAAGGGAGATGAGAAGATTGCCCGCAACCACGGTCACTCAACCAATATGCAGGCAGCGCAAGTAGCTGCAGAAGCAGGAGCCAAAAGCCTTTTGCTCAATCATATCAGCGCCCGCTTCCTCTCAAAAGATATCAGCCAGCTCAAGAAAGATGCGGCTACTGTTTTTGAAAATGTCCATGTGGTCAAAGACTTGGAAGAAGTGGAAATTTAGAAGATTGAGAAAGGATAAGTATGCGTACTATTCTGATTACCGGAGCAAGCGGTGGCTTAGCCCAAGAAATGGTCAAACTCTTGCCAAATGACCAACTCATCTTACTAGGTAGAAACAAGGAAAAACTGTCGGAGCTATATGGAAATCATCCCCATGTAGAATTGATTGAAATCGATATTACTGATGACTCAGCCCTAGAAACTCTGGTAGCTGACCTCTATCTCCGTTATGGTGAGATTGATGTCTTGATTAACAACGCTGGTTACGGGATTTTTGAGGAATTTGCCCAGATTTCTGATCAAGATATTCACCAGATGTTTGAGGTCAATACCTTTGCTCTGATGAATCTGTCTCGTCGTTTTGGAGCTCGTATGAAGGAGAGAGGAAAAGGGCATATCATCAATATCATCAGTATGGCAGGTTTGATAGCGACTAACAAGTCCAGTCTCTACTCAGCGACAAAGTTTGCGGCTATTGGATTTTCAAACGCTCTGCGCCTCGAACTCATGCCCTATGGTGTCTATCTAACGACGGTCAATCCAGGACCGATTCGTACTGCCTTTTTTGACCAGGCTGACCCAGATGGTAGCTATCTCAAGTCGGTTGACCGCTTTCTCTTAGAACCAGATGCAGTCGCTAGAAAGATTGTCAAAACCATAGGAAAAAACAAACGAGAACTCAATCTCCCAGTTTTGTTGAACCTAGCCCATAAGTTTTATACCCTCTTCCCCAAATTAGCCGATAAGTTGGCAGGGGGAATCTTTAATTATAAGTAAAAGGAGTTCCTTACAAAAGGAACTTTTTTATCATGTTTTACTGAGTGTCAAAAATTGTTTGATTACTACATTCATATTTTTAAAACCTTCTACAAATTTTAGAAAAAACAATCAAAATTATGATTTTTTAGTTTGGAGGATTGAAGTTATCTATATCATTTTATAGAATGAGTATGAAGTCCATTGAAGCGTTATCTGTTATCAAAAATAGAAGCGGTTACTAAAGGAGGATTTTATGGAAAAAGGCCATTGGAATCGTAAAAGAGTCTACAGCATTCGTAAGTTTGCCGTAGGTGCTTGCTCTGTCATGATTGGAACCTGTGCGGTTCTATTTGGAGGAAGTGTCATTGGAGAATCATCAGTTTTCGCGGATGAAACTCCGATTACTCACACTGTGGAACAAGCAAAAGAGGAAAGTCCGGCAGTGGAGGAAAAAGAAAATCAAGCTGTAGCAGAGCACAAGGATGCTGCAAGTATTGACCAAAGTCAAGCTGCACCAATTGAAGCAAGCAAACCAGAGGTGAAAGAAGATGAACCTGTAGCTTCAAAAGAGGAGAAAGCATCTCTAAAACCTGAAGAAACTGCTCCAAAGGTAGAATCTCAAGCTTCAAGTCAAGAAAAGCATGTCAAGGAAGAGTTGAAAGCTGCGACAAATGAAGAAGTGAATCAAATGATTGAAGATAGAAAAGTGAATTTTAATCAAAATTGGCACTTTAAGCTCAACGCAAACCCCAAAGAAGCTGTGAAACCAGATGCAGATGTGTCAACATGGCAAAAATTGGATTTACCACATGACTGGAGTATCTTTAACGATTTTGACCATCAGTCACCTGCCCAAAACGAAGGTGGACAGCTCAATGGTGGTGAAGCTTGGTATCGTAAGACCTTCAAACTTGATGAAAAAGATCTCAAGAAAAATGTTCGTGTAACCTTTGATGGTGTCTACATGGATTCTCAAGTCTATGTCAATGGCCAGTTAGTGGGGCATTATCCAAATGGTTATAACCAGTTCTCATACGATATCACCAAATACCTTCACAAAGATGGTCGTGAGAATGTGATTGCTGTCCATGCTGTCAACAAACAACCAAGTAGCCGTTGGTACTCAGGTAGTGGTATCTACCGTGATGTGACCTTGCAAGTGACAGATAAGGTTCATGTTGAGAAAAATGGGACAACCATCCTAACGCCAAAACTTGAAGAACAGCAACACGGCAAGGTTGAAACTCATGTAGCCAGCAAAATAGTCAATACAGATGATAAAGACCATGAATTGGTGGCAGAATATCAAATCGTTGAACGTGGTGGTCAGGCTGTAACAGGCGTGGTTCGTACAGCAAGTCGTACCTTGAAAGCACATGAATCAACAAGTCTTGATGCGATTTTAGAAGTTGAACAACCAAAACTCTGGACAGTTTTGAATGACAAACCTGCCTTGTATGAACTGGTTACGCGTGTTTACCGCGATGGTCAGTTGGTTGACGCTAAGAAAGATTTGTTTGGTTACCGTTACTATCATTGGACTCCAAATGAAGGTTTCTCTTTGAATGGTGAACGCATTAAATTCCATGGTGTTTCTTTGCACCATGACCACGGAGCGCTTGGAGCAGAAGAAAACTATAAGGCAGAATACCGTCGTCTCAAACAAATGAAGGAGATGGGTGTTAATGCCATCCGTACAACTCATAACCCTGCAAGTCCACAGACCTTGCAAATCGCAGCAGAGCTTGGTTTGCTGGTTCAGGAAGAGGCCTTTGATACTTGGTATAATGGCAAGAAACCTTATGACTACGGGCGTTTCTTTGAAAAAGACGCCACTCACCCAGAAGCCAGAAAAGGTGAAAAATGGTCTGACTACGATCTTCGTACCATGGTCGAAAGAGATAAAAATAACCCAGCTGTCTTCATGTGGTCTATCGGGAATGAAATCGGTGAAGCTAACGGCAATGCTCACTCTCTTGCAACGGTTAAACGCTTAGTAAAAGTGATTAAAGATGTTGATACTACACGTTATGTTACTATGGGAGCAGATAAGTTCCGTTTCGGTAATGGTAGCGGAGGACATGAGAAAATTGCCGAAGAACTGGATGCAGTTGGTTTTAACTACTCAGAAGATAACTACAAGAAACTTCGTGCGAAACATCCAAATTGGTTGATTTACGGTTCTGAGACATCTTCAGCAACCCGTACACGTGGAAGTTACTATCGCCCTGAACAGGAATTGAAACATAGTAACGGACCTGAGCGTAACTACGAACAGTCTGACTATGGTAATGACCGTGTTGGTTGGGGTAAAACTGCAACAGATTCATGGACTTTTGACCGCGACAATGCTGGCTATGCTGGACAATTTATCTGGACAGGTACAGACTATATCGGGGAGCCTACGCCATGGCATAACCAAAACCAAACTCCTGTTAAGAGCTCTTATTTTGGTATTGTAGATACAGCAGGTATTCCAAAACATGACTTCTATCTTTACCAAAGCCAATGGGTTTCTGTCAAGAAGAAACCAATGGTGCACCTTCTTCCTCACTGGAACTGGGAAGACCCTAGTCTAAAAGCGAATGTTGCTGACTCAGAAGGTAAGATTCCAGTTCGTGCTTACTCTAACGCTGCAAGCGTTGAATTGTTCTTGAACGGTCAATCTCTCGGAGTTAAGACCTT
Organism: Streptococcus sp. 5905; assembly: GCF_013276505.1. Lineage (NCBI taxonomy): Bacteria > Bacillati > Bacillota > Bacilli > Lactobacillales > Streptococcaceae > Streptococcus > Streptococcus sp. 5905. Next base: position 10,183 of record NZ_VMLC01000008.1, read on the forward strand.
CAATAAAAAACAAACCAGCGATGGACGCACTTACCAAGAAGGTGCAAATGCCAAGGAACTCTACCTTGAGTGGAAGGTTGCTTATCAACCAGGTACTCTGGAAGCTGTAGCTCGTGATGAAGCTGGGAAAGAAATTGCACGTGACAAGATTACCACTGCAGGCCGACCAGCCGGTGTTCGTCTCATCAAGGAAGAGCACGCAATCGCCGCAGATGGAAAAGACTTGACCTACATCTACTATGAAATCGTTGACAGTCAAGGAAATGTGGTCCCAACTGCCAATAATCTGGTTCGTTTCCAATTGCACGGACAAGGTCAACTTGTCGGTGTCGATAATGGGGAACAAGCCAGCCGTGAACGTTATAAGGCCCAACCAGATGGTTCTTGGATTCGCAGAGCCTTTAACGGTAAAGGGGTTGCCATTGTTAAATCAACTGAGCAAGCAGGGAAATTCACCCTTACTGCCCACTCTGATCTTTTGAAATCTGGTCAAGTAACTGTCTTTACTGGTAAAAAAGAAGACCAAGAAAAGACCGTTCTCGGAACAGAAGTACCAAAAGTACGTACCGTTATTGAGAAAGAGCCAAAAATGCCGAAGACCGTCGCTTTTATCTACAGTGATGGCAGTCGTGAAAAACGTCCAGTGACTTGGTCTTCAGTTGATGTGAGCCAAGCAGGAGTTGTGACTGTTAAAGGTATGGCAGACGGACGTGAAGTTGAGGCTCGTGTAGAAGTTCTAGCAATTGCGAAAGAACTTCCAACTATTAAACGAGTTGCCCCAGGAACAGACTTGAGTGCTGTTGACAAATACGTTTCTATTGCCGTTACGGATGGAAGCGTACAAGAATACGAAGTTGATAAGTGGGAGATTGCGGAAGCAGATAAAGCCAAACTTTCAGTCGCAGGGTCACGTATTCAAATGACTGGTCAACTGGGCGGTGAGACTATTCATGCTACGCTTGTAGTAGAAGAAGGCAATCCTGCAGCACCTGTAGTACCAACTGTAAGTGTTGGTGGTGAAGCTGTCACAGGCCTTACTAGTCAACATCCAATGCAATATCGAACTCTTGCTTATGGTGCATCCTTGCCAAAAGTCGCAGCAAGTGTTGAAAATGCGGATGTTACTGTAGTCCAAGCAAGTGCAGCAAACGGCATGCGTGCAAGCATCTATGTTCAACCAAGAGATGGTGGTCCGCTTCAAACCTATGCAATTCAATTCCTTGAAGAAGCACCACAAATTGACCACTTGAGCTTGCAAGTAGAGCAAGTTAACGCTCTCAAAGAAGATCAAACAGTGAAATTGTCTGTACTCGCTCACTATCAAGACGGAACGCAGGCAGTTCTACCAGCGGATAAAGTAAGCTTCTCTACAAGTGGTGAAGGGGAAGTCGCAGTTCGTAAAGGAATGCTTGAATTGCATAGACCAGGAGCAGTCACTCTGAAAGCGGAATATGAGGGGGCTACAGGTCAAGTTGAACTCACTATCCAAGCCAATACTGAGACAAAGGTTGCGCAATCTATCCGTCCAGTAAATGTAGTGACAGACTTGCATCAAGAACCAAGTCTTCCAGCAACAGTAACTGTTGAGTATGACAAAGGTTTCCCTAAAACTCATAAAGTCACTTGGCAAGCTATTCCGAAAGAAAAACTAGACCATTATCAAACCTTTGAAGTGCTAGGTAAAGTTGAAGGAATTGATCTTGAAGCGCATGCTAAAGTATCTGTTGAAGGTATCGTTTCAGTTGAAGAAGTCAGTGTGACAACACCAATCGCAGAAGCGCCACAATTACCAGAAAGTGTTCGTACATATGATTCAAATGGTCACGTTTCATCTGCTAAGGTTGCATGGGATGCGATTCGTCCAGACCAATACGCTAAGGAAGGTGTCTTTACAGTCACTGGTCGCCTAGAAGGTACGCAATTAACTACCAAACTTCATGTTCGTGTGTCTGCTCAAACTGAGCAAGGAGCAAATATTTCTGACCAATGGACAGGTTCAGAATTGCCACTTGCCTTTGCTTCAGACTCAAATCCAAGCGACCCTGTTTCAAATGTCAACGATAAATTGATTTCCTTTAATGACCGACCAGCCAATCGTTGGACCAACTGGAACCGTAGTAATCCAGAAGCTTCAGTTGGTGTCCTATTCGGAGATTCAGGTATCTTGAGCAAACGTTCCGTTGATAATCTAAGTGTTGGATTCCACGAAGACCATGGAGTCGGTGCACCGAAGTCTTATGTGATTGAGTATTATGTTGGTAAGACCGTTCCGACAGCTCCTAAAAACCCTAGCTTTGTAGGCAATGAAGAACATGTCTTTAACGATCCAGCCAACTGGAAACCTGTTACAAATCTAAAAGCCCCAGCTCAATTAAAAGCTGGAGAAATGAATCACTTTAGCTTTGATAAAGTTGAAACCTATGCTGTTCGCATTCGCATGGTTAAAGCAGATAATAAGCGGGGAACTTCTATCACAGAAGTGCAAATCTTTGCGAAACAAGTTGCGGCAGCCAAACAAGGACAAACAAGAATCCAAGTTGATGGCAAAGATTTAGCAAACTTCAACCCTGAATTGACAGACTACTACCTTGAGTCTGCAGATGGGAAAGTTCCTGCAGTAACAGCAAGTGTTAGCAACAATGGTCTTGCGACGGTTGTTCCAAGCGTTCGTGAAGGTGAGCCAGTCCGTGTCATTGCGAAAGCTGAAAATGGCGACATCTTAGGAGAATACCGTCTACACTTCACTAAGGACAAAGACTTACTTTCTCGTAAACCAGTTGCTGCGGTTAAACAAGCTCGTTTGCTACAACTAGGTCAGCCACTTGAATTGCCAACGAAGGTTCCGGTTTACTTCACAGGTAAAGACGGCTATGAGACAAGAGACTTGGCAGTTGAATGGGAAGAAGTTCCAGCAGAAAATCTGACAAAAGCAGGTCAATTTACTGTAAGAGGCCGTGTTCTTGGTAGTGACCTCGTTGCGGAGTTCACTGTACGAGTGACAGACAAACTAGGTGAGGCTCTTTCAGACAACCCTGACTATGATGAAAACAGTAACCAGGCCTTTGCCTCAGCAACTAATGATATTGACGACAGTTCTCATGACCGTGTAGATTATATCAATGATAGAGATCATTCTGAAAATCGTCGTTGGACAAACTGGTCTCCAACACCATCTTCTAACCCAGAAGTATCGGCAGGTGTGATCTTCCGTGAAAAAGGTAAGATTGTAGAACGGACTATTGCGCAAGCCAAACTTCACTTCTTTGCAGATAGTGGTACGGATGCACCATCTAAACTTGTTTTAGAACGTTATATTGGTCCAGAGTTTGAAGTGCCTACTTACTATTCAAACTACCAAGCCTACGAATCAGGCCATCCATTTAACAATCCAGATAACTGGGAAGCTGTTCCTTATCGTGCGGATAAAGACATTGAAGCTGGTGATGAAATCAACCTAACATTTAAAGCTGTGAAAGCTAAAGCTATGAGATGGCGTATGGAGCGCAAGGCCGATAAGAAGGGTGTTGCGATGATTGAGATGACCTTCCTTGCGCCAAGTGAATTGCCTCAAGAAAGCACTCAATCGAAGATTCTTGTAGATGGAAAAGAACTTGCTGATTTCGCTGAAAACCGTCAAGACTATCAAATCACCTATAAAGGTCAACGTCCAAAAGTGACCGTTCAAGAAAGCAATCAAGTGGCTTCAACAGTTGTAGATAGCGGAGATGATGGCCTTCCAGTTCTTGTTCGCCTTGTTTCAGAAAGTGGAAAACAAGTCAAGGAATACCGTATCCAACTAGTCAAGGAAAAATCAGTTTCTGAGAAAACAGCCCCTGCTATTCAAGAAGAAAATCCAAGTCTTGAGGTTGTCGAAAAAGAACTTGCCTTCCAGACCGTTGAAAAAGAAGATTCCAGTTTATATGTAGGTGAAAGCCGTGTAGAACAAGAAGGACAAGTTGGTAAGGAACGCATTCTTACATCTGTAAGTCCAGACGGAACTCGTGAAGAGAAACTCCGTGAAGTGCTTCAGGCTCCTGTTAACCGGGTTCTTCTCGTTGGAACTAAACGTGGTACAGCCCAACCACTTGATGGGGTCAGAGATTTAGTTCATCACAAACCAGAACTACTAGTAGAAGAAGAGGAGGTTGATTTCCAAGTTCAAGAACGTAAGACTGACAAACTTTATGTGGGTGAAAGTCGTGTTCTTCAAGAAGGTCAAAAAGGTGTACGTGTCCACCTAGTAGAAGTCGAAAACGGTAAGCGTACATCGAAAGAAACCTTTGATAAGATAGTTGCGCAAGATCGTATCGTGGAAGTAGGAACTAAGCGAGGTACAGCTCAACCACTTGATGGGGTCAGAGATTTGGTTCATCACAAACCAGAACTACTAGTAGAAGAAGAGAAGGTTGATTTCCAAGTTCAAGAACGTAAGAATGATAAACTTCCAGCAGGGCAAATTCGTGTAATCCAAGAAGGTCAAAAAGGCGTTCGTGTCCACCTAGTAGAAGTCGAAAACGGTAAGCGTACATTGAAAGAAACCTTTGATAAGATAGTCGCTCAAGATCGTATCGTGGAAGTTGGAACTGCTGTAGCGCAAGGAGAACCAAATCCGCAAGTTCCTGTCAAGCCAGATACGCACCAACCGGCTCAAGCGGGAGGACGCTCTCAAGAAGAAAAAGCGACACAAACTGAAAAAGATTACCTTCCAAATACAGGAAGTGAGTCTCAGATGTCAGCTTTAGCAGCGGGCTTGGCTCTCTTGGGCTTAGGTACAGGCCTTGCAGCTACTACTCGCAAAAAAGAAGATTAAGTTTAGTTACAAGCTAAACTGAACAGGAAAAGGCCAGAGTGACGCTCTGGTCTTTTTCGTCTGAGTTGTAATAGTAAATAAATGTTTAGAATAGTCAATCCCATTCCAAATGGATTTTGCCCAAATTTCATAAGGTACCCTTCACGCTTATAAAAAGAGAGGTCGTGTTTGAAAATAATTGATAAATATGCTACAATAGTAGGCACTGGTAATTTTTATAAATGATTTTTTAATGAGAAAAATCGGATAAAATCCATTCAACTTTCGAAAGATCATGATCAGATGAGAAAGCGTAAAATTCCTTACCCTTCAGAGATTTGGTATGGGAATGGTTTTTTAGATGTCAATCATGATGACAGAGTTGATATACTTATAAAAATTTTAAGGATTAAGTAAATCCGTTTATGCATTTGATAATGTTCAAATAGAAAAAATGGAAGAACAGGTGTTCTCACATGAAAATATTCAAGGATAGAAGAGAAGCTCCAAGTAGATTTACACTCATGAGGTGCTCCTGTATTTCGTAGGTGAAATATCATGGTAAGCCAGTTAATCCTATCTTGATTATCAGTGGGATGAGCCTGTTTTCTTGGGTTGTCTTGCTGTTACGATGGTGCATGAACATTGCTAGAAAATGATCGCAAGACTTGCTAAATATAAAGAATAAAGGATGACAGATGAAACATTTCGGTCTTAAGAAACAGAAACGAACAAGTATTTTTTTCCGAAGAGCAATTTTTACAATTTTGATCATTGCGATCTATTTACTTGGTCGCCATATTTTACTTCCAGGATACAATGGCAATACAGGTTTTTCGCAAATAACTGAGCAAAATCCCTTGGCCTATTTGTATTCCCTAGCAGGAGTAGATGTCTCTCAGATTTCCATGTTTTCTCTGGGATTAGGTCCATGGATTACGACGATGATTGTCTGGCAGGTCATCAACTTGAATAAAAGTTGGAATATCCAGTCCTGGTCATTGAAAAAAGCGGATTTTGTGCAAAAGATTCTCACTTTGATTTTTTCCGTGTTACAGGGGATAGCTGTTATGTACACAGCTCGTTCGGAAAATGGACGCTTTTTGCTTCTTGTAGATGATTGGATTTATAATATGGCTGTACTAGCAACTGTTGTAGCAGGAAGCTTTGTTATTATCTGGTTGGCTAGTTTGAATGTTAGCAAGGGAGTAGGCGGGCAGACAATTATTATTATTTCAGGAATTCTGCTACAATTTGCTAACCAATTAGTGGTATTGATAGGACAATCTGTTTTTTCTAAAGAAGGATTAGCCTTTCTAGTAGGTGCGGCGATCTCATTTTTGCTCTTGGGCTATATTGCCGTGGTCTGCGAGAGAGCTGAAATTCGTTTGCCTCTAAATCGAGTCATGTTAAGTAGTCGTTACTATGGCAAATCTTACCTCCCTATCAAATTTCTTCCCTCTGGGGGAATGCCTATTATGTATGCCTCGAGTGTTATTATGTTGCTTCAGTTGGTATTAGACTGGTTTGGACATGGTTTTACAAAAAATTTTGGTAGTTTATTTGACTTTACAAAACCCCTAAGTTTAGCCTTTTACCTGCTTGCTATCTATCTTCTTGCAATTTTATTTGCCTATATCAACTTAGAACCAGAAGAAACAGCGAAACGTTTACAACGTCAAGGAGAATACCTAGATTATATCCAGCCTGGGAAAGCAACTTTAAAAGTTTTGAAACATTACATTTCCTTACAGTCTAACGTAGGAGCACTCTACCTGATCGTTTTTATTGGTTTACCCTATTTCATTAATTTCTTCCTACCTCTTCCAAATTTGCTTTTGACTATACCAAGTACATTAATCATTTTAGTCAGTATGCTCTTGCCTTTGCATGAAGAAATACGTATTTTGAGAATTGGGACTTACTACCACAAAGAATTAGAATTTAAAGGAGAATAGAGGGATATGTTTTACTTTGTACCATCTTGGTATAGACAAGATCGGAAATGGTATTCTACCACCCTGCCTTTCTATTACGTGTCTAAAAATATGATGTTTGATGATGCGGTGAATTTGCTGCGAATGTTTCAGCAATCAGGAGAGGCAAATACCACTCTGATTTTGAACTATTCACCACATATTCGAACCTTTCTTTATCAGCAAAGAATATTGCCAGAAACTGTATGGAATCTATTTGATACCATACAAGGTCTGACGGATGTATCTGTACGTAAAATTCGTCTGGAAGATATTAAATGGCCTCAAGGAGTAGAATTCTTCTATACTCCTTTTATGATTGAGGTATATTTAAATCAAGAACACTATGCTAAAATTAACTTTTCACAAACAGGTAATTTCTTTGATATTACTTATTTTGAGGGTGGACAGACAAATCATCAGCTAATTTTTGATGATCGTGGATTTGTTTCAAGTATCATCTATTTTGAAAATGATCAGCCTTACTACCAAGATTATTTAAATTTACAAGGTACATGGCAGTTTAGGGAATTTTTGGGTACAGAAAATCATCAAGTGCTTATCAACCCTGAGGCGCAGGCTACATTTGCAAAAGAAGTTTACCGAGATATCGAAGAATTGATCAATGAAAAACTAGATCAGTATTTAACTTCTTCGCTAACCAAGGATGATACGATTGTGATTTCGTCAGATGTGCAGCACAATCACTTTTTCCAAAAGATTAAGGAAAACCATCATGTTATCTTGTCTTTTTTTGGAGATCGCTATCCAATTACAAACCAGGAGCAGCTGCTAACGGATTTGACAGACACGCCGTTCTTCGTTGTTGATAGTTTAAATAAAATTGAAACGATAGCAGCTAATGTGGATCTAGAACAGTTGCCGGGATTTTATGAGATTCCGCCTTATGATACTCATCTAAACCTAGGACATAGTCAAAGAAAAAAAGAGTTAATTGTTTACGTCAATTACGACAATCTACCAGCAGATCAAATTCAATATGTGTTTACGACTTTGTTTGAAATGATGTTGAAAAATGAATGGATTGACTTGCTGGTTGGAACACAAAGTCAGGATTTTGGCCGAGAGGCCTATATAAAACAGGTACTAGAAAGCTATCGATCTCTTAAGCCAGAATATGAACAAGAATTGATTTTTGTTGATAAAGAGAAGAGAGCGAGAGGTGAAAACCGAGTTCTTGATGATGAAGAGGAGATTGTTCGCGAACGGATTGATATTGAGACCATTCATAGCGACAGCGATTTGATTAAAGTTCTGAAGTACGTTCGTATTATACTAGATTTGGGAACTCCAGCTGATGTGTTGACTCAAATCGCTGGCATTAGTGGAGGGATCCCTCAGGTTAACTTGTATAGTTCCTCTTATGTGAAGCATGGAGAAAATGGTTGGATTCTAGATGATATTTCAGATTTCGAAGAGGCACTCTTATACTACCTCACAAACTTAGAACATTGGAATCAATCTCTAGTTCACTCAGTCAAGAAGATTGAACAGTATACAAGGGGTGAGATTGTCGATATGTGGAAAAATACCATAAAGGAATTAAAGGGAAATGAAAAAAATTAGTGTTTTGCAAATTGCTGATGAAAATTGGCAGGAGCAATATGAAATTCCTAGTAATATAAAATGGACATTTGTCAAACCAGAAGACATCGTCTCTTTATTGCCAGAAGATATCGGGATCTTAAATAGAGAAGTTGAGGCGGAAAACGGGAAAAAAAAGAAGAAAAAAGTAGACAAACCGTTTGATGTCGTGTTAGTAGATACTGCTGAATATTTAGAGTATGTCACTATCTTGGATCAGAAAATTCAGGTTTACCGTCTGTTCTATCATGAGCGTTGTCAAATCACTACAAAAACGTTGGAACGATTTCTTTTGCGCAAAAAAGCTGTGAAAACAAATTTTGAAAATCCAGAGCAGATGCTACATATATTTTCACGTGGTTTTTTCTCTAAGCAAAATGGAACGAAACTAAGTGTTAATCATCTAGTCGCTGCACCATCTTTTGAGGGGCAAGTCAGTTATGAAGGGACAAATTACCTTCGTTTGTGTGGCCGATACGGCGAGGATTATCAAACTATTGCGACCTATCAACATAATGTTTTTCTGAGTGGGGAGATGCCCTTAGATCTGTGGCCTGAGTTCAGGGTTTCAGAAGGTTGTTCGATCCGCTACGTTGTTAAAGGTTTTCCAGCTGGAAATTCTCCCATGCAAGAATGGATTTATGATGAAACGAGCTTTGACCGATCTCTGACGTTAGATGTAAATGATTCGTATTATTTGAGTATCAGCATTCAAGCAAAAGGACAAGGAATTGTAAAACTTGGTCCCTGCCACTATCGAGACTCCCATCTAGGCTATGGAGACTTGTTAGTCGGAGGAAAACGAATTAGCGATAAAAATAGAGAAGAACTGATTTATTTCTTCCATCCAGGAGATTTGAAACCACCGTTGAACATCTATTTTTCAGGGTACCGTCCCGCAGAGGGATTCGAGGGGTACTGGATGATGAATAATTTGGGATCGCCATTCTTACTAGTAGGGGATCCGCGTTCAGAGGGGGGCGCATTCTATCTTGGATCGGAGGAGCTGGAACAAAAACTTCTCCAAGTGGTTCATAACTGCTTAGATGAACTTGGTTTTACGAAGGAACAACTGACCTTGTCAGGTTTGTCAATGGGGACTTTTGGTGCTCTTTACTATAGTTCTAAGTTGGAGCCTCACGCCGTCATTGTCGGAAAACCTCTTGTCAACTTAGGAGATATGGCAGAAAATGAGTCAACTATTCGTCCGGGAGGATTTCCAACGTCACTGGATTTGGTGTACCGCACAATAGGAGAATTATCAAGTGAAGCTACAGCTCAGCTTAACGAACGTTTCTGGACGGCTTTTGAGTCAGCTGATTTCTCAAGAACAAAATTCATTATCTCCTTTATGTATCAAGATGACTATGATATGTCGGCCTATCCCGATATGCTGGATGAGTTAGGACAGCGAGATTACCGCGTCAGCGTTATCAGTAAGGGATTGACTGGACGACACAACGACGATACACAAGGTATTGTCGAATGGTTCTTTAATCAATATAAAACGCTATTAATGAATAGTTTTGAAAGGGAGTTTAAATCGTGAGATACAAGGAAGAAGTCTATTTTGCTTATTGGGATATCCAAAGCATATCTCAGTATCTATACGGTTCATCTGTCAAACTGTTAGATGGTGGTCATGTTTTGTATGAAAACCAGTTCATGCCTTCGGGGACAGTTATTCATGAATGGCATTCACGGGCAAACTATCAGGCCTTACGCAATACGAGTCAGCTTCCTGAATTGAAACGTGGGCAAAACTATATTTTTGGCAGTCATATAGAAACCATCCCAGAAAATTCAACATACTTAAAGGTTGAATTTATGGATGCTCGAGATGAAGAAATTTCGAATCAAATCATTAAGCAGGGAGAGAGAGTCAGCGTATGCGTTCCAGATAATACACAATATTATAAGGTGCAGTTAGTCAGCTCGGGTTGTCATCGCTTCCTGTTTGAAGGGATTTATGTTGCTGAGGAGCAGTTGGCGGATTATACAGTGGATCGCTACTGGATATCTGATTTGCTTCATCAGGATTCCGAGAAAGAAACGATGTATGTTTGCTTTACTGAACCTGAACTCAATCGAACAGGCTTTATTCCAGAACGTGTTCGTGAACATTTCTCAAATGTATTGATTGTTAATTCGTCTTATAGAGAAGCGCTCTTATACATGGAGGAACGTTTTTACGAAACCTTGCTTGAAACGATTGAAGAATTAGCGCAAGAGCATCTTTTTGAAAAAGTGGCTTTTGTTGGTTATGGAGCGATTTCTAATATTGCGGCCTTGCATTACTCCAAACAATTTGGAAATTCATACGCTCTTGTGACGGATGAGTTTTTAAGCGAACTAGACTATCAACGCTTGCTGGAACGTTACCGTACTCGAGTAAATCCGCCTATTTTTAAAGAATTATTGCTACAGCAATTTAATCCGACAAAAGTTAAGGAATATGCGGACTTGAAGACTAGACCACGTGAACTAGCAAACATTGAATATTTATTAGATAAGTCATTTTTACTTCAAGCGATTGACTTGGAGAAGATTGAAGAGTGGATGAGAGAGAATGAAAACTAAACGATTCAATTTGACCAACTCCTATAAACTAATGCGTTACAAAAAGATTTTGGAGAAGGTTAATAAACTATCTGATAGTTATGCAGCTATGTCAAATGAGAAACTGCAAGCTCAGACAAAATGGTTTAAAGAACGCCTTTCTGGAGGAGAAAGCTTGCAGTCCATTTTGCCAGAAGCGTATGCAACCATTCGTGAGGCAGCCAAGCGTGTATTAGGATTATATCCTTATGATGTTCAGGTTTTAGGGGCCTTGGTTATGCAAGACAATCAGATTGCAGAAATGAGAACAGGGGAAGGAAAAACCTTGACAGCTATCCTTCCTTTATACCTAAATGCTTTGACGGAAAAAAGTACAATCCTAGTCACGGCCAATGAATATTTGGCAGCGCGTGATGCTAAACAAATGGCACCCGTTTTTCGATTTTTAGGAATGACAGTTGGGGTTGGCGTCTCGGACGATCCGACAAAAAAACTTAAAATTCCTCAAAAACAACAAATCTATAAGAATGATATTGTCTATACAACACATAGTGCGTTAGGGTTTGATTACCTAGAAGAAAACTTGGCGACATCTCAATCGAAGAAGTTTTTGCCAAAATTTTATTTTTGTTTGGTCGATGAAGTAGATGCAGCCTTGCTAGATAGTGCGCAGATGCCCCTAATCATTTCAGGTTCTCCTCGGGTTCAATCCAACCTCTTTCTCTCGTGTGATGAGTTTGTAAAAACTCTAAAAGAAGGGGAAGATTTTAATTTAGACTCTACTCGGACGTCTGTATGGTTGACGAGAAAAGGAGTAAAGGAAGCAGAGGTTTATTTCCGCGTTCAGAATGCCTATGATCCAGATAATTACCAGCTCATTCGCCAAATTAACCTAGCTTTGAGAGCTAACCACTTATTTGAAAAAGATCGTCAGTATACGGTGGATAATGGCGAAGTTAAACTGATGGATGAGGCGACAGGACGTCTCTTGGAAGGAAACAAACTCCAATCAGGACTGCACCAAGCGCTAGAAGCCAGAGAACGTGTGAAAATCACATTGGAAACGCGTTCGATGGCCTCTATTACCTATCAAAATTTATTTAGAATGTTTCCCAAATTAGCAGGGATGACGGGTACTGGTAAGGTTTGTGAGGAGGAGTTCAGAGACGTTTACGACTTGGGAGTCGTAGTTGTTCCTACACGAAAACCCAATTTACGAATTGATTATCCAGATGAAATCTATCTCACGATTCCTCAAAAGTTATATGCTTCATTGGAGTATATCAAAAAATTACATAAAAAAGGTCAGCCAGTTTTAATTGCGACAGGATCAGTTGGAATGTCTGAGATTTATTCTATGCTCTTACTCCAAGAGGGAATCGCCCATAATGTGTTGAACGCCCATAATGCAGCGAAAGAGGCTGAGATGATCGCACTGGCTGGTAGACGCTCTGCAGTGACGGTAGCAACATCAATGGCAGGTCGTGGAACAGATATTATCTTGGAAGAAGGGGTTGCTGAGTTGGGTGGACTTGCTGTTGTTGGAACAGAGAGAATGTCCAGTGAGCGAGTGGATTTGCAGCTTCGTGGTCGTGCCGGACGACAAGGCGCTCCAGGGTTGAGCAAATTCTTTATTTCTCTTGAGGATGATCTTATTTTCAAGTCTGGTAGCAAATGGATTAGTGAGTACTATCACAAAGAAATTGCAAAACCAGAGGAAAAACAAAAGATTCATTTGACCTCTCGTCGTATTAGATATGCGGTTGAAGAAGCTCAGAAGAATAGTGATAACGCGTCAGCGGCTTCCAGACGTTCAACGGAACGATATGATGAAAGTATCCGTATTCAGCGACAGATTATCTACAATAAGCGTAATAAGCTCATCTCTCATCCAGACTTTGATTTGACTTATTTCTTGTCTATCCTATCGGATGCAGTGGACATTTATACAAGTAAAACACCGTTTAAAGAGCGGGCGGATTTATTTCGCTTTGTTTTGGATAACATTAGTTATTACTGCGAGGATATTCCAGATGATCTAGATGTCACGGATTTACGGCAAGTTAAAAAGTTTTTATCTGACCTCCTTGTTTCAGAATACCAGCAGAAAAAAGATAAAATCAAGGATTCAGAGTTGTTCAATCAATTTCAACGAACTGTTGTTTTGAGAGCAATAGATGACTGTTGGGTTGAGCAAGTTGACTATTTACAGCAATTTCAAGGTTTGGTGTCTAGTCAAGGGTATGCCCAAAAAAATCCTGTCTTTGAGTTTCATAAAGAAGCTTTTAAATCATACAAAAGAATGAATGCAGATATAAATCTAAACATTATAAAAAACATGGCATTGAGTTACATTAATATTAAGCCTTCTGGGAAGTTAGAAGTTTTCTTTGGCTAATACTTTGACAGATTCTGTTGTAGACTTTATAATGATGATATAACTGTATTTTTGGAGAAAATCATATTATGAGCAAAAATAATAACGAAGAGCTAAAGGGATTTAAACGTTTGATATCAAAGTTTAAGCAAAAGGGTAGGGAAGATAGTGATTACCGTAGCCTGGATGCAACTAAATCAAAACCCGTCAGTCGAAAACTCAAAGAGCAAAAGGAAATTATTCTGAGTGCTAGTGAAGATCTTGAGTTACCAACAGAATCAGTTTCTGTCATGGAAGCCTTAGAAGACTTTCAGGAAAGGAACAGTTTGGGAGTGGCTGACTTGATAAGGAATGTTAGTCAGAGCTTGTCAACTAGCGCTTTAGCTTCCCTCAGCCTTTCTGTCGCAGATTCGTACAGTGAGTCGTTTAGCCAGAGTATATCAGCAAAAGGATTCTCGCTTCGAGAGTCCATGTCTGAGAACTACTCATTAGTGGTCTCTTCTTCAGAATCTGAATTTGAGTCCCTTTCCTTGGTTGATAGCCTCTCTGTTTCTGAGCATTTGACAGGGGAGTCTCTTTGTCAGGGGACGGATGAGCTCTCTTTGAGTGAAAGTATTGCATACTCCGAGTCCCTTTCTTATGATCAAAATCCTAGTGTCTCCGAGTCCCTTTCCTTGAGTGAATCAGAGCAAGCCAGCCAGAGTGTCTCCGAGTCAGAGTTCTATAGTCTGAGCCAGAGTGAATGGGAATCCATATCCGAATCCCAAAACTCTTCAGAATCAGAGTGGTGGAGCTCTTCCGAATCAGAACAAGCAAGTCAGAGTGTTTCCGAGTCTGAGTTCTATAGCCTGAGCCAGAGCGAGTGGGAATCTGTTTCAGACTCCCAAAGTCACTCAGAATCAGAGTGGTGGAGCTACTCCGAATCAGAACAAGCGAGCCAGAGTGTCTCCGAGTCTGAGTTCTATAGTCTGAGCCAGAGTGAATGGGAATCGCTTTCTGAATCTCAAAGCTCTTCAGAATCAGAGTGGTGGAGTTTTTCCGAATCAGAACAAGCGAGTCAGAGTGTCTCCGAGTCCGAGTTCTATAGCCTAAGCCAGAGTGAGTGGGAATCCATATCCGACTCCCAAAGTCACTCAGAATCAGAGTGGTGGAGTTCCTCCGAATCAGAACAAGCAAGTCAGAGTGTTTCCGAGTCTGAGTTCTATAGCCTGAGCCAGAGTGAATGGGAATCCATATCCGAATCCCAAAGTTACTCAGAATCAGAGTGGTGGAGCTCTTCCGAATCAGAACAAGCGAGTCAGAGTATCTCCGAGTCTGAGTTCTATAGCCTAAGCCAGAGCGAGTGGAAATCTGTTTCAGACTCCCAAAGTCACTCAGAATCAGAGTGGTGGAGCTACTCCGAATCAGAACAAGCGAGCCAGAGTGTCTCCGAGTCTGAGTTCTATAGTCTGAGCCAGAGTGAAGGAGAATCGCATTCTGAATCTCAAAGCTGTTCAGAATCAGCACGGTGGAGTT
>NZ_VMLC01000009.1:0-9648 GCF_013276505.1 Streptococcus sp. 5905
CGATTCCGTCTCGCGCCATATACTTATGACTAGGAAGGGTAGCGAAGAGGCTAAACGCGGCGGACTGTAAATCCGCTCCTTCGGGTTCGGGGGTTCGAATCCCTCCCCTTCCATTCCTTTAGTTACGGGCATAGTTTAAAGGTAGAACTAAGGTCTCCAAAACCTTCAGTGTGGGTTCAATTCCTACTGCCCGTGTTTATAGAATTATGGCGGGTGTGGTGAAGTGGTTAACACACCAGATTGTGGCTCTGGCATGCGTGGGTTCGATCCCCATCACTCGCCTATTTTATATTATTGGGGTATAGCCAAGCGGTAAGGCAAGGGACTTTGACTCCCTCATGCGTTGGTTCGAATCCAGCTACCCCAGTTACTATTTGCCGGCGTGGCGGAATTGGCAGACGCGCTGGACTCAAAATCCAGTGTCCGCAAGGACGTGCCGGTTCGACCCCGGCCGCCGGTATAGTAATAACGACAAGGTTTTCGGACCTTGTTTTTTGATTTAGTGAAGATTTTGATATTTTTCTTTAAGTACAGATAACTGATGAATTATCTTTTTCTTCTTATTCTAATCATTTTTAGTGTGTTTTTGGTATAATATTACTTATTCACATTTTATGTAGATTATGAAAGAGTTTGGTGGTTAATGTCTCGTTCTGTTGAATTGCTAAAGAAACGTTACTTAAAGAATATAAAAGAGGAGCCTGATTTATTTATTGGGATTGAGTTAGAATATCCTATTGTAAATTTAGAGGGTGAGGCTACGGATATCGAGGTTGTTAAGGATCTCTTTCGGTATTTACCATCAGTACTGGGTTTTACTATCGAAAAAGTGGATGATTTTGGGAATCCAATTCAGTTACTTGATCCAGTCAGCCAAGATACGATCTTATTTGAGGTTGCTTATACGACGATTGAGTTTGCATTCGGAAAGGCCGAATCTATTCAAGAGGTTGAAGAGCGTTTTAGGGCCTATATGGATACGATTCAGAAAAAGTTGGGTGAATCTAATCATGCAATCGTTGGTTCTGGTATCCATCCATACTGGGAAGAGAACGAGAATCAACCAGTAGCTTATCCCCGCTATCAGATGTTGATGGCTTACTTGAACTTGAGTAGAAGTGTGACTAGTATAGGTTTACATGATTTTCCTGAGTATGGAGCCTTTATCTGTGGGAGTCAGGTTCAACTGGATGTTTCAAGGTCCAACTACCTTCGTGTTATCAATGCTTTTACGCAAATTGAAGCGGCAAAAGCTTATTTGTTTGCCAATTCAGAGTTTTCAGGGGAAGATTGGAATACCAAGATTTCTAGGGATATTTTTTGGGAAGAGTCTATGCATGGGATTTATCCTGAAAATGTAGGTGTCAATACTAGACTCTTTAAAGATGAGGATGATTTTTTTGATTATCTGGATCACTCTGCGATTTTTACTGTGGAACGGGATGGTGAAACCTATTATTTTTATCCAATTCGAGCAAAAGATTACTTAGGAACCCCGGAAATTCATGCCTTCGCCCTTGATGGGGAAGAGATTCTTCTTTATCCTCAGGAGAAGGACTTTCAGACACACCGTAGTTACCAGTACCAAGATTTGACAACTCGGGGGACTATCGAGTTTCGTAGTGTGTGTACTCAGCCGCTTGATAAGACATTTGCTTCTGCTGCCTTTCACTTGGGATTGTTGCTTAATTTAGATAAGTTAGAAGCTTACTTGCGGACTGCTCCATTTTTTACTACAGCTGGTCGTGATTACAAGTCTTTAAGGCGACAATTTTCTAAGAAAAAGCTCACAGATGAGGAAGAATCTGCAATTAATGAGTTTTCAAAAGCCTTACTCCTTCTAGCTGAGGAAGGACTGGAGAAGAGAGGCAAGCAAGAAATGACCTATTTACAACCTTTGAAAGAAGAATTGGGCCTATAATTTCTCTTGTAAAGGGAGAATTTTCTGAAAAATCATGATATAATGGAAGAGACTATAGATAAAGGATAGAGATTCATGACATTAGTTTATCAATCAACGCGTGATGCCAACAATACAGTAACTGCCAGCCAAGCTATTTTGCAAGGTTTGGCGTTGGATGGTGGTTTGTTTACACCGCTTACTTATCCAAAGGTAGATTTGGACTTTGAAAAATTGAAAGATGCTTCTTACCAGGAAGTTGCTAAGTTAGTTTTGTCAGCATTTTTAGATGACTTTACAGCTGAGGAGTTGGATTACTGCATCAACAATGCCTACGATAGCAAGTTTGATACTCCAGCTATTGCGCCTTTGGTGAAACTAGCTGGGCAATACAACTTGGAACTCTTCCATGGTTCAACGATTGCCTTTAAAGATATGGCCTTATCAATCTTGCCATACTTTATGACGACTGCCGCTAAAAAGCATGGTTTGGAGAACAAGATTGTCATCTTGACAGCGACATCTGGTGATACTGGGAAAGCCGCTATGGCAGGGTTTGCAGATGTGCCTGGTACTGAGATTATCGTCTTTTATCCAAAAGACGGTGTCAGCAAGGTACAAGAGTTGCAAATGACTACTCAGACTGGCGACAATACTCATGTTATCGCTATTGATGGAAACTTTGATGATGCGCAAACTAACGTGAAGCATATGTTCAATGATGTGGCCCTTCGTGAAAAATTGGCAGCTAATAAGCTACAGTTTTCATCAGCTAACTCTATGAATATCGGTCGTTTGGTGCCACAGATTGTCTACTATGTTTATGCCTACGCTCAGTTGGTTAAGTCTGGTGAGATTGTGGCTGGTGAAAAGGTCAACTTCACAGTACCAACAGGAAACTTTGGAAATATCTTGGCTGCCTTTTATGCCAAGCAAATTGGTCTGCCAGTTGGTAAATTGATCTGTGCTTCAAATGACAACAATGTCTTGACAGACTTCTTTAAAACACGTGTCTATGACAAGAAACGTGAGTTTAAGATAACAACTAGCCCATCTATGGATATCTTGGTATCTTCAAACTTGGAGCGCTTGATTTTTCATCTTTTGGGGAATGATGCGGTTAAGACAGCTGATCTTATGAATGCCTTGAATACACAAGGACAATATGAATTGACAGACTTTGATGCAGCGATTCTGGAACTCTTTGCAGCTGAATATGCGACTGAGGAAGAAACTGCGGCAGAAATTAAACGTGTTTATCAAACAGATGGCTATATCGAGGATCCACATACGGCGGTTGCCTCAGCTGTTTATAGAAAATACCAAGTGGCTACTGGCGATGCGACTAAGACAGTGATTGCTTCAACAGCTAGTCCATACAAGTTCCCTGTGGTTGCAGTAGAAGCTGTAACAGGAAAAACAGGCTTAACTGACTTTGAAGCTTTGGCTCAATTACATAAAATCTCAGGAGTGGCAGTGCCACCAGCGGTTGATGGCCTTGAAACAGCTCCAGTTCGTCATAAAACAACAGTGGCAGCTGCTGATATGCAAGCAGCGGTTGAGGCTTATCTAGGACTTTAAGACAGAGGGAGTAAACTCGGTTGGGAAACCAACTGAGTTTCTTTTCATCAGGAGGAAGGATTGTTTAAGAAAAATAAAGACATTCTTAATATTGCATTGCCAGCTATGGGTGAAAACTTTTTGCAAATGCTCATGGGAATGGTGGACAGTTACTTGGTCGCTCACTTGGGACTGATAGCTATTTCAGGTGTTTCAGTTGCTGGCAATATTATCACGATTTATCAGGCGATTTTTATCGCTCTGGGAGCTGCTATTTCCAGTGTTATTTCAAAAAGTTTGGGGCAGAAAGATCAGTCCAAGCTAGCCTACCATGTGACTGAGGCGTTGAAAATTACTTTACTATTAAGTTCCCTTTTAGGAGCTTTGTCTATCTTTGCTGGGCAAGAGATGATAGGACTTTTGGGAACTGAGCAGGAGGTGGCTGAGAGTGGTGGGCTCTACCTATCTTTGGTGGGTGGATCGATTGTTCTCTTGGGCTTGATGACGAGTCTAGGTGCCTTGATTCGTGCAACGCATAATCCGCGTCTACCCCTCTATGTGAGTCTGTTATCCAATGCCTTGAATATTCTTTTTTCAAGTCTAGCTATTTTTGTCCTTGATATGGGGATAGCAGGTGTTGCTTGGGGGACTATCTTGTCTCGCTTAGTCGGTCTTGTGATTTTGTGGTCGCAATTAAAGCTGCCTTTTGAGAAACCGACTTTTGGTTTAGATAAGGAACTATTGACCTTGGCTTTGCCAGCGGCAGGAGAGCGGCTTATGATGAGGGCTGGAGATGTAGTGATCATTGCCTTGGTCGTGTCTTTTGGAACGGAGGCAGTGGCTGGAAATGCAGTCGGAGAAGTCTTGACCCAGTTTAATTACATGCCTGCCTTTGGCGTCGCTACGGCGACGGTCATGCAGGTGGCTCGAGCAGTTGGAGAGGATAACTGGGAAAGAGTAGACGAGGTAAGCAAACAAACCTTTTGGCTTTCTCTACTTCTCATGTTGCCCTTAACTCTCAGTATCTATGCCTTGGGGGCACCACTGACACACCTCTATACGACCGACCCTATAGCAGTTGAAGCGAGCGTTTTGGTGGCACTTTTCTCACTACTAGGGACTCCCATGGCGACAGGGACAGTTATTTATACGGCAGTTTGGCAGGGATTGGGAAATGCTCGCCTCCCCTTTTATGCGACAAGTATTGGGATGTGGTGTATCCGCATTGGGACAGCCTATCTGATGGGGATTGTTCTTGGTTGGGGCTTGCCTGGTATTTGGGCAGGAACTCTCTTGGATAATGGTTTTCGCTGGTTATTTCTACGTTACCGTTACCAGCGTTATATGATGTTGAAAGGATAGGAGATGCAAAAAATAGCCTTTATTTGGGATTTAGACGGGACTTTATTGGACTCTTACGAAGCGATTTTGTCAGGGATTGAGGAGACCTTTGCTCAGTTTTCTATTCCTTATAATAAGGAGAAAGTGAGAGAGTTTATCCTCAAGTTTTCTGTGCAGGATTTGCTGGAGCAGGCGGCAGAAGAGAGAAACCTGGATGCGGAAGTGCTCAATCAGGTACGTGCCCAGAGCCTGGCTGAGAAGAATGCTCAGGTAGTTTTGATGCCAGGTGCGCGTGAAGTGCTAGCTTGGGCAGACGATGCAGGGATTCAGCAGTTTGTCTATACTCATAAGGGGGACAATGCTTTTACCATTCTCAGAGACTTGGGATTGGAGTCCTATTTTACAGAGATTTTAACCAGTCAGAGCGGTTTTGAGCGGAAGCCAAGTCCACAAGCGGCTAACTATCTGTTAGACAAGTATCAGCTGGATCCTGATAACACCTATTATATAGGAGACCGGACTCTGGATGTGGAATTTGCCCAGAATAGCGGTATTCAAAGCATTAACTTTTTGGAGTCGCCTTATGAAGGGAATCACAGGATTCAAGCACTGGCAGATATTCTTCATATTTTTGAGAGTAAGTAACTATAAGATTGTGTCAGTTGTGTGACAGAGACCTAACAAACTATTTCAAGTAATCGAGTTTGTTACAAGGAATAGACAGTTCTATTAAATAGGCCCGAGAGGGCTTTTTTTCTGCTTTTTTTGTGTTATGATAGACAGGTACTCATTTGAAAGGAATAGGAACGAATGAAGAAAAGAATTATTTTAGCTTCAACAGTAGCCTTGTCTTTTGCCCCGGTTTTGGCAACTCAAGCAGAGGAGATCCTTTGGACTGCTCGTAGCGTTGAGCAAATTAAAAATGATGTGACTAAAACGGACAACAAAACAAGCTATACAGTTCAGTATGGTGATACCCTGAGCACGATTGCAGAAGCTTTGGGAGTAGATGTGACGGTTCTTGCTAATTTGAATAAAATCACCAATATGGACTTGATTTTCCCAGATACTGTCCTCACTACAACTGTCAATGAGAAAGAAGAGGTAACGGAAGTTGAAATCCAAACTCCTCAAGCAAATGCTAGTGAAGAAGTGACGACTGCGACAGCTAATTTGACGACAAATCAAGTGACTGTTGACGATCAAACTGTTCAGATTGCAGACCTTTCTCAACCAATTGAGGAAGTACCAAGTGCAACAGAGACCGAAAAATCAACAGAAGTAGCGTCAAGTTCAGAAGTTTCTGAGACAGCGACAGTTGCTGAGGAGACACCATCTACAGAAACACCTGTAGCTGAAGAAACAGCTGAAACGACTCCAGCGGAAGCACCAGTAGCAGCAACAACTCCAGCAGAAGCACCAGTAGCAGCTGCTCCAGCAACCGAAATACCTGCTGATACAACAGGAACAAGTGCAACAGCAGCATCAACAGCAACTTCTGACACTGCAACTTCGACATATCTAGCAGAGCAAAGCCAAACGGCTTCAAGAACTTATTCGGCTCCAGCTGCTCCTGATTATGCAGGACTTGCTGTAACCAAGTCTGAGAATGCTGGTCTTCAACCGCAAACAGCAGCCTTTAAGGAAGAAATCGCTAACTTGTTTGGCATCACATCCTTTAGTGGTTACCGTCCTGGAGACAGTGGGGACCATGGTAAAGGTTTAGCTATCGACTTTATGGTTCCAGTGAGTTCAGCACTTGGTGATCAAATCGCGGAATATGCGGTTCAAAATATGGCTAGCCGTGGTATCAACTACATCATCTGGAAACAACGTTTCTACGCTCCATACGATAGTAAATATGGACCTGCCTACACTTGGAATCCAATGCCAGACCGTGGTAGTGTGACTGAAAACCACTATGACCACGTTCACGTTTCAATGAATTAAGAATAATAAGAAGCTATACATTTAAAAGTGTAGCTTCTTTTTGTGTAAAATAGTATTGATAAGTGAAATAAAATCTAAAACATGTTAAAATGTAAGCGAATACAAAACTATGCTAACGCTTTTAAGCATAGAGAGAAAGGATGAAGTGAATGACAAATCGATTAAAAACTCCATTTGAGAAAACAAGAGATGATTTTGAAGAGGAATTTTGTGGTGAAATTGTCGAATTCTTGATTTTTACCCTCCAAAATGTAACTGGGGCCGCTTCTTTAAAAGATGGTTGTAAAATGCCGTCCGTTCATTTTAAAGCTAGTGTCAATGTTGCAACCCAGGAATTCTCTGAACGTGAGGGACGTTTGGAATGGGTATTGACTCCTGAGGAATTTGAAGAAAAGAGATGGGGCTTTAGTTTTGAACCCTACAAAATTCATCATATCAAATGTCAAAAACGCCCCTTCATGGAGTTAGAGCCATATATGTCAGAAGTAGCTAATAACTGCTACCACTTGCTGGAATACCTAGATGACCAATCCTCAGACTCTAGGTTAGAGACCTTGATTGAAACCTATCAAAAACCGGTCATCATTCAAGACGATATTGGCGAATTCACCTTAAACAGAGCCTATTCTTGGTTTGAAGGATTTATCACTTACGAGGGTGGTGGTAAGATTCATGCTATCTTTGCTGCGAGTGCAGATGAAAGTCTCCCTCCAAGTTCTTTTGATGATCTAAAGAAATTTATGGGAACTTTCCAAGTTCAAGATACTCGGATTAAAGACTATATTGTCAAAGAACTGTGGGAAACAGCTCAAGACTGGATAGATTCAGATGAAAATGATGTGGAGTTAACAGAAGAGTATTTTACCAACTCTCTTTCCTTGAGTGAACTATCGATCAACGAAGACGGGGAATTGACCCTCTACTATGATGATAGCGAGGAAATTTTTGCGGGCCATGCCATCGAAGTTGTCATTGATAAAGAGGGAGAAATCCTTCGAGCAGATTTGGTAGGTTAGTGCTGGATTTTATCTAGAATATAGAAATAATAGCCTTTTGGGATTGAAACCAAGAGGCTATTTTTCGTGAGTAAGCAAAATAGTTGCGTTTTTAATCTTTCTGTAATATACTTGATAGCTCAATAGTTGATAAATCAAGTGTACGCAAGGAGGTAGAAATGAAAAAAATTAACGACTTACTGTACCAGCTCCATTTAACAGATCAGATGATCACTCAACTTTTTGAGAAACAATTGGGAATTAGTTTGACCCGCTATCAAATCTTGCAGTTTTTACTGCAGCAGTCACCCTGCAACCAGATTGCCGTTCAGGAGAAGTTGCAAATCGACCAGGCGGCCTTGACCCGTCATTTTAAGATACTAGAGTCAGAGGGCTATGTCAGTCGCAAGCGTAATCCGGCCAATCAGCGAGAAGTCTTAGTTGAATTAACCCAAGAAGCCAAGAATCAACTCTTAGTCAGTCCGCCTAAACATCATTTGCGAGTGAAGGAACAGATGGAGAGCATCTTATCGACAGCCGAGCAGAAAGAGCTAACAACTTTACTGACGAAACTAGTGTCAGGTCTAGAAAAAATAGAATTTTAAGGAGAAAACGATGTCAATCATTACTACTATTTTAGCAACCCTTGTTGCCCTCGAACATTTTTATATCTTTTATTTGGAGAGTATGGCAACCCAATCAGATGCAACCAGCCGAGTCTTTAATATGGACAAGGAAGAGTTGACTAGACCCTCTGTCACCTCACTGTTTAAAAACCAAGGGATTTATAATGCTTTGATAGGTGTCTTTCTCTTGTATGGGATTTATTTCTCACAAAGTTTGGAAATTGTGACTATCTTTGTTTTATTTGTGCTTGGTGCAGCGATCTATGGTTCTCTGACAGCAGACAAGAAGATTATTCTGAAGCAAGGCGGGCCTGCTATTTTGACTCTGCTGAGTATGTTACTTTTGAAATAAGAAAACCAGCGTCCTGAACGACGCTGGTTTTTGTAGACTCTCATCCATTTCGACGTTTACGGGCTAGTAGGGCTCTGTAAAAGAAGATGTGATTGTTCTGGATATAGGGAAGGAGTGAAAAGCTAGCAATTCCAAAGGTGATCCAGTTGAGGAAGTACCAAGGGAGTAGTTGTAGGTCGAGGACAAAGCGCTGGAATTTGTAACCTTTCATCAAGAAACGGCTAGTTTTCAGGATTTGACGGGGTTTAGCATGTCCTAAATCCAGAGTGTCGCAGAGGAGGAATTCTACCTGCGAGTAGGCATAATGTTGTGGAATGTAGAGGATGTTTCCCACAATCATCAAGATGAGACTCGCGAAAAAGTAGAGCCCAAAGGTCAGAAGGAACTGCTCCGTTTCAACGGATGAGAGGTCTAATTTTGGAAATTCAGGATGTAGGGCGACAAATCTCCTAGCCAATAGATTGCTATAAAAGAGAAAATAAACGCCTACTAAGTTTGGAATGCTCCATAAAAAGAGGTAGAAACGTTTGAGGAGCAGGGTCAGGAAGGTTTGCGAGAAGCGCTCTTCAGCAAAGAGGGCCAGACTTGATTTTACGGAGAGTTCCGTATCAGGATCCTTGAGAAGTCTGAGTGTCGCAAAGGCAGCACCTGCTAGAAAAATCGTGCTCATAAAAGAAACCACTAGTGGGAAGAGATAGGCTTGGAGCATTTGTGCCAGCATGCTGAAAAAGGATTGCTCTAAAACACTTTCTTGGAGACGAGCCAAGGGGTTGAGAAAGCCTGATAAGATGACCAGTATGCTAGGTAAGAGATAGACGAGAAAGAGGCGGGGATTTTCAGCCTGAAATTGCCTCGTCTGCAGACGAATAGTTTTTAAATCAATTTTTGGGTATTTCATTCTTTCATTATACCATAAATAGTACA